>CAYOAL010000018.1:76664-83467 GCA_964401935.1 uncultured Polyangiaceae bacterium
ACGGAGGTGACCAAGGTGCCGCGCAACGAGGTGGCCAAGGTGGAGCGCGGGATAGGGCGGGGGCGCACGTGAGCCTCACTTCGTGGCGGGTGCAGGCGCATCGACGAGCGCGCTCGGGGTGAGCACCACCTCGAACTGGGCGCGTCTCCCGTAGAGCGTCGGCACGTCCGTGCGAAGCCACGACGCCACACACAGGTCGAGGTAGTCGACGGTGGGTCCGAGCGCGATCACGTGGGGGTCGGGGCGCGTCGCCGCAAACTCCATGTCCACCTCGAGCCGGAATGTGGCGCCGGGCTGCTTCTGGAGCGCGTTGTCGAAGCAGTCGTTGAACGCCACGCGATAGCCCTCGAGCTCGAGCCGCACCGCTTCCACCTTGGCGCCACCTGTCCCCTTGATCTCGAGCTCCACCCGCGCGAGCCACGCGTCATACTTCTGCTTGGCCGCTTCGTAGGTGTCCGCGTCGATCGAGAGCTCCGTGACGTCCCACGGCGCGTTGAGGATGCGGACACGTTGCCAGCCACCATCACCGGCGCCCACGTCCATCACGCGCACGGCACGCTCGGTGACCCGCCCAACCTGCGAGCCGCCCTTCGCCGGGTACAGCGCGTCGCCCGGCCAGAGGTGGAGGAAGGTGGCGGGTGGGAAGCTCCCGCTGCCGAAGCCGAGGGTGGAGAGGCCCCCGTACTCGTTGGGCTTGATGGCCGTCACCGCGCTCGTGGGCACGAAGCCCACGATGGCGATCGCGTGCTCGAAGAGGGTCACCTTCTGCATGCCGCCGCGCACCGGCCCCTGCTCACAGAGCTGTGTACCGTCCCCCACGAGGTTGGCCACCACCTGCCCCTGGGGGCCGTCGTAGAGCGCAATCGGGCTCCTCAGGGTGCAGTCGAACCGGCGCATCGCGGGCGGCGGCGGCGGCGCGACGTACACACGGTCGATGCTGCTCGCGGGCAGCGCACCTGTGGCCCGAAGCTGCGCGGCGCCGAGCGTCGCGCGACGAAAGCCTGGGGGGCCCGGCTGCAGCTCGAGCTCGGTGCCGCCGGGCACGGTCACACCGCAGCCGTTGGCGAAGGGCTCGCCGCTGTCGTCGAGCAACGTGACCACGTCCGTGGGCACCTCACGAAACTCGCGCTCGAGCAGGTAGAACGCGAGGCGCACCCCGCGCCCCTCGTGCACCACGCGGAGGTGCCGCGGGTGCCGCTCCACCACCGTCATCTCGAGCGTGGAGTTGAAGGGCTCGGTGTCGGGTGAGGTCGCGCCCGGCTGTCGCGCTTCGGCCGCGGCGAGATCCCAGAAGATGTCGCCGGCGCGTGTGAGCCGCGCGCGGCGCTTCTCGGTCGCGGCGATATCGTCGGCGAGCACGACGGCAGGGGCCTTGACGCTGTCGTAGGCCAACGGTGGCGGCGCCGGGGTCGCCTCAGCCACCGCCGTGGGCACCTCGAGCGCGGTCGTCGGAGGCGGCACCACGACGGTTGGGCTCGAGCAGCCGCCAAGCGACACGGCGAGCGAGGCGGACAAGAGAGCCCACGTGATCAAAGCGGGCGCGCTGCTAGAAGCGGACCCGGTGCGCAATGCGGCCCCCGTGGCCAAGGTGGCCAAGGTGGCCAAGGTGGCCAAGGTGGAGCGCGAGAGGGAGCCGGGGCGCACGTGAGCCTCACTTCGTGGCGGGTGCGGGCGCGGTGACCGGCGCATCGACGACCGCGTTCGGGGTGAGCACCAGCTCGAAGCTGGCGCGGCTCCCGAGGAGCATCGGCGCGTTGCTCCGCAGCCAGATTCGGAGGCACAGGCGGAGATCGTCGATCGCCTCGCTCTCTGCGGGGCTCGCTGCGGTCACCTTGGGATCGGGCCGCGCTGCCGCAAACGAGAGCTCCACCCCGAGCCGGAAGGTGGTGCCCGGCTGCCTCTCGAGCGCGTCGTCGAAACAACCGTTCACGCCCACCCGATCCGTCTCGAGCTCCTTCTGCACCGCCTCCACCTTGGCGCCACCTGTCACCTTCAGCTTCTCGAACTTCACGCGCGCGAGCCACGCGTCGTACTTCGTCTGTGCGGCCTCGTAGGTGGCCGCGTCGATCGAAAACTCCGTGAAGTCCCACGGCGCGAAGGGGAAGCGGACACGCTGCCTTCCGCCTTCACCCTCCCCCGCCTCCATCACGGGCATGGCGCGCGCGGTGACGCGCCCTACCTGCGAGCCGCCCTCGGCGGGATACAGGGCGTCGCCCGGCCAGAGATGGCGGATCGTGGCGTGCGACGAGCCCCAGCCCCCGCCCCCGCCGGTGCCGAAGCCAATGCCGTAGTCGCCGGGCTCGGTGGGGGTGACCGCGCTCTGTGGCACAAAGCCCACGATGGCGACGTCGTGCTCGAACACCGTCACCTTCTGCATGCCGTCGCGCACCGGTCCTTGCTCACAGCGGCGTGTTCCGTCCCCCGACAGCTCGGCCACCACCTTCGCTTGCTTGCCGTCGCGGTGCGGGGGGCCGTCGCGGAGCACGATGGGGCTCCTCACGGTGCAGTCGTACTTGCGCGTCGCGGGCGGCGGGGGCGGCGCGACGTACACGCGATCGATGCTGCTCGAGGGCAGCGTACCTTTGGCCTCCATCCGCTCGGTGCCGAGGCTCGCGCGACGGAGTCCCGCGCGCGCCGCGCCGAGCTCGAGCTCGGTGCCGCCAGGGACGGTGACGCCGCAGCCGTTGGCGAAGGGCTCGCCGCGCTCGTCGAGGAGGGTGACCACGTCCTTGGTCACCTCGCGAAACTCGCTCTCGAGGAGGTAGAACGCGAGGCGCACCTCGCGCCCCTCGTACACCACGCGCAGATGGCGTGCGTGCCGCTCGACCACGGTCATCTCGAGCGTGTGCTCGAACACCTCGTCATCTGCCGGCACGCTCACCTTGTTCGCCTCTGCCGCGGCGAGATCCCAGAAGATGTCGCCGGCGCGGGTGAGCCGCCCCCGGCGCTTCTCGGTCTCTTTCAGCCCATCGGCGAAGATCACGTCCGGCGCTCGCACCGCGTCGTAGGTGGGGGGCGGAGCGGGGGCCTCCCCTTCCCCCTCGGCCGCGGCGGTGGGCACCGGGAGCGGCGCTGGCGCTGGTTCGGGCGACGGGCTCGTGCACCCGCCAAGCACCATCACGAGCGCGGCGGCCAACACCGCGACACGAGCTCTCATCATGAAGCGAACTCTATCACCTCGCGCCCCAGCCCGGATCCGAGCGTTCGGGTGGCTCCGCCCTGGCCGCGGCGCGCTCTCGCATCCCTTCGCGCACCCCGTCGTAGTGCACGTCGTCTACCGGGGCGAAGCGCTCCACGCCGAAACGCCGCAGCGGCTCGCCCATCGAGGCGTGGTGCATCTCGAGCAGCGCGTGGGTGATCGCGCGCTGCTGCTCCACGGGGAGCGTGGCGCGAAACACCACCGGCTGCACTGGGAACGGGCCGAGCGACTCGAGCACGCGGATGCCGAGCTCGAACCCGAGCGCCTCTACGAGGTGGAGCGCGTTGGCGTCGATGGCGGCCACGTCGATGCGACGCTCGGACAAAAGCTCGAGCGACCGATGATGCGACCCCGACTGCATCACGTGGCCGAAGAAGCCGATGTCGAGCCCGGCTCGCGCCAGCTTGTCGAGCACACAGTGGTACCCGCTCAGCGAGCTCTCATCGTTGAACGCGAAGCGGCGTCCGGCGAGGTCCTCGAAGCGCTCCACGTCGCTGTCTTTGGGTACCACCAGCTCCGCGTAGTATTCGGGGCGTCCGCCGGTGCGCGGATCCGTATGCACGGGAGCCACGCCGGCGAGGCGCACCGATGGCTTCGCCGCGCTCGCCATCCACACGTACGACGGTGCACACACGAAGCCCACGTCGGCGCTGCCGTCGGCGAAGGGGTCGGGGGTCCCCGGGCCTGGGCCGGAGCGGCTCGTCTCCGAGCGCGCGACCACGTCCACGTCGAGGCGCGCCGCGAGATAGTCGGCGATCACCTCGTAGAGCCCCATGGGGATGCCGGGGGCGAGGAAGGTGAGGAGTCTTAGCATGCAGGCGCGGCGCGTGGGCTGCCGAGGGGCTCACACGCTGGTGAAGTCGTGCGGACCGGCGACCGCTTGCGCTTCGAAGTAGCGGCGCGCGGCCTGCGCGTGGAGAGGGAAGGCAAAGAGCTGCTCGAGCCCCTCGGGCCCGAACACGAGGCCGCGCGCGCTCGTCTCGGGGCTCGGCTCGAAGGGTGGGAAGCTCTCGCTCGCGACGGCGTCGGCCACCGAGAACAGCAGCACCCGGTTGGGGCGCGGCTCGGTCGACACGAACCAGAACGGCTCGAGGCGCGCCGGATCGATCGTCACGCCGGTCTCTTCGCGCACCTCGCGGGCGCTCCCCACCTGCCAGCTCTCGTGCTCCTCGAGGAAGCCGCCCACCAACGCGATCATGCCCAGCTTGGGCTCGATGGCGCGGCGCACCACGAGCAGCCCGGTGCGCCCCGCGTGGGCCACGGGCACGAGGGCCACGCCCACGGGGATGGGGTTGGCCCACGTCTGGGCGCCACAGCGATCGCACGTGCGCGGATAGCTCGCGGTGTTGGAGAGCGCGTGGCCGCAATAGGAGCAGTGGCTGTCGCGAACGGAGGTCACCGATTTCACGACGCCATCTTGCGTCATGCGGGCGCTCGCCCACAGAGGATTCGTGTGCGACCGAGCGCGGAGAGCCGTCGCCAACCGCTGGCGCACAGGTGGTTGTCGTCCATTCTTAAGCGTACACGCTTGTAAGCCCCCAGGGCTGACCGTCATACGTTCAGTCTTTACCGATCGCGTCCAACTGGGTCAGATGCCACGTGCCGTGCGCGCCGGGGTACCCGGACGCTGCTGCGGGGCGGGAAGGAAGAGCAGAGCAGAGCGTGGGGAGCCGGAGCGCTGGAGAGACCGTCATCGCGATCCTCGTCGCGTTCCTCGAGCAGCGCTCGTGGAGCCAGTCCGAGCTCGCCGCCCGCGTCGGCGTGGGGGTGCCCGTCATCCGCAAGCACCTCGTGGAGCTGAGCCGCCACATCCCGCTCGAGTCCGAGCGCGACCATCCCCACGTGGTGTGGAGCGTCCCCCACAACTGGTTTCCCGGGGGGGTCACCGTGCCCTCCGCCGACGTGCTCGAGCTCTTGCGCCAGCTCGCCCGCGCCCCCCAGAGCGACCGCCGCGATCACCTCATCCTCGGCATCGCCACCGCGTCGCACCTCGACCGGCCGATGGGCATCACCCCCGTCGCGCACCCCGCCGACGACAACCACCTCCGCATCGTGGAAGACGCCTGCACGCGCCGCATTCCCCTCACCATGCGCTACTACAGCGCGCGGAGCGGACACGTCGACGACCGCGTCGTGTCCGTCCAGCGCGTGCTCGTGGGCCCCTTCCACCGGTTCCTCGCCCACTGCCACGCGAGCGACGCCCTGCGCTACTTTCGCGTCTCGCGCATTCAGCTCGCGGCGCTCGAGCCGAGCGCCACCTTCGTGGCCGCGAGCCCGCAAGACGTCGAGGCCTTCCTCGTCGACACCGTCGCCGGCTATCGCGATCCAAGGGCGCCGGTGTTCGTCGCCTTCACCGTGCGCGACCCCGAGGCGCGCTGGGTGAAAGACACGCTCCCCGTGCCGATGCACGTCGAGCCCGACCCGTCCGGGGGTGTCCGCGTCTCGTCGCGCACCGCCGGCGTTGGGGCCATCGCGCGCTTCGTGGTCGGCCTCGGCGACGCGGCCCGCCCGGAGACCCCCGAGCTCATCGCGGCGGTGCACGATCTCGCGCAGGGCGCGCTCCTCGCCACGAGCCCCACCATCCGTTCAGTCACCACCAATCGCTCCATCGGTTCGACGCGCGAGGTTCCGTAGCTTCCGAACGATGACCCCTGCGCTCCATCACCAGCTCCTCGAGCGGCTCACCAGCGACGGCACGCTCGACGACCTCACCGTAGGCCTCGTCGACGCCGCCTGTCGCGGCACGGCCGCCCTCGAAGCGGCGCTCTCCGAGCACGACGACGAGCGCCTCGTCGCTCACCCCACCGAGCGCCCCCCGCCTCCGTCGCACGCGCGCGCCTACCTCGCGCGCCTGGAGGTGGCTGGCTTCCGAGGGATCGGCGAACGCGAGACCCTCTCGCTCGCGGCGGGCCCCGGCCTCACGGTGGTGCTCGGGCGCAACGGCTCCGGCAAGTCGAGCTTCGCCGAGGCCCTCGAGACGCTCCTCACCGGCGAGAGCAGCCGCTGGGCGGCGCGCCCCAAAGACTGGAAACAGGGCTGGCGAAACCTCCACACGAGCGACCCCACCTACGTGGAGGCCACCTTCATCGTCGAAGGCTCCGCGCCGATCGTGGCGCGCCGCCGCTGGCACGACGACCTCGACGCGAGCGAGCTCCGCCTCCGCCGGGAGAGCGCCCCCGGCGCCGGCCCTGGCGACACGCGAGACCGTGCCCGCGAGAGCTCGGCCGGCGAGGGGCGCATCGAGGGCGGCCTCGCCGAGCTCGGCTGGCTCGAGCCCCTCACCACCTTTCGCCCCTTCCTCGGTCACCTCGAGCTCGGCGCGCTCCTCGAGCAGCCGAGCAAGCTCTACGACCCCCTCAAGGCCATCCTCGGCCTCGACGAGCTCACCGCGGCCAGCAAGCGCCTCGCCGACGCCAAGAAAGAGCGCGAAGACCACAAGAAGCACCTCAAGCGCGCCCGCGAAGCCACCCTCGCCGCCCTCGACGCGCTCACCGGGCTCGACACGAGCGCGGGCGCCGAGCCCGACAACGCCGCCGACGCCAAAGACACCGCCAAAGACACCGCCAAAGACACCGCCAAAGACACCGCCAAAGACACCGCCAAA
>CAYOAL010000018.1:83567-96940 GCA_964401935.1 uncultured Polyangiaceae bacterium
GACACCGAGCGCGTGGATCCGCGCGTCGAAGCCTGCCGTGCCGCCCTCGGCAGCAAGAAGCCCGACCTCGCCGCCCTCGAGGCGCTCGTCTTCACCGGCGACGACGCCGACACCTCGGCCGCCAACGATCTACGCCGCATCGCCCAGCTCACCCCGCCCGCCCTCGATCGTGTGGGCGAGGCGGTGGCCACCTTGCGCGCGGCCCTCGACCACCACGCCGACGTCCTCACGAACGCGGAGCCCCATACCGCCACCCTCGCCACGCTCCTCGAGCAAGCCATCGCCCACGTCGAGGCCGCAGGCGGCGCCTGCCCGGTGTGCCAGAGCGAGCTCGCGCCCACCTGGCCCGACGTGGCCCGCGCGCGCCTCCACGACGCCAAGCTCCAGTCTGCCGCCCTCCGCGAAGGGGCGAAGGCCATTCGCGCCGCGCAGAGCGATCTGGTCGCGCTCATCACCGGCGTCCCCGCCGCCCTCGAGCGCTCGACCGAGCTCGGCCTCTCCACCGCCGCCCTCACCGCGTGGCGCGCGTGGGCGACGCCGCCCCACCACCCCCGCGCGTTGTGCGACCACGCCGAGTCGTGCGCCCTCGAGCTCGCGGCAGAGCTCACCGCCCTCCGCGCCGAAGCCGAGCGTCGCCACGCGGCCATCACCAACGCGTGGACCCCGATCGCCCGTCAGCTCGCCGCGTTCCTCGCCATCGCCCGCACCGTCGAGGCCGAGCGCCCTCACCTCGCCGCCCTCACCCGCGCCAAAAAATGGCTCGACGACGCCGAGACCTCGCTACGCGACGAGCGCTTCCGTCCCATCGCCGAGCGCGCACAGCACATCTGGTCGGTCCTGCGGCAGGAGAGCAACGTCGATCTCGAGGCCGTGCGCCTCGATGGCACCGGCACCCGTCGTCGTGTCGCCCTCGACGTCGCCGTCGACGGCGAGAGCGGCGTCGCCCTCGGCGTCATGTCGCAGGGCGAGCTCAACACCCTCGCCCTCAGCCTCTTTCTCCCCCGCATGACCCTCGGCGAGAGCCCCTTCCACTTCCTCGTCATCGACGACCCCGTCCAGGCCATGGACCCGCACAAAGTCGACGGCCTCGCCCAAGTGCTCGCCGACGTCGCCCTCACCCGCCAGGTCATCGTCTTCACCCACGACAACCGCCTCTACGAAGCCATCCGCCGCCTCGGCATCCAAGCCACCATCTTCGAGGCCCAGCGCCGCGCCCGCTCCCACGTCGAGCTCCGCCCCCTCCTCGACCCCGTCACCCGTCACCTCACCGACGCCAGAAACTGCCTGCGTCACCAAGATCAACTCGGCCCCCGCATCGCGGCGCGCACCATCCCCACCTTCTGCCGCCTCGCCCTCGAAGCCGCCTGCACCGAGTCGTACCGCCGCCGCACCTTGGCCGCCGGCGCCCCTCACCTCGAAGTCGAACAAGCCCTCGAAGCGCAGCAGGGCATCCACGACCTCCTCGCCCTCACCCTCGACCAAAACCCCGACACCCTCCTCGCCTACCTCAACAAAACCCGCCGCTTCGGCCCCAGCGCAGCCGACCTCCTCCAGACCCTCAAACAAACCGCCCACCACGAACACCGCGGAAACCTAACCCACCTCATCCGCGCCACCGAAGCCCTCGCAAGAACCCTCCGCACCCCCTAGCCCCCACCCCTCAACCCTCCTCCCCCCGCACGACCACGCCCACTGCGAGCGCTCATGTCCTTCAGCTCACGCCCCCCAACCTCCCCGCGCGCCGTCCCGCAGGAGCTCATCGCTGCCGCGTGGCGTCTCATCGACCTCCCCGAGGCGGCCACCGCGGGCCTCTGGCCACGAGCGGCGGCCATCCTCGCCCGCCAGGCCCTCGAGCACACCCTCCACACCTTCCTCGCCGCGCACGCCCCGGGCGCCCAAGCCGCGCCCTTCACCACCCAGCTCATCCTCCTCCGCGCGCTCCACCCCAACCCAACCCTCGCCGCCCGCGCCGCCTACACCTGGTCGGCCCTCAGCGCCGCCACCCACCACCAAGGCTACGAGCTCAACCCCACCGCCCCCACCCTCCGAGCCTGGCTACAAACCGTCTACGAGCTCGTAAGAGCCACCCCATGACCCCACCCACAGAAGGCCGACTTCGTTGACAACCCCACGCCCTGCGACACCCACATGGATCCGCACCCAAACGAACGTCCTTTGGCATTATTGTCTGGCTCGTATCACCGAACGTGAGACGCGCCTGCGCTACCTAATGAGAGCGGAAATCGAGAGATGAGGGACCAGCTTGCCATCCGTTGACGTCGCCTTCCCCTTGCGTGCCGACGCTGTCGTCCCACGCGACCATGGCTATGCACTCTATGGCGCGCTCAGTCGTGTACACGGCGCGCTCCACGCTGCCGACTGGCTGGGCGTCCATCCTCTCCCTGGGACCGCCAAGGACACCGCCGAGCTTACCGTCGAGAAAGGTCGCGAGCTGCGGCTCCGCGTGCCCGAGGCGCGCATCGCCGACCTGCTCCCGCTCACGGGCCGCACACTCGAGCTCACCGGTCGCGCGCTCTCGCTCGGCGTGCCACGTGTCTACCGTCTGTCGACGGCGGCCACTCTCGATGCGCGGCTCGTCTACATCAAGCTCACCACCCCCCCAACCAGGCACAGCGCGGAGCTCGAACGCACAACGCTCGACAACGAGGCACTCGCGAACCGCTTCGCTGCGGAAATCCGCCGCCAACTCGACGCCCTGTCCGTCGCTGGCGTGTTCGAGCTCCGCGGCCGCCGCTCGATCACTGTGTCTGGCCGACGCCTCGTCGGCTTCTCTGTACGTGTCGGGGAGCTCGACGCAGATGAGTCGCTCCGTGTTCAGGAAGCGGGCTTGGGGGGCAAGCGCGCCATGGGCTGCGGCCTGTTCCGTCCCACGCGCAGGCGGACCGATGGCTGAGCTTCCCGTACACCTCCCGGCAAAGAGCGCGCGGCGCGGGCGCCCGATCTCCGAAGCGCTGGGTCTCGCGCAGCACCTCCTGGACACCGACGACGCGGCCTGTGCGCTGTTCGGCACCAGCGTCCGGTGGGGACGGAGCTGGACGCGCTTCTTTCGGGTCGCCGACCACGAGACTTTCCTTCTCAACCTTCGCGTCGCATGTCTCTTCCACGACATCGGCAAGGCCAACGAGGGCTTCGTCGCCGCCGTGAGCGGCACCGCCCGCACGCGTCAGCCCATTCGGCACGAGCACCTCAGCGCGTTCATTCTCTGCCTCCCCGAGGTGCGCGCTTGGCTCGCCGCCAATCCCCTCCTCGACGTCGACGTCATCACCGCCGCGGTGCTCTCCCATCATCTCAAGGCTTCGGGGACAAAGTCGCTCGACGGAGGCAACTACTGGTACGGCGCACCCTGCCGGCACTACCTCGCCCACCACGACGTACATGGCGCCCTCGCGTCCGTCGCCAAAGTCGCATCCCTGTCTCCACCGCCGGCGCTCCCGACGGTTCGGTGGGATCCTCGCGGTGCTTGGGCAGATGCCGTCACCTTGGGTCATGACCACGCCAGATTCTTCTTCGACGACACGCGTCACGATTGCCCACGCCGCCGCCTCAGTCTCGCGGTGAAGGCGGCTCTGATCGCCGCCGACTCCGCCGCTTCCGCCCTCGTGCGGGAGGGACACTCCATCGAGACCTGGCTCGGCGAGGTGGCCAACGGAGCGGCGCTCACCGCCGCGCAGATCGACGATCACATTCTCCTCCCGCGCACCCGCGAGCTCGGCGCGACGTTCACCGGCTACAAGCCCTTCCAATGCAACGTGGCCAAGCAAGGCGATCGCGTTTTGCTCCTCGCCGGCTGCGGGATGGGCAAGACCCTCGCCGCCTACCTTTGGACCCAGCAGGTCGCCGAGCGGCGCGACATCGGACGCATCGTCTTCCTCTATCCCACGCGTGGCACGGCTACCGAGGGCTTCAAGGATTACGTCGGCTGGGCGCCCGAGGCGCTGGCCTCGCTCATGCACGGCACAGCCGACCTCGAGCTCGACGACATCCGCGACAACCCGAGTGAGGCCACGCGGGGCAAGCGCTACGCCGACGAAGCACACGGCAGGCTATTCGCCTTGAAGCACTGGCCGAAGCGCTACTTCAGCGCCACCGTCGACCAGTTCCTGAGCTTCCTCACCCACCAGTACGGCGCCCTCTGCGCCTTGCCGGCGCTCGCAGACGCAGCCGTGATCATCGACGAGGTGCACAGCTTCGACCGGTCGATGTTTCTCCACCTGCGATCGTTCCTCGCCGCCTTCGATGTGCCCGTCCTCTGCATGACGGCAACCCTGCCTCCCGATCGGCGCCGCGCTCTCACCGATATGGGCCTCACCATCTATCCGAGCGAGGACGTCGCCCTCGGCGAGATCGAGACCCGGGAATCGGCGCCGCGCTATAACGTGCGGGGCGTGGCCGACGCGGGTGAGGCCAAGACCCTCGCCCTCGCGCAGTTCGCAAACCAGGAGCGCGTGCTCTGGGTCGTCAACAACGTCGATCGCTGCATCGCCCTAGCAAAAGAAATCGCAGATGAAACCGGCACCGACGTCCTCTGCTACCACAGCCGTTTCAAGCTCTCGGATCGGAAGGATCGCCACCGGGACGTCGTCAACGCCTTCAAGGCGGATGCCGCTGTGTTCGCAGTCACCACACAGGTTTGCGAGATGTCGCTCGACCTCGACGCGGATGTCCTCGTCAGCGAGGTCGCCCCGATTTCCTCCCTCGTCCAGCGCTTCGGGCGGGCCAATCGGCACGGAAAGAGGGACCGCGCCTTGGTGCTCACCTACCGTGCTCCCGGTAATCCGCTGCCCTACCGCGACGAAGAGCTCGCCTGCGCAGAGCAGTTCCTCGCCGCCGTGGCCGGCCCGAACGTCAGCCAGCGTGATCTCGCAGTGGCGCTCGACATGCACTCCCCGCCCGAAGCCCCGCTCTCGGGAAGCGCCGTCTTTCTCGAAGGAGGTTACTTCGCCGAGCCAGCCTCCTTTCGCGACGAGAGCGACCACGCGCGCCCCGCCGTTCTCGACGCCGATCTCGACGACGCCCGTCGGGACAAGCGAACCCTCCCCGAGTGGATCGTCCCCGTGCCGCGGCGCGAGCTGCTCGACCACCCCGCCCGTCCCAGCTGGCTGCCGCGCTACCTCGGCGTGGCACCGTCGGCCAACTACACTCCCGAGCGCGGCTACCAGCGAGGCGACAGATGAACGCGAAAGCGAAGGCGAACCGAACCAACACGCCCAAAGAGCTAACACTGTCGTGGTCGCTGGCCGAGCTGCCCTCTTCTCAGCACCGCGCCGGGCTCGCCGGTCTCGTGATGATGATCGCTTACCTCCAGGAGACCGGTCGCGCGGAGGGGCTGTGCCAGGTCGTGTCGTGCACAGCGAATCTGGCCGAGATCCACCTCAACCAACAGGGCCTCGCCGCGCTGTTCGATGTCACGTACGCCGCAGCCACGGAGGAGACCGCTCGCAAACAACCCTTCAAGAAAAACAAGGTCGTCATTGAGCCCAAGCGCATCGATGAGATCGAGGTCGAGGGTGCGAAGGGTAAGACGAAGCTCGAGAGGCGATACGTCTACGATGTCGTCGTCCCTGACGGCGCGTTTCTGGCGGACGACGACCGCTCCGGCGATCAGCGGCTGTGGCTCAAGCTCTGGCAGAACATGGTTTGGTCCATTCTGCGCGGCGTGCCAGCGACCCGAACACCCTTCGAGCAGCGTGTCCCAGACCCGAACGTGAAGCCGGCGGAGCGCAAACGCCCAAGCGACGCCGCCAAGGTCTGGAAGCAGCTCTCCGGTAAGCCCGACGAATCGGTCGATCTCCCGAGTACCTATTTCATTGGCGCCCAGGCGGCGACTGCCGAAAGCGTCCCGTTCCGCGATCGCGCGCGCTATCAGTTCTTGCTCCACTTCTGGCCGTACGCCTGCCAGGTGTACGTCCCCACCATCGTCGACAACGAAGGCAAGTCGAAGTTCAGCGGCTTCGTGCTCGCCGTCCCCGACGTGGCTCGCCTCGACGCATTCTGCGGGTGCTTTCGATCTATGCTCGCCAAGCGAGGCGGCGAAAAGCGCGGCTACCGGCCCAAGGATGCGGTGGTCGAGCTCCCTGCCCAAAGCGCCCTCGAGCTCTCTCGCTGGCTCGCGACGGGCATCGAGCACAGCACGTCCAGCGACATGCTAGGAATCGTGCTCGGCATCGACACGCTCCACCTCGAGAAGCGTGGCAACAACATCACGCTCCTCGGCGCCGACCGCGTCGTCCCCACCGTTCACCTCCTGGAAGACTACGCGCTCGCCCGCGAGCTTCGGGACGTGCGTTTCAAGCGGCAGGTGCTGCGCAACATCCTGGACGGCGAGACGCGCCGCCACGTGGGGTTCGACCGCCTGTTGTGCACCGTTCCCTACGATCAAACCCTCGAGTCGCCCGACTTTCGGCGTGACGCCCGCACCCTGTTTCAGCAACGAGAGACCCTCATGGAAGACGACGACAAGCCCGACCTCGAGACCATCATCTATCAGTTCGTCCGAAGCTACGTTCTCCGCCGCCTCGAAGCGAAGCATCAGATCGACTGGCGACGAGACGTCCAGCCGCTGAAGGACAAGAACGACAAGAGGTTCGAAGCGAAAGAGGCGGAGTACAACAAGCTCAAGCGAAAGATCGCCCTCGACGCGTTCCTCGCCGCCCGCAGCCGAGGCGCCGACGACGACTTCATCGAGTTCTTCGCGTCCACGCTCGCTTCGGTGCCGCAGCGCCTCGGCGAGGACCGCTACCTCACGTTGAGCAAGGCGCTGCGCGACCGCACGCAAGACGTCCGTACGCTCACCATGCTGGCGCTCTGCGCCAACGCCTGATCCATTGGAGACCGACGATGCCCAGTTTGAACCTGTTCGCCACCATCCTCACCTACGCTGCACCGAGCGCCAACCATCGCGGAGAGAGTGAGGAAAATCGCTCCGTCCTCCAGAAGATCACGCGCGGCAAGCACGATCACGCCGTCATCAGCCCCGCCTCCATGCGCAATGGGCTTCGTGAGATGCTCATCAAGGCCGGACTGCCCATGAACCGCAAGCGCCTCCACGAGGAAGGACAGCTCGCTGTCGAGTTCGAGGACTACCCCGACGCAAGCAAGTACGCCGACGACTACCTCTTCGGCTATCTCGTCGCAAACGAAGGAGAGATGAAGAAGAAGAAGCGCCCGGCCAAGCGCGACAGCGTCGTCCGCATGAACATGGCCGTGTCGGTCGAACCCTATCGATTCGACGCCACGCTCCACCAGTCGCCGCTCAACGCGGGCAAGAGCGACTGGAAGAACGCGGCGACCTCGGCGCTGATCCACAGCGAGGTGGTGCATTCCGCCTTTCAGTACCCCCTCGCGCTCGCCGGCAGCGACATCGGCAACGAGCAGGAGCAGAAGTGGGTGCTGTCCCTCGTCGACGCGGTGGGAGAGCTCAATGGCGTGGCCGGCGGGCACGCGCGCAGCTACTTCGAGATGGCACCGCGCAGCGTCGTCGCGCGCGTCAGCCGCTCGCTCGTGGCCGGTTTCAACACCTACGGCTTTGGCGAAGCCGGAGGCTTTGCCGAGCTCGACCGCCTCAACGCCAACGACTTGCCCGGCAAGGAGTTCTGGATCGCCGGCGAAATCGTCCGCGGTATGAAGCCGGAGCGACGCAAGGAGCTGGAAGATCAGGGCGCGCACCTATTCGAGAATCCCCAGCGGGGCTTGGCCGACGCGGCGCGGGCTGCCTTCGCGAGCTGACATGGCTGCCGACGCGCCATTCTGGCTCCGCGTGCGGGCGCCGTTCGCAGCGTTTCGCCCCATGCAGGCGGGCGCCTACCGCACCACGCTCCCGATCATCCCCCACTCGTCCGCGCTGGGCCTCGTCCTCAACCTCGCCGGCATCGAGATGCGCGATCCCACGCCGGCGACCACCACCCGCATCCGGGCCGACGTCCCATGCCTCGAGCTGGCCATCGGAACGCTGACCGATCCGCGCGCCCCGCAAATCTCGTCGCTCTTCCAACAGCTTCACAGCTACCCCGTGGGCGCGTCGGGCAAAGAGCTGAAGGAACGCGCATACGGCTCGAAGTACTGGATCGCCCCTGCTCGCAGGGAGCTCCTCGTCGACTTCGACGCCGTCATCGGCGTGCGCTCGGGCCCGGCCGACCTCCACGAGCGCGTCCAGCGCGGTCTCGCCGGTACCCTCGGCGAGCCCCGCTACGGCCTCCCCTTCGCCGGCGACAACGACTTCCTCTTCGACCGTATCGAGCTCGTGGACAGCCCGCCCGAGGCACACTGGTACACGCCGCTCGTCGACGGCCAACCTGCCCAGCATGGCATCTGCCGCCTCACCATCGGCATCGACCGAGCCGACGCCTCCCGCACCACCACCGAGCTCTTCGTCCCGGGCCGCACCCGATCCGGACCGCCGGAAGCCGCCTTCACGTGGACCCCACGGAGAAGAGCGCCCCACGCGCCATAGGGTGCTCCCAGCCTCATCGAACAGCTCGCGCTACGCTCAGAAGTGCTCCGAGCACCTCGTTCTCGCCGATGACCCCAGTGGGCCGCGCGCGCACCCACAGCCATGATCCGCCTTCGTGTCACCTGGACCCCGCGCGAGCACGCCGACATGGGCCTGCAGCTCACCATTGGCCGCATTCTCGATCGTTTCTACACGCTCATCGGCCTCGAGCTAACGCCCAAGCTCTGCCGAGCCACCGTCGAGGGAGACGCGGAGGATCTCAGCGAGAACGTTCATCGTTGTCTCGCGTTCGCTGCGGTGGCTGGGTCTCTCCAGATCACGCGCCTCGAGCCGATGCCCACATGCGTGGTGGACGCTGACATCGCTCGAGCCCAGGAATGTGAATCATCCGGTGACGACCCGAGTGCCTCTGGGCGCTGAGCACTGAGTCGCCCGTTGATTGCATGGCGAACGAACGCGCCCCAACCGATGTCGAGGCGCTCTGTCGTGCGTCATTCGAAGAGCTCGCACACGCCACAGCAAAACCCTTCGAGGACCTCGCCGACGCCCAGCTCGCCGTCCTCGCCGAGGAGCGCCACCGCGTTGGGCGGCGTCCACACCAACACGCGCCGCTGCGCGGGATCGAGCAGCCACACCATCCGCCCCCCGGCGCCGAGGTACTCAGAGGCTTTATTCTTCAGCTCGGGCCACCGCTGCGCGTGGTTGCACACCTCGACCGCGAGATCCGGAGGCCCCTCCAGCCAACCGTCGACACCGCTCCCAGCGGGCCCCCGCGCCGCGCGCACCAGCCCCACGTCCGGCCCCCGCAGCGTGTCCGGGTCATGCGAAAGCCGGTTTCCGGGTCGCCCACCGCCAGGCTCCACCCTGGGTTGTCGCGCAAATACGTGCCCAAGAGCAAACACACCCGCGCCACGATCTCGCCGTGTCGCCAGGTCTTCCGCGTCACGGGTTCGAACCTCCCCTCCACGAGCTCGCCGGGCTCGCAATCTGGATCGAGCCGCGCGGCCCGCTCGAACGTGAGCGGCTCTCTCTGCTCGGGCTCGGCCATGGTTGAAGTATAGCCCGGTCGCGCGACGACGGCGCTGGTAGCATCGAGACGATGGCGACGACGCAGCGAACGAGGGCGATGGTGGCGCGGCTCTGGCGCATCGTGGAGATCTTGAACGGCAAACGGCGAGGCATGACGGTCCGGCAGCTCATGGCGGAGACGAGTGCAAGCCGAGCCACCATCTACCGCGCCATCGGCATGCTCGAGGAGTGTGGTGTCGCCATGATCACCGAGCCGGTGAATGGCGAGGTGCGCTATCGACTCGATCGCGAGCCGCTGCCCGCGCTGCGACCCAACATCATGCAGTTCGCCGCGCTTGTTCTCGCGCGCGACTTTATGGAGCCCCTCGAGGGTACGACGCTGGTGAAGGAGCTCGATGCCCTCATCGCGACACGCGCGCAGACGAACCTCGAACGCCGCGTCACGCGCGCACCCGCGCCTTCCCACAGCCATCCCGCGTTCGTGGCGGCCATCGACCGCGGCATCCGCAACGGGCGCCGACTGCGCCTCCGGTATCGCGCGGCCTCATCCAACGTCACGGCGACCCGGTTCGTCGATCCCGCGGCCCTCCGGGTCGCCGGAGACCACGTCTACCTCGTCGCCTGGGATATCGCCCGCGATGCGTGGCGCACCTTCAAGCTCGCCCGCGTCCTCGACGCACACGATCTCGACGAGCCGGTAACGGAGCACCCCGCCTACGATGACCACGAGCTCTTCGATCACGCCGTGCGCATCTGGAGCGCCGATCCCGTCGACGTCTCGGTGCGCATCGCGCAAGACGTCGCCTGGCTGCTCGACGAGTGGCCTCTGCACGCAGCGCAGCGCGTCGAGCCTTGCAACGACGGCGCGGTGATTGTGCACGCGCGCGTCTCGGGCCTCTTGGAGACCAAGCGCTGGATCCTCCGTTGGGGCAAGAACGCCGAAGCGCTGGCGCCGCCCGAGCTGCGAGCCATGGTGCACCACGAGCTCACCGAGGCCCTCCACCGCTATGACGGCGAGCCCAGAGTTGGCGACTACAAAGGCATCGTCTCAACAAAGGTGAGACACGACGAAGTTACCCTTGACGGCGACGATGGGATCGCCGCCGCATCAGCCTCGCGCAAATGAGCGTCCGATAGCCAAGCACCACGGGGTGGTCGCCCATGGATGACTTGATCAGCGTCGCTGCGCTCCACGCGCTCGTCTACTGCGAACGCCTCTTCTTTCTCGAAGAGGTGGAGCGCATACGGGTTGCCGACGCGGCCGTGTTCGCGGGCCGCCGCCTCCACACCGAGCTCCAGCGCACCATGGATGATGAGGAGGTCGAGCGACTCAGCTTCGCGAGCGCGCACCTTGGCATCCGCGGCGCCGTCGACGTGCTGAAGCGCCGCGACGGCACGATCCTGCCCTACGAGCACAAGCGCGGGCGTTCGGCTGGACAAAAGGGAGCGCGCGAGCCCTGGCCCAGCGACCGCATCCAGCTCGGCGCCTATGCCATGCTGGTCGAGGAAGGGACCGGCGAGCCCGTACGCGAGGGACGCATCCGCTACCACGCCGACAATGTCACCCTGCGTTTGCCCGTCGACGACCAGCTTCGCGCCGACGTCTCTCGCGCGGTCGCACGCGCGCGCGTCTTGCGCACCTCCACCGACCGGCCGCCCATCACCGACAACGACCGACTCTGCGCCCGCTGCTCGCTCGCCCCCGTGTGCTTGCCCGAGGAGGCGCGCCTTGCCGCTAACCCTCAGACGAGACCGGCGTGCTATCTGCCGCAACATCCTCGCGGTACCACTGTCCACGTGTCGTCCAATCAAGCGCGCGTGGGCCGAAAGGGCGGCCAGCTCGTGATCTGCGTGCGCGACGAGCCCGACAGGGTCATACCCATCAACGACGTCGCCTCCGTCGTGCTGCACGGTTTCGCCCAGATGAGCACGCAGGCGCTGCGCCTCTGCGCTATGCGCGAGGTGAACGTCCACTGGATGACCCAGGCAGGCGGCCTGGTCGGCTCCCTCGCACCGACCACGACCACCGCCCAACGGCACATCCGCCAGTTCGAGGCGCTGTCCCACGAGGGCATGCGTCTGATGCTGGCGAAGCGACTCGTTCAGGCCAAGATCGAGCACCAGCTGCGGTTCGTCCTACGCGCGACGCGGGGCGAAAGGCGCGCCGATGCCGTTGTGACGAGCGTGGGTGCGATGAGAGCGATGTTGCGCAAAGCGGCGCATGCCCAGGCAAACACCGAGCTCCTCGGTTTCGAGGGCAACGCGGCTGCGGCCTACTTCCGAGCCCTCCCACTCCTCGTTGCTGACGTCGTAGAGCCCGAGCTGCGCCCCACCGGGCGCAGCCGATTGCCCCCGAAGGACGCGTTCAACGCGCTGCTTAGCTACGGCTACGGCATGCTCTATCGCGAGGTGCTCTCCGCCATCGTTGGGGTAGGTCTGCACCCTGGCTTCGGATTCTATCACCGGCCGCGGAGCGCAGCCCATACCCTCGCCCTGGACGTCATGGAGTTGCTACGCGTGGTGATCGTCGACATGGCGGTCATCGCCGCGGTCAACCGGCGAACGTTCGATCCCCGTAGCGACTTCCAGCCCGTCCCCGGCGGGATCCTCCTCACGACTGCAGGCCGCAACAAGGTCATCGAGCTCGTCGAACGACGCAAGCATGATGTCTGGCGCCACTCTGCTACCGGCCACTCCCTGAGTTATGCGCGGATCATCGAGCTCGAGACGCGCCTTCTCGAAAAGGAGTGGTGCGGCGAGCCCGGCCTCTTCGCCAAGTTCCGTATCCGTTGACCTCAGGCCTTCCTCCAGGAGTTCCCTCTGTCAGGTTGGAAGTGGCCCCATGCACGAGGATCGGCGCTGGAGACTCATTTGTTACGACGTCCGTGACCCAAAACGGTATCGCAAGCTCTACAAGATCGTGCGGACCTACGCCCGGCCGGTCCAATACTCGATCTTTCGGGCAAGGCTCGACGACCGCCAGCTCGAGCAGCTGCGTTGGGAGCTGAGCGAAGTGCTCGACGAAGAAGACCGGCTCCTCATCGTGGATCTCTGCCCATCTTGCGCCGAACGTGTGGTAGCCCGAAACCACCTCGACGATTGGCTTGACCCTGCCAAGACCTTCGAGGTGATCTCATGAACCCGATCATGCACATCCGTGCGATGATGCATCGTCTCACGCTCGCGCTACCTAACTCTACCAAACGCACGATGTTTCCCTCGGGTCCGCATCATGTGTGTTGCTTGATCCCACCCACCGTCCGCACTCCCGCCGAGTTACGCGCGAAGCCCACCAACCAATCCCGTAGCAATCGCCGCAGCGAGCTGCGCTGCCCCAGGTCCTTGAAAACATCTCCCGAACATGCCGACATCACTCAGCTCTCGCGCGGGGCTCCGATCACCGCGCCGATGCCTCCGGGCGTTGAGCACTCGATACCTCGGCGGTACGCGTCGCGCAGGTCGTGCCGATCACCGCGCCGATGCCTCCGGGCGTTGAGCACCAGCGCGGTAGCCACGTGGCGAGCGTGCTGAGCAGCCGATCACCGCGCCGATGCCTCCGGGCGTTGAGCACAAAGAGGCGATGACGGGACACACGCACTCGGGAGCCGATCACCGCGCCGATGCCTCCGGGCGTTGAGCACGGCAAGGGCCTCACGAGCGCACTCTCTGACGGAGCGCCGATCACCGCGCCGATGCCTCCGGGCGTTGAGCACATGTTGGCTCGTTTCCCGGGGACCATACCCTCGGTCCGATCACCGCGCCGATGCCTCCGGGCGTTGAGCACAGCGCCGCCGCAGTGTCGGCGGCCGCGCAAGCCCGCCGATCACACCGCCCCGGCACCTCGGGAGGGCGAGGAGAGGGGCAACAGGGTCGC
>CAYOAL010000018.1:96950-97416 GCA_964401935.1 uncultured Polyangiaceae bacterium
CACCGCGCCGATGCCTCCGGGCGTTGAGCACGGAAAGGCTCTATCCTCTGCGCGCGCGCATGCGCGTACCGATCACCGCGCCGATGCCTCCGGGCGTTGAGCACAGGCTCGACACGCGCCCGCGACCATCGCGGCGGACCCGATCACCGCGCCGATGCCTCCGGGCGTTGAGCACCGGTAGGTCTGGCCACCTGCGTTCTAGCGCTTCATCCGATCACCGCGCCGATGCCTCCGGGCGTTGAGCACCGTACCTAACTAGATCGAATGCGTCGCGAACATGATGCACCGATCACCGCGCCGATGCCTCCGGGCGTTGAGCACCATTTAGTCTTGGAGGAGCTAATAGAGCAATTCGATTCCGATCACCGCGCCGATGCCTCCGGGCGTTGAGCACACCGCCGCCGCGGTGTCGGCTGCCACCAAAAGCAGCCGATCACCGCGCCGATGCCTCCGGGCGTTGAGCACT
>CAYOAL010000019.1:0-96211 GCA_964401935.1 uncultured Polyangiaceae bacterium
CGCTCGCCCCCGCGCTCGCGCCCGCGCTCGCCTCCGCGCTCGCCCCCGCGCTCGCGCCCGCGCTCGCCTCCGCGCTCGCCCCCGCGCTCGCCCCCGCGCTCGCCCCCGCACGTGACCCCGCGCTCGCGCTCGCCCCCGCACTCGCGCTCGACAGTGTGTCACGGGGATACAGCTTTCCGGCCGCGAACCGACTTCGGAGGACGCGCATCACCTCGGCCGTCCGCAGGTTCGGCAGCCCGGCAGAGAGCCGCCACGTCACATGCACCGGATGCGCCGCCGACAGCGTCGGCCGCGGCCCGTGCCGCAGGCGCGACCCCTCCTTCGGCGGGCGCCCCGGGCGACGCCCCCGCGCGAACGTCGCCACCCGCCTCCGCCGCCCCGTCCCCCTCTTCGTGAACAAGCTCGGCTGCCGAGGGTTCGTCACCGAACGCCCCCGCCGCGAGCGCCGAGAAGCGGTGGGCCCTACCGCGCCCCCGGACGTCGAGCTCCCGGCAGTCGAGCTCCCAGCACCGGCAGTCGAGCTCCCAGCACCGGCAGTCGAGGTCCCCGCAGTCGAGGTCCCCGCAGTCGAGGTCCCCGCAGTCGAGGTCCCCGCAGTCGGGCCACTAGCCTTCGAACCACTGGCCTTCGAACCTCTCGAGCGCCGCTCCGCCTGTGGCCTCCTCACTGCCATCGTCTTAGTATGGGCATATTTCATCTCGGTGCAACCCAAAGCGCGCCCTTTCGCCCTGCCGGGCGCGTTCCGTCGCGGTGGGTCGCCGGGCGCGTTGCGTCGCGGTGGGTCGCCGGGCGCGTTGCGTCGCGGGGGGTCGCCGGGCGCGTTGCGTCGCGGGGGGTCGCCGGGCGCGTTGCGTCGCGGTGGGTCGCCGGGCGCGTTCCGGTGCGTTGGCTGGGAGGTGGCGTGCGATCGGGCCGACTGGGCGGCGGCGATGGCGTACTCTGTGCGCCATCGGCGGACGACGCTGCTCGGGAGCTCTCCTGCGCGCGCAAGGAACGACGACGGGTCGCCCCGGGCGCCTCGGTGGATCGCGGTCGGGTGCTCGGGTGTCAGCGGCGCACGAGGGGTCGCGCCGCCTCCTGCGCCGCCAGGGCCTCGCAGATCGCGAATGGCTCGACGCGGGCGTCCACGTCGAGGAACGGCGCCGCTCTCAGGGCCTCTCGCCAGTCGAGCTCGCCGAGACCGCCGTCACGGAGCAGGTGAACGAGCTTGCGCGTGCGGAACGCGTCGAAGTGCTCGTGGGCGCGTCGCCGGCGGCTCGCGGCGTCCTTGGGGGCGGCCGCGAGGGCCGCGTCGAGCGAGGCCTCGGCGTCGAGCGTGCGGAGGGCAGCGGCGAGCGCGTCGCGATGGTGGGGCCTGGCCCGCGACACGGCGAGCCGAGCCGCGCCGGCGCCGGTGGCGGCGTGCTCGTCCACCGCCGCGAGCCACAGCGCGAGGAGCTCGAAGATCGCCGGGTGGTAGAAGCCGCGCCCGCCCGCGGCGGCGATCGTGGCGGTGCTGCGGCCGGTGCCGAAGGGCACGCGACTCGAGTGGCGCGCGTGGATGCGGAGCGGCTCGGTGCCTGGGGTGTGCACACGCCCGAGCTTGGTCACCTTGTTGACGAGGTAGAAGTCTTCGGCGGCCTGACGGCGCGGCACGCCGCGCACCGCCGCGTAGGCCTCCACGTCGACGGCGAGCGTGGAGCCGATGGTGTGCAGCGCGTACGGGGAGCCGGCCGCGCCGAGGCCGAGCACGTAGTAGCGCAAGAAGGCCTCGTAGATCCCGTGGGCGTCGTCGAGCGTTGGCTCGCCCGAGGGCACGTGGCGGAAGGGGTAGGTGAGGAGCACCGCGCCTTCCCCGTCGGCGAGGCGGTCGCGGTGGAGATAGTCGTGGGGGAGCGTGACGTCGCCGTCGGTGAGGTGGATGAAGCGGCTCTCGAGCTTGCCCGCGGAGAAGAGGGCCGCGGCCACGTCGGCGGCGACCTTGCGCGCGAGGCCCACTCCTCGTTTGGCGGGGACCTCGTCTCCGGGGCTGGCCCTGTCGACGACCAACAGCGGCGGGTCGTCGCGGAAGAAACAGGGCGGCTCGGTCGCGATGCGGTCGGCGTCGCGAGTCAAGCTCGCGAGCGTGTCGCGATTGACCGCCGCCGTCTTCGCGTCACCGGGGGGGCCGTTGACGACCACGATGGTGAGCACGCTCCCATGGAGCGCCGGGCCGAGGCCAGCCATCAGCGCCGGCGACTCGGCGCAGGCGGGCACCGTGATCACGTGTTCGAACGTCCCGAGCGCGTCCGCGACCCGCGACTCCGGCTCGGCGTAGCGCGCGAGATACTTGGCGAGCGCCGACACCGCTTGCGTTCCGTGGGGGCGTGGTCCGCGTCAGTGGACCGCGGCGCGGAGGGGGAGGGCGCGCATGATGGCGGCCTCGCGGTCGAGGAGCTCGTCGACCCGAGCTCTGATCTCCCCCTCGTCGAAGTAGGCTCGGGCGAGCTGCACGAACAGGCCATGATGGCGCGCCTCCGAGCGCGTGATGTCCCAGTAGAAGGAGCGCAAGGCTTCGTCCGCGAGACCCTCCGCGACCATGCGGAAGCGCTCGCAGCCGCGCGCCTCGATCACGCCGGCGATGAGCAACCGATCGAGCAGATGCTTCTCCGTGCCGGTGCGCGCGAGCCCGCGCATGGCACGCACGTAGCTGTCCTTCTCGTCGTCGGCGAGCCGCAGGCCGCGCGCCTCGATGAGCTGGTAGACGCGGTGGAAGTGCTCGAGCTCCTCACGAGCGAAGGCGATCAGGGGCTCGAGGAGCGCGGTGCGGTCGGGGTAGCGCACCACGAACGACATGCCGGTGGCCGATGCCTTGCGCTCGCAGGCGGCGTGATCGACGAGGAACGCGTCGAAGTCGGCGAGCACCACCTCGAGCCACGCAGACGGGGTGTCGGCTCTGAGCTCCAGCATGCGGGCGGTATAGTGCGGCGACTCCGCGGCACGCCACCAAGAAGCGCTCCCGACGCACGGGCTCGGTGGGATCCGTGGGTGGAGTGAGGCGAATCGACCGCGGTGTACCGCTCGCGGCTTCTCGACGCGGCGTGTCCCGCTATGATCCCGGGCGACCGAGATGAAGGCGACGTTCGTGGTTTCCGTCGCGCCGCGCTCGGCAATAAAAGAAGAGGCCTGACATGTTGGGAGAGATCTGTGCCGTGAGCGCGGCGCTCACCTGGTCGGTGAGCGTGGTGCTCTTCAAGCGCTCGGAAGACGCGAGCCCGCAGGCCATCAATCTCTTCAAGAACGTCTCTGCCTCGCTCTTGCTCGCGCTGACGCTCCCGGTGTTCGGCCTTGGTCTCGAGCTCGACCGGAGCGCGAGTGACTGGGCGCTCCTCATCACGAGCGGCGTGCTCGGTATCGCGGTGGCCGACACCCTGGTGTTCATGGCGCTCCGACGGCTGGGTGCGGGCCTGCTCGCGGTGGTCGACTGCATCTACGCGCCGGTGATCGTCACCCTCGGGGTGTTCGTGTTGGGCGAGAGGTTGAGCCCGGCGTTCTTCGCCGGCGCGCTCCTGGTGGTGGGAGGGGTCTTCCTCGCGTCGCTCTCGTCGGCACGAGGTGTCCGTCGGGTCGCGCTCTCGCGCGACGTGAAGCGCGGCATCCTCTACGGGGTGACGGGGATCGCGGCGATGGCGGTGGGGGTGGTGCTCGCCAAGCCGGTGCTCGAGCGAGGACACCTCGTCGAGGTCTCGCTCGTCCGCCTCTTGGCGGGGGTGATGGGTCAGCTGCTCTGGATGACGCTCGTGCCCTCGCAACGCCCGGCGTTGAAGGTGCTCGTGCCGGCGCCGGTGTGGCGCACGCTGCTCCCGGCCTCGTTCCTCGGCTCGTACGTCGCGATGCTGCTGTGGCTCGGGGGCTTCAAGTGGACGAGCGCGTCGACCGCGTCGGTGCTCAACCAGCTCTCGAGCGTGTTCACGCTCGCGCTCGCCCGCTTCTATCTCAAGGAGCCGGTGAGCGGACGACGTGCGCTCGGCGCCGCCGCGGCCGTCGCCGGCGCCGCCATCATCCTCGTGTGAGGCGCTCGTGCGCACGTAAACGCGCGCCTGCCCGCGGTCGTCACTGTGGATTTCCGCTGTGGCTCGAACATCGAGGTAGGCCTGATTCGCACCATTTGCAAATCGCGACTTTCGTCTAGGCTCGATGCATGTCTCGCGCTTTTGGTGTGCGCTCGAAGTGGCTCGGAGTCTCCGCGCTGTGTGTCGCGGCGGGCTTCGCAGCCTGCGTTGGGGATATCGGGGACGGTGGCCCGGTGGTCGACGGCCCCACCCAGGAGGTCCTCGATCAGATCGGCGTGAGCGGGCTCCGGCGCCTCACCGCGGTGGAGTACGACGCGACCATCGCCGATCTCGTGGGCGTGAGCGTGACCAGCGACACGGCGCTCCCGGAAGATTTGCGCACGCCTTACGACAACGACTACACGCTCCAGCTGGCCTCGGAGGCGCTCATCACCTCGGCCGACTCGCTCGCCGCGCAGGTGGCGGCGGCGGTGGTGCAGAGCCCGGCGTTGCGCCAGGCCGTGGTGCCCTGTGCTCCCGAGGGCGCCGACGACGAAGCGTGTTTCCGGCAGTTCGTGGAGACCTTCGGGCGCCGCGCGTTCCGCCGCCCGCTCGAGGCTTCGGAAGTGGAGGGCTTCATGCGCTTCGTGGAGCACGGGGCCACCGCCGGTGACTTCTGGGTCGCGGTCGACTCCGGCCTGCGCGCTTTCCTGCAGCACCCGCTGTTCCTCTATCGGGTGGAGCTCGGCGCTCCTTTGGCGGGGCAGCCGGGCGTGTTCCGTCTCACCGACTTCGAGCTCGCCACACGGACGTCGTACCTCTTGACGGGCTCGACGCCGCCCGACTGGCTCCTCGACGACGCGGCGGCGGGCCGGCTCGCCACCGCCGCTGGGGTCGCGGCGGCGGTGGAGAAGCTCATCGGTGACGACAAGACGCTCGAGCGGGTCGCGCGCTTTCACGCGCTGTGGATGAGCTACGAGAAGCTCCCTCACGCGCCGGAGCTGACGGAGGCGATGCAGTTGGAGACGCGGGCTCTGCTCGAGCGGGTGATCTTCGAGGAGCAGCTGCCCTGGGTGGAGGTGCTGCGCGCGACCGAGACCTTTCTCACGCCGGCGCTCGCCGAACACTATGGCCTCCCCGCGCCGAGCGGTGACGCGGGCTGGGTGAGCTACGGCGACTCGGGGCGACAAGGTCTGTTGTCGCAGGGGAGCTTCTTGTCGGCGGTCGCCAAGTTCGACGACACGAGCCCCACCCAGCGCGGGCTCTTGATCCGGACGCGCCTGTTCTGCCAGGTGATCAACCGCCCGCCGCCGGATCTCAACGTCAACACGGACGAGCCGCCCACGGGCCCCGATCCCAACGCGTGCAAGGAAGAGCGCTACACGATGTGGAAGACCGATGGCTGCAGCGGCTGTCACGCGATGCTCGAACCGGTGGGCTTCGGCCTCGAGGCCTTCGACTCGGCGGGGCGCCACCGCGATCACGAGCCCGATCGACCCGACTGTCCGATCGACGGCACCGGCGCGCTCGACGGGGTGGGGGAGTTCTCCGGCCCGGCCGAGCTCGCGGAGCTGATGATTCAAGCGGGCAAGGTGGACGAGTGTGTCGCCACGCAGCTGTTGCGATTTGCGCTCGGGCGCTACGAGCTCGACGACGAAGACGAGGTGTTCGTGGAGAAGTTGGTGGAGAGCGCGAGTGACGAGCAGGGGCTGCAGCTGCGCAAGCTGCTCGTCGCCATGGTCACTTCGGAGCCATTCCGTCATCGTCGAGAGGAGGTGGCCAAGTGAGCGCTCCCAAGCACCGTCACACCACCCGCCGGGCCGTCCTTCGTGGCCTCGGCGGCATCGCGGTCGGGCTCCCCTGCCTCGAGCTCTTCCTCCCTCGCCACGCTTCGGCGGCGCCCGCGCCGCTGCGGTACGTGGTGATGTTCGCGGGGAGCTCACTCGGCATGAGCGGCATGGACTCGGTGGTTCCGGCGGCGACCGGTCCGCTCGCCGGGAACCTCTCGCGCGGCCTCGCCCCGCTCGCCGACTTCGGCGTCGAAGACGTCTGTTCGTACGTGTCGAACCTGAAGATCGACTACGGCGCCGACGGGAGCATCCCCGCCGGGGGACGTGCCGTCCCTTGGCACGCGAGCTCCACCTGTCCGCTCCTCTGCGGCGTGCGGTCGGCCTCTGCCGGCAACGAGGCGCTCCAAGGGGAGACGTCGGACTGGAAGGTGGCCAAGGTCATCGGTGGGCCGACCCTCGCCACGCGCCCGGTGTTGACGTACCGCGTGCAGGCGGCCTTCTACCGCGGGAGCAACGGCACCGGCGGCGACCGCGGCCTCATGTCGATGCGCGACAACAACGGCACCCTCGAGAAGGTGACCCCGCAGTTCAGCCCAAAGATCGCTTTCGACGACATGTTCACGGGCTTCATCCCCCCCGATCCCGAGGAGGCGGCGGCGGCGAAGTTCCTCCTCGAGCGACGCAAGAGCGTGATCGACTTGGTCAAGGGCGACACGGAGCGACTCATCACCAAGCTCGGGCAAGCGGATCGCGTGCGCATGGAGCGCCACTTCGACGAGATCCGCGGCCTCGAGGCCAAGCTCCAGGACCTCAACCTCCCCGACGCTCCGGAGTGCGGCATGCTGCCCGACCCGGGCGACGACCCCCCGGTGGGCGGCGCCGTGGAGAACGGCGACACCGGCGGTTATGCCGGCAACGGCGCGTGGAGCGACGAAGAGACGCGGGCCACCATCCTCACCGATTTGATTCACATGGCCTTCGTGTGCGACCTGTCGCGGGTGTCGGCCTTGATGTTCACCTACGCCCAGTGCTTCTTGAACATGAACCCGGTGTGGGGCTACCCGAGCGATCTGCATGAGCTCGGTCACTACTCGGTGGGGGGCGGCATCGACGGCGCGAACGCGATGGCGGACGGGGTGGCGTGGCACGTGAAGCACATGGCGCGCCTCATGTCGAAGCTCCGCGACTCGACCGATCTCGACGGCAACACGATCCTCGACAACACCGCGCTCGTGATGTTGTTCGAGGGCGGCTGGGGCTACGACCCCGAGCAAGACGCTCAGGGGAGCGCGCACTCGTCGGAGCACATGGGCGTGCTCGTCGGCGGCAAGGCGGGGGGCCTTCACGCCGCCCCGGGCCAACACATCGACGGCGGCGAAGCGCACCCGGTGCGGGTCGTCAACACGGTGATGAACGCGCTCGGCGTCTCCGGCCAGCTCGGTGAGGTGTCGGGCACCGTCCCCGGCCTCGTCGGCTGATCGGGCGCCGGGCCACTCCCGGTCGACCGCCCGCCGAGCTCGCGAGCTCGGGCGACCCTCGCGCGTGCAGCGGCGCGGGTAGCTGGCGGTGGGCCGCCGCGTGGGTCAGCGGTAGGCGGCGGCTTGGGCCTCGAACATGCGCGCGTAGCGACCGCCGGCGCGCATGAGGTGGCCGTGTGAGCCTTCTTCGACGATGGCGCCGCCGACGAGGACGACGATGTGATCCGCCATGCGCAGGGTGGAGAAGCGGTGGGAGATGAGGATCACCATGCGGTCGTCGGCGTGATCGCGGACATGGCCGAAGGCCTCGAGCTCGGCCTCCGCGTCCATCGAGGCGGTCGGCTCGTCGAGCACCAGGATGTCGGCACCTCTGCGCATGAAGGCGCGGGAGAGGGCGATCTTCTGCCACTGGCCCAGCGAGAGCTCTTGGCCGTCTTTGAACCAGCGCCCGAGCTGCGTGTCGTAGCCCTTGGGCAACGCGTCGATGAACGGCTTGGCGAGCCCGCGCGTGGCCGCCTCCTCCCAGCGCGAGACGTCGTCGAAGGCCTCCACGTCGCCAGCGCCGATGTTCTCGCCGACGAGCAGCTGGTAGCGCACGTAGTCCTGGAAGATGACGCCGATGCGCCGCCGGAGCGCGCGCCGTGACCAGCGCTCGAGGTCGAGCCCGTCGAGCGTGATGGTGCCTGTGGTGGGTCGGTACAGGAGGGTGAGGAGCTTGATCAGCGTGGTCTTTCCCGCGCCGTTCTCGCCCACGAGGCCGAGGCGCTGCCCCGGCCGAATGTGGAGGGTGATGTCGCGGAGGGCGTCGTGTTCGGCGCCCGGATAGCGAAAGCTCACGTGATCGAAGCGGATGCCGTCGCCAGGGAGCGGCCCCTCGGCTGCGCCTTCGGCCTCTTCGGGCTCCGCGTGCTCCAGGTATTCGTAGAGGTTGGAGAGGTAGAGGTTGTCCTCGTACATGCCTCCAATCGCGCTGAGCATGGCGGCGAGCGCGCTCTGGCCCTGCTTGAACACGAGCAGGTACATGGTCATGTCGCCGAGGGTGATGCCCCCCGCGATGGTGGCCACCGCGATCCACGCGTACGCCCCGTAGAACGCGATGGTGCTGAGCAGGCCGAGGCCAAGGCCCCACGCGCCGCGTCGGATGGTGAGCGCGCGATCTTCGGCGAAGACCTCGGCGAAGATGTCGTTGTAGCGCGCGAGCAGGAGCGGTCCGAGCCCGAAGAGCTTCACCTCCTTGGCGTAGTCTTCCCGGGCGAGCACCGTCTCGAGGTACATCTGCTTGCGCGCCTCGGGGGCGCGCCACCGGAACAGGCGGAAGGCGTCCTTCGAGAAGCCGGTCTCGGCCACGAAGGCGGGGATGGCCGCCACGACGAGCGTCGCCGCCACCCACGGGTTCAGCGACAGGAGCAGCCCTCCGTAGGCCACGAGCGACACCGCGTTCTGGCCGAGACCAAAGGTTCGCATGACGAGGCTGAGGGGCCGGGACGAGGCTTCGCGCCGCGCGCGAGTCATGCGGTCGTAGAACTCGCTGTCCTCGAAGCGCTCGAGGGGGAGGGTGACCGCCCGCTCGAGGATCATGACGTTGACGCGGTGCCCGAGGAGCGCGCGCAGGAGCGACTGGCACACGCTGAGGCCACGCTGGCAGGCCGACTGCGCGGCCACCAGGCCGAGCTCGACCGCGACCCACTGGAGGGCGGCGAGCTGGTCGCCCTCGGTGCCGGTCCTCGCGGCGAGCACCACCGCGTCGACGATGAGCTTGCCGACGAAGGCGACGGCGGCGGGGAGGAGACCGGCGAGCAGCGAGAGCGCGCCGAGCGCGAGGCTCAGCCGCCGGCTCGTGTCCCACACCAATCCGGCCGCACGGCGTGAGTAGCGAAAGACCTGGAGGTACTCGCGAAGCGAGGTCTTCTCCTTGGCGATGGGCCGGCTCGGTGGGGGCAAGGTCAGCCGGCGTCGGGTTCTACGGGGGTGCGAGGGAAGTCTTTGTCGTGGCGTACGCCGTCGTGGAGGGCGCGCATCACCGCGAGCAGCACGTCTTCGCGATACGGCAAGGCCACCACCTGCACCCCGACCGGGAGGCCGCTGCTCTTCCTGTCGATGGCCGCCACCTTCTTCTCGACGCGATCGTTGCCGGGACCATACCGGCCCACCTCCTCGGCGCGCGCGCGGGTGACGGGCACCACCGCGGCCGGAAAGTTGAGCAGCGTCCAGCGGAACTCGGAGCCCACCGAGAGGGTGAAGTCGCTCGACTCGCGATGACCGAGCGCGGGCACGACGTGGGGCGGACAGATGACCGCGTCGAGGTCGGCGCGCCGCCAGCTATCGAACTCCTGCAGGCGCAGCGCGGTGCGGCGCTGCGTGATCTCCCAGTAGTCGGCCACGCGCTTCTCCCCGAGGCACGACAGGAGCTGGGCGACGCGCTTCTCCCCGAGCGAACCGGTGAGACGACTCGCCGCGCGGCGGGCGGCGTCGGGGAGCTGCATCAACAGCCGCGACGGTTTGAGCTGAGGGCTGATGGCCTCACCCGCGAGGGCGCGGTCGATGGTCTGGCCGCCGTCTGCGCTGAGCGCCGCGAGCCAGGTGAAGATGATCTCCTCCGAGGCGATCGAGCGGTGGCTCACCACCTTCGCGCCCCGCGCCTCGAGCACCTCGCGGGCGCGCGCGACGGCGCGGCGGAGGCTCGGCACCGGCTCGAGGAAGGGGTCGTCGTCGAAGCAGCCGATGGTGAGCCCGCGCAGGCTCACGTCGGCCGGCTCGCCGGGAGCGAGCGGCGGCACCAAAGGGTCGAGGTGGGCTTGGGTTCGTGGGTCGAGCACGCGCCACAACAGCTCGACATCGGCCACCGAGCGAGCGAGGCAGCCGATCTGAGAGCGCACGACCTCCTGACCCTTCACCGCCCCCTGGGAGCCACGGTTCGACCAGCGATCGAGGGTCGGCTTGAAGCCCACCACCCCACAAAAATGTGCCGGAATCCGGATCGAGCCCCCGATGTCGGTGCCGATCCCGAGGGGCGACATCCCCGCCGCCACCGCCGCGCCTTCGCCGCCGCTCGAGCCGCCCGGGACGCGGTCGACGTTCCACGGGTTGTTGGTGACCCCGAAGACCGCGTTCTCCGTCTCCTGGGCGAGCAAGAGCTGAGGCACGTTGGTCTTGCCGAGGAGGAGCGCCCCCGCGTTGCGGAGCGCGTCGACGAGCACCGCGTCGTGCTCGGCTGGGCGTCGAGCTCGCGCGCGCATCCCGAGCGTGGAGTCGGTCCCCGCCACGTCGACGTTCTCTTTGATGGTGATGGGGAGGCCGTGGAGCGGCCCTCGGAGCTGCCCACGGGCGCGGGCCGCGTCGGCGGCGTCGGCCTCGTCGAGCACCTCGCGGCGCTCGAGCACGAAGGCGTTGATGCGGGGTTCGACCTCGCGGCGACGGGCGAGCAGGGCCTCGACGATCGCGCGGCTGGTGAGCTCGCCCGACGAGAGCTTCGAGAGTAGCTCGGTGGCCTCGAGCTCGTGGATTCGCATGGTGACGCCAGCATGCCCCCGTGGTCGGGGTGTCGCAACTGCCCGCACCGGTAGGCCGCGGCCTCCCGCCTCGCTGCTCGCCGCGCCGTTCTCTGCGCTGCGGTGATTCGGGCGCTAGAGGCCGCCGCGGCCGATCAGCCAGCCTACCGCCAGTCCGACGCACACGCCGAGGACGACGAGGCCCACGCCGAGCTGGGCGCTCGGCATGCGGCGCTGGATGGCGAGGGGGCTCAGCCCGAGGAGGCGCTTGGCGACGAGCCGTGAGCCGGTGGCGCTGGCGGGGAGCTCGAGCAAGCGCCCGGAGGTCTGCATCGCGAGGTGGGGCAAGTCGGCGAGGGCGGCCCCCTCGCCGAGCTCGGCGCGGGCCGCGATGTAGAGGAGCGCGAGCGCGGGCGAGAGCTCGCCGGCGCGGTCCACCGGGCCGAGCAGGTCGCAAACCGCGCGGTACTCCCCACGCGCGAGCAGCGCCTCCACGTCGGTGACGCCGAGCCGGTGGCGCGACTCGGCCTCGGATGAGACCTCGGAGTCGATCTCCGACGAGGGGGCCGCGGACGCCGGCGCCGGTGCCCCTGGTGGGGGCTCGGAGCCGGTGCGCAAGGTCTCGGCCCGCATGCGGCGGCCGCCCCCGTCGCGGCGACCTGGCCCTTCGAGCGACGGGTCGGCCCTCTCTGGGGTGGTGTCGTCCTCGCGGCCCATCTCTCGCGCTTATCGCGGGCTAGTTGAAGAGCCAAGCCGTGGTTGGTATCTCCCCCTGATGATTGTCGTCACCAACCGCATCCCCGTGGCCGAGGGCTTCGAGATCGACTTCGAGGACCGCTTTCGCAAGCGGGCCCACCTCGTCGATCGCGCTCCCGGCTTCATCCGCAACGAGGTTCATCGGCCGAAGCCCATGAAGCTCGATCACCAGAACGGCACCTGGGCCGATGATCCGGAGGGGGAGGGCTTCTACGAGGTGAAGACCTGGTGGCGATCGTTCGACGACTTCGTGGCGTGGACCAAGAGCGAGGCCTTCGCGGAGGCTCACCGAAACCGCGCCCCCAAGGAGATGTTCCGCGGGCCGAACAAGCTCGAGATCCACGAGGTGTTCCTGAGCAGCGAGGTCGACGGCGACGCATGACCCCGAGCTCGCCGCCTCCCGCCGCGGCTTGGCGGTTCCGTCCGCATGCCCGCGCCGTGCCGGGGAGGTGGGCCTTGGGGCTCACTCTGGCGGTCACCGCGCTCGGTGGGTGTGACAGCTCGGAGGCGTCGCGCCTCGACGCCGGCGCTGCACCCTCGCGAGCGACGCCGAGCGCGACGGCCGACCTCGCCCCGACGGCGGCGGCCTCCGCCGCGCCTTCGGGGGCCGCGTCGGCCACGCCGGCTCCCGCACCTCGCTCGAACGCCTGCCCGGCCGACATGGTGCTCGCCAAGGGGAGCTACTGTCCGGAGGTGGAGCAGAAGTGCATCAAGCACATGAGAGACTACGAGGAGGAGACCAAGGCGCGTGAGAAGAAGCGTGAGCTCGGGCAAGTGGTGCCACCCCGCAAGGTGCCGGAGCGCTGCGTAGAGTTCCAAGCGCCGTCGAAGTGTCTCTCGAAGGAGCGGGTGCCGCTCCGCTTCTGCATCGATCGTCATGAGTGGCCGAACCGCGAAGGGGAGCTGCCGGAGTTCGTGCAGACCTGGGTGTATGCGAAGGAACAGTGCGAGCGCGTGGGCAAGCGCCTGTGCACCGGGGACGAGTTCAACTTCGCCTGCGAGGGGGAGGAGATGTTGCCCTACTCGTTCGGCTACGTGCGCGACGCGACGCGGTGCAACCTCGACAAGCCTTACGTACGGCCCCAGTTCCAGATGATGCCTTACGCCAACTGTATGGAGAGCAAGCGGTGCAAGGACCACCTCGCCGAGCTCGATCAGCGCGTCCCCATCGGCTCGAACCCTCGGTGCGACTCCCCCTTTGGGGCGTTCGATCTCAACGGCAACGTCAACGAGTGGGTGTCACGTCCCAAGCAGACGGCGCCTTGGCGGAGCGGCCTCAAGGGAGGCTGGTGGGGCCCAGCGCGCTCGCGCTGCCGACCGATGGTGATCGCGCACAATGAGAACTACGCTGGCTACGAGGTTGGCTTTCGCTGCTGCAAGGACGCGGGGCCCGATTGACGTCGCCCGCCGCGGGCAGACACGACACGACCAACGACGGGGCGTCGACGACGCCACGATGGACAGGGGCATGAGGCTATGAAGTACGAGAATATCGAGCTCGTGGTGGCGGGCGAAATCGCCGAGCTGGTCCTCGCTCGACCCGACGTCCGCAACGCGATGTCTCCAGGCATGGGTCGCGACATCGCCGCCGCGGTGCAGGAGCTCAACGAGCAGGAGGGGCTGCGCGCGGTGATCGTGCACGGTCGCGGGAGGAGCTTCTCTTCGGGGGGCGATTTCGAGCTGCTCGAGGCTCGCACCCGCGACGCGCCGGAGCGCAACCGCGTCGCGATGCGTGCGTTCTACCTGTCGTTCCTCGCGCTGCGCGAGCTCCACGTGCCCACCATCGCCGCCATCCACGGCCACGCGATCGGCGCCGGCCTCTGCGTGGCGCTCGCCTGCGACGTTCGCCTCGCAGCGCGGGGAGCCAAGCTTGGCCTCACGTTCCCGCGCGTGGGGCTGCACCCGGGGATGGGGGCCACGTTTCTCTTGCCCCGCCTCCTCGGCCACGCTCGCGCGGCCGAGCTGATGCTCACCGGTCGCGTGTTCGACGCCGATCACGCGGAGCACATCGGGCTCTTGTCGCGCGTGGTGGAGGAGGGCAACCTCTTGCCGGCGGCGCGTGAGGTCGCGGCGGAGATCGCCACCTGCGCGCCGATCGCGGTCGCCCAGCTCACGGCGACGCTGCGCCACGGGGGCCACCGAACCCTCGACGAGACGCTCGACCGCGAGGCGCTCTGCCAGGCCGTCGACTATGCGACGGCCGACATGGCCGAGGCGATCGACGCGTTTCGGAACAAGCGCGCGCCGGTGTTCGTCGGGCGCTGACGGGGGTCGGCCGGGCGGATCGCTACCAAATGCTCGCGTGCGCGGCCTCGCGGTGAGATCCTGCGGGCATGCAGGGCCCCATTCAGCGCTCGGGACCGTCGGCTTTGGGGGGGGAGAACGCACAGACGGTGGTGGTGGCGGTGGGGGGCCACGCGTTCATGGAGCCGGGGGAGGAGGGCACCCACGAGCAGACGACGCGCAGCACCCGGATCATGTGCAAGCAGCTCATGACCCTCGTCGATCGCGGCTACAACATCGTGATCACGCACGGAAATGGCCCCCAGGTGGGCACCCTCCTGTTCGCGAACGAGCTCACCCGCGGCGAGGTGCCGTCGATGCCGCTCGACGTGTTGGTGGCGCAGACCGAAGGCAGCCTCGGCTACTTCGTGCAGCGGGCCCTGCTCAACGAGCTGCGAGCGCGCAACATCCGGCGCTACGTGGTGACGGTGGTGACCCAGGTGCTGGTGGACCACGGCGATCCGGCCTTCGTCGCGCCGACCAAGCCGGTTGGACCCTTCCTCGAGAAAGAGGTCGCGGAGCAACGACGCGACGAGTACGGCTGGGTCATCGGCGAGCAGAGGGGGCGTGGCTGGCGTCGGCTGGTGCCATCGCCGCGTCCGCTGAAGGTGATCCAGCGCGACATGGTGCGGGAGGCGGCCCGGAGCGGCCACATCGTGGTGGCGGCGGGGGGAGGCGGGATCCCGGTCACCCTCGGCACCGGCAACGACTACGTGGGGGTAGAGGCGGTGATCGACAAGGATCTCACGTCGGCCACGCTGGCCACCGACGTGGGCGCGGATCTGTTGGTCATCCTCACCGCGGTGGACGCGGTGTACCTCGGCTTCGGCGAGCCCCACGAGAAGCGGCTCGGGGCGGTGACGTTGGCCGAGTGCGAGCAGTATCTCCGCGAGGGCCACTTCCCGGCCGGCTCGATGGGGCCGAAGGTGGAGGCGATCTACGGGTTCCTCCAGCGAGGGGGGCGCCGTGGGCTCATCACCAGCGCCGAGCGGCTCGGCGATGCCCTCGACGGGCGCGCCGGAACACACTTCGTCGGCCGCATCTGACCGGCGACTGAAGCGGGCGCCGGGTCATGGTAGAGACCCTGGCCATGACGACGTTGGAAGACACCCTCGCGCGTCGACGGAGCCGCGCGCGCGCTCACGACATCGTCCTGTGGGGGGCCACGGGGTACACGGGGCGACTCTGCGCGGAGTATCTCCGCGACCACGGGCCCGAGGAGCTTCGTTGGGCGATCGGGGGGCGCAGTCGCGACAAGCTCGAGGCGACGCGGCGCGAGCTCGCCTTGCCCGAGACGGTGGCCACGGTGGTGGGAGACAGCGGCGACCGTGAGAGCCTCGACGCCATCGCCTCGCAGGCGTCGGTGGTGTGCACCACGGTGGGACCCTACGCACGCCATGGGGAGGGGCTCGTCTCCGCTTGTGTCGCGAACGGCACCGACTACTGCGATCTCACCGGCGAGCCGCCCTTCATCCGTCGCATGATCGATCGCCATCACGACGAGGCGCGGCGGACGGGCGCGCGCATCGTGCACTGCTGCGGCTTCGACTCGGTGCCGAGCGACCTTGGCTGCTTCATGCTCCACGAACACTTCCGCGATCGTGGCGGCGGCTTGCGCAGCGCGACGATGTACGTGGGCAAGATGCGCGGAGGGGTGAGCGGCGGCACGTTCGCGAGCATGATGGGGATCGTGGACGAGGCTCGGCGCGACCCGACGGTGCGGGCCATCATGCGCGACGCCTACTCGCTCAACCCCGAGGGGGAACGCGAAGGTCCCGACACCGCGCTCTCGCCTGGGGTGCGGCGCGATCCGGTGCGCGGCGGGTGGACGGCCCCCTTCGTGATGGCTGCCATCAACACCCGCGTGGTGCGCCGCACCAACGCCCTGCTCGGCTATCCCTATGGACGCGGCTTCCGCTACGACGAGGTGATGCGCTTCCCGGACACCGCGAAGGGGATGCTCATGGCCACCGCCACCACCGCCGGCTTCGGGGCCCTGGCGGGGGCCGCGTTGTTCAAGCCTACGCGAGAGCTGCTGGAGCGCTTCCTGTTGCCCGCCCCTGGCGAGGGCCCGAGCGCCACCACGCGTGCGCGAGGGATGTTCCGGTGTCTGCTCGTGGCGGAGGGAGACACCGCGAACGGGGCCAAGGAGAGCGAGGGGCGAGTCGAGGCCGACTTCGACCCGGGCTACGGCGGCACCGCCCGCATGCTGGGGGAGTCGGCGTTGTGCCTGGCTCTCGACGGAGCGGAGCTCGACGCCCCAGGCGGGATCCTCACCCCCGCCGCGTGCATGGGGCGGTTCTTGCTGCGGCGGCTCCGCGAGCGCGCCGGGATCACCTTCGAGGTCGACTGAAGCCGTGCCCGGGCTTGCCGGGCGGTGAGGCGCATCCCTCTCTCGGTCGTCGTGGCGATGTGAGGCCATGTGGGGGTCGTGCATCGACGTGCGCGCGCCAGGACGAAGATGTACATTAGTTGGGTCATGCGTCGGTTGGGCTTCGCCCCGGAACGATTCGAATTCTCCGCGCTGGCCTTCGGCCGAGGGCAGTCGAGGAGAAACCGGCGCCGAAACGCGGGGTTAGGGGACGTCCGAGCTCGAGCCGGGCGTTCGAAGACCCCCCACCACAAGAACACCCCACGAGAACCGGCAGCTTGTCGGTATGCCGGGGGTGCCGGGTCAGTCCGGAGGAGGGATGCGTCCATGAATCAACACCAACACCTCTCAACTGAGGAGGAGACGTTCTGACTTCCCACCTCGCGGCGCGCTCCTGAGGGGGCGCGCCTTGAGAGGAAACCGGCGGCGGGTCTTCGGGCCCGCCGTTATTGTTTCCACCGACGGTTCTGTGCGCGCGCTCGGCGCGCCGTTGTACGGAGAGGTCCGAGTGACGCGCCCGATGGAGCGAAGAGCGAGCTGGAGTGGCAGAGTCAGCTGGAGGGGTGGGGGCAGCTGGAGTGGCAGAGTCGGCCGGAGTGGTGGGGCTAGCTGGCAGCGCGGTGCTCGAGGTGGCAGGCGATGATCGCGGACGGTGGCCGGCGGCTTCGCCTGCTCGTGGGTGGGCTCGCGCTCGTCGCGGGAGGCGTGGGGCTGTTTGCGTATCTCGACGGTCGCGCCGCGGAGCGGGAGGAGGCGGCGCGGCGAGCGCGCGCCGCGCAGGCGTGGGCCGACGCGCAGCAGTGTCTGCTCGGGGCCCGGCTCGCCGAGGTGCCGGTGCCCGCAGCCCAGGTGCGGCGCATCGAGCTCGCGGGCAACGATCCGCGCGCGGCGGACGGGTGGCCCCGCGCGTGCGCGACGCATCTCACCGAGCTCTACCAGGCGCTCGATGACCAGGCGTTCGCACCGTCGCTGCGTCGGGAGCTGCGGGAGCGCTTCGGCTGCGCCGACGGCTGCGCCTCGGCCGAGCCGGCGACGCAGCTCGTGGGGCTCGCCGAGGTGGTCCTCGAGGCCGGGCTGGCCACGGTGCCGCCACGGGTCGCGGCGCCGTCGATGGTGACCACGAGCCTCTTCACGAAGGACGAGGTGGGGCAGCTCGCGCCCGTCGACGCGCGGATCCAGAGTCGCGACTACCTCTCGGACGGACGCGCGCGCTACTTGTTCCAGAGCGAGGGCAGAGGGCTCAGCTTCTGCGAGCTCGCGCCGGACTCGGCCGAGGGGCGACGCTGCGCAGCGCTCGCGCTGCCGATCCCGCCGTCTTCGGCCGAGCTCGTGCGGGGCGCCCCCGAGCTGCTCGTGCGCGCCCGCACCGACGGGCTCGAGGTGCCGCGGCACTTCGACGGGCGCGGCGCGGCGGTCGCGGCGACGCCAGGGTTGCGCCTCTCGCGTCGCGAGGGGCGTCGCGTCGCGGTCGAGGCGTCGAGCGCGGGCGCGGTGGTGGAGGTGACCGAGCTCGAGCTCCCCGAGGGGGCTTCCCGCCCCATCCTGGTGGACGGCGCTGTGTTCTTTGCGGTCCCCGATGGCAACGGCGCGCTCGAGCTGCGCGCGCTCGTGGTGAAGACGACCGACAAGGGTGGGCCTCACCGCGCGACGCCGGTCGTGCTCGGAGAGACGGCGGGGGTGCACGAGCCACCCGAGGTGTGCACGTCGGCAGAGGGGAGTGCCCTCCTCTTCGGTCGCACGCTCGCGAGCTGGGAGGTGGTGCTGCGACGCGGCGACGCGCTGGTCGGCCCCCTCGTGGTGAAGAGGGGGGAGGCGCCCGAGCCCCCAAGCCCCTCGCCCGCTGCGCCTCGAGCGGCCCCGTCGGGGGAGCCGCGCGGTGGCGAGACGCCGACGCCGGCGCCGAGCGGCGCCGCCCCCCCGGCTCACGTCGCCGCGAAGAAGAAGGCGGCGCAGTTCGGGATGATCGAGCTCTTGGAGGAGGCCAACGACGGCGAGGCGTCGTCGCGGTGGCGCGGCGGCGACGCGCGCAAGCGAGAGAAGCCCTCCGACGCGCGTGACCAAGCGCTGTGGACCGAAGCGCTCGGGCCCACCGAGCCGCCGCTGCGCCGGCCTCTGCCGCGCCACGCGCTGAGCTGTCGCGATGGGGGGGCCACCATCGTGTGGCGTTCGCCCGACGCTGCCGCCAACGCCCAGCGCATCCATCGGGTGCGCTGCGAAGGCGGTGGCTGCAAGCACGAGCAGCTCGTCCTCACCGGGCTGACCGTGAAGACGTGGTGGACGGCGGCGTCCTTGTCGCACGAAGGGAAGGAGCGCGTGCTGCTCGTGTGGCAGGATGAGCGCGGGATCCTCTTGCGCCGCATCGCGTCCTTTGAGGAGCTCGCGAGCGCCGACGACGCGATGGTGATGGACAACGCGGAGCACGGTGGTCTCGCCACGGATGACCTCGAGGCGGTGTTCGGGGATGCGGCGGTGGTGTTTCTGTTTCGCGGCAACGGCTTCCACGCCCTCGCGTTCCACGCGGACGGGCGCGTGCAGCCGCTCTGAGTCGCGCTGAAGGGCCGACCGTCGTTGCCTCGCGGGGCCCCTCGAGGCGCGGTCCGGCGAGGCTCGGTAGGGCGGGCCCGCGTGGGCTGGCGGTCTCCGAGGGCTGTCGGCGTCGAGGTCGCCCTTGGCGTGAGGGGGAGAGCGCGGAGGTGCCCTCCGCGCCCTGGCTCGCGCCTGGTTAGGGCGCGCTCACCGGTGGGGGGTGCTGCGGCAGCACGTCTTCCCAGGTGGTGTCGGAGGGGGTGAGCGGCGGCGCTTCCGTGCCGAACAGGGGGGCGCACACCAACAAGAGCTCGTGCAGCACGTGGGCGGTGGCACCGAACATCACCCGCTCGCCGATCCTGAAGATGGGGGAGAGACCCTCCATGCCGCCGTAGCTCCACGGGATGGCCTCGATGACGGGCTCGGCGAGCACGGACACGATGGCGACGCGAAGCACCTCCGCCACTTCGCGTGGGTTGACCGACAGGTCGTGATCGGACACCGCGCCCACGAAGGGGAAGAGCCGATAGTCCGACGTGTAGAGCGGAATGCTCGACAGCGGGCCGAGCACGTCGACGTGGGCGATGCCGAGCTCTTCTCGCGCCTCGCGGAGGGCCGTCTGTTCGAGATCGCGGTCGTCCCGCTCGGGGCGGCCCCCAGGGAAGCACACCTCCCCGGCGTGGTGCCGGAGGTGGGGTGTACGCAGGGTGGCGATCACCACCGGCGACTGTGGGTTGGTCCACGAGATCGGCAAGAGCACGCCGGTCTCCAGGTGGTTGGTGCGCCCGGGGAGCGCGGGCACCGTCACCCGCCGGTGCCGGGCGAGCGCGTGGCGAACGGCCTCGGGAGTGGGCGCGATCATGCGGCTTGTCACGGACAGTCGAAGATGACGACGAACTGCGCGGCGTTGATGAGGGGCGCGGCGTGGGTGTTGGGGTCGTCGTTGATGAAGGAGGCGGTGCACGCGGCGGGGCCGCTGACGTTCACGTCGTAGGTGCCGGGATCCATGTTCACGATGAACGCGGTGCCCGACTGCGTGGTCTCGGTGGCGGTGGTGGAGATCGACGTGCCGTCGATGTAGAACGGCCCCTCGCCGCTCGTTGGGGTAGTGGAGATGACGTAGCCAGCCAGCGGTTGGTTGGCCAGGTTGCGCACGGTGACGCTGATGGCCGGTTTCTGGTCGTCGAAGGTGACTCCCACCGCGTTGAGGCCGATGGTGATGATCCCGCGCGAGAGCATGAACGCGGTGAGCGTGCCGTCGACGTCGGTGGTGTCGATGAGGGTCTCGACCGGGAAATAGAGGTTCTTGGACGCGCCCACGCGCACGCGCGTGTTCTCGGGGACACCGCCATAGCTGAACGCGCCGCTCGCGTTGCTGGTGACGCAGGGCAGCGTCGGCTCGAGCGCGCACACCTCGACGTCGGGGATGGGCGTCTGATCGAAGCCGTCCAAAATCGTGCCAGAATAGGTGAGCCCGCCTTGCCCGCCTTGCCCCCCGGCGCCTCCCGCGCCGCCGGCCGCGCCCGTGCCGGCCCCTGCGCCACCGCCCCCGCCGGGGCCCGCGACGCTACCCCCGCCGCCCTCGTCGCCCCCAGCGGCGCCGGTCCCCGTCGTGTCCGCGTTTTCCCCCGATGCGCAGCCACCAAAAATGGCGGATGACAGCGCGATGATTCCGATCCAAGAAAGCCGTCGCATGTAACCCTCTGCTTCGAGGTTACATGCTTTCCCTCGTGAGCGCCCACCCCTAGAGTGCACCTTCGCGGCCTCGCAGTGGCGAACGGTCCCAGAGCAAGTCATGGCACGAGCTTCGACGTCCAAAGGAAACTCTCGACGAGGAGGCGCTCGCCCGGGGGCGGGACGGCCCAGAGATCCGAACGCTGGCGCCCCTCATGTCGCTCGCCCCGACGTGAAGCATGGCGACGTGGTGCACGCGTGGTGGACGACGCGCACGCACGTACCCCCGCTCGTGCGCCGCGATGTGGCGAAGGTGGTGAAGGACGCGCTCGAGGCCGGGCAGGAGCGCCCCGCGTGCCGCATCGTCGTGTTCCGGCTCTTGCGCGATCGCCTCGATGTCTTGTGTGAGGCAGAGAGCGCCGATGAGCTCTCACGTTTTCTCCAGGGCCTCGGGATCCGCGTGGCCAAGGCGATCAACCGCATCGAGGGAACGCGGGGCAAGGTGTTCGCCGAGCGCTTTCGTCAGGAGGTGTTGCGACGGGGCGAGGTGACCGTGCGCGCCGTGGAGCTCCTCGATGGTGGGGGCGGTACCGGTGGCACTCTCGCCGCCCCGAAGCACCGGGGGCTGCGCGGCGTCGCCGGCGCGTAGCGCGCCCTCGATGGCCGCGCCGCAATCGCGGAGCTCGGCCGCGGGGGACGGTCGGAGCGTCAGGCGAGGAGGACGAGGAAATCCTCGGGACGTTCGAGGATGTGCGCGGCGCCAGCGGCGACCAGCGCGTCGCGGCGCTGAAAGCCCCACGCTACGCCGACCGGGAGCATGCCGGCGCGCGTGGCGGTGATGACGTCGACGTCGGTGTCGCCGACGAAGGCGCAGCGCTCGGGAGCGACACCGAGGGTGTGCGCGAGAGCCAGGGCGGCGGACGGATCGGGCTTTCGCGGGGTGTCTTCGCGCTGCCCGAGCACGAGCGCGAAGGTGCCGGTCGCGAAGAGCCGCTCGACGATGGCCACGCTGAGCTCATGGGGCTTGTTGCTGAGCACCGCGAGCGGTAGTCCGCGCGCGCGCAGGGCGGCGAGCAGCTCCGCGACGCCATCGTAAGGGCGGGTGCGCGTGACGGGTGCGGCGCGATAGCGCGCCCGGAGCTCCGCGACGAGCGCGGCGACATCGGCGCCGCTTCCCTCCGACGCGCGTTCGGCGAGCACGGTGATGCCGCGACCCACGAAGCGCCGGTAGGCGTCGACAGGATGGGTGGGGAGCCCGTGGCTCGCGAGGGTGGCGTTCATCAGCGTCGCGATGTCGAGCAGGCTGTCGACGAGCGTGCCATCGAGATCGAACAGGACCGCGAGCGGAGCTGGGCGCATGCGCAGAAGTCGTAGCCGCAAGTGGCGCGCGCGTCGAAGCGGCGCGTGCTGGCCGTGGGGGGAGGGGATGGGTGGGCCGTGGCCTCTTACCAGTCCACGCCGGCGCTGAACGGATCTTCGTGGCGCTCGTAGTCGGCGCCGGGGGCGCTCGGGCTCTTCGCGCAGTCCACGTCGTCGCGGGAGCAGTAGGCGTCGACGGCCTGTACCGTCTGCACCGCCGCGGCGGCGGCGAAGACGGCGATGGGCAGCGCCCGCTGCGTGCACCCCGAGCCGAGCGCGACGAGCGCGAGGAGGAGCACGACGTGACGCAGCTTGGCGGGGACCATGACCCCCATCGGCTGCAAACCGTGTGCCGCGGGTAACCGTGCAGATCCGTGGACCGCGAGCGGGCCGTGTGAACAGCGCTTCACGGGCGGCTGCAATGTTTTCATTCCTCGGCGAGGATGCGCACCGTGGTGTCGAGCGCGCGGAGGCGTCCGAGCAGCTTCATCGCGCGTCGGAGGGGGCCCGCTTGGGTGTCCCAGCGCCACGTGATGCGGGCGACTCGAGTCGGCAGCGCGCTGCGGGTGGCGCTGCGCTTGTCGTCGCAGATCTCGAGCCGTGGCAGATCGAAGGCGGCCATCTTCAACAGCTCGCGACGGGTGGCCGCGTCGAAGAAGCGGCGCGCGAGCTCGGCGTCGCCTTGGATGAGGAAGCGGTGGTCGATCTCGTCGTCGCCGATCTCGATGTCGCGGTGAATGCGGAGCCACTTGGTGTAGGTGTGGCCGAAGGTGAGGGGCCTCACGTCGAGGCGAGGGGTGCTCGCGCGGACGGTGGTGGCGAGGGCCAGGCAGAGCTCGCCGGTGGGTTGGCCACCTTGCACGTCGGGCTGTAGCCGCACCGCGACCGGCACGTCGCCGAAGCGCAGCGTCCCGTCGAGCACGAAGGGCTTGGGCTCGGCCAGCACCACCGACCGATCGAGATCGGCCAGGTAGGCGGGCAGTCGCGCGTGGGCCTGTTCCCAGAGCGCGGGCGTGTGGTGCAACAAGCCGCGCCCCCGCGCGGCCGCGGCCATGTCGGGATGGACGCCGTGAGGCACGGTGTTGAGCTCGAGCTCGAGCTCGGGCGCGAGCGCGAAGATCTCGTCGAGCACGGCGTCGAGGTGTTCGAGCGCGGCGAGCCGGACCCCGGGGGGGCCGGCGTTGTCGATCGCCACGCCCGCCTTGTCGAGCTGCTCGCGCAGCGCCGCCGGCAGCTCGAGGAGGAGCCGCTCGGTGAGGCGAGCGCGCCGCTCGGCGACCCGCTCCCGGAGCTGCGCCACGCGGTGCTCCTGGGCGTCGTGCTCGTTTCGGTACATCAGCGAACCTCCAACACCTCGGCGAGGGCGCCCACGCTGGCGCGCACCACGCGGCCGGCGAAGGCGAAGTCGAGCGTGGACGGGCTGTCCTGACCGTGCGCGCAGCCGATCCGGTCGTTGCGGAAGGGACCCGAGTCGGTGACGAGCATGGCCGGATAGCCCTCGTCCCAGAAGCTCGCGTGATCGGAGCGATGGAGCTTCTTCTGTTTCACTTTCATGCGCTCGGTGAGGGTGAGCACGTGCACCTCGAGCTCGCGCTGCGCGCCGTGATGAACGACGCGTCGCGCCCATGGCTCGGATGCGCTCTCCGCCACCACGGTGAGGAAGTCGGCGCGGTGGTCGTCTTCGAGCAGCGCGAGGGCCTCGTCGGGGAACAGCTGCTCGAACCCCTCGGGGACGGTCTGGCTGTTCTTCTCCGCGCGGGAGAAGGCGATCGCTTCGAACGACACCGCGAGCACGATGGCGGTGCCCTGCTCGCGGGCCTGTCGCGCGTGGGCGCGTGAGCCGAGCTGGCCTCGCTCGCCTTCGTCCCAACAGGCGACGACGAGCGATCGGTCGAAACGGCCCGACGAGAGCACCCGCGCGACCTCGAGCACCGCCGCCACTCCGCTCGCGTTGTCGTCGGCGCCGGGGCAGCCCTCGAGTTGGTCGTAGTGCGCGCCCACGACGACCACCTCGTTCGGCTTGGTGAAGCCCGTCTTGCTCCCGACCACGTTCTCGCCGGTCGGGTAGGGCAAGAGCCGTGTCTCGTAGCCGAGCGCGGAGAGTCGGTCGCGGCAGGTGTCCCGCACCACCCGATGGTGAGGGCTCGCGCTCGGGCGGCTCTTGGCCACGTGCTCGATGTCTGCCGCGACGCGCGCCGGTGACACGCACTCCATCAGCGCGGCCGCGTCGAAGGCGCCGCATTGCTCCACGGAGGAGAGATCGGGCACGCCGCGCACGGGGTCTTGCGGCTCGGGCCGCATCACCAGCCGGCGCGGGCAGCCGGAGAGGGCGAGGGCGAGGGCGAGCGCCACGCCGAGCCGGCTCGGTCGCCAACGCTCAGCGGTGGTGCTCGAGACGCGCGGCCGGCGCGGCGTCGCGACCCGCGCCGCCCGGCTCCACCGCGGGCTGCGCCCTGGCCCCGGCCCCGCGCACTCAGTGCGGGTGCTGGGCATGGTCGTCGCCCTCCTCCTCGGGCGCGCCGCGGCGCTCGAGCGCCGCGATGGAGCGCTCGTAGAACGCGGCCTCCTCCGTGAAACCCTGCTGTCGCGTGAGCTCCGCGAGCGCTCGGTAGCGGCGCAGCGGATCGCTCCCTGTCGCCCAACAGAGCTTGGCCAGGCACTGCGGGCACAGCCAGAGCGGGGCGCGATCGGTCTCGGCGAGGTTGTTGGAGCCGCCCATCACGCACTCGTGTGCGGTGCAGTGTTTGATGGAGAACATGTGGCCCGTCTCGTGGACCGCCACCTTGAGCGTGCGCAGGAGCACGCGGCGATAGGCGTCGGGGCCCTCGTCGGGATTGCCATAGCGGTGCACCGACCACACCCCGACCCGCTCGGTGAGGGAGGCCTGCCCGAACACGAAGTTCCAGCCGTCGCCGGGCCAGAGATCGCGGGCGGTCAGCGAGATGGAGGCCACCGCGTCCGAGGGGAGACGGGGGCGGAGCACGTCGTCGAGGACGTAGGACGACAGGAGCTGCTCGGAGCCGTCTTGGGTGCGGCGCGCGGCCGCGGGGATGAGGGACAACGGGAGCGGCTCGCTGAGCTTGACCGGCACCGAGAAGAACCGGTGCATGAACCGGGCGGTGAGCGCGACGATGCGCTGATGGGTGGGCGACAGGCCGCCGAGGGGATGGATATACAGCGTGTGGCGCTTCCCCGGGCCGTCGTTGAAGTCGGGCACGACGGGATCGTCGTCGCGGTACTGGTCGAAGGTCTGCCCTGGCTCCTCGTGGCGCGCGAGCCAGTCGTTGGGGCCTGGCCGCTGCTTGGCGGCGTGCAGGGGGGTGAGCAGCTCGATCACCCGGTGGAGCGCGGCGACGTCGGCGGTCTCCGCGCTCGAGGACGGGGCGGCCGTGGCGGGGCCCCCCCCCACCGACAGCTGGATCGCCGGGCCTGGCGGCGGCGTGGTGGCGCCGCACTGGCAGCCGGCCACGACGCCCAAGAGAGACACGTTGGCGAGGCCAACCACCAGCGACCCGACGCGCACACGTCGAATATAGCGCGCATCCGACGGCGCGGTGGACCCAACCCACGCGCGCTTGCGCTGGCTAGGCTTGCCCGCTGCTCCTATAGTCCCGCCATGGTGGACCGCGCACTGCCCTTCCCATCGCTCGTGATTCGCGCCGAGACCCTCGTGCCTCAGGGGGCGTTCGCCGCAGCGCAGGCGGAATTTCTGAATCCTGACCCCGAGACGGTCGCGGCCCTCGATGCCGCGCTCGAGCGCAGCAACACCGGGGTCGTGGCTCACTTCTACATGGATCCCGAGCTTCAGGGGGTGCTCAGCGCGTGCACGTGGCCCCACATCCAGATCTCCGACTCGCTGGTGATGGCCGACGCTGCCATCAAGATGGCGGAGGCGGGGGTGAGCACCGTCATCGTGCTCGGCGTCGACTTCATGAGCGAGAACGTGCGGGCGATGCTCGACGCGTCCGGGCACGAAGCGGTGGAGGTGTACCGCGTGGCGGAGGCCCCGATCGGCTGCTCCCTGGCGGAGTCGGCGGAGGCGCAGGCCTACGGGGCCTATCTAACCCAGGCGTCTCGCGCTCCGAAATCGCTGCACGTCATCTACATCAACACGAGTCTCCAGGTGAAGGCACGGGCGCACCACCTGGTCCCGACGATCACGTGCACCTCGTCCAACGTGGTCAAGACCGTGCTTCAGGCCTACGCCCAGGTGCCGGACCTCACGGTGTGGTTCGGGCCCGACACGTACATGGGCCAGAACCTCGAGGCGCTCTTCGCGGGGATGGCGGCCATGGACGACGACGCGGTGCGTGCGGTGCACCCCGCTCACGACGCGGCGAGCGTGGACGCCCTCCGGAAGCGGTTCCACTATTTCAAGCAGGGCACCTGCATCGTGCACCACATGTTTGGCGCGGAGGTAGCGCGGATCGTTCGCGAGCAGTACGCGGACGCGAACGTGACCGCGCACCTCGAGGTGCCGGGAGAGATGTTCGAGCTCGCCCTCGAGGCGCAGCGACATGGGAACGGGGTGGTGGGCTCCACCTCCAACATCCTTGGCTTCATCGCCTCGAAGGTGGAGCGGCGGGCGGGGATGGAAGGCGAGCACAGCCGCCTCCGGTTCGTGCTCGGCACCGAGGCGGGCATGATCACCTCCATCGTGCGGAAGGTGCAGCACATCCTTCGCGAGGAGGGCGCCCCGCTCGAAGTGGAGATCATCTTCCCGGTGGCGAGCGAGGCGGTGACGCAGACCCCAGACGCCGAGCTCGGCGTGGTTCCGGGGGTGGCCGGCGGCGAGGGCTGCTCCACGGCCGGCGGCTGCGCGACCTGTCCGTACATGAAGATGAACTCGCTCGACGCGTTGATGGACGTGCTCGGGCGGCTCGGCGACCCCAAGCAGACGCTCGTGGCGCTCCACCCGCGCAAGTACAGCGAGCGGGTCGCGGGGCGCACGGCCGCGGATCTCGGGGGCGAGCCCATCCTCCACATGCGCCACTTCCAACGGACGGGGGTGCTGCCGGCGGCGTTGATCGAGGACATCCTTCGGCGGGCCGCGGACAAGACGGCCTGAAGCGCGAGAGCATGGGGATCGGCGACTTCACGGCGCAGGCGGAGGCCTATCATCGCTCGCGTCCCAACTATCCGCCGGCGCTCCTCGACGCGCTGGCGACGCGGCTCGAGCTCAGGCCCGGCGACGCGGTGGCCGACATCGGGGCGGGGACGGGGATCTTCACGCGGCAGCTGGCCGAGCGCGACTACCGCGTGAGCGCGGTCGAGCCCAACCAGGCGATGCGCGCGTTCGCCGAGCCCCACCCGAACGTCACCTGGCACGACGGCACCTTCGAAGCGAGCGGCCTCGCCCCTCGGTCCCAGCGGTGGGCGGTGGCCGCGCAGGCGTTTCACTGGGCGCGTCCGGCCGAGGCGCTCGCCGAGATGGCGCGGATCCTCGCCCCCGAGCGCGCCTTCACCGTCGTGTTCAACGACCGCGACCCCAGCGCGAGCCCGCTCATGGCCTTCGTCAAGGACGCGCTCGCCAGAGAGGTTCCGGGCTTCGACGAGGCGTACCGCGATCGCGACTGGGTGCGCGAGCTCGGGGGGGGAGGATGGTTCGGGGCGGTGGAGCAGCTGGAGGTGCGCCACGTGGTGCCGATGTCGCGCGAGCGCTTCTTCGGGCTGTGGCGCAGTCACAACCGCCTCAACAACATCGCGGGCGAGGCGCGCGTGGAGCGGCTCCTCGGTGTGTTCGCGCGCTACCTCGACGAGCGGGACGAGGCGGTGGTGCCGGTGGCCTACCGGTGTCGAGCCTGGACCGCGTGGCGGTTGCCGCGCGACGCAGGGACGGGCATGAGCAGCCCATGACCACCTTCTGCATCGAGCGGCACCTCGACGAGCTGGCGAGCCGCGCGTTCGCGGAGGCGCTCGAGCTCGACGAGCCGGCGCCCGCCATCTTGCGGCCCACCGGCGACCCCCGCCACGGTGACTACCAGTGCAACGGGTCGATGGGCCTCGCCAAGCGGCTGAAGCAGAAGCCGCGCGACATCGCCGAGCGTGTGTTGCCTGCGCTCGCTGCCCTCGCGCCGGTGGCGTCGGCGGAGGTGGCGGGCCCCGGCTTCATCAACCTGCGTCTCGAGCCGACGTGGCTCGCCGAGCGCGTGGACGCGCTCTTGGCCGACGACAACCACGGCGTGCCCCGAGTGGCGGCGCCCGAGACGGTGGTGGTCGACTTCTCGAGCCCCAACATCGCCAAGCAGATGCACGTGGGGCACATCCGCTCGACCATCATCGGGGACGCGCTGTCACGCCTCTTGCGCTGCGTGGGACACAAGGTGATCGGCGACAATCACATCGGCGACTGGGGCACGCAATATGGCCTGTTGATCGTGGGCATGCGCACCTTCGGAGACGAAGGGGCCCTCGCGGCCGACGCCATCAACGAGCTCGAGCGGGTGTATCGCCTCGCCTCGGCGCGGGCCAAGGAGGACGAGTCGTTCGCCGACGCGGCGCGGGCCGAGCTCGCGAAGCTTCAACAAGGCGACCCCGACAACATGGCCATGTGGGAGAAGTTCGTGGCCGCGACCAGGGTGAAGCTCGACGAGGTGTACGCGCTGCTCGGCATCACCTTCGACGTGTGGCTCGGCGAGAGCGCCTACCGCGACAAGCTTCCAGGGGTGGTGGAGCTGCTCCTCGCGAAGGGCCTCGCGGTCGAGGACGAAGGGGCGGTGTGTGTGTTCTTCAATCGGCTCGCGAGCGCGCCCCCCGAGCTCGCCACGCGCGAGGAGCCGTTCATCATCCGCAAGAAAGACGGCGCCTTCCTCTATGCCACGAGCGACATCGCCACGCTCTATCATCGGCGCGACGTGCTCGAAGCTACGCGCGCGCTCTACGTGGTCGACAATCGGCAAGCGTTTCACTTCAAGCAGCTCTTCGCGGTGGCGGCCGCGCTCGGGATCGAGATGACCCTCGAGCACGTGTCCTTCGGCTCGGTGCTAGGCACCGACGGCAAGCCGCTCAAGACGCGGGAGGGGAAGGCGATCACCCTCGTGTCGCTGCTCGAGGAAGCCATGGCTCGCGCCGAGGCTCGCATCCGTGCCGACGAGAAGGTGCAGATCCCCGAGGAAGACATCCCGACCGCGCGGCGGGCGGTGGGCATCGGAGCGGTGAAGTTCGCGGATCTGATGCAGAACCGCAAGAGCGACTACCAGTTCGACTGGGACAAGATGATCACCTTCGAGGGCAAGTCGGCGCCTTACCTTCAGTATGCCTACGCGCGCACTCGCTCGATCTTTCGGAAGGATGGCGGCGAGCCGGCGGTGGCGCCGGTGTTGCTCGTCGAGCCGGCCGAGCTCGCGCTCGCCAAGCAGCTCATCCGCTTCGCCGACGTGGTCTACGCGGCGGCCGACGACTCCACGCCACACCTCTTGTGCGACCACCTCTACGAGCTCGCGCGCGCGTTCAGCAGGTTTTACGACGAGTGCCACGTGCTCAACGCGGAGGGAGCCACGCGCGCCTCGCGCCTCGCCCTCACCCTCGCGACGAGCCGCCAGCTCCGCGCCGGCCTCGCGCTCCTCGGTATCGACGTGCTCGAGCGCATGTGAGCTCCCGGCGGCGGTGGTGAATGGCTGGACGCGGCGCGTGAGGATGCGGAGGGCGGCATGTGGGTGACCCGAGCGCTGTGCGCCGCCAGCGTCGCGCTGTGGGTGACGCTGAGCGGAGGTGGCTGCGAGCCGAGCTCTGCCGCCCGCAACGCCTCGCCGAAGGGAGGCCCCCCGGCGCCCACGGACAACGAGCTCGCCGACGCGTTGCCGCGCCACGGAGCGCCGCTCGTGCGCGTTGGCTCGGTGTTGTGGTTGGCGCGCGAGCGCGCGCTGTGGCGCATCCCGCTGCCGCTCGGTAGCGCGGCGCCGCGCTCCCTTCTGCTCGACGGGACGATCGTAGCGCTCGCGAGCGACGCTGCCGGACACCTGTTGGTCACGCTCGCGGCGCCCGGCGCGCTCGTGCGACTGGACGAACGCGGGACCGAAGTGGGGCGGGTGCCGATCGCGGCGGCGCGCGGCTTCTCGGTCACGAGCGATGGCGAGCGGGCGCTGGTGGCGACGGGCGCCGGCGAGATCGTCGCGGTGGAGCTCGCGACGATGCGGCGCGCGTGGTCGGCGCCGGTGGGCTCGCACGCGCGCGACGTGGTGCTCGACGAGGAGGGGCGGGCCTGGGTTGCGGGGGCCGTCGGCGTGTCACGGGTGGAGGGCCTACAGGGGGAGCCGCAGGTGACGCGGCAGCTCGAGGGGGCGCTCGCGCCGCTGTTCGTGCGGCTGTCCGGAGGGGGCTGGGGCGTGGCCCACGGTGCCTTGGAGGGCTCGACGGCGGCGGCGCGGGCGGCGGGTCTCACGCACGCCGTGAGCCCGGTGCCGCTGCCCCGACACGCGCGGACGGCGTACACCGCCGGTCGGACGGCGCTCCTCGCCACCGATGAGGCGGTGCTCGCGCTCGACGCTGCGCTGGGCGTCGTGAGCCAACGCTCCACACGGGCCCAAGGGGTCGCCTGCGATGCGCCCCGCGGGCTCGCGCTCTCCGCCGACGCGCGCACCGCCTTCGTGGCTTGCGGCGACGGCGCGGTGGCGGCGGTGGGCCTCTTCGGCGCCGAGACGGTGGCGCGCGTGACCCTCGAGGCACGCGACGGCTGCGAGGGGGTGAAGGTGGGGCCGGTCGCTCACGAGCACCTCGACACCTTCGGCGACGCGGAGCAGATCCACGGCTGGCTGCGGCGTTACCACTGCACGCACCGCGATCTCACCGATCTGGTGGAGATCGGTCGCACGCACCAGGACCGCCCCATCCTCGCCCTCTTCATCGGGCGTGGACCGCGCCTCGGCCACGACCGTCCGGTGTTCTTCATCAACGGCGCCCACCACGGGAGCGAGCTGATGAGCTCGACCTTCGCGCTCGACGTGATCGATCAGCTGCTCGAGCATCGCCACCCGGCGGTGCCGCGCTGGCTAAAGGAAGACGTGGTGTTCGTGGTGGTGCCGCTCGTCAACCCCGACGGCAACATGGCCTCCCTTCGAGACAAACACCTCGGTCGCAAGAACGGGCTCGACGGCGACGGCGACGGCGTACGGGAGGCGACCGAGGGGGTCGATCTCAATCGCAACTATCCGTTTCGCTGGGGCGCGCTCGGCGAGATGGCGTCGAGCAGCGACATCCACAGCCGCTACCATCGCGGCCCTCAGCCCGGCTCGGAGCCAGAGACGCGCGCCATCATGCGCCTCGCGGAGAGCGAGCGCTTCGTGGCCTCCATCTCGTTCCACACCGGCACCCTCGCCGTGCTCGCCCCCTACACCATCCCGCTGGTGAAAGACCCTTCGCCCAACGAGGCGTGGGTGGTGGCCGAGCACATCGCCAAGCAGATGGTGGGTCATCCGGAGGGGCTGGTGCCGGTGCGCAAGAACCTCTACCCCGTCGACGGCACCGATCAAGACTGGTTGAGACACGAGCACGGTACGCTGGCGTTGCTGGTGGAGGGGGCGAAGCACTGGCGGGTGAAGCCCGACGAGAAGGCCAAGATCGTGCGGTCGGTGCGCTACGCGTGGACCAAGCTCGTCGATCGGTACCTCGAGGGCGCGGCGGTAGGGGGGCGGGTGCTCGACGTGATGGGCCGTCCGCTCGAGGCGGAGATCGCCTTCGAGGAGATCTACCGGCCGGAGAAGGAGCGGTGGACGTCGCGTTGCCGCGACGGGCGCTTCGATCGCTACCTCAGCAAGGGAGGCCAGTACACGTTGGTGGCGACCCTCGGTGGACACCGCACGACACGCTCGGTCGTGGTGAGGAGCGACAAGCGCACACGGCTCGACGTGACGCTGCCCGTGCTCGTGGTCGAGCCGGCGGTGTGCCCCACGTTGGCGGGGGGAGAGAGCCGAGAAGCGCTGGTGATTGGAGTGGACGATGCGAAGTGAGGTCGGGTTGGTGTGGCTCGTGGCCTGCGCCGGCGCTCCCGCGGGAGAGGCACCGAGGCCCGCCCCCGCCGCGTCGGCGAGCGCGTCGCTCGAGGTGGCCGCCGGTGGCGCGCTCGGGGTGGGCCCTCGAGCCGAGCCCGCGCCGGCGGGCGTCACCTCCGCTGTGTCGCCCTCGCCGTCGCCGAGAGCGCCCGATCCGTGCGCCGCGGTGCCGGTCGACATGGCGTGCATCCCCGGCGGGCCGTTCACACGGGGCCTCGACGACGATCCTCATCGCTGCGTCCAGTCGGGGCAGCCGGCGAACCTCGCGCCCACCACCACCCCGGCGGCGGTGATCGAGCTGAGCACGTACTTCCTCGACCTCACGGAGGTGACGGTGGCCGCCTACAAGGCGTGCGTGGCGGAGAAGGCGTGCAAAGACGTGCGGCCGCTCTACTTCGACTTCGACGCGCCCGAGCAGCCGATGACCGGCGTGTCCTGGTATCACGCCGACGCTTACTGCCGCGCGCAGGGCAAGCGCCTGCCCACCGAGGCGGAGTGGGAGAAGGCGGCCCGTGGGCCCGACGGAAATCGCACATCGTTCGGCGACGACGACGTCAGCTGCGAGAACGCCATCGTCATGGACGCGCGCGGCCGGAGCTGCGGTGTCATGAAGGGGGGCGGAGACGCCGACAAGGGTAAGGTGTTCCCCGTGAAGTCGCGGCCGGCTGGGCACTACGGGCTCTTCGACATGATGGGCAACGCCGAGGAGTGGGTGGACGACTGGTGGACCAAGAGCTACGGCGACTGCGGTGCGCCGTGCCTGGGGCGCGATCCGAGAGGCCCCTGCGGTGGTGGCACCGCACCGTGCCCGAAGCACGCGTTCAAGGTGGTGCGTGGTGGCTCGTGGTTCTGGCCTGCCGAGCACGCCACCGCTTACCACCGGCGTCGCCACTTCCCGGCCAACGAGCTCCCCGGCTATCACCACTTCGGTTTTCGCTGCGCGAAGAGCGCGCCGCTCACGGAGTGACGCGCTCGCTCTTGCGCTGCCAACGAGCCCGTCATGTGTCCCTTTGAGAGTGCCCCGTCTCGCTTCGACCGCGGCTCACGCCGGCGGCTCACCCGGCACACGGCCGCTCGCTTCACGGGCGACACGCTCTTCGACTGCGTAGCCAGAGTGGTGTGCCGCGCCGAGTGTCTGCCGCGCAAGGAGCTCTTCGAGGCGTGGGAGGTGGCCAAGCGGGTGCGCCGTCACCTGCGCGGGGGCGTCATCGTCGAGGCCTGCGCCGGGCACGGCCTGCTCGCCCACCTCATGCTCCTGCTCGACGACACCTCGCTCGAGGCGCACTGTGTGGATGTGCGCCGAACGCAGTCCGCCGAGCGGATCGAGCGCGCGATGGTGGCGGAGTGGCCGTGGCTCGCGGGGCGGGTGCGTTACCACGAGCGCGAGCTCGAGGGCTTCGCGGTGCCGGCGGACGCCATCGTGATCTCCGTGCACGCCTGTGGGGAGCTCACGGATCGGGTGCTCGACATGGCCCTCGCCGCGCGTTCGCGGATCGCGGTGATGCCCTGTTGTCAGGCGCTCGCTACCTGTGACGACGGCTCGCTCTCGGGGTGGCTGCCGGGGCCGCTCGCCGTCGACGTCACCCGGGTCGCGCGCCTTCGCGCGGCCGGCTATCGCGTGCGCACCAAGACCATCCCCGAGGACATCACCGTCCAAAACCGCCTCCTGCTCGGCGAACCCCCGCCCGACCGCCGCTGAGAGCGTGCTTGGAGCCCGGCGCGCGACCGTCCCGCGCAAGCAGGGGCCGACGCGTCGCCGCGCTGCGCCCTTGAAGCGCGCCCCGCTACCCCGCGCGGAGGGTGAGGACGGGGCAGGGGGACGAGCGGACGACCGTCTCGGCGACGCTGCCCATCAAGAGGTGCGCGACGCCTTTGCGACCGGCGGTGCCCATCACCGCCAAATCGTAGTCTTCGCGCTCGAGGCGAGCGAGGATGCACTGGGCTGGGTAACCCGACTCGACGATGGTCTTGACGCGCGCCTTCGCGTCACCCGCCGCCTCTTGGACCAACGCGTCGACGCGCTTGTTGAGCGCGCTGCGCGCCTGCCCGGCCACACCTCCCGTTGTCGACTCGGCGCGGATCACGTCTCCCGCCATGTCGTAGGGGCCAGGCTCCGCGATGTGGAGCACATCGATGCGCGCGTCGAAGCGCGCGGCGAGCATCGCGGCGTAGCCGAGCGCCGCTTTGGAGGCGTCAGAGAAGTCGACGGGGCAGAGGATCGTTCGAATTTCGGACATCGCGGACCGTGGGTGGAGTGGGGCGCAGCCCCGGTGAAGGAGGTGGAATCAGCGCTCAGTGGCTCGCCGCGGTGACCACGGGGAGGTTGACGTGCATTTCGACGTTTCGTGTCTGGGCGCGCTTGCGGAGCACCTCGAGCTCCTGGCGCAGATCGTCGTGCACCACGTCGGCGTCGGAGCCGTCGATCTCGACGACCGTGCCCTCCGGGATGTCGCGCAGCGAGCGCCTCAAGACGAGCTTGCTGAGGTAGGGCACGACCGGTCCGAGCTTGACGCGCACCGCGTTCGAGGCGCGCCGCGGCGCGAGCACGACCGCCTCCACCACCACGAACGCCGCGGCGACGATGAACCCTACCGTCACCCCGATGAGCAGATCGGTGAACAGGATGGTCGCCACCGTCACGACGAAGGGCACCCAGTGCGAGCTCTGGCGGCGGAACATCGCCGCGAAGATGCCGGGCCGAGCGAGGCGATAGCCGATGAAGAGCAGGATGCTCGCGAGCGCCGCCAAGGGGATGAGGTTGAGCACCGAGGGGATGGCGAGCACCGCGACGAGGAGGAACGCGCCGTGGGCGAAGGACGAGAGCCGCGTTCGTGCCCCCGCCTGAACGTTGGCCGAGCCGCGCACGATCACCGCCGTCATCGGGATGCCGCCCAAGAACCCGGCGACGATGTTCCCCGCGCCTTGGGCCCAGAGCTCGCGATCGAGGGGGCTCTTGCGGCGGTACGGATCGAGCCCATCCACCGCCTCCACGCAGAGGAGCGTCTCGACGCTGGCGATGATGGCGATGGTGGCCGCGCTCATCCACACCCGGGGGTCGCCGATCATGGCGAAGTCGGGCGTAGCCAGCTCGCCGCGGAGCATCGCGAGATCGCCGGTGGGGATCGCGGTGAGCAAGTGCCCGTTCACCGCGAGCTGGGGAGCGACCGCGCCGAACAGCGCGTTGAGACCGACACCGGCGGCGACCGCGAGCAGCGGACCGGGCAGCCACGCCTGTCGCTTGAGGAACGCGATCTGGTCCTCCGCGATCACGAGGGCGATGCCCACCACCGAGATGATCAACGCGCCGAGGTGCATGTGACCGAGCGCGAAGGGGATCTCGGTGAAGGTGTTGCGGCCGTCCAGCTGCGCGAAGGCCTCGTCGCCCTCGAAGTCGGCGTCCCAGCCGAGGGCGTGCGGGATCTGCTTGAGCACCAGGATGAGCCCGATCGCGACCAGCATGCCCTTCACCACCGAGCTCGGGAACAGGCGCGCGAGCCCACCGAAGCGCAGGGCGCCAAACGCCACCTGCATGGCGCCTGCGAGCACCGTGGCGAGGAGCAAGCCGCCGTATCCGAGGTCTTGAGCCGCCGCGAGGACGATCACGATGAGGCCCGCGGCGGGGCCGCTCACGCTCGTGTGGGAGCCGCTCAGCCAGGCCACGAGGACACCGCCCACCACGCCGGTCACGATGCCCGCGATGGGAGGCGCGCCCGAAGCATGCGCGATGCCGAGGCAGAGGGGCAGCGCGACGAGGAAGACGACGACGCCGGCGGGGATGTCCTGCCCGAGCGCGCCGAAGGCACCAGGAGCGGGGCTCTCTTTTTTGGTCACGCGCAGCGTGTAGCACGTTGTGTGCCATGCGGCCATCGCGCGCCGCGGTTCAGGTGGCCCTGGCCCCGGGGCCAGCACCCCCCGGCTCCCCATGCGGCGCGGTCCGCCGCCGTGGGGGGGGCGCGGCTGTCCCTTATTGGGACGCTCGTGGCAGATTGCACCACTCGTCAGAGCGTGGCGCCGCTCGGATCGAAGGCCGCGACATGCCCCATCCGCAGCCCGGTGGCCACGGTGTACGTGCCGATCGACACGTTGGGCTTGGGGGTGTGCCACAACGTGAATGTGCCTTGGCTCGAAGCTCCCACCGTGGAGGGCGCGGCGGGGGGACGAAACTGTCGGGTGGGCGCTCCGAGGACCTGCGCGGAGCCGTCGACGATCAGGATGGAGGGCGTTCCGAAGCGAGTCACCGCGAGGGCGACCGTCCCGTCGCGCGCTACCGACATGTCGACGAGCTCGTAGCCGCCGCTGAACGTGTGAAGGCTCGCCGGCTTGGGGGCGGTGTTCCAGTTCGTGTTGCGCAGGAGCCGCACGTTGCCCGCCGACTCCTGATACGCGGCAAAGTAGTTGCCCGCGGCGTCCATCCCGACGCGCGCGCGCGCGCTGGCGGAGAGCTGGGCCGTGTGTAGCCGCGAGCCGGCCGACGCGAAGAGGTGAACTTGGGGCGACGTGGTGTCGCTCTGGGTCCAGGTGACCGCGAAGTGGCCCGACGACATCGCGACGCGAGGCTCACGGCCGACGGGGGTGACGGCGACCTCGCTCCCCGCGAGCGCGAGCTTGCCGATCGGGCTCACCGAGACACGCCGGGCCACGACGCTGCGGGCGCTCCCGCTCCCCTGCTCCCAGGCGACCACGAGCTCGTGGCCCGCGGGATCGGCCGCGATGGCCGGCCGCACCCCCTTGGCGGCCACCTGGAGGCTCTCGACCTTCCCGTCTGCGAAGCGCTTCAGCACGATGGGGGCCCCCGCGGCCTGATCGCCCACGTGTTGGGCCGCGAACACGCTGGGCGCTTGATGCTGGGTGTGGTGTGCGGGCTGCACCCAGCCGCTCATGTAGACGAGGGACACGTTGCCTTGGTCATCGATGGCCGCGTCCGGGTAGATGCCCACGAGGGGGGTGTCGGTGCCGAGCGTCTCGGTGAACGGACCGAGGGGCGCGACCTTGGTGACCCGCACGCGGTGGTGCCACGTCATGATCGTCCCCTCGGTGTGCGTGTGGTGGTAAGCCACCGCGGCGTAGCCGCTGGCGTTCGTGTCGGCGGTCATCGGGCCGACGTCCATGAGATGTTGGTTCGCCATGCTCGGGTAGATGCTCTGCGTGCCGGCGGCCGTCTTGGCGGTCTTGAGCGGGACACTGCTCGGGCCCTTCACCGGGGGAGCGCCGAGGTTGACCCCGTAGCCCGACGACGCGCCGTGCTTTCGCAGCGTGTGGCGCACCGTGAACGTGTGCGGCGTGCTGCGCGGCTCCCAGACCCAATAAGTGACCGTCTTGGTTCCCCGCGCCGGCGCATACAGGTCGAGGTCGCCGCGCGAGACGCCGTCCACGAAGACGCGGCCGATGCCCTGGTCCGGACCGGTGACGAACGTCCACTCGATCGACCGGGCGTCGCTCGCGAAGGTGTAGGTCGGGGGCAGCTTCTCGGGCAGCTTGCGCAGCGCGTTCCAGTAGGTGGGGAACTGGAGCCGCTTCTCGGCCTCGCCCCAAGGAACGTAGTGCTGGAGCGGCGACGAGAAGATCACGCCGGAGCCGCTGCCCGTGCCGAGGGTCACGTTGGCGATGTCGGCGAAGGCCACGAGGTACGCCTCCTCGACGAAGCCGTCGGCGTAGGCCTTCGCAAACAGCGCGCGGTTGCTCACGTAGCTGGTGTGCGCGAGGCGGTTCTCGTTGCGGCCATAGGGGTTGTAGTGCGCAAAGCCCACCTGGAACTGGGTGCCACGCGGCGGCGTCAACAACGAGATGTCCGAGAACGACTTGAGGTAGAGCGCGTCGTCGTAGCTCGCGGTGACCGCCTCGAGCGCGGCCACGTACTCCTTGCGCGCGAGCCGTCCCCAGTGTTTCCCGGTGGTGCCATCGGTGCGCTGGTCGACGAGGACGGTCCCGTCGGGGAGCGTGGCGCAGCCGCTCTGGGGACAGCTCTCCTTGTAGCCTTGGTGGACGTAGTGCAAGTAGCCCGACTGCGCGTCGGGGGGAGGGCTCGCGTGGACGACCGGCGAGGCGGCGCGGACGGCGGCGGCGACATCGGGAAACGCGACCAGGTAGGCGTGCTCGTTGAACACGATGTCGGCCTCGCTGGACACGAAGGCGGCCGGGGGCGGCACGTGCTCCGGAGTGAGCCGCGCCTGGTCGGGCTGGAGCTCTTCCGCATCGCAGCCGGTGATCAGAACCCCCACCAGGGCGAGAGCATGCGTCTTTGGGGCGCGTTCAGCGCGCAGCGAGGTCAGCATAGCGGCATGGTCTCAGCATCGACGCCAAACCTCAACCCACCGACGGCAGGACGCACCGTGGCCGAACGCAAGTGGCGAGCGCCGAGGGGTTCGATGCGCGGCTCGCGCCGGCCGTCGGCGCGCGCGCTCGCGGGTCAGGTGGGACCGGGGAGGATCCAGGTGTGCTTGGTCTTCTTGATCCGCTTCTGGGCCTTTTCCATCATCGCCCGCAGGTTCTTCACGTCGGTGTCGAGCCAGGCACGGAAATGGTCGTCGCGCTGCGCCACGTAGTGGTAGCGCTCGAACTTGCTCTCGTTCTTGTACACCGTGCGGAGGATCTTCGAGCTCTTGTCGGTGGGCTGCGCCTCGAGGTTGTCGCCCAAGCCGTTGTCGTAGTCGAAGTACTGCTCCACGTTGGAGAGGTAGACACAGCGCACCTTCACGGCGAGCGCCTTGGCTGCCTTGGCCACGCCGTTCATGGCCTTGTCCTTGGTGAGATCGCCACGCACCGCGCGCACGCGCCCGGCGCTGAGCATGTCGCGGATGAAGCCGTACGCGTCGGCGTCGCTCAAGAAGGTGTCGAGCTTCATCGCTCCATAACGCGTCGCGAGCGACTTGAGCCGGTTGTAGATCGGTCGCTGGCTCCCCACGTACACCTTGCGCAGGTGGGTGCGCCGCTCCTCGTCGCTGGTCGCGGCGTCGATGAGGGCGAGCGCGCGGGCCTTCTCCTGCTTCGACCAGAGCTTGATCATCTCCTCGGGGCCCTCGGCGGCGAGGATGAAGACGCGGTAGAGCTCGTGGATGTCGACCACCATCTGATCGAAGTCGAGCAGGATGATGATGTCGGGCCGCGCCCAGGCTGCGTAGAGGTAGTTCTGCTCGGGACCCACCCCGATGTACACGCCCCCCAGATCGCGCATCACGTCGGCGAAGCGCTCGGGGTGATGCTCGTCGGACACCAGGAAGTGTTGGTCTTGGATCAGCTTCTCCGGCGGAGGATCGATGGGGATCTCGCGGAGCACCTTCTGGTGAGCCTCGGAGAGCGGCGTGACCGTTTTCTTGGGTTTCTTCTTGGCGTCGCTGTCGGGCTCCCCTTCGGCGTACCCCACGCTCGCGAGCGAGGCGGTGAGCGCGGCGGTGGCGACGCCGCCCGCGCCGCGGAGGAGCGTGCGGCGGTTGAGGAAGTGATCGGGGCGCGTCATCGACATGGCTCGTGCTCCTCTTCGTCGTGGCTCGTCGCAGCGAGACGGAACGACGCGGCCGCAGATTCTATTGCGTCGCGTTCCGATTTCCAGGCGCTTGTGCGTCGGCGGGGGCACCGAGCAGCCCGTGCAGCTGCTTCAGCATGAGCAAGGTAACGTAATTGCGAACGTTGTAGCCGCAACGCAAACCCTTCGCGTCGAGGATGTCGGCGCCGGGCTCGTAGGCGGAGGGATGGATCTGATCTGGCCCCAGCCCGAGGTTGACGGCGGTGTCGAGCGCGTCGCGCACGTCGATGAGGGGCAGGTGGCGACGGCACGCGAGGGCGACCACCCGCGCCGAGAGGGCGTTGGTCTGCACGGCGATGCGCCAGTTGGTGAGCTGTCGCGGGGGGCCGCAGTCGTCGAGGCCAGGCGCCGAGCCGTGACGGGCGAGCGTGTTGAGCACGGGGATCACCCCCCGCGCCTCGAGCGCGTCCACCACCGCCTCGAGCTCGCGCTCGAACTGCGCCGCGAGCTCGGCCACCGGCTGGTGCGAGGTGAAGGCGGCGTCGTTGCCTCCGAAGAGCACGATGGCCACCGCTGGCGAGAGCTGCTCCACCATCGTCGCGAGGGGGGAGCGCTCGCCGCCGGTGAGGGCCCACACCGTGCGTGCGCCCACCTTGGCGGCTCGCGGCGCCCCGAACGAGTCGGTGACGCGACCTCGCAGCTTCACTGCGTCGACGCCCGCGTACACGTCGATGATGCTGCCGCCGCCCTCGTCGTGGAGCGTCGCGGCGAGCTCGGGCGCGAGCACCGAGGGGGGGCGGCGCAGGAAGGCGCCGGACACGGTCATGCTGTCGCCGACCAACCCGAACACGTTGGCCTTGCGCCCTCGCGAGCGACCCACCGCAGCGAGCTCGCGGACGCGCGCTGCCGTCGCGGCGTCGAACGGGCGCACCGCGGCGGCCAGGCGTTGGTGGTCGAGGGGTGGGGCGGCCTCGTCCTGACCGCAGCGACGGGCAGCGCGGCCGTGTCCCGTCGAGGGCCGCACACAGGTGGCGAGGGCTGCCTCGTCGCGGGCATCGAGCGGCCCCGACGCGGCGAGCGACGGGGCCGAGCACGCGGAGAGAGGCGCCGCGTCGCGGGCGGCGGGGAGCGCAGCCTTGTCGGGGGCCGCGGTGGACGGCGCGGCGGTCGGGCCGAGCGGGGTGGGGTGCGCGGTCGCGGTGGGGGGGATGTCGGCCGCGTCGACCTCACAGCCGATGGCCGCGAGCGCGAGCGCCACCGCCGCGCGCGTCGTCATCCACCGATGCCTGCCAGCTCGCGCAAGCCGAGGGCGAGGTTGAGGTTCTGGAGCGCCTGGGTGGCCGCGCCCTTGAGGAGGTTGTCGATGGTGGCCACCACCACCACCCGAGCGCCGTCGACGGTGATCCCGCCGATGCTCACCTGGTGGCGACCGACCGCGTCTCTCACGAGCGGCGCTTCGTCGGTGAGGGTGATGAGCGGCTCCTGAGCATAGCGCTCGTGGTAGCGCCGCTGGATGGCCTCCCGCTCGAGCGGGGCGCGCAGCGTCACGTCGATGGTGAGGGTGATGCCGCGAAAGAAGGGGGCCACGTGCGGCATGAACCGAACCGTGTGGCCGAGGTGGCGCGTGATCTCGCGCTCGTGCGTGTGCCCGGTGAGCGTGTAGGGCATGAGGTTGTCCTTCAGCTGCTCCGGGTCGTTGCGCGGCGATGGCGTCGTGCCCGCGCCGCTGTAGCCCGACACGCCGAAGATGCGCGGCGCCTCCGCGAGGAGCTCTGCGAGCGGCGCGAGCGCCAGCTGTGCGGCGGTGGCGTAGCAGCCGGGGTTGGCGATGCGCCGCGCGCCGTGAAGGCGGCTCCGATGGAGCTCCACCAGCCCGTAACGCCAGGTGTCGTCGAAGCGGTGGTCGGCGCTGAGATCCACGAGGGGGGTGTCGCCCGCGGCGGCCACGTAGGCCTCGGAGGCGCCGTTGGGGAGGGCGAGCACCACCGCGTCGGCGGCCCGCTCCTCGAGCGACTCGGGAGCCACCGCCTCATAGGCGAGACCTGGAAAGCCTGCTACCGGTCGACCTGCCAGCGAGCGCGACCCCACGAAGGCCAGGGTCAGCTCGGGGTGGCCGGCGACGAGCGCCATCAGCTCGGACCCGGTGTGGCCCCGGGCGCCTACGATTCCCACGCGTCTCATCAGAGCGGTTCGGATGATATGCTCAAACCAGATCGCATTGTGATGAAACCACTCCTGGCTCTGTGGCTCGCGCTCGTCGTGGGGTTCTCGGCGCTCGACAGCGCGCGCGCCGACGAGCTGAAGGACAAGGCGCAAGAGCTGCTCACCGACGGAAACCGCCTCGCCGCGGAGGGAGACTTCGGCGTCGCGCTCCAGAAGTTCCGCGCCGCCTACGAGCTCTACCCGAGCCCGAAGCTCTTGCTTAACATCGGCACCAGCCTGCGTCAGATCGGGCGGAACGCCGAAGCGGCGGCGACCTACGAGGCGTATCTGAAGCACCCGGAGGCCGATGGCGAGCGTCGTGAGGAGCTCGAGGGCATCCTCGAGGAGCTCGAGGCGCTGGTGGGCCACGTCGAGATCACGGTGATCGAGCCCGGCGCTCGGGTGAGCGTGGATGGCGAGATCCTGCGTGACGCGCGGGCGGGCGTGAGGGTGCGCGTCGATCCGGGGCCCCACACCGTGATCGCCGAGAAGCCAGGGCGTGCGCCGACCGTGCGCCGGGTGGCGATCAAGGCCAAGCAGACGGTGAAGGTGGAGCTCACCGTGTCTTCTCTCGAAGAGGCCGAGGGCCCCGACCCCCGCGCCGTGATCGGCTACACGCTGGTCGGCCTCGGGGGAGCGTCGATCGTGGTGGGGGCCGTCCTCGGCGGGATCGCGCTCGGCACCAAGAGCGACGCGGACGAGCTCTGCGCGGAGCGCGGCGAGTTCACCGGCTTTTGCTCGGAGGAAGGCGCGAGCCTCATGAAGTCGGCGCGCACCGAGGGGGTGGCCGCGACGGCGACGTTCATCGGTGGCTTCGCGGTGGTGGTGAGCGGTCTGGCGCTCGCGTTCAGCGCGCTCGGGAGCGAGGACGCGGTGGAGGTGGGCGTGGGACCCGGGAGCGTGATGCTGCGAGGGCGTTGGTGAGCGTGTCACGCGCCCTCGGCGGGGCGACCCTCGCCGGCCTTCTGTGCGTGCTCGGCGCGGCCTGCGTCGTCGGCGAGCGGCCCTCCGCGGAGCGGCTTTTGTGCAGCGGCGGGGAGTGCACGTGCGCGCCGGGGTTCGGCAACTGCGACGGCACGCCCCAGAACGGCTGCGAGTCGCTGCTCGATATCGATCCGAAGAACTGTGGCGCGTGCGGCACCGTGTGCGTCAACGGGACCTGCGAGGCGGGGAGCTGCGAGTGCAGCGCCGGCTTCGCCGACTGCAACGACGAGGGCGAGGATGGCTGCGAGGCCTTGCTCGAGATCGCGTCCGAGCACTGTGGGGCCTGCGGCCGCTCGTGTCTGGGCGGCCCCTGCGCCGAGGGGCGCTGCGCACCCTTCCTCCTCGCCGAGCTCGGCACGTACATCTACCGCATGGTGGCCGACGCCGACCACGTGTTCTACTGCGACGCCGACAGCGGCGTGCTCTATCGCGTCGCCAAGGCGAGCGGCGACGTGGTGCAGCTGGTCTTCGATCAGAACTGCTACGAGATGGCGGTGGCCGGGGGGAGGCTGTTCTGGACGGTCATCGAGCACGGCGAAGAGCTCATCCGGGTCGTCCCCGTCGACGGGGGGGCGTTCGAGACGATCGCCATCGCGGATCGGGTGGGGAGCCTCGCGGCGGCGGGGGATCGTGCGGTGTGGTCGGAGTACGACGCGACGAACGCGTGGTGGGACATCTTCGTCGCCGAGCGTCTCGGCCAGAAGGTGTCGATCGCCCAGTCGGTGGCGACGATCCGCGACGTGCTCGTGGACGGAAATCGCGTGTACTGGATCGAGGGCTCCACCAGCGACGATCAGAACCTCATCCAGACCGCGCCGGTCACCGGGGGGAGCCCCGCCGCGCTCGTCACGGTCGACATGGCGCGCGTGCGAGACATCGTGGTGAGCGGAGACATGCTCTACTGGCTGCAGACCAACCTGGAGGACGAGGAGCCCACCATCGCTCGGGTGCGCACCTCGGGCGGGGCGTCGGAGGTGCTGTACACGCGGAACCGCATCGTGAACCACTTGCTCGCCGACGCGACCCACCTCTACTGGACCGAGGACCAGGGCGACAAGCTCCTGCGGGCGCCGCTCGACGGGGGGGCGGTGGAGGCGCTCGCACAGTTTCAGGACATCACCCTCCCCGTGCTCGGCACCGACGCCGTCTACTGGATCGACTTCCCCAGCTACCTGTTCGCGCTGGCCAAATGACACGTTCACCGCGCCATCCCCTGCGTGCGCTGGGCTTTGTCGGCCCGGTCGCTCTCGTCGCGGGCCTCTTCGGCCTCGTCGTGTTCGCCGCCTGCCTCGGCGACATCGAGGTGGGCCCCCCGAGCGAGCCGGTGCTGGTGGGAGGAGGCGGCGGCGCGGCCGGGGAAGGAGGGAGCCTCACCGGCGGTGGTGCGGAGGGGTGCGTCTCCCCACCCGATGGCTTCTGCAACGAGGAGAGCGACTGTAGCTGCAGCGCTTGCGCCCTCGCCGCCGCCTGTACCGACGGGGGCTGCATGGCCAACGGATACTGTGATCTCGCCTTCGAAGACTCCTGTGTGTGCTCCGACTGCGACTGGGATCAGGCGTGCATCGGGGCGTCGGGGGGAGGGAACTGCACCGACGACGGGACGTGTGAGCGGGAGGTGGAGAGCTGCGCGTGCGCCGACTGCGCCGAGGAGCCCACCTGTCAGGACAACCATGGCCTGTGCGCGGGGGGGCAAGCCGATGGGTTCTGCGATCCGGCGAGCGAGAGCTGCAGCTGCAGCGACTGCCTGGGCGCGTTCGCGTGTCTGTGCACCCAGGACGACTACTGCTCCTTCGACGAGCCGTGTGTGTGTCTCGACTGCTGGTCGGATTCGTTCTGCTCGAGCGACGCCTACTGCACCGACGACGGCTCGTGCGACTGGCTGTTCGAGGGTTGCGCGTGCGCCGACTGCGCGGGCTTGACGCTCTGCGACGGCTTCCCGTAAAGGGGGGCCACCTCCCACGAGCGCCGCCGTCCCGGGGCCGGTCACCGGGCGTTGAGATGGGACCACCCGGCGACCCCTGCTATGCTCCCCCGACGAGGCTCCCCACGAGCGCTGCCCCCCAAAACCTGACGAACCTCCCAGCCGGTGTCCCGCCTCCGGGCACGACGGTGATGGACAAGTACGTCGTGGAGAAGGTGCTCGGCATCGGCGGGATGGGCGCGGTGGTGGCGGCGCGGCGCAAGTGGGACGGGGTGGAGGTTGCGCTCAAGGTGATGCTCGCCGAGGAGGCGAAGCACGAGGACTCCACCCGCCGCTTCTTCCGCGAGGCCCGGGCCGCAGGGGTCATCGACAGCCCCCACGTGGCGAAGCTCCTCGACTTCGGGCGTCTCGATGACGGCACGCCATTCATGGTGCTCGAGCTGTTGCGGGGCGAGGGGCTCGACGCCATCATTCGCCGCCACGCGCCGATGGCGATCGCGGACGCCGTCGATCTCATCCTGCAGGCCGCGGAGGGGATCGGCGAGGCTCACGCGCGGGGGATCGTCCACCGCGACATCAAGCCGAGCAACCTGTTCGTGACGCGGGCGGCCGATGGCTCGCCGCTGCTCAAGGTGCTCGACTTCGGGATCTCCAAGGCGACGCTCAAGTTCGAGCAGGGCACCGAGGCCTCGTCGCTCACCGAGACCAACGCGACCCTCGGCTCGCCGCAATACATGTCACCCGAGCAGCTCAAGAGCTCCAAAGACGTGGACAGCCGCACCGACATCTGGTCGCTCGGGCTCATCCTCTACAAGATGTTGGTGGGGCGCCCCGCCTTCGAGGCGCCGAACGTGGGCGCTCACTTCGCGATGATTTTGTCCGAGCCGCCGACGCGGCTCACCGAGCGGCGCCCCGACGCTCCGGAGGCGCTCGCCGACGTGATCTGGACCTGTCTCGAGAAGGAGTGCGACCGGCGCTGGCAAGATCTCGGGCAGCTCGCGCGGGCGCTGGTGCCCTTCGGGTCGCGCTCGGCGGCGGTGCGAGCGGCGCGGATCTCGGCCATCCTCGAGGAGGCGGGGGTGTCGTCCTCCTCCACCCCGCGCCTGTCGTGGGGCGGTGGCGATCTGCCCACGGTGCGGGAGGCGCCGATGTCGAAGCGGCCGAGCCTGGCCCCGCCGCTGCCGCCACCGCCGCGCTTGCCCACGGGGCTCGGGGCGAGCGAGCCGGCCTCGGAGCTCGGGGAGCACACCCGCTCGGCCTGGTCGCCGGTGACCGGTCGGTTCCGGAGGCCGTCGCAGAAGGCGCGAGCGGTCATGCTCGGGGTGGGCCTCGCCGCGCTCGTCGCCACCGCCTTCGTGGCGGGGCGGCTGCTCTCGGAGGACGAGACGGCGGCCGCTGCTCCCGCCGTGTCGAGCCTGGCGGGCGGGGCACCGAGCGCGGCGCGCGACGCCGACAAGGCGCGCTGGCTCGCGCGGGCGCGCGACGGCACCGCGACCGACGATGAGCTCCGCAAGCTCGAGGCGCTGTGCGTCCTCGAGGGGGACGACCGCTGTGTGAAGCTCTCGCAGCGAGCTCGCGACGATTCGAGCGGGCCCGAAGCGCCGGCGCCCGCCGCGTCCAGCACGCCGTCTTCGAAGGCGACACCGCGCGCGCCGGCGCGGCCGCGCGGACCGGCGCCGCCGCCCGAGCCGGTGCCCGCGCCCTCCCCCGAGCCCACCCCGAGCCCCAAGATCACCCCCAAGGGGCCGATGGTCGACACGCTCTGACCTCGGCGCGCGCGCGACCCACCACCCCAACGACGGACGCCCGCCCCTCGAGGAGGCGGGCGCTTCGTGGCGAGCGCGGCGCGGGGCGCTGCGTTGCGCAGCCGTGGCGTCGCTTAGCCGCGGCGCCGGCGGAGGCCGATGGCCGCGCCGAGGGCGAGGAGGCCGAAGGCGCCGAGGGGGGCGCTCGGCGTTTGCGAGCCCACGGTGGTGCAGGCGCAGCTGCCCTCCTCGATGGGATCGTCGCCGTCGCCGGTGGGCTCTGCGTCGTTGCCGTCGTCGGTGGGAGGCGCGCCGCCGTTGCCGCCGTCGTTGGGCGGGGTGACGAAGCCGACCGAGTCCTGGGGGCCGTTGTAGCTCTCCATGATCGGCGCGTCGGTGCTGCACATGTAGAAGGAGTGCTCCCACATCGGAGCGAACACGAACTCCGTGCCGTTGGAAGGCGCGTCCACCACGTCGACGGTGAGCACCACGGTGCGCACCTCGCCGACGTCGAGCGAGCCGGCGTCGATGCCGGCCGCGAGGGCCGCCGCGCTCACCGGCTGGCCGTTGGCGTCGCCAGGGCTGCCGTCGAGGGTGAAGCTCTGGAGGACGAGGCCGGGGTCGAGGGACATCGTGAGCACCAGCGTGTCGGCGAGTGCCTCGCCGTCGTTGGTGAGGGTGGTCGTCACTTGAATTTGATCGCCGAGCTCCACCACGTCGGTGTCGGCCTGGGTCATCGAGGCGCCGAAGTCGGGTGAGGTGACGTCGAGCTCGAACGCGGCCAGCGTCGGCACGTAGCTGTCGCCGGTGGTGGTGGTGCGCAGCACGGCCTGGGTCTGATCGTTGTCGATGTGGCCCTGGGTGGAGCTGAGGGCGACCGTGGTGAGATCCCAGCCCTGACGCCCGCCGACGACGTTCACGCCGGTGAAGGGGTCGTGGTTGCGGTCGCCGAAGCTCCCGTCCGTCGCGAGCTGCCCATCGTCGTCGTTGATCTGCGAGCAGAAGAAGTTGCTCTCGGGGTTGTTGGGACCGGAGAGCGACACGAAGCTCGAGCCGTCGCCGATCGCGAGATCGTCGCCGGTGAGATCGGAGTCTCCCTCGAGCGCGCTGATGACCGCGCGACCCTCGACCACGCCGTTCGGCGGCGCGCAGAAGCCGCTGACCGTGTAGTCCTGCTGGCTGTCCTCGTCGACGAAGGAGCCCCCGACGAAGATGGACAGGTTGCGGATGGGGTTGGCGTCGTGGCGGTAGGCGACGACCAGCGTCCAGCCGGCGGCGCTGAGGCTGTTCACCATGTCGCTCTGGGTCGCGGGGACGCTGCCGACCGTGTACTCGCCGCTCAGGTACGTCTGCACGAAGGGCGTCACGTTGGCCGAGCGGATGTAGTAGTTCGCCCAGAAGCTGTTCTGCGAGAACTCGCTGAGGGTGAGGGCGCTTTGCGGGTCGGGAGCCACCGAGAGGCTGTCGCCATCGGTGCCGATCCAGATCGGCTCGTCGAGGTACGACTCCACGTTCTCGGGGTAGTAGTCCCAGCTGCCGGCCCACACGAGCTCGGCGTGGAGCACCGTCGCTCCCTCGGGGAGCCGGAGCACCCCCGACGAGCTGTTCTGGGTCCAGTCGTGGGTGGTGCCCAAGAACCAGGGGTTCTGGCTGTTGGCGGGGACGTCGTCCGCCATGCCGCCGATCGTCGTGATGAAGGCGCCGATCGAGTCTTCGAGCCCGGGGCCGTTCTGGTTGAAGCCCTTCGAGAGCCCCAGCGTGTTGCCCGTCGAAGCGATCCCACCAGGGGCCGTCGCCACGAAGCGGAGCTCCTGCCCGTGTGCCTCGTCGAGGGTCGCTCCATGAACGAGCCCTGCCGCGATCAGCGCGCCCATCCAGCGCGCACCTCTGCCCTTCACCCGAGTCGTAAGCATCGTGTCCTCCTGCGCGGCGCCAAGAGCAAGAAGTGTGCGCACAGTGGAATATTACCTATGTATCAGTAATCGCTTGTCATCAAATGTAAGACATTGGCTCCATGGTTGTCCATGTGGAGCATTCCTTGTCCATTCGGTCAAGATTGAAACGTGTTCCATCTCTGGTAGAACTTGTTTCACATGATGAGCGGATCGATCGGTGGGCTGGGGAGGTGGGCGCTCTCCGAGCTCGCTCCAGGCGGGGGCCTCCGGCGCTGGTACGACACCGACAGTCTCGAGAACCGCAACGAGGCCTGGATGCGCGCCTTCGTGACCAAGGTCGCGCCGGCGCTCCGTCGGTACTTCAAGGCCGACATTCGGGGTGTCGAGCGGATCCCGCGCGGCGCGGCGCTCTACGTGGGCAACCACAACGGGGGTGGCCTCATGCCCGATGTGTACCTCTTCGGCTCGGCGCTGTTCGAGCACGGTGGGCTCGACGACATGCCCTACGCCCTCGCCCACGACATCATCATGCGCCTGCCGCTCTTGCATCAGTTCTTCGTCCCCCTCGGCGCGGTGCGGGCTTGTCACGAGAACGCTCAGCGGATCTTCTCGTCGGGACGCAAGGTGCTGGTGTATCCGGGCGGCGACCGAGAGGCGATGCGTCCCTTCGCGCAGCGCGATCGCATCGTCTTCGGCGAGCGGCGGGGCTACGTTCGCCTGGCGATCCGACACGGCGTGCCGATCGTCCCCGTCGTCGCCCATGGCGCCCACGGCACGGCCGTCATCTTGAACGACGGGCGCTGGATCGTGGAGCGCCTCGGCCTCGACCGGCGCTTCCGCCTCAACGCCTGGCCGATCACCCTCAGCGTGCCGTGGGGGGTCACCTTCGGGCCGCCTCCGCCCTACATCCCGCTGCCCACGCGGATCACCATCGAGGTGCTCGAGCCCATCGAGCTCGGCCACGACGGACCCCGCTGGGCGGAGGACCGGGACTACGTCGAGGCGTGCCACGACGAGGTGAGCGCCGCGATGCAAGCCGCGCTCGACCGACTCGCGGCTCGCAAGGGGGCGGCCGCGGTCGCCGCGACGCCGCCTCCTCCCCGGTCGGAGCCGTCCGTCGAGGGCTGCCCGGCGCCAGCCGAGAGCGAGCCGATGGCGTGGGGGCTCCCCGTCGTGCGCGACGAGGCTCAGGTGAGCGCCTCGGCCTGAGGGCCTGGTCGCCGCCGCGGCGGGGCTCGGGCTCGCGGCGTGCGCGCGCGCTCCTCAGGGCTCGAGGGTCGGGGGCAGCGACAGCGCCATCGTCGTGCAGCGTTCGATCTCCTCGAAAGACTCGAGCCCGAACCAGAACACGGTCCACGGCCCCGCGCTGAACGTGCCTTCGGCCTGTTGGAAGTACCAGGGGTTGATGGGGTTGTCGCGTCGGGACCGCCAGAACAGGCGCTCGTGATCCGCGCGCACCCGGCGCCACAACGAGGTGCCCACGCCTTCCCCTTGGGCCTTCTTGGTGACCGCGAACTTGTCGAGGTAGGGGGGACCATCCCGCTCCTGAGTGATGATGGCGGTGGCGCGGTAGCTCTCGGTCAGGTAGACGCGGCGACAAACCTTCGTCTCGAAATAGGTGGGCACGAGGGGGCGGTCGAAGCACGAGTGGATGAGCTGCCGCAGGCGCAGTTGGTCGACCTCGGCGAAGCTCTCGTGGACGCGTACGGCCTCGCCGCGCCGCACCAGCGTGCCGGCCCCGCGATGGGTGAACAGCTCGCGCGCGAGGTGCTCGGGGGAGGTGACCGACAGCGACACGAACGACGGCAGATCTTCGAGCAGGGGGATGAAGCGATCGAGGCGCGCGCGCTGCCCCTCGTCGAGCATCAGCGAGAGGCGCGGCTGATCTTCGGCGAGGTTGATGGCGTCCACCCGGTGGCCATCGAGGCCGATGAGGCCACCGTCGTTGTCGAGCACGACGATCTTGTGGGGCTGGAGGTGCCGAGCCATGGCGCGCACCGCAGCCACCATCGACGCGCCGTCGACGGCGATGATGGGCAGCGTATGGGCTCGCACCGCGGCGAGCACCTCGGCGTCGTCGATGCGGTCGAGCGCGTCGTCGCCGCTCACGAAGACGCCGCTCGTCACGGGCCGGGCTCGAGAGCCGCGGCTCTCGAGCGCGTCGGTGAGGTGGAGCACGCTGCTGCGGCCGCGCACCATCACCACGGGGTACATCCCAACCTGGTGCAGGAAGCTGAGCGCGTCGGCGATGTCGTCGGCGCGTGCGTCCACGTCGACGTCTTTCGCGAACGTCACCAGCGCGAAGCGCTGCGTCTGCGCTCCGGTGTAGTGGCGCAGGTACTCGGTGACCTCCTTGCGGCCGCCGATGTTCTGCAGCAGCTGGACGATGATCTCGCGCGTTCGGTTCATGACGCGCTCAGGCCGGCCCGACGAGTCGCCGCATGATCGCCTTCTGCACGTGGAGCCGGTTCTCGGCCTCGTCGATGGCGATGCACGCGTCGGAGTCGAGCACCGCGTCGGTGACCTTCACGTTGCGGCGAACGGGGAGACAGTGCGAGAAGCGGGCCCCGTTGGTGAGCGCCATCTTGCGCTCGTCGACGATGAAGTGCTTGCTCGCCTCGCGCGTGGGCTTCTCTTCGTCCCATCGCCCGAAGTAGGGGAGCGCGCCCCAGCTCTTGGCGTACACCACGTCTGCGTCCCGATAGGCCGCGTCGATGTCGTGCACCACCTCGAGGCTGCGTCCGTGCTCGGCACAAGACGCGCGGGCAGCGCTCATGTAGCGCTCGTCGAGGAGGTAGTCTTCGTTGGGGCACAACAGCGTGACGTTCATGCCGAACTTGGCAGCGATGATGAGCGCCGAGCTCGCGACCGCGGTGTTGAGCGGCTTCGGGTGATAGGTCCACGTGAGGAGGAAACGTCGGCCGTCGACGTTCTCGAGCTGCTCCTGCAGGGTCATCATGAGCGCGAGCTCCTGACAGGGGTGGGTGATGGTCTCCATGTTGATCACCGGCACGCTGGCGTGCTCGGCCACCGCCCGCACCACCCGGTCTTGCCGATCCACCGACCAATCCACGAACTTGGGGAACGCCCTGACGCCGATCAGGTCGCAATAGCGCGACAGGACGCGCGCCACCTCACGGATGTGCTCCTCCTCCTCGCCATCCATCACCGCGCCGTCTTCGAAGGCGATGGGCCAGGCGCCGCGTCCGGGCTCGAGCACCACCGCCTTGCCGCCGAGCTGGTGCGCACCGATCTCGAACGAGGTGCGGGTTCGCAGCGACGCATTGAAGAACAACAGCCCGACCGACTTGCCGGCGAGATCGTTGGCGGGGAGGCCGGCCTTGAGGGCGCGGGCGTCGTCGAGGAGCGCTTGGAGCTCGGCTCGCGTCCAGTCGAGCGTGGTCAGGAAGTGCCGCACGGCGGGAGCCTAGTCCCTCTTCCCGAAGTTGCGTAGCGGTTGCTTGGCGTTGCGTAGCGGTTGCTTGGCGAACCCGCGGGTCGCGCCGCGCGTCGCGAAGCCGCCCGCCGCCACGCAGGCTCGTGGCGCGCGGCGCCGCGGGGCGCGGGGCTCGACCACAAAACGAAAACGACCGGCAGACGCGAACGGGTAGGGGGGCGCTGCCGGTCCGGCTACCGCGTGGCGGCAGCCCAAAGAGCTCGACTCGGCTCCACCCTCACCTTCCGCAAAGCGCGGATGGAGCCGAGTCTTGGGGGTAGGATGTCACGCTGTCGCCCAGCGCTCCGCAACGCGCTGGACGAGCAACGTCGGCGCTTGGGGGGAGCCGACGTTGAAGTCGCGATGGGGCCGCGTCTCCGTGGCCACGTTTTGCGGTGAGGTCGAACAGACAGACTTTGGAGAAGGACAGTGTACGAAGAGCGAGTACACTGTGAGAGGATTCCGTAGCATGTGGTGTGCCACGCGTGCCGCCTCGTCAAAATATTGAAACTCCTCGTTGCCGTTGGCGGCCTGGCCGCGCGCTGGAGTGGCAACGATCCATCTCGCGTGATCCAACGAGCCGTTCGCGATCCGCCGTGCGATGGTGACGCCATGCAGGACATCGGGTGGATGGACGCGACCGCGCTCGCCGAGCTCGTGCGGCGCGGTGAGGTGAGCCCTCTCGAGCTCGTCGAGGAGACGATTCGGCGCATCGAGGGGGTCGACGGGCGGCTCGGAGCGATCGTCCGTCCGATGTTCGAGGAGGCGCGGAAGGTGGCGCGTGGCCCGCTGCCCGACGGGCCGTTCCGGGGGGTGCCCTTCCTCCTCAAAGATCTCACCGCCGCCTACGCAGGGGTGGAGATGACGTGTGGCTCGGCCTTCCTCCGTGGCCACGTGCCGACGCACGACAGCGAGCTCGTGCGCCGGCTCAAGGTAGCGGGTCTGATCGTCGTCGCGAAGACGAACACGCCCGAGTTCGGTCTGCCGCCGACGACCGAGCCGGTGGCCTTCGGGCGCTCGAAGAACCCGTGGAGCCTCGCCCACCACACCGGCGGCTCGAGCGGGGGCTCGGCGGCGGCGGTGGCGGCTGGCGTCGTGCCCATGGCGCACGCGAACGACGGCGGCGGCTCGATTCGGATCCCCGCGTCGTGTTGTGGGCTCTTCGGGCTGAAGCCCACCCGCGCCCGCAACCCGCTCGGCCCGGCCCTCGGCGACGTCATGAACGGTCTCGTCGTGGAGCACGCGGTCACCCGCTCGGTGCGCGACAGCGCGCGGCTGCTCGACGCGACGGCCGGTCCCGACCTCGGCGATCCCTACTGGGCGCCGCCGCCCACGCGCCCGTTCGCCGAGGAGGTGACCCGTGAGCCCGGGTCGCTCCGCGTGGCGTTCACCACCGAGACGTTCCATGGGGGGCCCCTGCACCCCGACTGTGTGGCCGCGGTTCGTGCTGCTGCGACCCTGTGCGAGGAGCTTGGGCACCAGGTCGAAGAGGCGCAGCCGAAGCTCGACGGGGGGGAGCTCGCGCGGCACTTCCTCGCCGTGTACGCGGCGGGGACCTCGCAGCAGCTCGCGGAGTGGACGGCCGTCTTGGGCCGCGCGCCCGCCGACGACGAGCTCGAGCCGCTGACGCGGGCCTTCGCGGCGATGGGGGAGGGCGTCACCGCCGGCGTCTACTTGTCGGCGGTGAGCGCCTTGCAGCGCATGTCTCGCGCCATCGCGCGCTTCATGGTCCGCTACGACGTGGTGTTGACGGCAACCCTGGGGGAGCCGCCGCTCCCCCTCGGGGAGCTGGATCCGCGGCCCGACAACCCCATGTGGGGGATGCTGCGGGCCAACCAATACGTGCCGTACACGCCGCTTTGCAACATGACCGGACAGCCGGCCATGAGTGTGCCGCTCTCTTGGAACGGCGCCGGCCTCCCCATCGGGGTGCACTTCATCGGCCGCTTCGGCGACGAGGCCACCTTGTTTCGGCTCGCGGCGCAGCTCGAAGCGGCGCGCCCATGGCGCGAGCGCCATCCAAGCGTCAACGCCGTCGACATGGCCTCGAGCTGACGCCCGCGCTCCTCCCGGCTCAGCCGAGGTGGAGCGGCTGCGAGCGCGGGGCCTCGACGTCTTCCCCGCGGAGCTCGGCGGCGATCTCGGCGGGGAGCGGGAACCAGCGCAGCGACTCGAAGTCGTCCGAGAGCGTGGGGCGGCTCAGGGTGGCGCACTCGACGCCGCGCTCGCTGAGGATCGCGCGCGCTTGTTCGAGATAGCCGCTCAGCACCCACTCTGGCTCGCGGGTGTGAGACGCCGGGTAGTCGAGCCGCCCCGCTCGGTAGCTCAGCTTGTGCAGACTCATCGCCGGCTCGGGGTGACCCTTGTTGTGCCACCAGAGGCCGGTGTGGGGCTCGAAGGTGTAGTCGGGCAGGAGCCGCCAGCCGTGCTCGGCGATGAGGTGGACCGCGTCGAGGATGAACGCGAACACCTCTTCGGACAGGAAGTAGTTGAAGTTGACGCGCACCCAGCCCGGCTTGACCCCTTCGCAGCCGCGCACGATCTCGCGCTCGAACTCGCGGCTCTTCTCCAGATCGATGCCGAGGAGGCGGTGACCGTAGGGGCCGGCGCAGGAGCAGCCAGCCCGGGCCTGGATGCCGAGCAGATCGTTGAGGAGCGACGCCACGAAGTTGTGGTGCAGGTAGCGGTTCCCGTGGCGGACCACGAACGAGACGATGGAGAGCCGCCAAGCGTCGCGGTTGCCCAGGATGCGGATGTTGGGGTTTTTCTCCCAGCTCGCGATGGCGCGCAGGATGAATCCCTCTTCGCGCTTGCGGATCTCGTCGGCGCCCACTGCCTCTTTGAGCTGGAACACCAGACCGGCGCGGATCGACTCGATGATGGCCGGCGTGCCCCCCTCTTCGCGCAGCTCGGGGCTGTCGAGGTAGCGGTGCTCCTTCGGGTTCACGAAGGAGACGGTGCCGCCTCCGGGGGCGGCCGGGACGCGGTTCCGGAAGAGCTTGCGCTTGGCCACGAGCACTCCCGGTGTGCCGGGGCCGCCGATGAACTTGTGGGGCGATAGGAAGATGGCGTCCTTGTAGATGAGGTGGCCTTCGGGTCCGTCGTCGGCCATGTTCATCTCGATCTTCACGTAGGGCCCGGCGGCCGCGAAGTCCCAGAACGCGAGGGCGCCGTGCTTGTGGAGCAAGGCCGAGACCGCGCGCGTGTTGGTGCCGATCCCGGTGACGTTGGAGGCCGCCGAGAAGCTGCCGATCTTGAGCGGGCGGTTGCCGAAGCGCGCGAGCTCGCGCTCGAGCTCGTCGAGATCGATGCGCCCGTCGGGGCCTTCGTCGATGGTGATGACGTCGGCGATCGACTCGCGCCAGGGGAGCTCGTTGGAGTGGTGCTCGTAGGGGCCGATGAACACGACCGGGCGCTCGTCGGCCGGGATCTGTTCGTGGAGGTGGTAGCGCCGATCCAGCTCGTCGGGGAGGCGCAGGTTCATCACGTCGACGAGTTTGTTGATGGCGCCGGTCGCCCCCGAGCCGGTGAAGATGACGACGTCGCGCTCGTCGGCCCCCACCGCTCTCTTGATGATGTCGCGGGCGTCCTCGCGAAAACGACCGGTCTGAAGGCCCGTGCCCGACGACTCGGTGTGGGTGTTGGCGTAGAGCGGCATCACCTCGTCGCGGATGAAGTCCTCGATGAAGCTGAGGGAACGACCGGACGCGGTGTAGTCGGCGTAGGTGACGCGCCGCGGACCGTAGGGCCCGTGGATCACCTGATCGTCGCCGATGATGCTGTCGCGGATGGTCTCGATGAGCTTCGCTGCGTGATCGCCCATGGCTCACGCTACCACGGCTCGGCGCGCGTCGCGGGCGCGCGCCCCCCGACGACGCTCGTTCGGGCGGGATCGGGCCGTGGCGCGACCGCGCGCGAGGAGCGTCGGTTTGCGTTCCACGCGAACGTCAGTGGTACCAGGCGCCGTTTCGCTGCTTGTACATCGGGAGGTAGCAGCTCTCCACGTCGTGGTACTTGGTGGGGCTCAGCTCGAGGAAGCCCACGTTGGCCGCCTCGGCCGCGATCTCGTCGAAGACCGGCGTCTCGGGCTCGTCTTCCAGCTCGAGCACGCTGGGCTCGCCATCGAAGAACACCATCTTCGCGTCGTCGCCGGCGCGTTTGGCCCCGATGGTGGTGTAGCCGCCCCAAGCCCCGACGCCGAGCGCCGAGGGCGTGGCGTCGCGGAGGTGCACGAAGTGGGTGTAGGTTGGGCCTTGCGGGAAGCCGCCGAAGGGCCACTTGGGAGCCGCGCTCCCGAAGGTGACCACGCGGATGCGCTCGTGATCGATCGTGCCGTCCTCGTTCTCGGCGGGCCACAGGCCCTCCTTGTCGAGCTGACGCAGCGCCCGGTGGAGCGCGAGGCTGGTGACCGCGCCGCCTTGCGAGTGGGCCCAGATCTCCACGTGCTTGCCGCGTCGAATGCGCTGGATGATGAGGTTCATCAGCGTGTCGGCGGCGCGGTTCTGGTGGATCTTCACCGTCGTCTCGAGGCCGAGCTTGGCGAGCGCGTTCTCGAAGCTCACCGTGAAGCGGTCGCCGGCGGTCTGCCACACGTCCTTCACCATGCCTTCGCTCTCGTTGTAGACGCCGATGGTGACCGCGCCGGTGAGATCCGCGACCGACTGGAGCGTGTTGCAGTGCTTGTCGCTCGTGGTTCGGATGCCGTTCACATAGTAGATGACGCGGGTCTCGCCGCCGCCGACGTTCCCCTCGTCGCACCACACGCACTCTTGCTCGATGGGCTTGCCGTGAATGTCGGAGACCTCCCCGTTCGTCGAGCGGAAGCCGTACATCTCGGAGAAGAACAGCATCTCCTGCGAGGGCAGCGCGCCCTCCGCGGCCTTCGCGAAGAAGCACACCTCGTCGTAGAAGTCGTCGGGGTCGTCGTCGTCGGGGAAGTGCTCGTAGATGCCGACCAGCGCCCCGTCGATGTCCATCTCGCTCTCGCTCGGCTCCACCTCTTCGAGGCCGAGCGCTTCGAAGAGCTCGTCGACCGCGGGGTCCTCGCCCGGCTCGGGAGCCGTCCAGGGTGTGGCGGGGGCGACGGGGGCCGGCTCATCGGCCTTCTCCACGAAGAAGGACGAGAGGGTGCCGAACAAGCGGCCGAGCACGCCGTCTTCGCGCGAGTCGAGGGACGCCTGATCGATGTCTGCGTCGGTGCAGCCAGCGGTCAGGGCGAGCGTGAGGGTGATGGCAGGGGCAAAACGCTTCGTCCACATGGTCGCGCCTACGCAGGCATACTGTGTGCCATGCAGTAAACAAAGGTAGGTGAGTGTCGTCGCTTATGTAGGTATTCGAATTTTAAAGAAAAACTACAGGGCAACATGGATCTTCGATGATCCGCTCGTGGCCGAAAACGCCGCGAGGTGGTGGTCAAAGGATCCAGTTTCGAGGGTGCAGGTGATTCCGTCGGAAGTGGATCAATGCTGGTACAAGGGGGCGGTGGGAGCGGCGATCCGAGGCCAGCGGCGGCCGCGTTGTGGGGTGTGCCTCTTCAACGTGGCGGACTGCGTGTGCGGGTCGCTCCCGCGCATCGACAACACGGTGGAGGTGGTCGTGGTGGCGCACGCTCACGAGATCGTCCGCCCCTCCAACACCGCGCGGTTCGCGACACGGATGCTCGCGCGGTCTTCGCTGTTGATTCACGGGGATGGCCGGCGCGCCGTGTGGAGCCTCGCGCCGGAGGAGCCGCCGCTGGTGCTGCATCCCCACGGTCGCCCGCTCGTCACCGCCGACCGCGCGCGCGGCCTCCTCGTGGTGCCGGATGGCACCTGGCGCCACGTCGGTCGGATGATCAAGCGTGTGCCGCTCTTGCTCGCGGGTGAGCTCGTGCGGGTGGAAGGGCCGCCGGCCACCGAGCTCACGGTGCGCAAGGAGCCGCACCCGGGACACACCTCGACTCTCGAGGCGATCGCGCGGGCGATGGGGGTGCTCGAGTCGGTGGAGGCGGAGGCGGTGATGCTCGGCGCCCTCGCGCGGGTGATCGACGGGATGCGACGCCGTCGCCTCGTGCCCTGAGTTTCCCTGGAGGGTGCTGCCGCACCCTCCCCCCACCCACCGCGTTGCGCTTCGGCCCAACGCCCAAGCGTGCTTCGCGAGAGGCCCGCCTTATCCGGTCGGGCTTGACCGATCGGGGCGACGGTTTTGTGTGGTGCCGTGGGTGCAGAGCACTAGCATCGAGCGCCGTGACCGACGCTCAACGTGCGCTGGCCGTCCTCCTCGAGCTCACCGCTCGCCTCACGCACGAGCGCTCGCTGAACACGGCGCTGAAGCTGGTCACCGACGCCGCGCTCGAGCTGCTCCCCGGTGACCACGCGTCGATCCGCGTGCTCGAGCACACGCGCGTGGAGCTCTTGAGCGGGGCTCGCTCGGGGAGCGGGGCGGGGAAACGGCCGGTCAAGCACGTGTCGGGGGTAGGGGTGGCCGGCTGGGTGGTCGAGCACGGAGAGATCGCCCGCATCGCCGACACGCGCCTCGACGAGCGCTTCGTGCCAAAGCAAAATCAAGGGTTCGAGATTCGGGCGATGTTGGCGGTGCCGCTGTGGTCGGCGGGCGAGGTGGTGGGCGTGCTCGCGGTGACGGCCCCGGAGCCGGACACTTTCGGCCCGCGCGACGAGCAGCTGTGCCAGCTGCTCGCCAACTGTGCGGTGCCGCCGATCGAGAAGGCGCGCCTGGCTCGGCTCGCGATCACCGACGCCCACACCATGGCCTTCAACCAAGCCTATCTCATCCCAGGGCTACGGCAGGAGATGGACCGGCTGCGCGGCGCGTCGGGGGCGTTGAGTGTGCTGCTGTTGGACATCGATCATTTCAAAGCGATCAACGATCGGTTCGGCCACGCGGCGGGAGATCGGGCGCTCCGAGAGTTTGCGGATCGGGTGCGCGCGATGACCCGCGACGCCGACGTGGTGGTGCGACGAGGGGGCGACGAGTTCGTCCTCATCATGCCCGGCACGCCCAAGGACAGCGCGGTCGCGGTGGCCGAGCGGATCCGGGCCGATCTCGAGAAGCGCCCGATGGACCTCGGTGGTGGCCGCCACGTGAGCGCCACCGTGTCGGTGGGGGTGGCCACGTGGGACGGTCGAGAGACCCCCGAGGCGCTCGAGGCGCGCGCCGATCAGGCGATGTACCAGGTGAAGCTCTCCGGTCGCAACGGCGTGCGGTTTCGCGACGCGATCGAGGCGGATGACGACGACGACGCGCCCATCACCCGTCCCGGAGGGCAGAGCCCCGCGCCGCCCCGCGCCGACGCCGCTCCGGCCGACGCTCGTGTCCACACCGACGGCGAAAAGGAAGACGAACCATGACCCGCATCCAGAGCCCGTACCTCGTGCCCTCCGATCAGAGCTTCGAGCTCGCCAAGTTCCCCACGACGCCACCAAGGGACGCGCCGGAGGGGAAGGAGCTCGACAAGAAGCTCGAGAAGCAGGTGAAGGCGCTCGCCAAGCTGCAGCGTGCGCTCTACGCCGACGACCGCCACGCGCTGCTCTTGGTGTTTCAGGCGTTGGACGCGGCGGGGAAAGACAGCACGATCCGCGCGGTGATGAGCGGCATCAACCCCGCAGGGTTTCAGGTGTACTCGTTCAAGCAGCCCTCGCAAGAGGAGCTCGATCACGACTTCCTGTGGCGCACCGCGCGTTCGCTCCCCGAGCGCGGTCGGATCGGCATCTTCAACCGCAGCTACTACGAGGAGGTGATCGTGGTGCGGGTGCACCCCGAGTATCTCGGGGGCCAGAAGCTCCCCCGCGTTCCGGATCTCGAGGAGCTGTGGCGGGAGCGCTTCGAGTCGATTCGCGACCACGAGAAGCACCTCACGCGGAATGGTTACGTGATCGCGAAGTTCTTCCTCAACGTGTCGCGCGAGGAGCAACACCGTCGCTTCGTGGCGCGCATCGACGACCCGAAGAAGAACTGGAAGTTCTCGTCGGGAGACATCGTGGAGAGTCGCCTCTGGGACGCGTACATGCACGCCTACGAGGAGGCGCTGAAGGCCACCTCCACCGACGAGGCCCCGTGGTACTGCGTCCCCGCCGACGACAAGGCGTACATGCGCCTCTCGGTGGCGCAGATCGTCAAAGAGACGCTCGAGGCGCTCTCGCTCGAGTACCCGGCGCCGAGCGCGGCGGATCGTCAACGGATGCTGGCCCTGCGCGAGGAGCTCCTCGGTGGCACCGGCGGCGACGGGGAGTAGCCGCTGGTGCCCCGCGAGCGCGGGCGGCGCGAGCCTCACCCCGGGGTGAGCAGACGCACCGTCGTCTCGAGCACCTCGGCGCCGGTGAGGCCGCTGCCGGTGACGCGGGGAGAGCCTCCGATCTCGTCGGAGCCTCCCCACACGTTGATCTCGTCATCGCGGCTCACCCGCGGATCGCGCGCGTTGAGGGCCTCGTACACCGCGTTCAGGTTCTTCGACAGGAACTTGTCGACGAGGCGCAGCGTCATGCGGCCTTCGCCGCAGTCGAGCACGACGAGGGCGAGCTCCTCGCCGTGTTCTTGCTTGAGCACCTCTTCGATCTCGTAGATGCCCCGCTGGGAGCGGACGAGGATCGCGAGCTTGCGCGTCGGCGCGCCGAGGTTGGTGGTCTGCATGCCGATGATGCGGGGCACGCCGCGCGGGAAGAGCTCCGCGTCCATGCGCTCGAGCTGTGAGAGGCTGAACGCTACCAGATCGGCGCTCCCCCACTCGCCGCGCTCACGCAGCGCTCGCTCGGGGCGGCGGAGCTTCTCGATCCGCCGCTTTTTGGCGTCGTAGATGCGGCGGGGAAGACCGGACAAGAGCGCCTTGTCGAAGCCGTAGGCGTCGATGACGCCCTCCATGCGGATGAGCGGCATCACCTTTCGGAGCAGGGCGAAGTCGTCGTGGGTGAGGGCGGCGTGGTTGAGGAGCACCCAGGCCGCGAGCAACGCGTCCAGATCCGGCTCGTTGACGTAGACGTGCCACTCGCCCTCCCAGAGCGGGAGCCGCTGCACGAGCATCACGCAGGCCTGCTCGCAGGTGGCGAGGGTGAAGGCGCGCACGCAGCCGGCGTGGTGATCGAGGGAATACTGACGGCGCTCGTTGTCGAGGAAGGCGGGCCCGCCGAACACCCCGTCGAGGAACACGCTCTGTCTGGGGTACTCGAGCCGCTCGGCCTCCTCGATCGTCAGGCCGCGCGCCACGTGAAGGGCCACGCCGCGAAGGTCGACGCACACGATCTTCGGTGGGTTTCCCTCCAGCGCGTATCGTGAAGCGGCAGGCCCCATGCGCCCCGCATCGTGCGTCGGCGGCTGCCGCCCCGCAACCACTTCGCGGGTGGTCACGGACGCGTGATCTCTCGCGGTCGGAGCGCCCCTCGGGGGTCTCCCGAGCTCGAAGCGGCGGCGCGCCGCCGCTCGTGGCGCGCGCTACTCGCTGCGCACGGTCTTCGTCGTGCCGGCGTCCACGCGCACCTTCAACTTCTGCGGCTTCCCGCCGGTGGAGATGGTGACGACGCGCTCCCCAGCGGGGACCATGACCACGAGGGGTCTCCGCGGCAGCGAGCGCCCGCGCTGCACCTCGTCCACGAGCACGATGCACCCGCGGGGGCAGATGATCTCGAGGTAGCTGTTGCCGTCGGCGCTCGGGCGAACGTCGGCGCTCGGGCGAACGTCGGCGCTCGGGGCGGCGCTCGCGGTCGCGCTCGGGGCGGCGCTCGCGGTCGCGCTCGGGGCGGCGCTCGCGGGCGCGCTCGGGGTTGGGCCGACGCTGCCTGCGGGGGCGGGTTGCGTCGGCTCGGGGGGCGACGGTGGCGCGGATGCGGAGGGGGCGTGCAGCGGGGACGTCGAGGTGTCGCGGGTGCTCGGCGCGCGTCCGGTCTGCGCCCGCGCGACGAGCCAGTAGCCTCCGAGCGCGGCCACGAGCACGAGGGCGGCGATCGCCGCCCACCACGCGCCGAGGCGTTTTTCGCCGGCCGAGCGGGCGCGCGGCGGGACCGTTGGGGTGTCGGTGCGGCTCGCGTGGGGTCCGTGGCTGGCTCGCCCGTCGCCGGGCTGGCCGGCGAAGGGGGGCGGCGCGCTCGAGCCGCGAGCGTAGGGGGGCGGGTGCGACGAGGACGTGGACGGCGCGCCGCCGAAGGGCACCGTGGGGGGACCGGCCGTCGGCGGCGTGTGTACCGGTGCCATCCTTGGCGTGGGCTGTGGCAGCTCGATGGGCTCTGCGAGCGGGGCGAGCACCATCGTTCGGTTGAGGTCGCTCTCGCCCTCCATCACCTCGGTGGCGCTCGTCTCTCCGCCGTCGCGGGGCATCCCGAGGGCGCGCGCGAGCTCATCCACCATGGTGTGCGCCGAGGCGAAGCGGCGGTTGCGATCCACCTGGAAGGCGCGCTCGAAGAACGGCTCGAGCGAGCGCGGTCCGCCCGCCGCGGCCACCGGCTTGTAGGCGCCGTTGGTGATGGCGATGAGGAGATCGGTCAGGCTGTCGGCGTCGAAGGGCTGCACTCCGAGCAACATGCGGTAGGCCAGCGCGGCGAAGGCCCAGAGATCGGCGCGATGATCGAGCACCTTGCCGCTGTCGAGCAGCTGCTCGGGGCTCATGTAGTAGGGCGTCCCCACCAGCACGCCGGTCGCGGTCAGGTTCATGTTGCCGGTCCACGACTTGGCCAGCCCAAAATCGAGGATCTTCACCACGAGGCCGTCTCGCTGCCGGCAGAGGTAGATGTTCTCCGGCTTGATGTCGCGGTGAACGATGCCCTTCTGGTGAGCGATGTCGAGCGCGGAGGCCACCTGCTCGAGCAGGGTGATGGTGGCGGTCGGCGACATGCCCCCCACCATGCCTTCGAGCACCGTCTCGAGATCGTCGCCGTCGAGGAGCTCCATGATGATGTAGTGCTGCCCGCTCGACGTTTGTCCGGCGCCGATCATCTCCACGATGTTCGGGCTCTGGATGGTGCACGCGACCTCCCACTCGCGCTTGAAGCGCTCGAGCGAGGTGGGATCCTTCTGCAGATCGGGTGTGACGAACTTCACCGCGACCGCGCGGCCGTTCAGGTCGGCCACCCACACCTCCCCCATCGAGCCCTGCCCGAGGCGCCGCACGAGGCGGAGCTCGGGGGTCACTTGCATGTCGGGGAGAAGGGAAGCCATGGAGGGCCGGATTCTACTGCGCAACCTCGCGCCCCAAAACCTCGTCGGGCGCTCGGGCCGGTTCATCCAGCGGCTCGTGCCGGCGCGCGTCTTCGCTGGGGCGTGGCGCTCGCCGTGTTGTGCCCCGTGGGGGAGCCCCGCTTGGTGCCCGACACAGAGCGCGGTAGCTTGCCCTCATGCGGATCGTACGTTGGTGTGGAGTGGTCGCGTGGCTGGGTGCAGCCCTCGCGGGCTGCGACGACAAGCCCAAGCCCGTCGGCGCTCCGAGCGCGACGGCTTCGACGCCGACGCCGAGCGCGACGGTGAGCGCGGCGGGCCCACGGACCGACCGTGACGACGAGCTCTTCACGACGATCTCCACGCTACGCAAGGAGGCCGAGTTTCCCCAGCCGGGGCGGTACGAAAAGACCCTCGAGCATGGTGGCGTGGCGCGGCGGTATCTGGTGCAGATCCCTCCCAACTACGACCCGGAGCGCAAGGCCCCGCTGTTCTTCATGCTGCACGGCACCGGCTCCCCCGAGACCTACGCGGATCGAGCGTCTGGGATCGCGCTCGGCGCGGCCCAGGCAGGCTACGTGGGGGTGTTCCCCGAAGGCTCGGTGAAAGCGGCCGACGGGAAGGGGGCTTCGTGGGACCACGGCATGTGCGCGCCCCGCGGCGAGCACGATGAGGTCGCCTTCTTCCGCGCCCTGATCGACGAGCTCCTCAAGAGCCTGAGCGTCGACGAGCGCAGGATCTACGTGATGGGCTTCTCGTCGGGCGGGCACATGACGCAGCGGCTCGGCGCCGAGCTCGGAGACCGCCTGGCGGCCATCGTGCCCGTGATGGGCGTCGCGAGCTGCCAACGCAAGGGCAGCGAACGGGTGGCGATCGCGCCCCAGCAGCCCATGTCGGCGCTGATGGTCTTTGGGCAGAAAGATCCAGGGTTCCCGGTGGACGGGGGGCCGAGCGCCACGGATCCAGAGCTCACCGTCGCTTCGGTCGCGGACACCACCAAGCTCTGGACGGCGGTGGCCGACTGCGACGCCGAGCCAGAGAAGAAGGGGCGGCCCGACGATCCGGTGTCGACGGTGCGCTATCTCTGCCCGAAGACGGGGCGAGAGGTGATCGCCATCGTCGTCAACGGTGTCGGCCACGAGCTGCCCAAGGTGATCGGAAACATGCCCTCGATGACGCTCATCACGCGCTTCCTCGACGGTCAGACCCACAAGTAAGACCCACCAAGAAGGCATCGAGCGAGCGACCCGCCCGATTGTGTCGCGCCGCTTTGGGGGCCCGACTACGGTGCGGGTATGGGTCTCGATCCGGTCACCATTTTCCTGTTGGCGCTGGCCGCGATCTTCCTCATCGGCACCATCGGCGAGATCGTCTTTCAGAAGACCGGCGTCCCCGACGTGATCTGGCTCATCGTGGCCGGCGTCGGCCTCGGACCGGTGAGCGGTCTGTTGACCCGTGAGGACCTGTCGGCGCTCGCTCCCTACTTTGCCGCCATCACGCTCGTGATCGTTTTGTTCGAGGGGGGCTCGAGCCTGAAGCTCTCCGAGGTGTCCCAGGCGGCACCTCGGTCGGCGCTCCTGAGCCTGCTGGCGTTCGGCTTCGCCGTGATGGCCGTCACGCTCATGACGATGTTCGGCGCGTGGGTCGGGTGGTTGCCCGCGTCGTGGACGTGGACGCACGGCATCATGACGGGTGCGATCCTCGGGGGAACGAGCTCGGTGGTGGTGATGCCGGCGATGGCGCAAGCCAAGCTCCCTCCAGCCCTGTCGAACCTCGTGAACCTCGAGTCGGCCCTCACCGACGCGTTCTGTGTGGTGGGGACCGCCGCCATCATCGACGTCATGACCAAGGACGCCGGCGAGGCCGCGAGCCCAGGGGTGGCGCTCTTGAAGTCGTTCGGGATTGGCCTCGCGGTGGGCGGCATCGCGGGCATCGTGTGGCTCCTCTTTCTGCGCTCTCTCAAGTCGAACGAGCACGCCTATCCCATCACGCTCGCCGTGCTCCTCATCCTCTACGTGGTGATCGACCACATGGGCGGGAGCGCCGCCCTCGGCATCCTCACGACGGCCATCATCCTCGGCAACGCCAGGTCGCTCACCACCAAGATCGGCCTCGCCGAGCCCGCCGAGCTCGACAAGAACGTGCGCGGGTATCACCGGCAGATGGCGTTCATGATCAAGTCGTTCTTCTTCGTGTTCATCGGGGCCATGCTCGGTCCTCCGCTCTCGCTCATCGTGCTCGGCGTGCTCATTGGCCTCATGCTGCTGAGCGCCCGTATCCCGAGCGTCTACGCGGCGACGCTGGGCACGAGCTTCACCGAGCCCGAGAAGCAGATGATCGTGGTCTGCCTGCCGCGCGGGATGGCCGCCGGGGTGCTCGCCACGCTCCCGGTCGCGGCCGGCGTGGAGGGGACGAGCGAGCTCCCGGTGCTGGTCTTTGCCGCCGTCGTCACCACCATCGTCGCGTTCGCGATCGGGTTCCCGCTCGTGAAGCGAGCGATCCCCGCCGTGGCGTCGGCGACCACCGACGTGCGCGTGGGGCCGAGCGGTGCGGCGCTCCTCGTGGCTGCCGGTGGAGACGACGGAGGAGCAGCCGGCACGGAGGCGGCGGTGGAAACGCCGGGTGGCAGCGGCTCGAACAGGCCCGCTGACGCGGTGTCGGGCGGCTCGAGCGAGTCGGGGCGCGCGGTCCCGAGCGACGGCTCGGTGTCGGCTGGGGCGTCGAGCGCGCCGGGCGAGCCGACCTCGAGCGACGGGCCCGTGCGATCGCCGCCCGAGGTGGTGCCTTGGGGCTACGCGGACGGCTCGCCGCCCGAGGATCGCGAGGTGCCGGGGCGAGGCGAGCTCCCCCTGCCCACCCATCCGGCCGACGTCCCGGCCTATCGACCCGGCGCCTTCGAGGCCATCGGCCCGCCGGTGAAGGTTCCCGACCCCCCGTCCAGCCCTGGCCTGCTGAACCCCTCGGGCGACGACGAGCCCGAGCGCTGACGGCGCTCGCTGCTCAGCGGTGGGGCTCGAGCGTGAGCGCGTGGTGGCTCCCGTTGGGGGTGCTCGAGAGGATGATCTTCCAGCCATTGTGATCCCAACGCGTATGGGTCGCGTCGGGCTCTCCGGCCTCGGGCTTGCCGGTCTCGGGCTTGCCGGCGCCGATCTCCTTCTCGAGCCAGTCGACGAGCTTGCGCGCGGTGGGGTTGTGGGCTTTGGCGTCGCCGGCTTCGCTCGCGGCGGTGATGGTGATGCGCTCGAGCACCTTGGCGTCGTTGAAGCGGAAGGCGAAGGCGGCCGTGGGGCCTCCCTTCTTGTCGGTCTCGGCGTAGTCGAAGACGAGCTCGGTGGCAGAGTCGAGGCGCGGAGCAACCCCCATGAGCCGCTCGAGGCGCGTGCGCACCTCCGCCGGCCGCAGGGTGTGCATGATTCGCAGCGGGACGTTGTCGATGCGCACGACGAGGGTCCGGGTGGCGAGCGCGGCCCGCACCTCGCCCACCGTCTTGGCGTGAACGGCGAGGGCCTCGACGTCGCGAAGGCGCCCCAGGGTGCTGCCGTCGAAGTCGACGACGCTCACCACGGTGGCGGCGTGCTTGGCGGAGCGATGCTGACTGATGACCACGAGCTCTTCCACGGAGTCGCCATCGCACTCCGCGACGAAGCCGATGGCCTCCACGCTGATGCCGGGCCACGACTCCTGGAGCGTGGGGAGCTCGAGGCGCTCGGTGCGCTCCCCACGCGTCACGAGCAGGAAGCCGCCGAAGTCTTCGTTGTCCTGCTTGGTGATGACCACCACGGTGCTCTGCGAAGGGCCGAAGGGGCCTTGATGGGGTGGGTGGGCGATGGTCTCCCCCTTCTTGAGGTGAGGCTTCACCAGCTGGGTCACGTCTGCGTCGCTGAGTTGGGCGTAGCGGTGCTTCGCGTCCGTCCCGTCGGCGCGCGGCGGCGCGCTCGCGCTCGCGGCGGCGGTCGAGGCGGAGGCGGGACGCGTGGGGGCAGCGCTCGAGGAGGGCGGCTCGGGAGGGATGGAGGGGGAGCTCGTCGCGAGCGGTCCGGAGCTGCTCACGGTCTCGGGGCCAGGCGCGAGCGGCTGGTCGTCGCAGGCTGCGAGGAGGGGAGCACCGATGAGGAGGCTCGCGAGGGCGGCGCGTCGGAGAGGTGTCATGGGCATGTCATTCCTCGAACGGGACACGGCGTCGACCGGTGTCGATCTTGGGCGGCGCTTCCGTGGAGGTGGAGCTCCGCGCGAAGAGGGAACGCAGCGCGACACGGTCTGCTTCCCCACGCTGGCGCTGGATGGCATAGAGCTTCGCTTCGGCAGGGCCGAGGGTCCAGCACGCCTCCGGCGGCAGCGCGACGATGTCGGGTCCCGGCTCGTTCAGCGCGCAGATGTCCCGTCGCTCGACCACCCCGTCTTCGGTGTCCTCCATCCAGCGCAGCGGGAGGCCCTGGGTGCGGCACACGTAAGGCCGCTCCTCGTAGATGCGGCAGGCGCCCTCGCCATCGACGAAGGCGCAGGCGCCGGGAGGGTGGGGGATGCCGGTCGCGAGCAGCGTGGCGTGGCGCTCGCGGATGCGCCGCGCCTCCACCTCGAACACGGTGATGTCGTCGACGCAGCAGCTCGAGCAGCCCCGCCGGCACGCGAGCCGCTCGGCGTGGCGCGTGGTGAGCCGCGCCACGAGCGCGTCGACCTCGCCGTGAAATGACACGATGTCGGGGGTGGTCATCGGCGTCACCTTAGCGCGTTCTCACGCCTGCGCCCCCGATGCTAGGCTCCGTGGGTGTATGCCGCCCACATCGACTGGTCGCACCCGCTCTACTTTACCGTCGACGACGTCTTGAGCGCAGCCGAGTGCGACGCGATGATCGCACGCATCGAGACGTCTTCGCCGAAGCTCGCGACGATCAACGCACCCGAAGGCGTCGTGGAAGACACCCGGATCCGCAACAACACGAGAGTGATGTTCGACGATCACGCCTTCGCGCAGGTGCTCTTCGGGCGCGTCGTGGGTCACGTGCCTCGCGAGATGATGGGCCTGTCGGTCGCGGGCGCCAACGAGCGCCTGCGTTGTTATCGCTACGGTCCCGGGCAGCGGTTCGCGCCCCACTACGACGGCTCCTTCATGCGCAGCGCCGAGGAGCAGAGCCTGCTCACGCTGATGGTGTACCTCAACGACGGGTTCACCGGTGGGGAGACCGCCTTCGTGGAGCTCGACCACGTGGTGCAGCCCCGACGCGGGACCGCCCTCCTCTTCCAGCACCCGATCTTGCACGAAGGCTGCGTGGTCACCGAAGGGGTGAAGTACGCGCTGCGGAGCGACGTGATGTATCGCCGCCAGCGCGACGCGGGAGCTGCCAGCTCCCCATGATCGTGCTCGAGGGCTGCGGCCACGGCCACGCCTCGGCGACGTAACCGCCGGTGGCGCGCGCCGTAAGCGACTCCGATGAAGCACCGCGGTCACCTCGATCCCCCTCGCCGCCGGCTCGGATGGCTCGGCCTGGGCGGCGTCCCGCTCCTCGGCGTTCTCGGGATGAGCGCGTTGACGCTGTCGGCGCCGGGCTGCGCGAAGAGCACCGAGCGCGCCGCGCCCTTCTCGAGCACCGAGGTGGCCGGCTCCTCCGCTCCCGCTCGCGCGAGCTCGGCGCGCTACGTGAAGCCGAGCGCGGATGCGCTGCGAGCCAAGCTCACGCCCCTGCAGTATCGCGTCACCCAGGAGGACGGAACCGAGCCGCCGTTCGAGAACGAGCTCTGGGACAACAAGGGCGCCGGCCTCTACGTGGACGTGGTGACCGGCGAGCCGCTCTTCACGTCGCTCGACAAATTCGACTCCGGCACCGGTTGGCCCAGCTTCACCCAGCCCGTCGAGCCGGGGCGTGTGGTGGAGCGCCACGACGTGAGCCACGGCATGGAGCGCACCGAGGTTCGCTCCAAGAGCGGGGACTCGCACCTTGGTCACGTGTTCAACGATGGCCCCGGTCCGAGCGGCTTGCGCTACTGCATCAACAGCGCCTCGCTCCGTTTCATCCCCGTCGCCGATCTCGAGGCGGAGGGCTACGGAGCGTACCTCTCGCTGTTCGAGAACGCCGAGAAGTAAGTCGAGAGCTCTTGTATGCTCGCGGTCCATGCGTATTCGAGCTCTCCTCGCTGCCGTCGCGCTCGTGTCGTTGGCCTGCGGTGACGACGACGCCGGCCCAACGACCTCGGTCGGCCCCACCACCACCTCGTCCTCCAGCGCTGGAGGCGGCGGGACGACGGCTGCGGGAGGCCAGGGAGCCGGCGGCGGGGCGAGCTGCGGCGAGCCCATCGCTTTCGATGCCGCCTACGACTGTGACGTGAACGCGCTCACCGACATGACGGGCGAGGACGAGGTGACGATCGGCTACGGTTTCGTAGGCGGGGCCTTCGTGTACGAGCCGAAGTGCCTCCACGTCTGCGCGGGCACGACCGTCACGTTCGTGCCTCTCGATGGGACCAACTTCCAGATTCACCCGCTGCAAGGTGGCGAGTCGGCTCCCGACGCCGACAGCCCATTCGGTTACCTCGACGATCCCGACGTGGACACGGCCTCGTTCACGCTCGCCGAGCCCGGGAGCTACCCGTACTACTGCATCGCGCATCTGGGCTCCGGCATGGTCGGCGCCGTCTACGTGCAATAATCGCGAGGAGTGCGCCTTCACCGGTGGCCCGCGTCGCTGCCCAGCAGGGGGTACGCAGGTTGCGGAGCGGGGGTGAGGTGGTCATGTTGCGTGAGTGCCAACGCCGCATCGCACCCCTCAACACGAGCGCCCCCGCGTGCGGGCCCGAACGGGTCGCGTGCTCCTCTACCTCATCGGCATGCTGTTGAGCGGGATCTACATCCTCAACCCGACGGCGGGGGTGTGGGAGATCATCCCCGACAACCTCCCGATCGTGGGCAACCTCGACGAGGCGGCGATGGTCACGCTCTTTCTCTATTGCCTTCGGGGGATTCGGCGGCTTCGGGCGGCGTCGCGCGAGCTCGGCGCGGCGACGCCCGTCAGCACCGCACACTAAGGCGCAGGGGAGCGGGCTGCCCGTCGGCGTGTCGTCGAGGTGGCGCTCTCAGCCGACCAAAGGTGCGATCTCGGCGTAGAGCGCTTCGATGGCGGCGCGGGTGCGCTCTTTGAGCTGGGCCACGTCGTCGAGTCCGAGGTGAGCGGTGCGGATGGGCTGTCCCACCCGCACGAGCCCGCGCGCGAAGCCAAACTTCCACGAGTGTTTGGGCAAGGCGTCGCGCGTCCCCGCCACGGCGATGGGCAGCACGTCGGCGCCGGTCTCGATCGCGAGGCGGAACGCGCCGTCTTTGAAAGGCAAGAGCTCGCCGGTCTGCGAGCGCGTCCCCTCGGGGAAGATCATCACCGGCATGCCGCGGTGGAGGTGCGCTTTGCACTGCTCCATCGCGTCGAGCACCGAGCCCTTCTTCCCGCGCTTGACGGGCACGTCGCCGGCGAGCCACATGAGCCACCCCACGAACGGGATGAAGAACAGCGACTGCTTGCCGAGGAACTTCATCTCCCACGGCAGGTGGCACAACAGGAACACGTCGCTGTTGGACACGTGGTTCGACACCACGACCGTCTTGTGCGGCACGTAGTTGGGCAGCTCCCCGTGCACGCGAAAATCCCACATGGGGTTGAGCTGCGCGATGATCCGCCCGATTCGCCGCAGCATCGTGCCCGGCGCGCGCCGCGCCTGGTCGAAGGGCGCGGTGACGAGCGCGACGGGGAGCTGGACGCCGAAGCCGGCGACGGAGATCGCGCCAAGCATCGACCAGGCCCACACCGACAAGGCCGTGCGCAGGGCCTCGGCAGAAGCCTCCGGCGCCGGAAGCTCGAGGCCGAAGACGGAGAACCGCGGACGCGCCACGAGCGAACTATAGCAGCGGTGTGCGCGCGGGGCGCTACCACCGGCGGGGGCGCCTCTCGGGACGCCCGGCAGCGCGTGGAAGCACCGTTGGCCCGCTTGGACGCGCTGCCTACTTGAACGAGCCCCAGTCGCTGCCACCCTTGGTTTTCCGTCCTTCATCGAGCTTGACGCCCGAGTCCGGCGATGGGGTGGGCAGAGACGGCTTCGGGGACTGTGGGCCAGGGGTGGGCGAGGTCGTGGGCTTCTTGGGGATCGGCGCGTCTTGCAGCTTGGGGGGACTGGGGTCGTGTTGGGGCTTGTCGACGGGGATGCTCTCCGTCGGGACGGGGATCGAGGGCACCTTGGCCGACGGCTCGAGGGTGGGGGACGGGAGCGCGGAGGGGACCGCGGACGGGAGCGGGGCTGGCGCGAGGCGCTGCTCGGCTTGGCGCCGCAGCGCCTGCACGTCGTCGGCGCCGTCTCCCGCCGGATCGAGGCCCGCCGCCTCGTCGAGCTTGTCGAGGCACTCCTGGAACTGCTGCTCGGCGCACGCGCCCACGGCCTCGCCGCGCAAGAGCCGGGCGCGCTCCAGCGGGGGAACCGGCACGCCGTCGGGGATGATCTCGGGCTCGGGCCCTGCGACGGGTTCCGGCTCCCGCAGCCACCGCCACGCCACCAGCGCCAACAGCACGATGGCCGCCACCGCGGCGAGCTCTGCCGCCCACTCGCGCTTCATCCAGCGCCGCATCCGCGAGACCCGCTGGCGGATCTGGGTGGCCGGGAGCTGCTCGTCCTCCGCGATGTGGGCGAGCTTCTCGCCGGCGCCTTCGCGCGCCATCCAGCCGAGCGTGCGCGCGGCGTCGGGATCGCCGGCCGTCTTCCTCTCCGCCCACTCCACCCACTCGCGCGCGGCGGCCGGCGAAGGGGCCGGCTCCTCGAGCTCGTCGGGCAGCTCCACGTGGCGCACACGACGCCCTCTCCGATGAAAATCCGCCACCTTGTGTCGGGTGATGCCCACGAGCCACTTCCTCAGATCTTCGGGGCTCGAGGGTGCGTTGGAGGCGGCGAGGGCGTCCACGAACACGGTCTGCACGACGTCTTCCACGTCGCCCGTGGGTACCCGTCGCTGCACGAAGCGCTCCACGAGCTGCCGCAGCTCGGGTGCGCTCAGCCGCTCGCGCAGGTTGCCAGGGGGGCCCTCGGTGGCGTCGACCTGGTTCAGCATGGCCGTCCTCGACGATGCTCGCATCATTTGCTCCGTCGCGCGAGCCGCAGACTGTGTGACACGCGGGGCGTCGAAAAGTTGCTCGGGGGGCGACGGGCGGCACCGCGGGCCGCCGAGAGCTCCACGGCCCGCGACACATCGCCGCGAGGCCTCGACGGGCTCGCTGTGCTACGGAAACCAGTGTAACCGGGGCCCTAGAGGTCACGTATGGCTGTTCGGCGTGCTCCTCGGAGCACGTCGAGAGCCCGCTCCGGGCGCGCCCATCGAACGCAACCTCCCATGCATCATCTCCTCTTCGAAGCACGAGCCCCACGGGCGTCGTTGGCGCGGCCGTCCCGCTGGCGGGTCGCGTGGGTCGGGCTGCTCGCTGCGCTCGCGACGGCGTGTGACGGCGACGACGACACCACCACGACCGAGCCCTTCAGCCTCTGCGACGAGCGGTTCGACACGCCCTACGACGAGATCGTCACCGGCCTCACCAAAGATGGTGACAACGGCGTGGTGAAGGTGCGCTACGTGTCGTCCTCGCCGGCCCCTCCCGCGGAGGGCGACAACGCCTGGACGGTGCAGCTCCTCGACGCCAGCGGCGCTCCGCTCGGCGAAGGCGCGGTCACCAAGGTGCAGCCGTTCATGCCCGACCACGGGCATGGCACGATGGTGGTACCGTCGATGAGCGCGATGGACGCCGACGGCAGGGTGGAGGTCTCCGCCATCGACTTTCGGATGCCGGGGGTGTGGACGCTGACCTTCACCGTGGAGACGGCAGGACAGATCGACGCTGCCACCTTCGGGATCTGCATCGACTGACGCCTGACGGCGCGCCGAGCCCAACGAACGATGCGCGAACGAGCAAAGGCCAGAGGGCGGGGGGCAGCGACGGCGCTCTCACTCGCCTTCGTCGCGCTTGGCTGCACCGAAGACACAGTCAAGACCCTCGACCGCGCCGCGCTGCTCGATCCGGAGTCGTGCCGAGACTGTCACGCCGCGCACTACGACGAGTGGGCCGGCAGCATGCATGCCTATGCGGCGGACGATCCGGTGTTCCTCGCCATGAACCGCCGCGGCCAGGAAGAGACGAACGGGGAGCTCGGCGACTTCTGTGTGCAGTGCCACGCGCCGATGGCGGTGCGCGAAGGGGCCACGACCGATGGGCTCAACCTCGAAGCGCTGCCTCAACACCTGAAGGGCGTGACCTGCTACTTCTGTCACTCGGTCGACGCGGTGGAGGGGTCGCACAACAACCCGCTCCGTCTGCGCGACGACCTCGTGCTCGGCGGGCCGTTCGCCGACCCGGTCGAGAACGAGGCTCATCACGCCACCTACGCACCTTGGCTCGACGCGAACCGGCGCGAGTCGTCGGACATGTGCGGCAGCTGCCACGACATCGTGACCCCGGCCGGGGTGCACCTCGAGCGCACCTTCACCGAGTGGCAGGCGAGCGTGTTCGGGAACGAGGCGACCGGCGGGCTCAGCTGCGCCCACTGCCACATGACCACACGACGCGGCGTGGCTGCCGACGTTCCGGGGGTTCCGTTGCGCGAGGTGAACGGTCACCGGATGCCCGGCGTCGACGTGGCGCTCACCGACTGGCCGTTTCACGACGAGCACGTCGCAGAGGTGTCGAAGGCGATCTCTGGCACCGCCATCGGACAGCTCTGCGTGGACGTGTTCGACCCGGCCGCCTTCGAGGTGACCCTCGAGAACGCCTTCGCGGGGCACAGCTTCCCGAGCGGGGCCACCCAGGACCGCCGGCTGTGGGTGGAGCTCGTGGCCTACGATGCAGCGGACGAGGTGATCTTCGAGAGCGGACGCGTGGCCGATGGGGAGCCGGTGGCCACCCTCGCCGATCCCAACCTGTGGCTCTTCGCGGATCGCATGTTCGACGCCGAGGGAGCGGAGGTGCATATGTTCTGGGAGGCGCGGAGCACCGCCGGCGAGCTCATGCCTGCCCCCTCCGACCCGACCGAGCCCCATCGGGTGTCGCGGCGCTACCAGCTCCCCGCGGCGCCGGCGCGGGTGACCCTCCGGCTGCGGATGCGCGCGATGGGCCTCGAGGTCTTGCAAGACCTGGTGGACTCGGGACACCTCGAGGCGAGCGTGCTCGGGCGGTTCCCCACCTTCGAGGTGCTCGATCCGATCGAGTGGCGTTCGGGACAAGCGCAGTGCGTCCCCGCCGACGTGTTCTGAGGGGCTCACGGTGAGGGGGGAGCGAGGCTCGCGCGGCGGCGTGTGGAAACGGCGCGCTCCTCGTGCCTCCTTCGGTTAGGATTGGCGTCGATGAAGCCGTGTCCCAGCTGCAGCGCCCCGGTGCGCCACGACTCGTCGTTTTGCATCAAGTGCGGGTTCCGTATGCCGTCGGTCGAGACAGCGGTGGGACAGATCGGGGCGTCGCTGCCGACTGGACATTTTGCGGCAGGGGCCGTCGTCGACGGGAAGTACCAGGTGGAGCGTGTGCTCGGTGAGGGCGGGATGGGGATGGTGTACCTCGCCAAGTCGATCCACACCGACGTCGACGTGGTGATCAAGGCCGTACGCCCCGAGATCGCGCACCGCGCCGACATCCGCGAGCGCACCCTCGCCGAGGGCAAGGCGCTGGCGCGGATCGATCACCCCAACGTGGTGCAGCTCAAGTCGGTGGTTTCCTCCGACAAGGAGCTGTTGCTCGTGATGCAGTACATCGAGGGGGAGACGCTCGAGGACCGCATCCTCCGCTACGCCCAACGCAACGAGCCGATGCCGCTCGAAGAGGCGCTCGACATCTTCCGGCAGATCCTTCGCGGGGTGGCGGCCGCGCACGCCGAGGGGGTGATCCACCGAGATCTGAAGCCGGCCAACGTGCTCATCCGCGCGAAGGATCAGATGGTGAAGGTGACCGACTTCGGCATCGCCAAGCCCGAGTCGGACGCGCAGTCGGGCAAGGGACAGACCAAGGGGATCATCGGCACCGTCAACTACATGTCGCCCGAGCAGGTGACGGGCAAGCGCGAGCTGGATCGCCGCGTCGACATCTACGCGCTCGGCATCGTGCTCTTCGAGATGCTCACCGGCATGCTGCCCTACGACGCCGACAACACCTACGAGATCTTGAAGATGCACGTGGACAACCCGCTGCCGAGCGCCACCGTGGGGCGACCGCATCTCCCACCGCGCCTGGACGGTGTGTTGCAGAAGGCCTGCGCCAAAGACCGAGATCTCCGCTACGGGAGCTGTGAAGAGTTTCTCGAGGCGCTCGAGGGCTTGGAGCACGCAGTGTCGGGCGCGGCGGCCACCGCGATGGGACAGGCGCCGCTGCGGACGGTCCCCGAGATGCCGATGCCGATGCCTCACATGGCGGTGCATCCCACGCCGAGCCCGATGGCCGCCGCCGAGTTCGTGGACGCGGTGGCGCGCGGGGGCCAACCGGTCACGCAGCCGAGCGGAGGACCGCCGTTCGGGTCGTACGCGCCGTACCCCAACACCCCGCCGACCCAGGAGACCCCCTACGGACCGCCCCCCGGCTACGCACCGGCGGTGACGCGCCAGGGGACGATCACCGGCCAGGCCGCAGCGCTCCCCGCGTCGCGCACCTCGGGCGGGAAGGGCTGGGTGGTGCCCGTGGTGCTCGCCTCGCTCCTCGCGAGCGGGGTGACGGTGGCGCTCGTGATGGGGATTGGGCCGTTCGGCGACGACGACGCCGAGTCGAACGACAGCGTCACCTCGGCCGCCGACGAGCGCGCCGACAAGAAGAAGAAGAAGAAGGAGAAGCCGGCGCCGAGCGCCTCGAGCACCGCGCCGCCGGTGTCGCCCCTCGCCGCGCTCGAGGGCACGTGGGTGTCGAAGTCGTCGGGCAACCGTCTCACGGCCCTCCTCGTAGGCGACCGCCTCGAGTTTCAGATCGTGGACGTGACGCCGTTCGGCGCCCAGAACTACATCGCCGGCGAGGCGCGTTTCGTCTTGCGCGTGAGCGAAGGGGAAGAGGGGCAGTTCCTCGTCGAGGACCGGGTGCGTCCGTTGGCGCCGTCGAACGCGAAGTCGTTCTCGTCGCAGTCTCGCAGCACCTGTCTGGTCGCGGTCCACGAAGTGGGCGGAGCGCCGCTCAAGGCCGAGCTCATCGGTGACCGACTCGAGGTGGACGCTGTCGTGATCGAGCCGGCGGGCTCCGACTTCGTGGTGGCCGGCGCGCAAGTGATGAGCTGCAAGGACCTGACGCGGGTGAAGACCACCCGCGTCAACGTGCGCATCGGCCTCGAGCGCGAGAAGCTCTGACCGCTGCGGGAGCGACGCGCGCGGCTCGGATCGGGGCGCGCCGGTCGGCGCGTCCTCGAGGCCGTCGCGAGGTCGGGGCGTTTCGACCGATGAAGCTGTCGACACGCCCTCGCTGGCGCGCTGACTAGAAGCCTCCGGCCGCGGGCACCACGACGGGGGCCGACGCGTTCACGATGCGGCACTTCACCACCGTGGCCGCTTGGTTCTGGGAGGCCTTCCCGCCGCCGGTGCGGAGGCCGGTGAAGATGCTCTCCGCCGAGCTCTGGATCTCCTCCTGGCCCTTTGGGGGCACCGGCGTGGCGTTGTTCACGTAAGAGGGGGAGGTGCTCACCGCGCCCTGTTGCACCGCTTGATCGGGGAAGCTCAGGTTGACCGCGATCTGCACCGTCGCCGACTGGCCTTGGGGCACGCCGAAACGCCACGGCTTGCTCGAGAACTGGTTGCAGAAAGAGCCGGTGCCGTTGCCGCCGTTGGGACCGTAGTTGGTCTCCACCCACCGCTGCACGTCGACGGTGACCGAGTCTCCACCCGAGCTCGCGTAGGCCACGCACTGGCCGCGGCTCGCGTCGTAGGCCGAGCCGGTGGGGCAGCTGGCGATCTTGTTGCACTTCTGCCCGTCCCACGCCTCGTCACGCGCGCAGGTCTGGTCGTTGGGCACGCAGGCCGCGCTCGAGCCCTCGATCACGAGGGTGCTCCCGGCGGGGCAGCTCAGCTTCTCGCCCTCTCCGACCTGCACGCCGAGATCCTGCGCGAGCTTGTCGTTGTTGACGCATTGGCCGCTCGCGCCGTCGAGCGTCTGGCCCTCGGGACACTTGGTCGCCTCGCAGCCATTCTGGCCGTAGGTGAAGCCCTTGCCACAATACGCGTTGGCCGCTTCCTGGGTCATGCACTGACCCTGGATGGCGAGGCGTCCCTCGACACATTCGCACGTCTTGGTGTCGAGGATGTACTCGGCGCCCTCGGTGCACGAGTCGACGGCGCAGCTGCAGTCGCCGTTGGTGCACACCTGAAGAAAGCATTGGTTTTTGCACGCAGCTCCGATCGAGCCGAACGCGAACAAGACCAGGAACAAGAATGCGATGACGCGCATGCCGAGACCCTACTACGGTTGCCTTCGGATCGCTGCCCACGAGCAGCTTCCAATCGCAGGTTTGTCGCCTCGCGCAGGGGCTTGGCCGCGCGGCTCAGGGGGTCAGCCAGACGTAGCCGGCGACGCCCTCATCGGTGAAGCCGTGGGTCTGGATGGCGTTGTCTCGCTCGCCCGCGCTCACCGTGTAGAAGTGCGCGCCGGCCGCGACGTTCCTCAGCCGGTAGAGGGGCACGGAGTCACACTCTCCGCTCGGCGAAATGAAGCCCACGGTGAGCTCGGGGGCGGCGCCGATCTCACACGCTGTGTCGGTGGTGAGGAACGTCTTCCCGCTGCCGTTGGGACAGCGGAAGAGGGGCCGCAGCTCGCCCATCGGCATGGTGTAGAGCCGGAAGTAGTCGAGGGCCTCGATGGTGAACCCCTTGGCGGTCGCGTCGGCCTGGTCGGTGGCATAGTAGTGACCGTTCGCGCCGTGCGCGCGGTGGACGCCGACGCGGCAGCCGGGGATGGCGCCGTTGTCGCAGACGGTGTCGCAGTCGTCGTCGAGCAGGTTGCAGCTCTCGGCGAGGATGGCGCAGCTCGGGGCGCACACGTCGGCGCAGCTGAGGCCGCCGACGCTGTCGCAGCTCGTGGTGCAGGCCGCGCCTTCGGTGCAGCTCGCGCTCGCCTCGCAGCCGTTGGTGATGTCGTCGTCGCAGTTGGCGAAGCCCGCCTCGCAGGCGCCGATCGCGCACTCGCCACCGACGCAGCTTGCCTCCGCGTGGCCGATGACGCAGGTGCGGCCGCAGGCGCCGCAGTTCTGGGGGTCGGTCAACAGATCGACGCAGGCCGCGTCGCAGGGGGTGCCGCCGTCGCAGACGAGCGCGCCGCCGGTCCCGGCGCCGCCAGCGCTGCTCGCGCCACCCGCCCCCGCCCCGCCGCTCCCCGCGTCGGCGCCGCCTTGCGCGCAGGCGAGCGCCCCGAGGGCGAGCACCCACGCGCCGCGCTTCATGCGAGCAGCCCGCTGAGCGCGTCGCTGGTCTCCCCGCCGTTGAAGCCGAAGCTCGGCGTGTCGAGGCCGATGGCCCGCAGCGCGGTGACGTGGGCCTTGCTGAAGTTTCCGCCCGGCTCACGCACGTGCACGCCGCGGTGGAGGTTGTCGCAGGCGCCGCCGGCGAGCACGATCGGCATCTCCTTCACGCCGTGTTTCCAGCCCTCGCCGTACTCGGAGGTGCCGAACACCAGCGCGCGATCCATGAGGCTCGTGCCAGTGGGATCCTCCACCGCCGCGAGCTCGTCGAGGAGCCGAGCGAAGCCCTGCATGTGATGCTCGGTGATGTTGTAGACGTTCTGCCAGGCGCCGTCGTGACAGGCCTTGTGCATCCCGTCGGCCACGCCGAGGTTCGAGAAGATGTGGGTGCTCGCGGGTGAGGTGAGCATGAACGAGAACACCCGGGTGAGCCCGCAGCCGAGGGCCACCGCCAAAAGCTCGCTCATGAGGCTGGTCTTCTCGAGCAGATCGCTGGTTGGCGCCGGCGGGCTTGGGGTGTTGCAGGTGGCCACCCCCAGCTCGAGGCGGCGTTGGATTTCGTCGAGGTGGGTGAGGTGGGCGTCGAGCCGCTCGCGGTCCCTGGCCCCGAGGCGCTTGTGCAGATCGTGGGCGTCCGCCTTCACCGCGTCGAGCAGCCGCGCGCGGCGCGTGAGCGAGCCGGCGTCGGGTGGGGCCGCGAACAGCAGATCGTAGAGCGCGGCGGGTTCGAGGATGGGAGCGTTGGTGGAGTCGGGGCCGTTGTAGGAGATGGCGTTCCAGTGGCCATACTCGTGAAAGCGGGCGTCGCTCACGCCGAGGACGAGGGAGCGGAAGCGCGGGAGCTCGGCGCCGTAGAAGTCGGCGTGTTTGGCAACGTACTGATCGAGCGACGGGCGGAGCGCGGTGAGGGTGTGGGACGGGTGGTCGAACCCCTCGGGGCGGATGCGGTCGCCGGTGAGGGCGACCATGAAGCCGCGCATGTGGCCGTCGCTCTGGCCGGGCGGTGAGCTCGGGATGTCCGTGTGCGGCTCGAGGCCGGTCACGACGCTCACCTGATGGCCGGCGAGTGGCGCCAAGAGGGCGCTCGGGGTGTAGCCGGCGCCGGTCTGGGCTGGCGTCCACGCGTCGGGGTGACCCCCTTGGGCCTGCTCTGCGCCGTGCCCTGCGTGCCATGGGAGCCCGTTCGCCCAGAAGAACACGCCGAAGATCGGTCCGAGCTCCGAGCCGTCGGCGAGCGCGCCCTTGTCGTTGAACATCGCCTCCAGGGGAGGCAGGGCGAGGCTCACGGCGGCCCCCGCGGCGGCGCCGCGCAGCATCGTACGTCGCGAGAGCCGAAACGTCATGGCGTCACCTCCACGGCCTTCACGTAGCGAAAGCTCTCGTGGGTCACGAGGGCCACCAAGAGCTCGCGGAAGCGGTACCCTTTGGCTGCGAACAGAGCGTCGAGCTCGGCGAGGGCCGCCTCCTCGCCGCGGTCGTCGAGGCGGCTCTGGGTGTGTCGATAGAGCTGCGTCACGATGCACTGACCGACGCGCTCGTCGCGCTCGAGCGCCTCGGCGAGCTCGCGGGCGTTCTCGAGCGGTGCGCCGTCGAGGTCACCGGTCGCGTCGATGGGGTAGCCGTTGTCGTCGGTGCGCCACGCGCCCACCGAGTCGAAGTGTTCGAAGAGCATGCCTGGCGGATCGATGAACGCGTGGCAGCCGGCGCAGGCCGGATCGTCGCGGTGTTGCTCGAGGCGCTCGCGCAGGGTCTTGGGGGGCGCGCCTGGTTCGGGGGTGATGTCGATGTCGACGTCGTCGGGGGGAGGCGGCACGTCCTGGCACAGCACCCGCTCGCGCACGTACTTGCCGCGCAGGGTGGGAGAGGTCTCGGTCTCGTGAGCGTTCATGGTGAGGAACGCGCCGAGGGTGAGCAGGCCCCGGCGCGGTGAGTCTTCGGCCAGCTCCACCGGCACGAAGGCGATCGGGGAGGCGCCGGGCGCGTCGAGCCCGTAGAGGGCCGCGAGCTCGCTGTTCACGAAGGTGCGGCGGGTGGAGAACACGCTGCGGATGTCGGTGTCGCGCCGGTTCACGAGGTCGTCGACCAAGAGCTTCACCTCGGTGCGCATCGACGCGGGGGTCGTCTCCGAGAAGCCGGGGTAGGTTTGTGCGTTGCGGGTCACGCGCTCGAGGCGCACCAGATCGAAGTACTGCGCGAAGAACTCCTGGATGCTCTCGCGGGCGCGCGGCGTGGCGAGGAGGCGCCGCGCCTCGGCCTCGACCCCCTCCGCCGTGTTGAGCGCGCCGCTCTCTGCGGCGTCGAGGAGCGCGTCGTCGGGGATCGAGCCCACGAGCGAGAACGCGAGCCGGCTCGCCATCTCCCAGCTGGTGTAGCGAGACCGCGAGGCGTCGTCGGGGTCGGGCTCGCCGAGCTCCACCCGATACACGAAGTGAGGCGACTGCAGGAGGCCGGCCACCACCGTGCGCAGCCCGAGCCAGGGGTCGCCCTCCGAGAGATCACGGGCGACGGCGACCCAGCGGCCGACCTCGGGGGCGGTGAGGGGGCGACGGAAGGCGCGGCGTCCGAAGGTGCGCACGAAGTCCTGCACGCACGCGTCGTCGACCGCCGCCGGCTCACAACCGACGAGGGCGAGGCGACGGCTCGGCTCCGCGAACACCGCCTCGGTGAGCGCGTCGGCCGCCTCTTCGAGGCGCTGCACGCCCAGCTCGGACAGCGACGTGCTCGCGGCGCCGATCGAGTAGAAGAGGTAGGGGTTCTCGTCGGGCTCGAGGGGCGGGGTGGGGAGCTCGGCGCCGAGCAGATCTTCCACTGCGTGGCGGTACTGGGCGTTGGTGAGTCGGGGGAGCACCGGTGCTTGGAGCTCGAGCGGCTCCACGTCGTCGGGCGGCGGCTCCGACCGACTCGGCGCGCCGCCGTCGCCGATCGTTCCTTGGCAGCACAGAAGTGCGAGGGCCGAGAGCGGCGCGAGCCAGGCGCGACGAATCTCGGGAGCGGGCCTGCGGAACACGCGGACAGTAAAGCACGACGCGTGCCGCCGCAGAAGTGTTGAAGATCGCACGAAGGCGAGCGTCGGCGCGGACGCCCATGGTTCGACCTTTGCTCACCTCGACGAGCGCATGTGCGCAACGAGCGCACAACCCCCGGCTCGCCGCCGCCCCCGCCGCCGGAGAGGGGCCCCATTTGCGCCGAGGGGTGTCAAAGCGTTTTCGTGGTAGAGGGTCGCGCATGTCCCTGGAGTACGTGGTGGCGGGTCGGAGACGTTTGCCGCATGGGCCGAGACCCTGGACCTTCGAGCTTGACGGCACCGAGGACGAGCTCGACGACCACGCGGCGGAGTTGCTCGACGAAGGGGCGTTCTTCCTCGGCGAGATCGTGGAGGCCGGCAACGAGGACTTCTTCTCGTGGCTCACCTCCGTCGTTGGTTTCAAGCCGCGGTCGGTGGTGAGCATCGATCCTGCCGCCTGGGACATGAGCCGGATCGCGGCCGAGGTGTTGGCAGACAGTCTCGACGGTGTGTCGTTCGTCGACGGTCTCGTTGACGAACATGGCTTGGAGTACGTGTCCCGACAGGGTGTCGGGGCGGACTCACTCGAGGAGCTGGAAGCGCGGATCGTGGCCGCGTACCATGATCCCCAGCCCTTCCTGGACCGCTGGGCGGAAGTGTCCGCGGCCGCTCAAGCCGCGCGTGAAGCGAACGATCCAGAGTATCGGCAGGCGATTCGGTACGCCAACGACTGGTCCGATGTCAGTGGCGACGATTCGTGACGCGTCCTCGGTGCGGCCGCCCAGGCGGCGCGCTCCCTCCCGTCAAACCGCGGCCGGTCCCACCCAGCCGCAGCGAGTCGCCGGGCCGCGCGTCGAGGGCCCCTCGAGACGATGTCGGTCGGGTCTTCAGTTGCCGAACACGGTCTGGAGGACGCCTGGCTCCACGACGATGCCGAAGAGGCCGAGGCACATCTCGTCGAGCGTCTCCTCGCCGAGGGTCACGTCGACGGGGAAGGGCTCGTTCCGCTCGCGGAGGGCAGCTGCCACGAAGGGGTTGTTCATCGTGTTGTCGTACGAGCACCGCATGTGCAGCTCGTCGCCCGGCCCGATGACGGGGAGCGCCTCGATGGGGGCGTCGTAGTCGTAGACACGCTGCCAGTTGAAGTCCCACGCTGGGGTGTGCACGAGGCACTCGGTAGGCTCACCGGTGAGCTTGTGGACGAGCTCGATCAACATGTCGGTGCCCACGTAGTGCATGTGCGTGCCGACGCTGTAGAGGGGGAACGAGAGCGGGATGCTCTGCCGATAGATGAGGGTCTCGAGGTGATCGGCGATGCCGGCCGGGATGACGAACTCGGGCTCGCCGCCGCGATCGTTGGGGCCGGGTTGGAGGCCCGTCCCGTCGTCGTTCCGATCGGAGAAGTTGCCGAGCAGCACCTGGGCCACCTCCCACCGCGGCTGCTCGTTGGTGAAGGCGAGCTCCACCGACGAGCGATCCTGCTCGGGCCCCTTGCCGGTGGGGTGGTAGTGCATCTGGACCACGATCTTGGCGCCCACCGGCATCGGCATCCCGGTGGTCTCGGGGGTGACCATGGGCACCGCCCCGGGGGTCCAGGTGGCGAGCAAGAAGCCGCTGATGGAGGGCGGGTTGAAGCACTCGAAGCGGCCGTCTTCGTCCGCGAGCGCCTGGGAGGTGCCGTCGAGATCGAGGAAGACGAGCCCGTGGTGGGCCACCACCTCGTTGCCCGGCGTGAGCTGTGCCGCGGTGACCCAGACTGGCTCGTCGTGGCCGGGGTCGAGCACGAAGCACTGGAAGTCGTCGTTCTCGCCGTCGACGGTGTAGGGCTGCTCGAACGCCATCGACACCGACGGCTGCGAGAGGCTGAGCTCGGGTGGGGAGGGGAGGGGCGAAGCGGTGGCCTCGTCGCCGGGGGGGGTCCCCGCCGCCACCCAGTCGCGGAAGAGCTGTTTTTCGTCCTCGGTCAGGCGCAGATCGTTCTTCCACGGGAGCCGCGGCTGGCACTCGTCGGTCTCTTGCGCGAGCCACGGGGGCATCGAGCCGTCCTCGACGGCGGCGAGCATCACCGGCGCGAGGGAGGTGACGGTGTCCACGTCTTCCAGCGCGAATGGGGCGATCGAGCCCTCCGTGTGGCACGAGCCACAGCGCGCGGCCACGAGGGGAGCGATGTCCTGGTGGTAGGTGACGGCGCGGACCTCGTCGGTGTTCGTGCAGCTGACGCTCGCGGCGAGGGCGAGGAGCGCCCCCGTGATGCGCGAGCGCGAGACGAAGCTCTGGCTCGGCGACGAGCAGTGGTGCCGATGGTGCTCGTGCCGATGGTGCTCGTGCCGATGGTGCTCGTGCCGATGGTGCGCCGCAGCGCCCACTGCATCGCGCCTCGCCGTGTGCAACTCATCCTGCCTGTTGTGACTCATGGTGCCCAACCTCGACGATCCCCGAAGCCTCGCATTCTACGTCGCGACGGTGGTTCGTCAACGACGCGCGTTCGCCGGCGGCGCGCGTCGGGCAGGATCGCGACGGAGCTGTCGCGTTGAGTTCGGCGTCGGGTGACCAAGAGGGGTATCGCCATGAGGGACGAGGAGATCGATCGGGTCATCGAACGCGTTCGGGCCGGGGACACCGCCGCCTACCGTGAGGTCGTTCGCCACCATCAACGCGACGTGTGGCGGGTGGTGGCCTTCGCGTTGAGCCGACCCGAGGAGACGGAGGACCTGGTGCAGCAGGCGTTCGTGCTCGCCTACCAACAGCTCGATCGCTTCGAGCGAGGGCGCGACTTCGGCGCGTGGTTGCGTGGGATCGCGCGCAATCTGGCGCGCGCCGAGCTGCGCCGCCGGGCGCGCGAGGACCGCCGAATGGACCGCTACCTCCACTACCTCGAGGCGCAGGCACCCGACGATCGCGGGCCCGACACGCGCGAGGAGCGGCTGCGACGCGCCCTCGCCGAGTGCCGCGAGCACCTGCCCGAGAGCGCGAAGGAGGCGCTCGCGCTGCGCTACGACCGCGCGTGGTCGTTCGCGAGCGTGGCCAGAGCGCTGGGACGCACCGTGGCTGGCGCGCGGCAGCTCTTGCAGCGAGCGCGCCTCGACCTCCGCCACTGCATCGAAGGGAAACTCACATGAGCGACCAAGACATGGAGCGCCGCCGCGCGCGGCTCGATGAGCTCACCCTGCGCATGCTCGACGGTGAGCTCGGCGAGGAGGAGGAGGGGGAGCTCGAGACGCTCCTCGAGGACGACGACGCGCGGGCGGAGTACGTGCTGCTGCTCGAGCAGGAGGGCGCGCTCCGTGGCGAGCGGCGCGACGTCGACGTGGTGGAACGCACGGTGAGAGCGCTCGATGAGCTCGCGGCGGAGCGCCGCGTGGAAGACGGCGTGCTGCGTGCCATCGAGCGCGAGCGCTCGCGCGGCCGGGGCCCGCGACACCCTCCGGTCACGCGGTGGCTGTCGGGCACGTATCGCTGGGCGGCGGCCGCGATCCTCGCGCTCGGGCTCGGGCTGGGGGCGAGCGGGGCGTGGGTGTCGAGCTGGCGGGCCTCGGTGGAGGAGGTGCAGGTGCTCGCGCAGAAGAGCCTGGAGCCAGGGGCGCCGGCGAACATCCGGGTGCTCGTGCGCCACGCCGACACGCTCGCGCCGTTCGCCGACACGCTCGTGCGGTTGTCGCTCGTGGCCGCCGATGGGGTGGAGGCCTGGCAGACGGAAGCGACGACCGACGAGCTCGGGGTGGCGGTGGCCGGGGCGGAGATCCCCGCGGCGCTCGTCGAGGGCGGCTACACGCTGCGGGTGGTGGCCAACACGCCTCGGCGCGCGCCGACGGTCACGCGCGCGATTGTCGTGCAGCGCGAACATCGTCTCTTCGTCGGCACCGACAAGCCGCGCTACCAGCCGGGACAGGTGGTGCGCGTCCGGGCGCTCGCCATGGCGAGCCGCGGTCTTCAGCCGGCCGCGGCGCGAGATCTGGTGTTTCGCGTCCAGGACGCGCGCGGCAACTTGGTGTTCGAGTCGAAGGTGCAGACATCGGCCTACGGTCTCGCAGCCGCCGACTTCGAGCTCGCCGAGCAAGTGAACGAGGGACGGTACGTGGTGTCGGCGGCGGTGGGGGAGGTGGTCTCGGAGCGGGCGGTGACGGTGGAGCGCTACGTGCTGCCGAAGCTCAAGGTCGCGCTCGACACCGACGCGACCGCTTATCGGCCCGGCGACACCATCACCGGCACCGTGACCGCCGGGTACACCTTCGGCGAGCCGGTGCGGGAGGGGACGGTGCAGGTGACGGCCATCGACGGGGCGTCCGAGCTCGAGATGACGACGGTGACCGCAGCGGCGGGGGGCGACGGGCGCTTTGCGTTCACGCTGCCGCTGCCCCCGCGCTTCGGTGCGCTCGATCAGGACGGCGCGACGCGGGTGGTCCTCGAGGCGCGGGTGGCCGATCGGGCCGGCTTCGAGAGCCGCGCGCGGCTCGAGCGACGGGTGTCGCCCCACAGCCTGCTCGCCGAGGTGTTGGTGCCCGGTGGCAAGACCGTCGTGGGGGTGCCGAACCGCGTCTTCGTCGCGACGCGCACCCCCGACGGAGAGCCGGTAGCGGCGCGCGGCGAGCTCGCAGGGGTGGCCTTCGAGACCGACGCGAGCGGCCTCGCCGAGGTCGTGGTGACGCCCGGCGCGGCCCCAACGGTGCGCCTCTTGGCCGCGGCCGCGGCCGGGCAACAGCTCGAGCGGGAGGTGTCGCTCGCAGCCGGCTCGGGGGTGCTCATCCACAGCGATCGGGCGATCTACCCGGGCGGGGCTACCCTCCAGCTCGAGGTGCTCGCGAGCGAGTCGGACGGCACCGTGTTCGTCGACGCGGTGCAAGGGGGCGCGACCCTCTGGACGCGCGCGCTGCCCCTCGAGCGCGGGCGCGCGACGCTCCGCTACGATCTCCCGGCCGACGTCCACGGGCCGGTGCGGCTGCGCGCGTTTCGGGTGCGGGCGGGGGGGGTGGTGGAGCGCTCGGATCGGGTCGTGCTGGTGCGCGCACGCGACGCGCTGTCGCTCACGGCGACCCTCGATCGCGACACCTATCGCCCGGGCGAAACCGCCAAGCTCCGCGTCGCCGTCACGACCGACGGCAAGGCCGCGCCGGCGGCGGTGTCGCTCGCGGGGGTGGACGAGGCGGTGTTCTCGCTGAGCGAGACGCGACCCGGGATGGAGCGCGGCTTCTTCGAGGCTGGCGAGGTCGGAGGTCCCGCGGCGCCGTTCTCGTTCGACCGAGTGTTGGCGCTCGAGGGCGAGGCGCGTGAGCGGGCAGCGGGGGCCGCCCTCGCGCTGCGAGCGAGTCCCGACGACACGGTGCCGCTCTTCGGACCAGAGAGCTACGAGGAACGCGCCGGCGTCGTCGCGAAGGCGCGCGCGTTGTGGCTGCGGCGGCTCGGGGGCGCGGCGCTCGCGCTGCCGCTCGCGCTCGCGCTCCTCTGGCTGCTGGTGTGGGTGGAGCGCGCCATCCGACGCACGCGGGGCCAAACGCGGCCCGCGATCGAAGAGGAGCAGCGGTTGAGGGTGGCGGCGCTCGTGAGGTCGGCCGCGCGCGCGTGGTGCGCGGGGCTGCTCCTGCCGTTGGGGATGACGGTGGCGGGGGGCATGGCGTTCCGCGACGTCGGCGCCGTGGCCGGTCTCGGTATCGGCACGCTGGTCGCGTGGGAGTGGCTGCGGCGCGTGGTCGACGACGTCCGCCGCGAGCCGGAGCTCGCGGCGGTGTCGTGGTTTGGGGACGAGCTCGCGCGGCTCCTCGCGGGCTACGGGTTGCTCGTCGTGGGCGTTGTGGGTCTCGGCGTCAACATCGCCAACGGGTGGCTCGTCGCGGCCGCCAACGTGGCGCTGGGCGCCGCGGTCCTCACAGCGTGGGCGCTCGTGGCGGGCACGCTCGCTGCGCTCGGCGGTGCGCTCACCCACGGTCGAGGCGGGCGGCGGATGCTGTGGCCCGTCCTGAGCCGCGCGGTGCTGGTCGCGGCGCCGGTGGTGGTGGTCATCGCCGCGACTTTTGTCGTGAGCTCGTGGCAGATGTCTTCGAGGTCGGGGGTCGACGCGGGGGGGGCCGTTACGGAGACGCTCACACCCGACGACGTGCCCGCACCTGGGCTCCAGGCTCCCCCGGAGCCGTCGCTGGCGACGGGCCCGCGGGTGCGTTCGTTCTTTCCCGAGACGCTGGTATGGGAGCCCCAGCTCATCACCGATGCAGCGGGGGTGGTGGAGCTCGACGTGCCGCTGGCCGACTCGATCACGACCTGGCGCCTGTCGCTGAGCGCGGTGTCGCTCGCCGGCAGGCTCGGCGCCACGGAGACCGGCCTGGTCGTGTTTCAGCCCTTCTTCGTCGAGCCCAACCTCCCGGTCGCGCTCACGCAGAACGACGAGGTGACGGTGCCGGTGGCGGTGTTCAACTATCTCGACGCACCTCAGTCGGTGACGGTGGGGGTGGACACCGGGGACTGGGCCACGCTGGTGGGGCCGGCGACCCAGACGGTGACGCTCGCGTCGCGAGAGGTCCGCCAGGTGCGCTTTCGGGTGAAGGCGAGGCGCGCAGGCGAGCACCGCTTCAGGGTGCACGCGAGCGCGGGGGAGGTGGCCGACGCGGTGGAGCGGGTGGTGAGCGTGGCCCCCGATGGCGAGCGCGTGGAGCACGTGGCGAGCGGCACGCTGAAGGGACGCGTGGCGCTCGAGGCGCCCATCGGCGGCGAGGCGATCCCGGGCAGCGAAGACCTGTTCTTGAAGCTCTACACCGGCGCGCTCAGTCAGGTGGTCGAGGGTATGGAGGGCATATTTCGCATGCCTTCGGGTTGCTTCGAGCAGACCTCGAGCGTCACGTACCCGAGCCTCCTGGTGCTCGACTATCTCAAGCGCCACGGACGCCTCAGCCCCGAGCTCGAGGCCAAGGCGATGCGCTTCGTCCAGCTCGGCTATCAGCGCCTCTTGTCGTTCGAGGTGCCGGGGGGAGGCTTCGAGTGGTTCGGGCAGGCGCCTGCCCATCCGGTGCTCACCGCCTACGGGCTGATGGAGTTTCACGACATGAAGCGCGTGCAAGCGGTCGACGAGGCGATGCTGGCGCGCACGCAGGCCTGGCTCCTCTCGCAGCAGCGGCCCGATGGCACCTGGACGGTCGCGGACGCGGGGATCCCGGAGGGGGCGACGCTCGGCTTTGCGATGCAGGATCTCCGAACCACCGCGTACGTCGCTTGGGCGCTCGCGGAGAGCGGCGTCGTCGATCCGCGCCTCACGCGCGCCTTTGCCGTGCTCGCCGCGCGGGTGACGGAGGCGCAAGACGGCTACACGCTGGCGCTCGTCGCCAACGCGCTCGTCGCCGGGGAGCATCCTCAGCGCGCCGAGGCCCTGTCGCGGCTGGCGAGCGGTGCCGCGAACGCGGCGCAGGCGTCGTTCTGGAAAGGGGGCGGCGAGGGGATGACCTACGGGAGGGGGGCGGCGCTCGACGTGGAGACCACGGCGCTGTCGGCGTATGCATTGCTTCGCGGCGAAGCCGACGTGGCGCTCGCGCAGCGCGGGCTCGCGTGGCTCTCGTCCGAGCGCGATCCCTCGGGGACGTGGGCTTCGACGCAGGCCACGGTGGCCGCGATGCGGGCCCTGCTCACGCCCGCACCGGCGGGGCCCATCACCTCCGACGTGGAGGTGAAGGTGTTGGCCGACGGCGAGGTGGTGGAGACGGTGGTGATCACGCCCGAGACCGCGGACGTGTTCCGCCTCGTGAGCCTCCGGGGGCCGGCGCGAAAGGGGGCGCGCGCGGTGACGCTCGAGCAGCGCGGCGAGGGGTCGGTCGCCTATCAGCTGGTGACGCGCTTCCATCGGCCGTGGCCGGCCGGGGCGCCGCGAGGTGAGCTCGAGCTCGACGTAGGGTACAGCACCACCTCCGCGTCGGTGGGCGAGGCCATCGTGGCTGAGCTCACGCTCCGCAACCGGCGCAAGGTCACGATGCAGATGCCCATGCTGGAGGCGGGGCTCGTGCCCGGCGCACAGCTCGACGTGGCCAGCCTCGACGCGTTGGTCGCGAGCCGCGTCATCGAGCGCTTCGAGCTGCGGGGGGGGCGCGTCGTCATGTACCTGCGGGAGCTCCCTGCCCTCGGCGAGCGCAAGGTGAAGCTGCGCTTTGTTGCGAACCTGCCCGCCATCGCGCAACCGTCACCCGCTCGCGCGTACCTCTACTACGAGCCCGAGGTGCGCGTGGAGGCGCGGCCGGTCACCGTCACCGTTCGTTGATCGGAGGGACGGCGATCCGAGGGAGAGGGGCGGCGCGACCACGGTGCCCTGAGGCGCCGCGCGAGAGACGCGCGCCCACGCGGGCGCGTCGGGTCGTCAGCTCGAGGTCGTCTTCTTTTTCTTCTTCTTGCGCGGAGCCGCGCTCTTGCTGCTCGTCGGCTCGCCGGTCTCGTGGGAGGCGCTCGCCCGGGTCGTCTTGTCGGTCGTGCCCTTCTTCTTCGCGGCCGCCTTCTTCTTCGGCGCGCGAGGTGGGGGCGAGGGGGCCGCCGCCTCCTCTTCGCTGCTCCCGCGCATGAACATGAAGGCGAGCACCGCACCCACCGCGAGCAGCGCGATCACCACGTAGGTGGTGGTGTTGCTCTTGGTCGGCTCTTCGGCTTGGGTGCCCCCGCTGTCGGAGCTCGGCTTGTCGCCCTCGGCGCCGGCCGCCTTGTTGCCTTCTTTCACGATCGACGTCTTGAGGATGTAGTCGAGCTCTGGCCACTCCCGCTTCAGGTAGGCGTTCCCCTCCGACTGGATCTCGCCCTGCTTCCCGGTCACCCGCTCGCCGTACTCCCCGTAGAACTTCTCGGCCACGTCCATGCCCTCGGTCACCTTGCAGACCGGGGCGAAGCCCATCCCGTCGAGGTTCTGGTTGTTGCCGTAGTTGATGAACAGCTGGGTGGAGCGCGTGGTGGGGGCGCCGGCCATCGCGAAGGTGACCATGCCCGGCGTGTTCGACTGCTTGACCGGATCGGCCGGGATGTTGGCGCGGCTCCAGTGTTTGCTCACGTCGGGGTTGCCATGGATCCCCCACTGCACCACGAAGCCCTTCTTCACGCGGAAGAGGGCCACGTCGTGGAAGAAGCCGATCTTGACCAGGTTGTAGAAGCGATCGACGCCGTGGGGCGCCCACTCTCGGGTGCACTCCATCAGCACGTTGCCCTTGGTCGTCTCGAACTTCGCGGTGAAGGTCTCGGGTGCCGTCTCGTTGGCTTTCGACGGGTCACGGAGGGCAGGGTGATTCGACTCCTGGCCCCCCACCGACAGCGCGAGCGTGGTGGTGAGCACGAGGGCGGCGACGAACAGAGCCAGAGGGTGGCGCGACAACATGGCGGCGGTATGCCTGGCCCTGCCGAAGGCGGCAAGCGGGGCGAGTTGACGGTGCCGGGGGCGGCGAGCTATGAGGCGGCATGTCGAAGCAGGCCGAGACGCTTTCCGGGCGCGTGGCCCTCGTCACCGGTGCCAGCCGAGGGATCGGCAAGGGGATCGCCCTCGCGCTCGGCGACGCCGGGGCCACCGTCTACGTCACCGGCCGCACCACGAGCGCCGGCGAGGCGGGGCTGCCGGGCACCATCGGAGAGACCGCGGCGCTGGTGACCGAGCGGGGCGGACGCGGGATCGCGGTGCGCTGCGATCACGCCGACGACGAGCAGGTGCGCGCGGTCGCCGACCGCATCCGAGAAGAACGGGGGCACCTCGACATCCTCGTGAACAACGTGTTCGCGGTGCCCGATGGCAACCTCTTCGGGAGGCCGTTCTGGGAGCAGCCCATCGCCTTCTGGGACACCATGCACCGCGTGGGGCTGCGTTCGCATTACGTGGCCTCGGTGTGTTGCGCCCCGCTCTTGCTCGCGGCCGAGCGGGGCCTCTTGGTGAACATCTCGTCGTTTGGCGGGGGGAGCTTCCAGGTGAACGTGGCCTACGGCGTCGGCAAGGCCGGTGCCGATCGCCTCGCGCGCGACATGGCCCACGACTTCGAGCCGCACGGCGTCACCTGCGTGTCGTTGTGGCCGGGCATCGTGCGCACCGAGCGCATGCTCGCGTTCGCCCACCAGCTCCCATGGGATCTCGAAGGCGGGGAGTCGCCCGAGCTCACGGGCCGCGCGATCCGCGCCCTCGCGACCGATCCCGACGCGCTCCGCCACACCGGCAAGGTGCTGGTCGTGGCCGAGCTCGCGCGGGAGTACGGCTTCACGGACGTCGACGGGCGCCAGCCGGCGTCGCTCCGCGCCCGGGGGACGGCGTGAGCGAGCACGTCCTCGTAGAGCGCGCACGAGCGCTGGTGCCCGAGCTCGCCGGGCAAGCGGAGAAGCACGAGCGGGAGCGGAGGGTGAGCCGCGAGGTGGCCGAGGCGCTCGCCGAGCGCGGGATGTTTCGCATGCTGGTGCCCCAGAAGCTCCGTGGCTTTGCGGTGCAGCCCCGCGTGATGGTGGAGGTGCTCGCCGAGCTCGCGCGCGGTGACGCGGCCAGCGCTTGGCACGTGATGACGGGAGCCACCAACGGCGTGCTGAGCGCCTATCTCCCGCTCGCGGCGGCAGCGGCGGTGTGGGGGGAGAACCCGCGCGTGATCACGGCCGGGGTGTTCGCGCCGTCCGGTCGCGCCACGCCGGTGGCCGGCGGCTATCGACTGAGCGGACGCTGGTCGTTCGCGAGCGGCTGTGAGAACGCGAGCTGGCTGATGGGTGGGGCCCTGGTCATGGAGGAGGGGGGGCCACGCCGCGGGGCGAGCGGCGCCCCCGAGATCCGGTCGTTCCTGTTCCCGGCCAACGCGGCGCAGGTGGTGGACACGTGGGACGTGGCCGGGCTGTGTGGCACCGGGAGCCACGATCTGGTGGTCGACGCGGTGCAGGTTCCCGAAGAGCACACCGTGTGCCTCGCCTCGGAGGCCCCGCGCCACGAGGAGCCGCTCTATCGGTTTCCGGTGTTCGGGCTGCTCGCGGCGGGGGTGGCGGCGGTGGGGCTCGGGATCGCGCGGGCCGCCATCGACGCCTTCGCCCTCTCCGCGGGCGAGAAGAAGAGCTTCGGCGGCAACAAGACGTTGGCCACCGAGGACCACGTGCAGCGCGAGGTGGCCCGCGCCAGCGCCGAGCTCGGGGCTGGGAGAGCGTGGCTCCTCGCCGCCTGTGACCGCGCCTTCGAGGTGGCGGAGGCGGGGGCGCTCGCGCTCGAGCACCGGGCACAGCTCCGGCTCGCCGCCTGTCAGGCCACGCGGAGCGCGGTGCGCGCGGTGGACGCGATGTACCAGGCAGGGGGCGGCGCCGCCCTCTATCGGACGAGCCCGCTCCAGCGCCACTTCCGCGACGTGCACGCGGTGACCCAACACATCATGGTGTCACCCGCGATCGAGCGCACCGTGGGGCGGGTGCTCCTCGGCCTCGACACCGACGTCAGCCACCTCTGACCGCGGGGCCCCAGCCGACCTTAGGCACGACGACAGTGTTCAGCATCAACAACCTCGGCAAGCATCACGGCGGACAGACGCTGTTCAGCGAGGCCACGGTGAGCTTCACCGCCGGCTGCCGCTACGGGATCGTGGGAGCGAACGGGTCGGGCAAGTCGACCATCCTGCGCATCGTGGCCGGAGTGGAGGAGGCCTCCGAGGGCGAGGTGAACCTGCCCGGTCGCGCCACCGTGGGGTGGTTGAAGCAGGACCACTTCGCCTACGAACAGGTGCCGATCCTCGAGGTGGTGCTCATGGGCAACCGTGAGCTCTACGCGGCGATGGTGGAGAAGGAGGCGCTGCTCGAGAACGCGGCCACCTCGTTCGACGCCGATCGCTACGCGGAGCTCGAGGACATCATCGTCAAACACGACGGGTACAGCCAAGAGGCGGTGGCCGCGGAGCTGCTCGAGGGGCTGAACATCCCGAGCGACAAGCACCGTGAGCCGATGCGCGTGCTCTCCGGTGGCTACAAGCTCCGGGTGCTGCTCGCCCAGACCCTCGCCGCGAAGCCCGACATCCTGCTCCTCGACGAGCCGACCAACCACCTCGACATCCTGAGCATCCGGTGGCTGGAAAAATTCCTGCTGAAATACAAGGGCGTGGTGCTCGTGGTGAGCCACGACCGCCGCTTCCTCAACGCGGTGGCCACCCACATCGTCGACGTGGACTACGAGCGGGTCACGCTCTACAGCGGCGACTACGACCACTTCGAAGCGGAGAAGGTGGCCCATCGCGAGCGCCAGGAGGCAGAGATCAAGAAGCGCGAGGCCGAGATCGACGAGCACAAGGCCTTCATCGAGCGCTTCAAGGCCAAGGCGACCAAGGCTCGCCAAGCCAACAGTCGCCAGAAGCGCATGGAGAAGATCGTGATCGAGCGGCTGCCGGTGAGCTCGCGTCGCTATCCGCTCTTTCGCTTCGAGCAGGCGCGCCCCAGCGGTCGCCGCGTGATCGAGGTGGAGGGCGTCACCAAGTCGTTCGACGATCACGTGGTGCTCCGCGACGTGACCCTCGCCGTCGATCGTGGCGAGCGGGTGGCCATCATCGGGCCCAACGGGATCGGCAAGTCGACGCTCCTCAAGATCATGATGGGCCGCATGGAGGCAGACGCCGGCCGCACCGAGTGGGGCTACGAGGCGCAGGTGGGCTACTTCAGCCAGGACCACGGCGAGCTCGCGGCGCACGAGAACGCCACCCTCCTCAGCTACCTCTATGGCTTCGCGCCCGAGCGCACGGAGGGCTTCGTGCGGGGAAAGCTGGCCGAGGTGCTCTTCAGCCGCGAGGAGGTAGACAAGAAGCTCAAGGCCCTCTCCGGCGGCGAGTCGTCGCGGCTCATCCTCGCCCAGCTCGGCCTGCAGAACCCCAACGTGATCGTGCTCGACGAGCCCACCAACCACCTCGATCTCGAGGGCATCGAGGCGCTCGCCGACGGGCTGAGCGACTACGAAGGCACGCTCGTCTTCGTGTCGCACAACCGCTGGTTCGTGGATCGGCTCGCCTCCCGCATCGTCGAGCTGCGCGCCGACGGGGTGAGCGACTACCCAGGCACCTACCGCGAGTATCTCGCCCACTGCGGCGACGACCACCTCGACGCAGAGGTGGCGCTCCGAGAGGTGCGCGACAAGAAGCGGAAGCGACACGCCCGCGCCTGACCACGGCCGCGCCGCGGGAGCCGCGGGGGGCCAGGTCCGAGCGGCCTCCCGCGGGCTGCGGGCCTCCGAGGGCGACGGCGCCGTCTCCCCTGCGCGCGACCTCGTTCGGGATCCGCTCCGCCGCTGGCTGCACCGCTCCGCCGCTCGCTGCCTCGCTCAGCCGCAGTGTTGAGCGACGCGTTGCGCGAACGCCGGCGCTTGCCGGCCGCTGCACTGGGTGAGGAGCGAGCGCGCCTCCTCACAGCGTCCGGCCTGCGCTGCCTTGAGCGCCGCGACGCACGCCTGCGCGCCCTGGGAGCCGTTGGGCGTGGGGGGGGTGTGCGGCGGGGGTGGCGCGCCGGGGAGCGATGGGGCGCGTCCGGCGCCGCGGGAGGGTGCGGTCGCGGTGCCCCTGGGCGGGCTCGGCGGTCGGGTGGTGCCCAGCCTTCGCCCCGGCGCGGGGCTGGGCTCGGTGGCGGGTGGCGGGGCGGGCTGCCAGCCGGGGGCGCCGGCGTTGGGGGCGGGGCGCGTTCGCCCGGGACCGGCTTCACCGGGGAGGGGTTGGCGCTCGGGATGGGCCGCGTGGCCACCGTCGCCGACGCCGCGGTAGCCGGTGCCGGTGGAGTGTGCGCGACCGAACCCGTCGTCGAAGGTTCGCGCGCGCGTGTTGGAGACGATGGTGCAGCCCGAGAGGAGAAACAGCGCCGGCACGAGCAAGCACGACGCGGGCAGCGCGGTGGATGGGGCGGAGCGGAGCGGGTGGGTCATCGTGGGTTGGACGAGCCCTGGCCACGCGTCGCTTCGGTAGCAGCACGGATCGGGCGCGAGGTCTCACCTGCCGCCGCGACCCGAACGGGTTGGCGGGGGTTCGCGCGGGGGGCATCATGGGCCATGGCGGGGTTTGCTGTCGACATCGAGGCGTGGCCCGCCGAGGAGAAGTCGCGCCGTCAGGCAGAGAACGCGGTGGCGCTCGGGCTTCGCGTGCCGCTCGTCGTGGCGAGGGCCTGGTCGCGAGCGCTGCCCGCGCGTTACCCCGCGCACTATCGGAGCGCGGCGGAGGCCGAGGCGTGGGTGGCAGAGCTTCGAGGCCTCGGCGTGCGGGCGACGGTGGTGCCGGTGGAGGTGGCCACCGCCGCTTGCGTCGAGCATCCGTGGCTCCCACGCCACCTCGCCTGCGGGGGCTGTGGCGCCCCGATCTGTGCGCTGTGCGTGGCCGCGTCGCCGCCGGCCGGGCTCTGCGTGAAGTGCCGCGCGAAGCGGGCGCGCTCGCGCCGGTTCTTCTTGGTGCGGGTGAGCATCCTGCTCACGATCCTCGCCGGGGTGCTGCTCTACGCCCTTCGCGACGTGCGCAAGCGTGAGCTGCGCACGGACTGGGCGCGCACCCTCAGGGTGGCGTTGGTGTTGGTGCCCCTCGATCCCCTCGAGCCTCGCACCGAAGCCGCGCTGCGCGTGAGGCTCGGTGCGCTCGAGCAGCGACTCGCCGAGGAGATGCAGCGTTACCGTGACGGCGTGCGTCCGTTCAGCGTCGAGATCGTGGTGGCGACGACGGGCTCGCCCCCACCGCCGCGGCCCCCCGCGTCCGACGACTGGCTCGACACGCTGGCCTTCAACTGGGAGCTGTCGCGCTGGGTCGACCGGGTCGACGAGCGCGCTCGCTACGACCCAGCTCGCTTCGACGCTCGGATCTACCTCGCGGCGGCGCGGGGCGACGGGACCACGCTCACCGTGGAGGGCACCGGCCAAGAGGGGGGACACATTGGCGTGGTGGAGATCGATCTCGCGCCGTCGATGGTGGACGTGGCCCTCTTCGTCGCGGCCCACGAGCTCTTCCATATCCTCGGCGCCACCGACAAGTACGCGCCCGACGGCGGCGTGCTCGTCCCCGATGGTCTCCCCGAGCCCAACCGCTCCCCGCTCTTCCCACAGCCGAAGGCGGAGGTGATGGCGCGGCACCGAGCCGTGAGCGCGAGCGAGAGCGTGCTCCCCGCGACGCTCGATGAGCTCGCGGTGGGACCGGCCACGGCGCGAGAGATCCGCTGGCTCCACGCCCCCGAGCCCTGAAGGTCCGACCGGAAGAGAGAGGGGCTCTCACGAAGCGCGCTTGGGCGTTGGGGCCCCAAGCGCAACACGGTGGGAGGGGGGGCGCGCGCCGCGTGGGGGGAGGGTGCGGCAGCACCCTCCAACGACTGAAGGTCCGACCGACATTGCCTCGCGGGGCTCCTCGAGGCGCGGTCCGG
>CAYOAL010000020.1:0-95150 GCA_964401935.1 uncultured Polyangiaceae bacterium
CGCGGGCTCGGGCTCCGACGCGGGCTCGGCCGATGACGCGGGCTCGGCCGATGACGCGGGCTCGGGCTCCGACGCAGGCTCGGGCTCCGACGCAGGCTCGGGCTCCACGAGCTCGGCCGATGACGGTGGAGGAGCCAGCGCGTCGGGAAGGTCGAGCTCGCCGTCGCCTGCGCCGGCGACGGCCACCCCCGGCGTGAGGAACCAGGCCGAAGCCCGATACTGGGCGATGGCGCGGCCGACGAAGATCTTCAGGACGGCCGCCACCGGCACCGCCAAGAGCACGCCGAGGAACCCAAAGATCTCGCCGCCCACGAACAAAGCCAAGAGCACCCAAACCTCTCGCAGGCCAACGCTCTCGCCGACGATGCGCGGCGTGATGACGAAGCCCTCGAGGGTTTGGACGACGACGTAGGCGATCACCACCCCACCGATCTGAAACCATCCTCCGCCACCCAGCACCGCCATCAAGAGGCCCGCCACCAGCGCGAAGGCGCTCCCCACATAGGGCACGATGTTGAGGACCCCGGCGAGGATGCCGATGGGAATGGCGAGGCGAATCCCCAGCGCCGCGTAAGCGCCGCCATACAAGACGGCGAGGATGGCCATCACCGTGAGCTGGCCACGCATGAACTGGCTCAACACGGCGTCGATCTCGCGCGCGGTCGACACCACCCAGTCCCGGTACCCCACCGGCACGAGCTCGCGCGCGCCGGCGGTCATGCGGTTGAAGTCGAAGAGCAAGTACACCGCGAGGATGGGAACGATGAGAGCCGCGAAGAACGCGCCGATGGCGGAGAAGGTTCCCCCCACGATCGACTTCAACGCGTCGCCGATGGGGGCGAGGGGCACGCTCGAGAGCGCGTCGGCGTGGCCTTGGATCATCGTGACCCACTGATCGGCCGATCGCGGCAGCTCGATGCCCCGTGCGCTCAGCCACGGGGACGCTTGGTCGAGGCCCCGCTTGATGTGACCGGGGAGCTCACGGACGACCCCGACGACGTCGCTCACGATGCTCGGGATCACGAGCAGCGCGAACAGGGTGATCGCACCGAGGAACCCGCCCACCACCACGCCGACCGCGGCGGCCCGAGGGAGCTTCCACGACTCGAGGCGACCCACGACGGGATCGAGGATGTACGCGATGGTCAGCGCGAGGAAGATCGGGGTGAGGACCGCGCGGAAGCCGTACATGGCGGCCCCGAGCAGAAGCAGCCCGAGCGCGACCCACGCCCTCCGACCGAGCACGAGCTGACGGCGTTCGGCCTCCATCGGCGGCTTTTACCACGGCGGCCCCGAGACAGGGCGGAGCCCGGGCCCGGCGTTGGGGTGGAGCGCACCTCCCATCCGCCGCACCACGGCGGGGCCAGGCCGAGCCCGACCCCGCCCCTCGTCCCCACGTAGTCGACATGGTCAACCATTGTCCTACCCAACTGCAGTGCGCGGTGAGGGTCGGTGGCCGCCGCCGCGTGGATGTTCGTGAACCCCTGCTCGGAACGTGAGGTATCGCGTGACCCACATCCTCTCCACCCTCCACGCCCCCCCCGCCCTGCTGCGGACCGCTCCTCGGGCCCGCGCGCTCCCCGCCACCGCGGCCCCCCCGTCGCGATCGATGACGCGGGAGCTCGGGTGGTGAGCCGCACCCTGCGCGTCGTCCACGAAATTCGCTACGCGTTCTCCGAGGAGCGCCCTCGGGTGACGGGCCTCGTTCGGCTCCGGCCCCTCGACGGCAGTCGCCAGCGCGTGCTCCACCATCAGCTCACCTCCACGCCACCCGAGGCGGTGCAGCTCGTGGGGGAAGACGCGCTCGGCAACGAGGTGACCGAGGTGCACTGGGAGCGCGTCTCGGAGGTGACCCTGCGGGCGGTGACCGCGGTAGAGCTCACGGTGTTCGGCTCTCGCATCGCTCCGGCCGATCTCACGCCGTTCCAGGAGCCCACACCCCTCATCCCGATCTCGAGCGAGCTCCGCGCCTTGGGTCGGTCGATCTTCCGCGGACGCCCGGTCGACGCGAGCTCGCTCTTCGACTTCTCCAGGGCGATGCGCGCCACGCTGGCCTTCGACCGCGGCTGGGCTCAGGTGCGCCGCACGGCGACCAGCGCCCTCCGTCACCGCGAAGGCGCCGCGAGCGACTACGCGCAGGTCGCCCTAGGCGTGCTCCGCTCTCTCGGCCACGCTGCGTGCTTCGTACACGGGTACCTGTTGCCGCCAGTCGGCGCCGGTGAGGCCCATGAGCACGCGTGGGTCGCGCTCCACACCGAGCGACGAGGCTGGCTCGAGCTCGATCCGCTGCTCGGCTGCCCGCCGGATCTGCGCCACCTCGCGGTGGCGATCGGGCGCGACCGCGACGACGTCCGCCCCGTCGAGAGCGCCAGTCTGCACCGCGGGGTCCGCCGCGTGACCTCGCGCCTCGCGTTCTATCCGCTCACCCGCACATCGATCCCCAGCCCGCCCCTTGGGTGCGCGCCGCTGCCAACCTCACCGCGCTCGAGCCTGCTCGCGCCCTGACGAGTAACCCTTTTGCTCGCCACCGAGTCGTGCTCCTGTAGGGGCGTTGATGCACGACGTGGCAGATCTCGTGGGCACCACGCTCGCGAACACCTACATCATCGAGTCTCAGCTAGGAGAGGGGGGCATGGGGCGCGTCTACCTCGCGCGCCACACCCGCATCGACGCCAAGCGCTTTGCCATCAAGGTGCTGCACCCCGAGTTCGCGCAGCATGGAGAGGCCCTGGAGCGCTTCAAACGCGAGGCGGAGGCCACTGCGCTCATCACCAGCCCCCATGTGATCGGCGTGCACGACGTGGGCAAGACCCCCGACGGTCGTCCGTTCATCGCGAGCGACTTCCTCGAAGGGGAGGAGCTCGCGGATCGCCTCGCGCGCCTCGGCCAGCTCGCGCCTCCCGAGGCCGTGCGCATCGTGCGGCAGGTTTGCTCGGGCCTCGCCGCCGCCCACCAGCAGGGCGTCGTGCACCGCGACGTCAAGCCCGAGAACGTGTTCCTCGTGGGACCCGCCGAGTCGAGCACGGCCAAGCTCCTCGACTTCGGGATTTCGCGGCTCACGGATCAGAGCGCGAAGGCGCTCACGCAAGCGGGGGTGGCCCTCGGCACCCCCGACTTCATGTCGCCCGAGCAGGCGCGCGGCAAGCCTGTCGATCATCGCTCCGACGTGTATGCCGCCGGCGTGTTGCTCTACGTCGCGGTCACCGGCGTCTCGCCGTTCGAGCGCGATGCGCCCCAAGAGTCGCTCATGGCGCTCCTCACCGAAGAGGCGCCGCCCCCCTCCACGTTCGAGGCGGACCTCGCGCCTGGCCTCGAGGCGGTGATCCAGAAGGCGATGGCCAAGGAAGCGGAACACCGCTTCCAGTCGGCGCTCGAGCTCTTCGAGGCCCTCGCGCCGTTCGACCCGACCAGCGGCGTGTTCGGCGTTCAGCCGCCTTCGCAGGCCGTCCCCTCGCAGCCGGTGGGCTCACAGCCGGCGAGCTCACAGCCCGTGCACTCGCAGCCGGTCGGCTCGCAGGGGGCCGGCGCGCAGGCGCTGTCTTCGCAGCGTGTCCACCGAACCCAACCCGACGACGACTTGTCACGTCGCACCGTGCCCGGCACGCCGCCGTCGCAGAGCATCGGAGCGGCAGCCGGCACGAGCACCCGCCTGTACGGGTTCGGCCTCGTCGGCCTCGTCGGCCTGTTCCTCGCGCTGCTCCTGGGCATTGGCGGCGTGCTCCGCGCCGCCGACGTCGATCTCGGCACCACCGGCCAGCTCATCATCGCCCTGCTCCTCCTGGCGGCGCTCGGCCCGCTCGCCGCCCTCGGAGGGCTGCACGCCAAGCGGCTGCTGCTCGAAGATGGCGCCACCGCGTCTCGGATCGCCCAGCGCCTCGGCGCGGGCGTGATCGCGGGCACCGCGACCTACGGGCTGTTCGGCCTGCTGGTGCGCGCCGCGCAGATCGTGGTGCTCGACGACGCCAAGGGCCTCGGCTGGCCGCTCTACGACGTGCTGCTCCTGCTCGCCGCGCTCGGGGCGGCGGTCATCGCGAGCGCGTTGCGAAGTGAGGCACCAGGCTCTCACCACGGATGAAGAGCTTTCGAGATCGAGTGGTGGTCGTCACCGGCGCCGGCTCTGGGATCGGCCGCAGCACCGCGCTCGCGTTTGCACGACAAGGAGCGATCGTGCAGGTGGTCGACCTCCAGCCGGAGCGCGTGGCGAGCGTGTGTGCCGAGATCACGAGCGCCGCTCAACGGGCAGAGGGACACGTGCTCGACTGCGCCGAGCCCGCAGCGATGAACGAGCTCGCGCGGCAGATCGAGGCCGCCCACGGGCGGGTCGACGTCCTGCAAAATGGTGTGGGCGTGCTCGTGGCCGCCCCCGTCGGTGAGCTCACCGGCGAAGACTGGCGCCGCGCCATCCAGATCAACCTCGGGAGCGTGGTCAACGGGGTGAGCGCGTTCCTCCCCGGCATGCTCGCGCGCAAACAGCGCGCCCACATCGTCAACATCGCGTCGGTGGCGGGGCTGGTCGCGTTCCCCTACACCGCGCCCTACTCGACGAGCAAGTTCGCCATCGTGGGCCTCAGCGAGGCGCTCGCCTACGAGCTCGCGGGGAGCGGCATCGGGGTGACGGTGGTGTGCCCCGGCATGGTGCGCTCCAACCTCGTGGCCGACGGCATGCTGAAGCTCCCTCCGCCGTGGCCGCGCGTCTTCGAGCGAGCCTATCGCACGCTCGCCGATCCTCCGGAGCGCATCGCCACCGCGGTGCTCGCTGCCGTGCGCGACGATCAACCCCTCGTGGTGCCCGCCACTCTGCTTCCCCAGCTGTGGCACCTCGAACGCCTCGGCGGCGTCCGCTTTCACCGCGGCGCGCGCACCCTCACCGGTGCGATGCGCGACCTCGGCGGCTGGATCGCGCGGAGGTGGCCGTGAGCGCGCTGTTCGAGCCGTTCTCGCTGGGACCGCTCCGCCTTCGCAACCGCCTCGTGAAGGCCGCCGCGTTCGAGGGCATGTGCGACGGCGGCCGCCCCTCGGCGCAGCTCCGCGAGCACCATCGAGAGGTGGCGGCGGGTGGCGTCGCCATGTGCACCGTGGCCTACGCCGCCGTGTCCTCCGATGGCCGCACCTTCGCCCATCAGCTGTGGCTGCGCGACGAGCTCGTCCCCGAGCTGCGGCTGCTCACCGACGCCATCCATCGCGAGGGAGCGGCCGCGTGCATCCAAATCGGCCACGCCGGCACCATGGCCGATCCGAAGGTGACCCGCTCGCCGGCGCTGGCTCCTTCACGTGTGCCCAACCTCTACGGGCTGACGCTCCCCCGCCCCATGTCGCCCTCCGACATCGAGGCGCTGCTCGAGGCCTTCGGCCGCGCCGCCGCCATCGCGCGAGAGAGCGACTTCGACGCGATCGAGGTGCAGGCGGGCCACGGTTACCTCCTCAGTCAGTTTCTCTCGCCCTACACCAATCGTCGCCACGACGCCTTCGGCGGCAGCATCGCCGCTCGGTCCCGCCTGCTGGTGGAGGTGCTGCGGCGCGTGAGGGAGCACGCCCCCGGCCTCGCCGTCACCGTGAAGATGAACCTGCGCGACGGCTTCGACGGGGGCCTCGAGCTCCCCGAGGCGATCGAGGTCGCGCGGATCGCCGAGCGCGAAGGTGCCGACGCGCTCCAGCTCTCCGGGGGGTTCAGCAGCCGGACGCCGTGGTTCATCCTGCGGGGAGACGTGCCGCACGAGGAGATCGCGCGCGGAGAGCCTCGCCCGCTCCACAAGCTCGGCATCGCCCTCTTCGGTCGCTTCATGGTGCCGCCGATGGCGTTCCGCGAGGCCTACTTCCTCGACATGGCGCGCGAGGTGCGTGCCGCGGTCGCGCTCCCGCTGATGCTCGTGGGTGGACTGCGCACGCGGGCCACGCTCGACCGCGTGCTCGAGCACGGCATCGAGCTGGTCGCGATGGCGCGTCCATTCATCCGCGAGCCGGCGTTCGCCCAGCTCCTCGCCGCCTCGCCCGACGGGGCGAGCGCCTGCATCCCGTGCAACCGCTGCGTCGCCGCGATGTATCACGGTGAGCAGCGCTGCCCCCTCCGCGGGGCGCCGCCCACGTGACGGCTCCGAGGGCCCTGCCCCTCGCTTTGTTGGGACGCGGCGCCCGCTCGGACTATGCAAGAGCTGGAGCGTGCCATGAGAATGCAACGAGGACTCTGCTTGTGGTTTTTCGCAGTGACGACGGCAACGATTACCGCTGGCTGCGAGGAACGCCCGCCGGATCCTCGCGCGGCCGCGGCCGCGCTCTCCGACCACTGCGAAGAGTTCGTCGCGAAGATCCGCGAGCAGTGCGGCGAAGACTCGCCCGCCTTCAAGAAGCAGAAGCAGGTGCTGCTCGACAGCGCGCCGACGGGTGAGCCGGAGAACGACGCCGACGCCCAGATGCGGCTGCGGCGCCTGCTCACGTGCAAGGCAGGTCTGCAGGCAGCCAACGAGAAGCTCGACTACTCGCAGGCCCCCGACTTCGCCGTGGGCCACGACGCCGAGATGCAAGAGCACGCGCGACAGGCCAAGAAGCACTGGGAGACGCGCAAGGCTGCCTACGAGAAGATGAGCCCCGAGGAGAAGAAGCGAGACGAGGCGGCCCAGCGCGAGCAGCGCTGTCACCTCTGGGTGCTGGGCTGAGCTCTTGGCTCCAGCTCCAGGCGCGCAGCCCGAGGGTTCTCTTCGGTCAGCGGGCAACAGGCTGAGGCGGACCGTTCGGTAGCCCGCGCCCTGCGTTGGCGTCGCTCAGGCGAAGAGCGCTTGCGCGCACGGCAACACCACCTCGCGGAGCGCCTGGCGTCGAATCGCCATGAGCTCGGCGCCCGACGGCAGCCCCCGGGCGATGTCGACCACTGGCGGGTCGCCGAGCCGCGCGCTCTCCGCTGCGCGGGCGGCCGCGTCGAAAGCGGCGCGAACCTCCGCCGCGAGCTCCGCGTCGGCGCCGGTGAGCATCCACGCGAGGGCCCGCCACGCGAGCTCGGCGTGGCGTTGTTCGTCGTCGGCGATGCGCGCGTACACCTCGCGCAGCGAGCCATCAGCGACCGCCGCCGCGAGCTCGCGCGCCTCGGCCACGCCGAGGGTCTCGCCCACGCACGCCTCGGCCACGAGCTCGAGCATCGCGCTCCTGCGATCGCCGCTGAACGTGAGGCCCTCGAGCGGGAGCGGCCCCGGTCCGAGCGCTCGCCCGGCGTAGGCGCTCGCCAACGCATAGGCGAGCCGGGCGTGGTCGATCTCGTCGCGCGCCGCGGCCTGCGCCTCTGCGAGCAGATCGGGAGGCGCGCCGAGCGCCATCAGCTGCAGCGAGAAGCGCGCGAAGCTCGCCACCGAGGCGTGCTCGAGGGCAGCTACGCGCTCCCAGTGGTCGGCGAGCGCGCGCCGGGTCGCGGCGTCGAGGCCGAGATCGGGCGTCACCGCGGCCGTCCAGTCGCTTCGCTGCGCGCTCGGCGCGGTGCGGGCCCCATCGGCCATGAGGAGCGGACGACCAATGGCGCAGTCTTGCGACACGCACAGCCAGGGCCCGGTGCCGTACTGCAGCGCACAGCTCTGCCAGTCTTCGGTGCACTCGCTGTCGGCGCGACAGGCGTCGCTCGGCGCTCGACACCCGAGCCCCACCGAATAACCGCAGCCGTCGTTGTAGGACGAGGCCCCGCACTCGTTGCTCTCGCAGTCGGCCCCGTCGGCGCAGCTGGCCGGCGCACAATACGACCAGCCGCGATCGTCCTCGAGCACCCCGTCGCACACGCAGGCCTGTTGCGCTCCACAGTCGGCGTCGGTCGCGCAGGGATACACGCAGCCGCACGCGGTCACGTCGCCCCCGAAGTCGACGTAGCTCATGCTGGTGCACTTGCCGTTGGGCCGCTCGGTGCAGTCGGCGTCGCTCGAGCAGCTCTGCTCCGTCTCCGTCCCCGCGCAGGAGGGGGCATCGATCGCGGTGCTGCACGCGATGGTCGCGTCGTAGCGATGAACGGTGCCATCGGGGCAGCGCGCATACCCCGACTCGGTGCCGTCGGACTCGACGATGGCCTCGCCGCCCGGGCACACGCCAGCGGGGATGCCCGAGCTCGAGCTGCTGGTCGAAGAGCTCGAGCTGCTCGTGGAGCTCGCGCTGCTGGAGCCACCCGCTCCGTCGGTCACGGTGACGGTCGTCGTGCAGCCGTAACCGAGCGCCCCCATCGCGGCGAGGATCGAGCCGCGGAGCAAGAGGTTGCGTTGAGCGCGCGTTGTCTTTGGAGCGGGGGTCATGACATCGGGAGGGGGAAGATGTGCCATAGCGTGCCGTAGTTTCGGCGGTTCGTGGGGCATTTCGAGCGCCTACACCGGCGCACAGCCCCGTCTCATCCAGCACTGCGACGACTTTGCATTCTCCGTTCCATCCGTTGCGAACACCGCCGCGAGCTGGTTGATCTCCTGCACGCGACACCGTACGGATCTGGAGTGCCAGCCGTCGGAGAAGTGATCGCCGGCCGATACCGGCTCGACGCGCGGATCGGGGCTGGCGCCATGGGCTCGGTGTGGCGGGCCACCCACCTCGGGCTCGAGAGCTCGGTGGTGGTCAAGCTCTTGAGCGCCCCAGCCGCCCGCGATCCCGAGCTGCTCCGCCGGTTCGAGCAAGAGGCCGTGCTCGCCGCGCAGATCCGCAGCCAACATGTCGTGCGCGTCGACGACCACGGCCAGCACGAGGGCGTGCCGTTCATCGTGATGGAGCACGTGACCGGCGAGACGCTGCGCGCGTGGCTGACCCGAGCGCGGCGCCTCTCCGTCACCGAGACCGCGGATGTCATCACCCAGGTGAGCCGCGCCCTCGGCGCCGCCCACGATCTCGGCTTGGTCCACCGCGACATCAAGCCAGAGAACATCCTCGTCGCCCCCGGAGAGGAGCCCGGGGAGCGCCGCGTTTGCGTGGTCGACTTCGGCTGCGCGAAGGGCGCAGACACCATCGGCAGCCAGAGCGATCCCACCCGAACCGGCGAGCTCGTGGGCACGCCGCACTACCTGAGCCCCGAGCAAGCGACCGGCGGCACGACCGTCGGTCCGGCGTCGGACATCTGGTCGCTGGGCGTGGTCGCGTTCGAGTGCCTCCTGGGGCGGAGGCCCTTCGAGGGTCCGGGGATCGCCGCGCTGCTCGTGGCCATTACCGAAGGCGCGATCCCTGTGCCTTCGCAGCTCGATCCGAGCGTCACCGACGTGATAGACGACTGGTTCCGCACCGTCCTCGCGCGCGACCCCGCAGCGCGCTTCGGCTCCGCGCGGGCGATGGCGCGCGCCTTCCAGCTGGCGATCGCGAGCGCCGCGGGCATGAGCGGTAGCCACGACGCGGGCACCGCCGCGCTAGACGGCGAGCTGTCCTCGGAGGCCATCACCACCGCCATCCTCCTCGACGCCCCAGAGCGCCGCTTCGAGGAGGCCGAGCACCCGACGCTGCGCCACGAACCTCCACCACGCGGCTCGGACGCCGAGCTGACGCGGGCCCGCGGGCTGCGACCCGTGGGTGCAGCCCGCGACGACGTCGCCCCGCGACGCGCGAGAGAGGAGGCGTCGCTCGGAGCCTCGGATGCCGCCGTCACGCTGCCTCACCTCGCAGATCTGAGCGACGTCGATCCCGACATGGCGCAGCTGCCGCAGGAGATGGTCACCGCACGGCACCCAGCGGTGACCTTCGCCTCGGAGCCCGAAGAGATCTCGGCGGTGTCGCACGTGTCGTTCGCTGCGCCCGCCCCGCACCCCACGGCGCCCGCGCCGCCAACCGCGGCGGCGCCTCTCGCCGCTTCGCCCGCACCGCACGCCCCCGACGTCGCGCTGCACGCGCCGTATGCCGCTCCGCCCGCGCCGCACGCCCCTCCGCCCGCCGCCGACGTCGCGCTGCACGCGCCGTACGCCGCTTCACCCGCACCGCACGCCGCTCCGCCCTCCTCCGACGTCGCGCTGCACGCGCCGTACGCCGCTCCGCCCGCGCCGTATGCCGCGCTGCCCGAGCCGTACGCCGCGCAGCCGGCCGGCGTGCAGCCCCTGCCCATGCGTCCCAGCGCGTCCTCGTGGCCCGAGCCGATGCCCGCTGCGCCGATGGGAGCGCCGCACGGCGTCACGCCGATGGGATACCCCACGCCGCCGACGACAACGCCGAGCACACCTTCGCGCCTGGGCTGGTGGCTCGCCGCGGCGCTCGTGGTGGTCGTCGCTGGTGGCGGCGGAGGGTGGTACCTGAGCCGTGGCGCCGCCGACGACGATGAGGCGGCGGACACGGAGCGCGCCGAGCGCACGAGCGCCAAGAAGAAGCGCCGAGACCGCACGGAGGACACGCCGGAGAGCGACGCTCCCCCCGAGGCGTCGGGGAGCGAGCCGACCTCGAGCCCCGAGCCCTCCGAGCCAAGCCCCGCCCCGCAACCAGATCCCGCCGAGGGCGACCCCCGCCCGAGCCCCGCGCCGCCCCCAGCGCCGGCGCCAGCAGCGCCGCCCCCAGCGCCGCCAGCTCCTGCGCCACCCACCACGGCCCCGTCGCCCACGCCGGTGCGCCCCCCTTCCCCCGCCCCCTCGCAACCCAAGTCCACGACGCACCGCCGCACGCTCGACTGAGCGTGAACGTCTGCCAAGCCCGCATGTCCGACGAGCTCTTGTTGCGCATCGATCGGGCGGAGGCGTCGAGCTGGGAGCACGGGATCGAGGCGATGCTGCGCGCGCAGCCCGGCCACGCGCGAGAGAGCCACGTGCTCGCGTGCGGCGCGACCCGCGCGTTCGCGACCCCCGACACGCACGTCCCGATGTTTAACCGTGTGCTCGGCCTGACCGCGAGCGACCTCGGCCACCTCGACGCCATCCTCGCCTTCTACGCCACGCACCAGATCCCGGCTCGCTTCGATCTCTGCACCCAGACCTGCTCGAACGCGGTGCGAGCGGCCCTCACCGCGCGCGGCTTCGAGCCCAGCGCTGGGGAGTTTCACAGTCGACGCCTCTGGGCTCTCCCGGAGGAGATCACGCCGCCGCCGGAGACGGTCGAGGTGCGCCGCCTCACCCGCGACACGATCGACACCTGGCTCGCGATCGACGAGGTGGTGTGGCCCGGCGCGCGTGGTGACAGGCGGGCGCGGCTCTTGGCCACCTTGGACGCGCCACGCTTTCATCGCTTCCTCGCCCACGTCGACGTCGGGTTCGACGCCGACGTCGCTGCCACGCAGCCCCCGCCAGCCCAACGAGGGGGAGCCTCCCCCGAGGGCTCGAGGGCGCGACCAGCGGTAGCGCTCGGCCGCTTGGAGATCGTCGATCGCGTCGCCCTCTGCAACGGCGCGGGCACCCTCCCTGCCCATCGACGCAAGGGATGTCAGGCGTCCTTGATCAGCCGACGCCTTCGCGTTGCGCAGGAGGTGGGCTGCGACGTGATCACCGCGCTCGTCACGCCAGGCTCGAGCAGCGACCGCAACCTGCAGCGCTGTGGCCTCCACCGCCACGCGGATCGTGAGGTGTGGCAGCTCCCCCGATGGCACGCGCACCCGTTCTACGCGACGTGAGCGGCACCGCGTGACGGAGGTGCACGGGCCGAGCGGCGGAGCGAGCAGGGCGGCGGAGCGAGCCGGGCGGCGGAGCGGTGTTCAGAAGGCCCAGCCCACGAGCGCGTCGGCGATGGGATACACACCGACGAAGTCGGGCTCGCCGTCTCCCTCGAGCACGTCGACCGCGTGAACCTGCGGCCCGATCCCGATGCGGAGCATCAAGGTGTCCTCGATGAGAAACGAGTAGCCGAGGGTGAGCACCCAGCTCACGGCGAGGCCCGAGGGGGCGTCCGGTTGGTGCAGAGAGGCCCAATACACCCGCGCCCCAGGTGACAAGTAGAGGCCCTCGGGGGCCACCCCGTAGAGGAAGAACTGCGCGCGGAGCTCGCCACCCACGCCGAACACGTCATCGCTGACGTACCACGGCCGGTAATACTGGGCGGCCAGCCGCAACGAGAAGTCGTCGAGGATGACGCGTTCGTAAGCGAGCCCGAGCACGCCGAGGCTGAGGTCGGCCACGAGCACGTTGGCGGCAGGGGTGTCGTCGGCGAGGGGCGTGTCGCTGGCGCTAGCCCGGTGGGGCGCGAAGCTCACCAGCGCGCCCAACACCAGCATCGCTCGCCACCACCGCAACAAGCCCGAGACGGTACCACGTTACTCGACCACGGCGCGGTAGGTCTTGGTCGCGCAGGCGGTGGCGATGGTGACCCTGGCCGACCCACGCTGGGCCCCGGACAGGACGAAGGTCGGCTCACCGGTGCGACGGTAGGCGCGCCGCACCTCGAGGACGGCGTCGTCGTCGGTGGTGACGGTCACGCGCTCGCACGCGCCGCCGTGCCCCCAACCTCCTTCGGGATTGACGCAATAGCCCCAACACCCCACCGCCATCGCCACCCCCGCCGACAGGCGGATGTCGCGGCGCTCGTCGGTGTCGACGAGCTCGGCGGTGAGCGTAGGGGGCGCGCCCGTGATCTGCACGAGCGCCACCTCGGACTCGGGTGGCAGCGGCTCCGGACAGCCGAGGAGCGACGTGAGCGAGAGCACGATCAACAGCGCGGAGGCTCGTCCTTGGGAGCTCATGGCAGCACCTCCAGCGCGAGCTCGCGCACCTGTCCGAGCGCGGCGATGTTCACGTTCACGCGTCCAGGGCTCCGGGCCACCAACCGATACCAGCCAAACACGATGTCCTGCACGATCGCGATCGGCTCCTCGCCCTCGAGCACGTCAACTTCGAAGACGGTCTCGAAGAGCCCGAGGAGCGCCTGCGTGCTGCTGAACGCCTCCACCGACAGGAGGATCTCGTCCCCGGTGAGGAGCACGCCCTCCTTGGCCACGCTGCCGAGCACGTCGCCCGCGTCGTTGTGTTTGACGAGCCTGAGCTCGGTCGCCTCCGCCACCCACACGTGGATGAAGTCGATCACCTCCTCGTCGGGTCCGAGGATGAGCAGCGCCGTCGCGCCAGCGACGTGGCCGGTGATGACCGCATCCTCGACGCCGATCACCTCGGGGTCGGCGGCGACCAGGGTCATCCCCGGTCCCGAGTTTCCGGCGAGGTCGTAGTCGATGCCGAGCCCGAGGGCGGCTCCCTCCGCGAGCGGCGCGTCCATCCCTTGGCGCAGACACGCCTGCGCGAGGACGCCACACTCGGGACGCACACTGGCTTGGCCGAGCGCTCCCCCCGAGGGGGGCGGTCCGATATCGGAGGTGTCGCCGGCGCCGCAACCGCTGGCGAGCAACGCGAGAGTAGAAGAAAGCACGATGTGTCGCATGCTCGCCCCTCTTCACACGCCGTGCCACGACCACGCGCTGGCGCTCTTTCAACCCGCTGCCCAAGCGAACCTCGCGCGATCGCTCGCCGCACCGAGATCTGCGCCAGCGCGCGCGACGCAGACGAAGCTGACATCGCTGTCCCACAACGACAGCCATGTCAGAGAAGGTAACGCGCAGGGCTCCCGCGTCGGCCTCACTCCGCGCGATAGAACCACAGCGGCTGCGGCGCGTCGGGGTCTTGCTCGGGGTTCTCGCTCACCGTGAACAACCCCGCGCCGTCGGCGGCGAAGGCGATGGCCTCTCCTTGCACCTCTGGCTCAACGAGCACCGGACACGGAGTGTTGTGAGCCAGCGCCTCCGCGAGCGTCACTCCTTCTCCTCGGGGCACGACGTAGGCGGCGTCGTAGGTGCGTAAGACCACCTCCGCTCCACTCGGTGACACGTCACCCGCGGTGATGAACAGCGAGCCCGAGAAGGGCGGCTCGGTGAGATCGAGCGCCGCCACCCACTCGAGCTCTGCGACGTCGCCCGCGCGGTGAGGGGCAGCCTTGCGGTAAACACCGCTCTGCCCCACCACGCTCTTGGTGACGATGAACAATGCCCCGCTGTCGGGATCGATCAATAGCGTCTCCGCGTCTTGCGCCCTGTCGGGGTAGGTGAGGGTCATCAGGAACGCGCCCTCGATCGTGCCCACCGACAGCGGCTGCTCGAGCGCGACGCTCGGCTCCGGCACCACGTAGATCCTCACGTCCCCCGCGACCCGACCGCGGTGCTCGCCCGCCGCGTAGCTGGGGCACGACGATGGCGGCGGGCCGGGTTCGAGGGGCGCCTCGGGGGAGCAGCCGGCTGCGACTGCGCAATGGACGGCGAGCCCCCACGCTCCCGACCGCTTCACGACTTCCCTCGCATCGCCTCGAGGAGGACACACCATCGGAGGGAAAGTGGCCAGCAGACAACAACACGAACGCGCCACCGCTGGCTTACATACACATACACACAATTACAATGTAGCTAAATATCTGCACACCTAAGTCGTGCGGCGTGATACACCTACCGCCATGAACTCGACCGCGATGAAGCGCGCTGCGCTCTTGCTCACCCTCTGCGCGACCGCCGGCACCGCCACGCTCGGGTGCCGAGGCGAAGACGCCGCGCAGAGCCTCGACGCGACGAGCACGGGCCAGGCGGCCATCCTCGACGGGACCCCCGAGTCCGTCGGCGTGCTCGGATTCCTCAACGCCCCCACAACCACCTTTTTGGTGCTCGACGAGCAGGTGCCTCTCGACCGGCGCGCGGCCGAGAACCTCATCGCCCACCGCGACGGCGCCGATGGCGTCCCTGGCACCGCCGACGACAACCCGTTCGATGACATCGCGGAGGTGGATGATGTGCCCTACGTGGGTCCGGCCACCCTCGCCAAGCTGCTGGCGTTCGCACGCGCCGAGGGCTTCGTCCCCGAGGGCGAAGACCTGCTCGGCGTCTTCGACAACGTCGCGTTCACCGTCAACGAGGCCACGGCCACGCTCGCGTTGGTGAACACCGCCACCTACGACCACCTCGACGTGGAGCTCGCGCTCGACCGCCGCGCCGTCGACTCCATCTTCGCCGCCCGCGAGCTCAAGAGCCTGCTCCAGCTCTCGGAGCTCTACTACGTCGGGCAGTCGGCGATGTTGAAGCTCCGGGACGCCGCGTACAGCGGACCGCTCAAGGGCCTCTCGGAGGAGTGCACGGCGCACCTCGAGTGCGAGAGCGGCCTCTGCGCCGGGCTCACGCTCCGCGACTACGGCTGGTGTATGGAGCCGTGGACGGCGGGAGACTTCGCGTCGAGCACCAGCGTCGGCATCCCCGACGACGGTACCGCGGTCACCAGCTCGATCGACGTCGCGGGCCTCGCCAGCGTGCCCCTCGACGTGAGCGTCACGCTCGACATCACGCACCCGCGCAAGCAAGACCTCGTCGTGGTGCTCCATCAGCCGGGCGGCGCGTCCGGCGTGTTGTGGGACCACGAGGCCAACCCGCCCTCGTTCATCGGCGTCGCCCCTGGCGTCGAAGGCGACAACATGGTGAACGGCGAGTGGATCCTCGAGGTCACCGACACGGTCACCGGCGAGAGCGGCACCATCCACGGCTGGTCGATGTGGATCAGCAGCAACTGGGACTGAAGCCCGGCTCCGAGGACATCGTCGCGCTGCTCGGCTACGCTGCCGAGTCGACGCTGTCGAGGCGCCGCTCGATCACCTCGATGCAGGCGGGCACGTCGCGGACGTCGTCGACGACGAAGTGAGCCGCGGCGAGGCGACGGTAGGCGCGCGCTCGTAGGCGCGCCTGCTCGGGGACGGAGAGCGCGTCCCAGCGCGCGCGGGACATCCCCACTTCGTTGCCGCTCAGCGCCACCCCGATCGTCCACGCACCGGCCGCACGACCGGCCTCGACGCCGGCGACCGTGTCGTCGACCACCACCGCACGACGAGGCGACACGCCGCCGAGCCGCTCGAGACACAGGTGACACATGTCCGGCGCGGGGCGGCCGCGCGCTACATCGCTCGCGCTCACCACCACGTCGACCTCGAGCCCCTGATCGAGCGCCTCGCGACGGCAGACCACCGCCATCGCGGCGTCGTAGCCGGTGGTGGTTCCGACCGCGACGCCACGCGCGCGGAGCACCTCCACCACGTCGAGGACCCCCTCGACGAGCCGCGCGCGGCGCGGCAGGCACTCCCTCAACAGCGGCACGAACCGCCGGTAGAGGCGCTCGACGTCGCCCTCCTCGGGGTCGCGCCCACGCGCGCGGCGCCACCGCTCGAGCACCGCGGACGCGGTGAGGATGGCGCGCGTGTGGTCGCGCTTGGCGGTACCCATCGGGGCCCGCGCCTCCTCGACGGTGATGGGGACCCCATCGGCCGCGAACGCCGCCACGAACGCGTCCACTGGCGCCATCGAGCCGTAGTCGGTGATCGTCCCTGCCCAGTCGAACACCACCGCCTCGATCTGCGCTGTTCCCATGGGTGAAGCCTAGGCGACGATCCTTCATTCATAAATACGAACTAATATATACATTACATTGATAAAACCTATGAACGAGGACGTCGTGCTCCCTGCCGCGCGACCGGCGAGGGGGGCAGCGCGGTCGTCACAGGGGAGAGACGATGACGATGCACCTCGATCGCTGCGCCGATAATCTGCTCTGTTAGGCTCTCTTCCAACGGCCAAACAGCATCTCCGTGCCTCCGTGGTGATCCCATCGGAAGTTGCCCGTAGTGAAACTTCCACCCAGGGGCGGATGTGCGCTCACTCGATGGCAGCGCGACCGGGGGCGGCGACGATCTGCGCTGGGCGGCCACGCCCCCTCCGAGATGCGCTCCTCAGCGCATCAAGCGCATGAACTTGTGAGCCACGCGGAGCCGTGCGATCACTGCTCCTCATGCGGAAACAGTGGATTTGGGCGTCGCTCTCGCTCTTCGTCGCGTGGACTGCGTGCGACGACGACGATGGCCGGAGGACCGACGCGTCGACCGGCGCGGGCCTCGCCGATCAGGTGGGCGAGTCTTGCGTGGTGGCCGATGATTGTTTCGTCGACATCGCGCGCGAGGATATCGTCGGCGATATCCAGTGCCTCGACCGCGTCGACGGCGGCTACTGCACCCACCTCTGCACCTCCGACGACGACTGCTGCGCCGTCGAGGGCGAGTGCGATGCCGGTGACACACAGGTGTGTGGGCCGTTCGAGTCGACGGGCATGATGATGTGCTTCGTCAGCTGCGAGAGCGGCGACTTCACCGGGGACGAGGACGAGCACTGCGCGCGCTACCACCCCGACTTCATCTGCCGCTCCACGGGCGGCGGCGCCGCCAACCGCAAGGTGTGCGTGCCGAGCGGCAACGGGCCCTGCGAGCGCATCGACGACTGCCCGTCGGGCTTCGAGAGCTGCTGCGAGAACGCCTTCGGGGATCTTCGCTGCTACGACGCCGCCAGCGCCGGCGGGCGAACCTGTCTCGAGTGACCCGAGCCGGCACCTCACTGACGCCGGGGTTCGAACGAGCCCATGAAGAAGCCGATCAACCTCAACCGCCTCCGGGCGTTCGTCGCGGTGGCGGAGGCGAAGAGCTTCGCCGGCGCCGCTCGTGCGCTCGGGATCTCCCAACCAACGCTCTCGACGCAGCTCGCGCAGCTCGAGGAAGACCACGGTGTGCGCCTCGTCCATCGCCCCGCGCGAAAGCTCTCCCTCACCGATATGGGCCGAGCGCTGTGGGAGGTCGCCCGCCCGCTCCTCGCCGTAGAGACCGAGGCCCTCGCTCTCTTGGAGGAGGTGAACGACCTGCGACGAGGCACCCTCCGCATCGCCGCCGATGCGCCCCAGCACGTCATCGCGGCCATGGCGATCATGGCGACCCTCCACCCGGGGGTGACGATGACCCTCGCCACCGGCAACTCGGCGGCGGTGCACCAGCGCGTGCTCGCCCACGAGGCCGACATCGGCGTGGTGGCCGACGTGGCGCCCCACCCCGCGCTCATGCGCGAGCGGCTCCACGCGGATCGGGTGGTGCTCGTCGTTGGGGCGATGCACCCGTGGGCCGGGAAGCGCTCGGTGGCCGTCACCGACCTCGCCGACCAGACGCTCATCGAGCGCGAAGACGGGTCCCGCACGCGCACGCTCATCCGCCGCGTCCTCGCGAGCCACAAGGTGGCGCCCGCGGCGAGCATCGAGCTCGGCAGTCGCGAGGCGGTGGTGGAGGCGGCTGCGCTCGGCCTGGGCGTCGGTGGGGTGTTCGAGTCGGAGCTCCACGACGCGCGCGTGAGCAGGCTCCGCGTCCGCGGCGCGGAGCTGCGGGCGGTAGAGTACGCGATCTACCGCCGCAACCGAGCGTTCGAGCCGGTGGTCGGCGCGTTCGCGGCGGCGCTCCGGCGCTGTCACCGCGGCTGACCCGGCGCAGCTCACCCGAGCTGCGAGAGCGGGCCCTCGGCGTACGCTCTCGCGTCGAGCCTCACGGGCGCTGGGTGTCTGGCCAAGAGAGGCGTCGCCGTGGTGTTCCGCTCGGTCGCGACGCGGCTGCGCTTCCAGTGCTCACGCGCGTGCAGTACGTTGCGTGTCGGGTTCGGGTTCGCCATGGTGAGTCATGCTGTTTCCGGGCGCGAGTGAGCGAGATCTTCGGCTCGTGCTCGAGCACTTCGCGGCGCATGGGTGGGCGCGCGTCGGGCGTGTGCTCGACGAGGATGGACTCGCCGCGCTCCGCGCGCGGGCCGACGCCATCATGCTCGGCGAGGTGACCTACCCGGGCCTCTTCTTTCAGCTCGACAGCGTCACCGGACGCTACGAGGACGTCGCTTACGGCAAGGGGTGGGAGGGCCCGAGCCTGTCCTACCGCAAGGTGGAGAAGCTCGAGAAAGACCCGCTCTTTCGCGCGTTCATGGAGAACGCCCTCTTCGAACGCATCGCCCGCGCGCTGGTGGCGCCCGAGGGCGCGATCGCGGTGTACCGCGCCGTGCTCTTCAACAAGGGCGCCGGCGGGGGGAGCGCGCTCCCGTGGCATCAGGACGCGGGCGCGTTCTGGGGCGTCGATCGCGATCCGGAGCTGCAGATCTGGACGGCGCTCGACGACGCAGGCCTCGACGCCGGCTGCGTCGAGGTGCTCTCCGGCAGCCATCACGACGCGCTCGCCACACCGCTCGGCGGCCTCGTCCCGGAGGCCCAGGTCTTCGCGCGACAGGCCGAGGCGCGCAAGCTCGCCGTCCCCGCCACCGCCGGCGAAGCGCTGCTCATCCACAACCACCTGTGGCATCGCTCGGGCGTGAACCGCACCGGCCGCCCCCGGCGCGCCTTCACCGTGTGCTACATGCACGGTGCGACACGGTGCCTTCGCAAGAAGCGGGCGCCCCGCGCCTTCACGCGCTTGTGGGACAGCACAAAGACACCGACGACGGCGCCACCGTCACCGCCCGCTGAAGAAACGCCTCGGGCAGGCGCGTCGTCGCGTGAGCCTCTCGCGTCCGAACCGTCGCCGTGTTGCCAAGAGCGACAGCAGCACGAACCACGGAGCTGACGTCCCACCGCCCGTCACCGCACCCAAGCTGCAACCGCTGTCGTCCGTGCGTCCTCTGGAAGCGCCAGCGCTCGAGGTGCTCGTCGGGGTGGTTCCCCCTCCGCCCACTCCGCCAGCACCGCCGCCGCCGTTGGAAGTCGAGCTCGTGCCCCCGCTGCCGCCTGTGCCCGCGGGTGCTCCTCCTCCCGTCCCAGGCTCGAGCGGCTCGACACAAATCGTCGAGGTGCCGTCGAGTGCGTTGGGTCCGCCGTGAGCGTCACACAGGGTAGCGTCCGTGGCCGCGAGGCTGAGCTGATAGAGGCGGCAGCGAAAGGAGTCGGTGACGTCCGTGGGGTCGGCCGAATAGGGCTCGTTGGCGTCCGGCCAGCCGAGGCAGTCGGTCTCGATGCAGCTGAAAATGTCGGCGTACACGGCATCGCCGCCGCTGCACACGGCCTGCGAGAGGGTGCAAAAGTTGTCACAGGAGGAGCCGCACACGGCGCCTCCTGCGGGTCCCGCCTTGGGGCAATGGGCCGAGGGATCCGTGGCAGACTGGGCGGCCCAGTGCTCGCGGCAGGCGAGCGTGGCGCCGGTCATCTCCCCCGGCGTGCCCGGTGCGATGTTGTCGCTGTGAGTGTTGTTGGACAAGAAGTCGGGGCCGAAGACGAGGGAGCGACACGCCACAGGGTCGCAGGTGCCACCAGAATATGAGGTGTCGCAGTCGCCGTTGGGCTCATCGTAGACGGTGAACGCCAGTCGGAGCGGGTCCGCCGAGGGCAGCTGCACGAACGACGAGATGGCGGCGACCGCCGAGTCCCACGCTTCGGTGCAGCCACAGCTAGCAAGACAGCCGTCCGCCGTATGACCCATCGAGCCGGAGTTGTCGAGCAGGAGGAGAATGTTCACTTGCGAGAGCGACCCGCTCGAGCTCACGTTGGTGCAGGCGCAGCTGGTGGAGGGGTGGTAGAGCGACCAGCTGTCGTTCTTGTCGGTCTCGGGGATGCTCGCCGGCGGCGCCGGCGGCGAGTCGGAGGCGTTGATGTAGACCGTGGTGGTGCCGGAGAACTGCGCCCCGCAGTGCGTGATGGTGATGCACTGCCCGGAGGGGATGGGCTCATTGAAGATACACTCGCCGGAGAGACCGGTGGCGCCGGTATTCGTGCCACAATTTCCGGGCGTGGCCGAGTAGAACGAGATCTCCACGTCGCCGCCGGGGTGATCGGCTCCGCGGTTGCACACCTCGAACGCGTCGGGGGCGCAGATCACCGGGATCGTGAAGTTGGGGTCGCCGGCTCCGGGGTCGAACTCGCCGACGAGGAAGGGCACGCAGTACTGCCCGGTCCCCGAGACCGGCGGAGTGTTGTCACAGTGGTGATCGAACTGGCACGCGCCGGTGGTGGTGCAGTTGACTGAACCGTACTGCTGATCTTTCATGCAGCCCATCTTCCAAGCGGCCGGAAGACCAGCGACGGTGCCCCCCGCCGGCGGCGGCGTGCCGGTGGCGGTGATGGGGGACGCAGGGGTTTCGTTGCCAAACTCCTGACACCAGGGGTTGCACGGATTGGACGGGCACCCGCTGGCGCCGCCCATGGCAAGCGAATCGAGGTCGCCGGCGTCAACGCAGGGGCCCCACTCCCCCTCGATACACTCCTGCTCCCCCACGAAGCAGTTGGTCTCGTCGATCTGCACTTTGCACGAGCGCCGCTCGCTGTCGGAGCAAGCGCCCACGGCGACCCCGCCGCCCCCACCGGTGCCGCTGCCGCTGCTCAGGTTCGTGCCGGTGCCGCGCGGTGGGCGTTCGTCGGTGCCACACGCGCCCATCGCTGCGCCGAGGCTGCTCCCGAAGGCAGCGACCACCAGGACCTTGTTGATCGATCAGCTCATGTCGTTGCCATCGAGGATGCTCACCAAGCTACCCGCCGGCGACGCCTACCGGAAAGCGATCGCAGCTCAAGTGCTTCATGGTGTCACGGACGAGCCGTACAGGTCTACGTCACGATCGCACGGGTTCGCTCGAGCTGTTCGAGAGCTCCACCACCGCGAGCAAGCCAGGGGCGAGCGCGTGCTCCTCGCCGCCGAGCCCCGCGCCTTCACGCGCTTGTGGGACAGCACAAAAGACACCCCGACGAGGCGCCCCCCTTCGTGGCCGTTGCGTCGCGCCCGGCCGCGCTCGACAATGCCGCGAGCGAACATGGCGGCACGGGTCTTGGCGTTGTCGTGGTTGTGCCTGGCCATGGGCTGCACCTACGAGGGCTCGACCGAGCCACGTCCCCGCCGCGCTGCCCACGTGTCCGAGCTGCACTTCGCGGGCGACGTGTACTTCGGCGAGTCGTACCCCTCGGGCCCCCACTCACGCGACGCACGGTATCGACTGGCGCTCGCGCGGCTGCGACCGGTCTTCGAGAGCGCGCCCACGATCGCCAACCTCGAGTCGACCTTTGCCGCGCCCGAAGATCCTGGGCGCGTCCCCAACAAGAGCTACCTCCACTGGTCGGACGCGGAGGCCACCGCCGCGGCCTTGTCCAGCGCTGGCTTCACGGCGCTGAGCCTCGCCAACAACCACGCGATGGACTTCGGTCTCGGCGCCCTCGGCGCCACCCAGAGCGCGCTCGCGCGGCACGGGATCGCCACCTTTGGCGCCGGCTCTTCTTTGGCAGCCGCACGCGAGCCCCTCCGTCTCACGCTCCATCCCGGCGACCAGGTCGTGCACGTCGCGGTGCTCGGTGCCTATTGGCAGCGCCCGCGCTACGCCGACCAGTATCGGTTCTACGCGAGCGAGGAGCGCGGGGGCGTGCGCGAGCTCGCCCCCGACGATATCACCGCGCAGATCGGCGCGCTCGACGCCGCCCAGCCGTCCCAGCATGTGGTGGTGTTCCCTCATTGGGGGAGAAACTACCGCTGGCGCAACCGCGAGCAGCGGCGCGTCGCTCGACGCCTCGTCGCGGCCGGAGCCGATCTGGTCATTGGCCACGGCGCCCACAACTTCCAAGAGGTGGAGCGCGAAGGCGGACGCTGGGTGTTCTACGGCGTGGGCAACTTGGTGTTCCTCTCGCCCGGTCGCTACGGCGAGAGCGACGTGCCCCCGTTCTCGTTGCTCGTCACCCTGAAGTGGCACGCACGAGGTGCCGAGCCTCCCGCCCATCTCCTCGTGCGCTTCATCACCAGCGACAACACCCAGACCGACTACCAGCCGCGCCTCGCGACCGGTGCGGCCTTCGCGGCCGGGCTCGCCGCGCTCGAGCGACGGAGCTGCCGGGAGCGCAACGACTTCTGCGACCACGCGGTGCTCGGCGAGGACGAGCTCGGTCCACACGTGCGTCTGCCTTTCCATCCCCGTTGACGACCCCAGCGGGGCTCGCGCCTCGCTGGGGCGCGCACATAACAGCAGCCATTGCGCGCCACTCACCGCGTCAACGCACGGCGTGCATGGGTAGCCGAATGTAGGCCCTAGCGATCTCCAGCGCTTGCTTGGAGGCACTCTCCTTGCAAGCGATCACGCGGGGGTTCTCGAACATGTGTATTGAACACGCGAACCAGTTCTTTCAATACCCGGCCTCGATGCGCCAAGTGGAGAGGCGCCAGTCGGGCGTCTACACCCGCGTCGAACCGCCGCTCGAGAACCGGATCGACGAGCTAGGTCGCGCGGCGCCGGCTGCTTTCTACGAGCTGGCCATCGGGCTGGCTCTCGAAGTGGTGGAGCGACTCGAGGCCAACGAGGGCCCCGAAGGCTTGATCACCCACATCGATGAGGTGGCCCCGCAGATGCGACGACAGGTGGCGCTCCTGCGCGAGCAGAACCACGCGCTCCGCGTCATGGCAAGGGCGCTCTACCGCTACGGACGCTGCGGAGCGCCACGCGCGATGATGCACGTGCTGCTCGAGCAGCTCGCCGACGCCTTGCGCCAGAACGGCAAGCTCGAGGCCGAGCTCCTCCAAGAGGCGATCCTCGCCGAGCTCGGCATCGCGGGCTGAGACCACGCGCCGACGGACCGAGGTGGAGCTGCGCCCCCAGGGCGAGCTCCACGCCTCTCGCCGCTGTCAGCCAGGGGCGAGCTCGATCATGTCGCTCTCGAGCGTGTCTCGAATGTACGTGATGGTGCGGGCGCGCAGCTTCGCCTTGGTGTTGGCGTGGGCGGCGCGCGGCAGGGCGGAGAGCTCCTTGGCCTCTGCGATCGCCTCCGCCACCACGGTGTCCACCCCCGCCAGCCGATCGAGGTATCCCGCCTCGCACGCTCCGTCGGGCGTGTAGATCGCAGCCTGGATGGTCGCCGCCGTGAGGTGACGCGGGCTGAGCCGATCGCGGGCCAGCTCCTGCGCGAGGATGGGGAGCGTGAGGCTGATCTTCACCTCGTTGAGGCCAATCTTGAAGTCTCCCTCGGCGCCGAGGCGCGTGTCGCTCACGAGGAGCAAGAGCGCCCCGCCGGCGAGGGCGTGGCCGGTGCACGCGGCCACCACCGGCAGCGGAAACCCGTAGAGTCGCAGATAGATCTCGGCCCCTCTGCTCACCAGCTTCTTGGCCGCGTCCACGCCCGACATCATGGTCTTGAGATCGAACCCGGCCGAGAACCTCCCCTCCCGGCCGGCGAGGACCACCGCCCCCGCCTCGCGCTCGGCGCGATCGAGGGCCGCCGTGAACGCGTCGAGCATCTCGTGGCTGAGGGCGTTGGCCTTGCCATCGTCCATCCGCAACACGGCCACCCCGTCGACGCTCTCGTAGCTCAGAATCTCACCCATCGGCGGCGTCGTACCATCGGCGGCCCGCCGCCGCGACGGCAGAGACGCCGCTCACTCCACGGTCGAACACCCTGCGGACACCATGCACGTCGCGACGGGCTGCGCCGGCCGCGAAGACCCGAGAGACCAAGCGACCAACGGCGGTGCTAGGATGCGCTCCATGGACGACACGTCTCCGGAGGCCCGGGCCACGCTCCGGGCGCGTCTGTTGCGAATGACGCCAGCGGAGCGTGTCGACGAGGGCGTCCGGCTGTCGAAGCTGGCGCGAGAGATGATGCGGGCAGGGATCCGGGCGCGACACCCGAGCTACACGTCGAGCGAGGTGGAGATGGCCCTGGCCCGCCTCCTCTGGGGAGACGACCTGTTCCGCGCCGCGAGACCGGATTGGCCGCTGCTCGACCCGTGACGGACGATCTCGCAAAGACCCTGCGCGACGTGCTCACGCTCTTGGACCGGCGCGGCATCGAGCACATGCTCGTGGGATCCATGGCAGCCCTGGCCCACGGCAGGAGCCGCGCGACGCAGGACTTCGACCTGGTCGCGCGCCTCGAGCGCGCGCAGGTGAAGCCCCTGTTGGCCGAGCTCGATCCCGCGCGCTTCTACTTCTCACCCGAGGCCGCCCTGGAGGCCGTGGAGCGCGAGTCGCTGTTCAACGTGATCGACATCGAGACGGGATGGAAGGTCGACATCATCCCCCTCAAGCGCCGCGCGTTTTCGCAGACCGAGTTCGCCCGCCGCACGCGCGTCTCGCTGCTCGGGCTCGACGTGGTCGTGGCCTCGCTGGAAGACACGATCCTCGCGAAGCTCGAGTGGAGCAAGCTCGGAGGGGGCTCGGCGCGTCAGCTCGAAGACGTCCGCGAGCTCGTGGCCTTGGGGATGGCCCGCCTCGACAGCGTGTACGTCGCGACCTGGGCCCAAGCGCTCGGTGTGGACGAAGTCTGGCGCGACTTGTTCGCAGAGGCCGCGCCGCGCTGAGCGTGGTCCCGCACCTTGCTTGCGCGGTATCGCCACGTGCGCGCTCGCGCTCCAGCGACCCTCGTCCGCCGCCGCGCAACCCCGCCAGCGCCCGCTCGCGTCGATGAAGACTCGGCGCAGAGCTCGAGAGGCGAGCTCCGCGCCGAGCGCTGGCTCAGATGGAGAGGCTCTCGGAGCGCAGCATGTAGGCGAGGCGCTTGCGTTGCTCCTTGTCGAGCAGCTCGAACGTGCGCTCGAGCGCCCTCTCGACCGCGGCCTCCACCCGACGCTCGGCTTCGGCGCGGGCGGCGCAGGCCTCCTTCACCCGCTCCCCGTCGAACGTTTCGCCGAGGAAGACGTCGGCGAACGCCGACACCGCCTTGCGCCGATCGAGCTTCGCTTGCGCACGCTCGATCTTCAGGTCATCGAGGATGGCCGCCAGCCGCTCCACCTGCTCGTCGTCGAGCTCGAGCTGTCGCGCCATGTAGCGCAGCGGACGGCGTACGCCGAAGCCGCGTCCCCAGCCCTCCCCGCCGCCTCCACCTCGGGAGTGCGCTTGGTGGTGGTGGTGATGACGCTCGTCTCGATGATGGCCGTGATGGCCGTGATGCCCGTGATGCCCGAAGGGCGACACGGACGGCGGGCCGCACGGGCCCCCGTGGGCCCATGCCCATGCGTGTTTCCAGAACATGTTGTCTCCTGCTCACCGGGCTCACGCTCCGGTGGGGTTATGGACGCGGGGATTCCCCTCGCGCCCGGTTCCCTCGAAGGTAGCGCGGGAGGCGGAGCCGTCAAGCCACCCGGTCGACGATGGCGTTGGGCGTCAGGGCACCAGCATGGGGGTGTTGGGAGCTCGCGGCGAGGGCGGAGACGGCGGCGGGGGCGACGCGCTGCGAGCGCTCGAGGGCCAAGCCGACGGCGGTTTGCGGAACGTCAGCGAGTCGTAGATGCTCGTCCCGGTGGGATCGGCGTGCGGGCTCGGGCCGGGCCGCGGCGCCGCCTGCGAGCTGCGAGCCTCCACCGCGAGGAGCTCCACCTTGAACACGAGCATGCCCGCCGGCTTGTCGCCCGACGGGTTGTCGCCGTAGGCCAGGTCGGCCGGCAACCAAAACTGAAAGAGGGAGCCCGCGCGCATGAGCTGGAGGCCCTCGGCGAGTCCCGCGATCACGCTGCCGACATCCAGCCACAAAGCGGGCTCCTCGTTGCGGTACGTGGTGTCGAAGGCGCGTCCGTCGGTGGTCCAGCCGGTGTACGTCACCTTCACGCGGTCTTTCGGGCCAGGGATCGGCCCGAGCGCCAAGCGCTTCGCTACGTACGACAGACCGCTCGAGGTGCGCTTGGCCGTCGGCGGCGGCGCCGCCACGTTGTTCGGTGGCAGCGTCTCGAGGTCGAAGATCCGCGCGCGAGGGCTGTCGTCGGGGAAGGGGTTCTCGAGCGGGGGCGCCACCGCGCGACGCGCCGACGGCTCCCCATCCGGGGGAGAGTCCGTGGGGGACACCGCGCCGGGGATCACCACCGTCCCGGTCGCTGGCGTCGACCCCGCCACCGGCGTGCTCGTCTCTTCTCCGGCGCTCGGGCCACGTGTCGCCAGCCACGCCACGAGCGCCGACCCCGCCGCGAGCCCGGCCCACAGGAGCACGCGGCTCGTCCTCGCGGGGCCGCTCGGCGAGGCCTCCGGCGTCAGCTCGGTGGGCGCCGCCGCGCTCCCGCCCCCGTCCGACCCTTCCCACCGCTCGGTGGCAGGCACCCGGCGCCCCGCCTTCTCGGTCGCGCCGCGCCCCTTCGTCTTCGCGGCCTTCTTCGTCCGCGACGCTTTGCTCTCTTCGACGTGGCTGTCGGGGGTCGCGACGGCCACCTCCGCGCCCGCGCCCTCTGCCGGCGGTTGGAACACCGTGTCGCCGCCCGGCTCAGACGCGAGCAGAGCGGTGAGCTCGAGCCCTCCGGCGAGCGCTGCGTCGACCGCAGCGAGGAGCGCCCCCGCATCCGCGAAGCGCTCTCTCGGCGAGAGCGCGAGGGCCCGCCGACACAGGGCCTCGAACGCATCGCTCACCTCGGCGCCCCGAGCTCTCGGCGTAGGGCGAACGTCGTCGGTCGCCGACTCGAAGAAGTCGACCATCTCTTCGCCGTCGAGGGCGGGCTTGCCGGTGACCATCTCCACGAGGATGAGGCCGAGCGCGTGCACGTCGGTCCACGGACCAGTCGCCCCGTACTTCTTGGTGCGAAACTGCTCGGGCGCCCCATACGAGGGCGAGAAGGCGCTGAAACCGCTCGAGGTCTTCGTCGCGATCTGGGTCGCCGTCTCCCCCTCCTGCATCGCCTTCGCGATCCCGAAGTCGAGCACCTTGAGCACCACGCCACGCTTCTGCTCGGCGAGGAAGAGGTTGGCTGGCTTCACGTCGCGATGCGCGATGTCGTCGCCGTGGGCAAACGCCAACGCATCGATGGCGGGGCGCAAGAGCTCGAGCGCCTCACGCTCCCCAAAGCGCTCGCCCGCCTCGCGGCGCTGACGGAGCACCTCCTCGAGATCGCGACCCTCGAGCCACTCCAGCACCAGATAGGGGATCGAGAGGCCTCCCGGACGCTCCTCGAGGCCGAAGTCGAACACTTGCGTCACCGAGCCGTGCTGCGCCAAGGCCGCCAGGTGTTTGCCCTCCTCGCGAAACTTCCGCAGGAACAGCGCGCGCGCCTCCTCGGTGAAGTGTGTCGGCACCTTGAGGCACTTGATGGCGATCGGCTGCTCGAAGCTCAGGTGAAAGCCCCGGTAGACCACCCCGAAACCGCCCTCCCCAATCACCTCGTCCACGCGGTACTTGTCGTGAAGCGCCGACCCGATGAGCTGAAAAGGATCCTTGGCCAAAACGCCACCATCCTACCGCGTTCGCGGTCACAGCGGCGACTCCATCGCGCCGCGCTTCCAAGCGCCTCGCCGACGCCGCTCGTTCAGGACTGGCTTGCGCCGCGCTGGTCGGCTCTTTTGCGCGCCGCGCTCACGTGAAACGATCCTCGCATGACGCTCCCTCTCGCCGATCTCCGTGTGCTGGAGCTTGGACAGCTCGTGGCCGGCCCCTTCGCCGGCTACATGCTGCGCTCGTTCGGGGCCGAGGTGATCAAGGTCGAGCCCCCGCAAGACGGCGATCCGTTGCGGCGCTGGCGCAAGATGCACGGCGACACTTCGGTGTGGTGGTACTCGCTCGGCCGCGGCAAAAAGAGCATCACCTGCGATCTGCGCCAGCCCGAAGGCCGAGCCCTCGTGCGCGCCCTCGTCGAACGCGGCGTGGACATCCTCATCGAGAACTTCAGACCCGGCCGCATGGAGGCCTGGGGCCTCTCCTACGAGGAGCTCGCGGCGCTCGATCCTCGGCTCGTCATGGTGCGCATCAGCGGCTACGGGCAAACCGGGCCCAAGCGGGAGGAGCCCGGCTTCGCCAACGTGGCCGAGGCCTTCGGCGGCCTGCGTTACACGAGCGGTGAGCCCGGCCGTCCGCCGGTGCGCACCGGCGTGAGCCTGGGCGACTCGCTCGCGGGCCTGCACGCCGCCTTCGGCGCGCTCACCGCCGTCCACGAGAGGCAGCGCTCGGGCCGCGGCCAGGTGGTCGACGTCGCGCTCTACGAGTCGGTGTTCAACATCATGGAGAGCGTGCTCCCCGAGTACGATCTCTTGGGCCACGTGCGCGAACCGTGTGGCGCCGCCGTCGAGGGCATCGTGCCCAGCGGCAGCTACCCGTGCAAGGACGGCACCTACGCCGCGATCGGCGCCAACAACGACAGCATCTTCGTGCGGCTCATGAACGCGATCGGGCGCCGCGATCTCGCCCTCGAGCCGGGGCTGTCCCACAACGACGGGCGCGTCCCCCACGCCGCGCGCATCGATCGCGCCATCGCCGACTTCACGGCGTCGCGCCCCTATCACGAGGTGGAGGCGGTGATGCGCGGCGCGGAGATCCCCTGTGGCCCCATCCTCGACGCCCGCGGCATCGCCGAAGACCCACACTACGCCGCCCGCGGCATGTTGCAGCCGGTGACCTTGCCCGACGGCACGGTGGTGCGCATGCCGGGCACCGTGCCCCAGCTCTCGCGAACCCCGGGCCACAACGCGACGCCGGGGCCGCGACTCGGGGAGCACAACGACGAGATCTACGGCGGCCTCCTCGGCCTCGACCGCACCGAGCTCGACGCGCTCCGCGACAAAGGCGTGATCTAGCCACCGCTCCGCCCGTGGGCGTCGGCGTCGCTCACCACCGCCACGCGCCTCGTCGCCGCTCAGTACTCGAAGCCGCTGCCGCCGATGAACTCTCGCAGGATCGAGGTCTGCGGGACGTGATCGGGATAGAGGGCGACGAACTGGTCGAGCAGGCGCAGCAGGCGAAACGCGGTGGGGTAGGCGGCGTGGCGCTGGGGCACCTCGAGGAGGTAGCGCTCCGCGTACACCTTGAGCACCGAGAGCTCGTAGATGAGCGAGGTGTCGAACACCGCGTCGGCGTGCTGCTGGTACGGAAAGATGTGCAGCCGCTCGCCCCGCCGCACGGAGGGCCACCGGAGGATACTCGACGCCGCGGTCGCGCCCCGCGTGTGCCGGTCGCGCACGATCCGCCGCAAGAGCCGCACGTCGGAGGCGTGAACGCGGGCGAAGCGATCGAAGGGCAGCTGGGCGAGGGGACAGATGAACACGCGGAACACCTTCGACGACGCGACCCCGCCGAGGAGCCCGGGGTTGAGGCCGTGAATCCCCTCGAGGAGCAAGAGCTCGTGGTTGCGCAGGTGGATGAGGGGTCCTCCGTCGGGGATGCTCAATCCCGTCTGGAAGTCGTAGCGTGCGGTGACCACGTCCTCGCCAGCGAGGAGCCGCTCGAGGTGCTGCTCGAGCAAGCCGCGATCGAGGGCGCCGAGCGACTCGTAGTCGAGCTCCCCCTTGTCGTCGCGAGGCGTCGCGTCCCGATCGACGTAGTAGTCGTCGAGCGACAGGTTCACCGGAACCAGCGCGTTCACCTGCAGCTGGACGCGCAGGCGCTTGATGAACGTGGTCTTGCCCGACGACGAGGGCCCGGCGATGCACACCACCTTCGTCTCGTCGCCGCGCTCCGCGATGGCGTCTGCGATCTGTCCGATCTGTTTCTCCTGGAAACCCTCCGCCACCCGCACCAGCTGGGGCACGTTGCCCTCGATGCAGGCGCGGTTGAACTCACCCACGGTGGTGGCGCCGATGGCCTTCAGCCAGCGCCGATGCTCGCTCATCATCGAGCGGGTGTGGCTCGACACCGCCTCGGCCACGAGGGTGACCCGCGGCCCGGGGGGGAGCGTCGTGTGCAGCGACAGGGGCGCCTCCGTCGGGGCGCGATCGCCGAACACCAACAGGACGCCCTCCTCGTCGGCGCGGATCCGAAAGCCGGTGAGCATCCCCGTGCGCGGGCACAACGGGCGGTGGCGTATGTACACGTCCCCGTAGGCGACCAGCGACACCGTCGCGTCGCGACTCATCGCGAGCAGCTCCGAGGCGCCGGTCCAGCCCACGCGCTCGAAGTAGGTCCGCGCCTCCTCGACGGTCCACCACTCCTCCCGCAGCCGCAGATCCTCCTCCACGATCGCGCGCATCTCCGCCTCGATGCAGTTGCTCAGCTCGAGCCGCGACGGCATCGCGATGCCCTGAACGGCCACGTGCTGCGCGAAGCCGATGCTGTGCTCGAGGCGCACCACGAGGTGGGGGAAGCGGCGCGCCGCGGCCTCCAAGAGGAGCAGACCCACGCTGTCGCGATAGATGCGGCGTCCTTCCCAGTGGCCCGTGGTGAGCGGCTCGAGCGTGCCGTCCGACGACACGCGGGTCACGAGCGACACCGGTCGACGGTCGAGCAGTCCGGCAACGACCTGCTCTCCGTCCACCTCGCGGGGCAACACGTCGAGCAGCGGCGTCCCCGTACGCACTCTCCGCGTCTCCCCCCCGATCAACAGCTCCAGCTGGGTACGGCGCGGCAGCGAGCGCTCGCTCAGCAGCATCTCCACGTTCTCAGTCATCTCCGTGAGCCACGTGCCCACCGTGCGCACGATGGCGATGGTGAACGCGAAGGCCAGCGCCGGCTCGGCGCTCGACATCTTGTCGAACTGCTCGCGCGAGAGCCTGGCGAGCTCCATCGGCGTGTCGGCGATGATGGTCGCGCTGCGGGGCTTGCCCGCGAGCAGACCGAGCTCGCCGAAATGGTCGCCAGGCTGCAACCGCCCGAGCTCCAGCGACCCATGCAGGATCCGGGCGGTCCCGGTGAGCACGAAGAACATGTCGCGATCCTGCTCCCCTTCTCGCACCACGACCGCGCCGCGCGGCACGACGATGGTCTCGAGGAACGGCGTCATGGCCTCCACGCGCGGCAGCCCGGGGAGGATGGGAACGTCGCTGAGCCCGGTCATCGGTCGCTCCCGTGGTTCTCTGCCGACAGCGCCTTCTGCATCGAGCTCACCACCGAATAGCACCGACGGGGCCGGCGTTGAACGCGTGTGCGCGCGAGGGGTGTCAACGCGGATCTTGCGCCGTCTCGTGGGTCTCGGGCCGGTGCGACGGCGGCCAGCCCAACGACCAGACCCCGGGCGCGGCGCGGCGGGTCGGCGCCATCACGCCGGGGTGTCGGCCTCGAGCACGAGCGGCGACAGCTCGGCCCAGTTGGGCCCAGCCTTGCAGCTCACGCGGAGCGGCACCCGGAGCTCGAACGCGCCGCGCATGGCCGCCGCGGCCACGTGGGCGACCTCGTCGAGCTCGACTCTCGGCACCTCGAACAGCACCTCGTCGTGCACCTGCAAGAGCGGCGTCGCCGCGAGCCCTGCCCGTCGAAGCGCTTGGTCGGCGCGCAAGAGCCCACGCCGCGTGACATCGGCCACCGAGCCCTCGTGGGTGGCCCGACGAGCCATGCGCTCCGCGTAGGCCAACATCTGGGTGTCGAGCGACTGAAGGCCACCGATGAGCCAGCGCCTGCCGGCGAGGGTCTCCACGTAGCCGCGCTCGCGCGCCGCGCGGAGCTCCCCATCTTGAAAGCTCCTCGCCACCGCGTAGCGGCGGTCGAAGCGCGCGACGATGTCCTTCGCCTCCTGGGCGGAGATCCCGAGCGAGAGGGCGAGCGCGCTCGCTCCTTGCCCCGCGAACGTGGCGAAGTTGACCACCTTGCCGAGCTGGCGCTCTCGTCGCCCTATCGCCCGCGGCTCGAGCTCGAGCACCGCGGCCGCCGTGAGCACGTGCATGTCGCGGCCCTCGGTGAGGGGCTCGACGAGCGCAGGATCGCCGGTGAGGTGAGCGAGCACGTACAGACCGAGCTGACGGTAGTCGACGCTGAGGAGCACGGTCTCGGGGGGGGCCACGAACGCGTGGCGAATGCGGGCCATCTCTTCGGTGCGACCCGGCACGCGACCGAGATCGGGGCTCACGTTCACCAGGCGCCCAGAGAACGAGCGGGCGGGGTAGAACGTCGACCGCACCCGCCCGTCGGAATCGATCGACTCCGACAGGGCGGTGACCCACGAGTCGCGGAGGCGCCGCAACAGACGCCAACGGATGACGAGGGGCACGATGGGGTGCTCATGCTCGATGCGCTCGAGGGCCTCGGTGGCGGTGCTCCACCCCGTCTTGGTACGCTTCACGATCGTCAGCCCGAGGTCTTCGAACAACACCGAGCCGAGCTGCTTGGTCGAGCCCAAGTTGAAGGTCTTGCCGGCGAGGGCGTAGATCTCGCGCTCCAGCACCTCTTCGGTGGCCTCGAAATCGCGCCCGGCGCTGGCGAGGTCGTCGCGGTCGCAAGCGAGCCCCGCGAGCTCCATACGCACCAGGGTCTCCGACAGCTCGAGGTACTCGTCGAGCAGCGGCCTCGGCACCGACGGCTCGAGGTGGCGCCACAGGGCGAGCGCGAGGTCTCCGAGCACGCCGGCGCGCTCGGCGGTCACCGGCACCGCGAGCTCTGCCCAGCGCTTCTGTTGCTGCCCCACGCCGCGCACCACCTCGTCTTCGTCCACCGGACGTCGCAAGAGGCGTCTCGCCACGAGCGGCAGATCGTGCGGCGCGAGCCCGGCCGGGTCGGTCAGGTGCGACGCACAGGCAGAGTCGCCGACGACGCCAGCCAGCCGGAGCCCGCGACGCGCGAGCGCCACCGTCACCGCCTTGACCTCGTGGCCCACCTTTAAACGCGCAGGATCGGCGAGCCACTCGACCAGCGGGCCGTCGCTCGCGAGCGGTTCGCCTGCACCCGCGAGCGGGAAGTAGAACGCGCGGCCGCCCCCCGGTGCGAGCGCGAGGCCCACCAGCTCGCCACGAACCGGCGTTGGGTCCTCACACACCACGTGCACCGCCACCACCGCGCCGGAGAGCTCGCCGAGCGCGCGCGCCGTGGCGGCCGGCGTGTCGCAAATCGTCACCTCGAGCGTGGCGGCCTCGTCGGTCTCGAGGAACGAGTAGAACGCGAGCGCGCGGTAGAGCTCGTTCAACGCGCTCGGCTGAGGCGGCGTGAACGCGAGCGACGTGAGCGGAACGGGGAGCTCGGGCGCGGCGTAGAGGCGCGCCCGCGACAGCTCACGACGCGCATCTTCGAGCGAGGCACGCAAGGCCTTCCCGGTGCGGCCCTGCACCTCGTCGGCGCGGTCGAGCGCGGCCTCGACAGAGCCGAAGGCGCGCACGAGGTCGGTCGCGCCCTTCTTGCCGATGCCTTTCACGCCGCCGAGCGTGTCGTCGTCGCCCACCAGCGCGAGCCACGACGCCACCTTCGCCGGCTCGACCTCGAAGCGCTTCGCCACGAGCTCGGGCGTGTAGCGCACGTCCTTGTACGCGTCGTACCACCACACGTCAGGCGCCACGAGCTGAGCGAGGCGCTTGTCGGAGCCAACGAGCACCACGTCGTGCCCCACACCTCGCGCGGCATGAACGTACGCCGCCACCACCTGAATCGCGTCCACGGCCGTCACCACGTGCACACCATGCGCCCGCAGCACCTCCTCGAGCCGCGCGAGCTGCGCGACGAGGAGCGGCGACCAGCCCTCGGTGTCGGACTGCGCGTCGAGCACCGCCACCGCGAGGTCGGGGGTCTTGAAGGCAAGGCTCTTCCGCAGCGCCCGCGTCAACGCGAAGAGCGCGTTGGTGGGGCTCCCGTCCTCACTGGTGCGGTCGGGCGGCGCCGCGAGGAAGCCGCGCATGAGCAAGTGCGTGCCGTGCACGATCAGCGCGCGCGGAGCCACCTCACCCGCCCCGCCGCGCGGCGATGAGGTCGAGCATTCGCGGCACGGTCGGCTCCCCCTCCATGTACGGCGTCTTCTCCAAGCGGCCGACGCTGCCGAGGCTCCGCACCATCACCTTTCCGGTGTCGGGATACACGCACACCTCATGCTCGTCGTTGATCCCGATCGCGAGGTAGACGAGGTCTTCGTCGTAGGGGTTGGCGATCTGATGCGCGAGCCCGCTCCCCGCCGGGCACGACACGCAATCGCCGGGGGAGAGCTCGTGGAGCTCGTCGCCGTAGCGGAGCACGCCCCGACCCGACAGCACGAAGAAGGCCTCGTCCTCTCGCTGGTGATGGTGAAACGGACACGCCACCCGCCCCGGCGGCAGCCGCGTCTGGTTCACACCGAGGCGGCCTCCACCGCTCCCCATCGTGGAGAGCACCTTGAACGCGTGCCCCCAGTGCTCCCCGTCGAGGTGCACCTCCTCTGCGACGTCGGCCGCGTTGACGACCACCTTCGACCGCTCCGTCATCACCGCTCTTTACCCCGGCGTCATGGCGGCCGCGAGACGATGCTGCGCTCGACGGGCGACGTTCAGTCGGTGGCGATCACCACCGCCTTGTCCCCCTTGGCGAAGCGGAGGCGCTCGGTCTTGTCGGTGGGGTTGAGCAGCGGCTCGATGGCGTCGCCGCGCCGCCATCCGAGCAACGTCTCGCCGCGTTCGCGCGCGCGATCGGCGAGCTGCCAGAAGTTGATGGGCTCGTCTGGCTCGACGTAGCGGGCGATGTCCTTGAGGTAGACCTCGGTTCCACCGGCGCTGAGCAGCTCGTCCCAGAGCTCTCGCAACACGGCGTGTTCCGCCATCTGCGCGAGGTACTTGCTGATGAGCTCACTCGACACCACGTAGTCCGAGATCTGCGCGACGGCCACCAAGAGCTTGGTACGAGGATCGCCAATCTCGCTGATCAGAGACAGGGCCGGCTTGTTGGAGCGGCTGCGCAGGTCGCGGATCAACAGCAGTGTGACCAGCGCGCACAGATCCGCCTCTTGAGGCGCGCTCTCGAACGCCTCGTCGGCGAGCACGATGACCGAGTCGAACTGCTCGACACCGAGCGCTTTGATGTCGGCCTTGCGGACCGGGCTGCCCACCGCATGCTGTAGCGAGAGGTTCTCGAGCTCGCCGATCCCACTGTCGGCGAGCCGCTGCGCGCGCTCCTCGATCGGCAGCTCGGCCATGATGGTCAGGGTGCTGCCGGGGGCGACGAAGCGATCGAGCTCGACCACGATGTCCTCCAGGTCCCGGCGCCAGTTGCAGAACAGGATGTGCTCCGGGTGCTGCTCCGGCGGCGCCCAGTCCGGCAGCGCGACGCTCGAGGCGGCCACCGGTGTGGCCGGCGCGTAGCTGTTGTCGTCCTCCGCCAAGCACAGGAGCTCGTCCCCCGGCTCGATCACCAGCGCGTCGCTCGGGTTGATGAGCAAGCGGGGCTCCGCCGCCGGATCCGCGCGGCGCACGCCGGCGAGGACCGCGGCCGGGAAACAGCGACGCGCGTGTCCGTAGCTCTTACCGTCCAGCTCGGGCCAGGCCTTCAGGTAGAACTCGTTGCCGTCGAAGTCGAGCAACGAGTTGAGGGTATGAGCGAGCCCGTCTTGGCGGGCGCTCTGGATCATCAGCCGACCGATGAAATCGTGCCCGACCACGGGCGTGATCTGGCCCTTGCCAGCGAGCTCCACGAGGTGCCGGTTGTCCTCGTCGGCGACCTCGGCGACCACCTGGGGCCCAGCCGCCGTGCGGCCGGCGTCGCGATAGCGCCCACTCGCGAGATTCAGCGCGAGCACGGCGCGGAGGGTGTGCATGTCGGCCTCGTCCGGTGGCATCTCAGGGCTGAGCACGACCACCGCTCGCGCCTGCTCCAGGCTCACCTTCTGCAGCTGGTTCAGCTCGAACGAGCTGCCCTGTCGGCACACGATTCGCGTGCCGCGATAGTCGTCGATGCTCTCCTTGATCTGCTCCTCCATCTCCCCCTTATCGCGATCGGCGAGCACTGCGATCGCGCCGCCGCCTTCGCTCTCGTTGGCCAGGATGAGCTGTTGCAACAGCGGCATCATGCGCTCGTTCCACCCGACGATCACGGTGTGCCCCTGCTCGACGACGCGGCTCCGACCCGCCTTGAGGTCGTCCATCTTCTCCGCCAGCCCTTCGGAGACCAGGCCGATGAGGAGGGCGAACACGATGAGCCCGCCGACGCTGACGACCAGCCCGACCCAGCGACCGGCTGCCTCCTCCTCTCCGGTGTGGGCGGCCGGATCGACGACGAACGACCAGCTGCTCCACATGCTGCTGAAGAAGTCGACCCCTTCCGTGGTGACCACCAGGTTGAAGACGGCTGCACCAAGCACGACCAGGGTCAGGCTGCCGACGAACAACGCCAGCACCTTGACCACCGGGTTCCAGGCCATCAGCTGGTCGATCCGATAGGAGACGCGCTCCCAAAGCTCCGCGCGACGAGACGCCATTTTTTTCCACCTATCCGACGAAAGCGACAGTCGCCGAGGAAAGCGATTCTCGCCGTGCGGCAGAACGATGGCAATGCCCGATCGCTCGATCTCCGGCATGGCGATGACCAACAACGACGTCCTCAGGACGCCCACACTCGCGATTCGTCGCCGAGTCGGGGCGCACCCAGCGGTGGAGTCGCTTCGCGCTCGTCTTGGTGGCAGGTAAGGCGAGAGGCCGGCTGACCACGGTCATGGCGGGCGCGAGACGACGCGGAGCTCGACGTCGACGACGCCGGCGCGGACCATGTCGAGCGACTCGGCGGCGCGGCGCGACAGATCGATGATGCGACGCGCGTCGCCGAACGGTCCTCGATCGTTGATTCTCACGCGCACGTTGACCCCGGTGTCGCGGCGGCGCACCTCGACGATGGTGCCGAACGGCAGCTCACGGTGAGCGGCGGTGAAGGCGGCCGGGTCGTAGGGCTCGCCGCTCGCGGTGGAGTTGCCCGCGAGCGAGTCGGCGTAGTAGCTCGCGCGCCCCGTGGCGTCGGGAGGGGCAGCGAGCGGCGGGGCGGCCGGAACAGGGCTCGGAGGCAGCGCTTGGCCCTGGAGGTCGCCGTGGGGATAGCCGTAGGGAGCGGGCTCGCGGCGGCAGCCGGCGACGCCGATCACACACCCCATCGCCATCGCCACCGCGAAACGCACGCTCGAGCTGTAGCCGTTTCTCACCGGCGCCTCCACCCTTGCGCCCGCCGCCCCCCCCCGCGGGGGGAGCGTCGCACTGAGCGTCACAGATAGATCGTGAGCACGCCGAGCACCGTGCGCGGCGGACCGGCGGTTACGTGGCGGCGCGGGATCAGCTGCATGGGCCCCGCGCCAAAGGTCGACGCGTAGGTGAGCTCGCTGTCGTTGTAGGCCCGCCCGAGGAGGTTGGTGCCCTGGACGCCGAGCTCCACCTCCGCCAGGCGCACGCTCGCCTGAGCGTCGAGGAGGAGGATGTCGGTGCCGATCTCGCCGAAGGGCAGCGGCCGATTGAACAGGTAGCTCCAGCCGGCCCCCACCTTGCCCACGAGCTCACGGCCCCAGAAGCGCGCGAGCACGGGCGTCACCGCCGAGTCGCCGCGCACGACGAGCTGCGGCACGTAGGGCAACAGATCTCCCTCCTGAAAGCGCGCATCGCTCTCACTAAAGCTCGCCCGCGTGTAGCTCGCTCCAAACGCCGACACGAACCATGGCGTCGGCGTCACCGTGAGATCGGCGGCCACGCCGCCGCGGATCGTGCCCGGCACCGCCTCGTTGCGGCTCGTGGCCTCGTTGAACACGAGGTCGTCGCTGAGCAAGCTGGCGAAGCCCGCCACCGAGGCGCTGAGGGTGCGGTGGAGCGTGTAGCGAAGCCCCGCCTCGAAGCCGTGCAGACGCGTGAACGGCGTGGCTTCCCCGTCGGCGAGGCTGCGCGCCTGGGGTGAGCGAAACCCCATGCCGTAGCTGCCGATGGCGTGCAGCCCGGGCACGATGGCCACGTCGACGGTGGCCTTGGGGCCCACCGCGAGGCCCTGCGCAGAGCGGGTGTCGCTCGTGAGCGTGTCCTCGACGGCGTACGAGAGCCCGTCCGCCCGCACGCCAGCGCGCACCAACAAGCGCGACCACGGCCGCACGGAGAGCTCGAGCCAGCCGGCCGCGTCGGTGGCCGAGACGTCGGCGTCGACGAGCGGCGCGAAGTTGCCGCGGGTGGCACGCTGCGCCTGATCGATCATGTCGTGACGCAGGAAGATCCCTGCCGCGAGCACGTCGTGCTCGCTGAGGAGCGGCAGATCTTTCTCGAAGCGGCCGGTGAGGCCGAGGGTGGTGGCGTTGTGGAGCTGCGTCGTGTTGTCGGTGTTGGCGGGATCGCCGATGCTGCCGGTGAAGTTGAAGCGGAGCTCGAGGGTGCGCCGGATCACCCACGGCATCACGGTGAGGCGCCACGAGTCGCCCCCATAGCCGATCTCGGCGCCGAGCTGCGCGCGCGTGGTGTGGCCCCCCTGATCGTCGTCGTAGCTCGCGAAGCGGTCCACGGTGCCGTCGTCGATCTCGCTCTGGAGCAACACGCCGGGGGCCGAGAAGCGCCCCGCATAGGCCGAGCCGAACATCCTCAGCTGCGCGCGCTCCCCGAGCGGCAAAAGCACCTGGCCCATGCCGGAGGTGCGCTGCGCCGCCCGCGCCGGCCCGAAGCCATCGGTCCCATAGGCCTCGAACGCGGCGAAGGTCTCTTCGGGCTCGTCCTCCGGGTGATAGGCGAACATCACCCGACGGGTCCCGAACATCCCGTAGCTGCCCCGCGCGGTGATCCCCGGCTCCCGGTAGCCGAGACGAAACCGCAGGCTGCCCGCGATCGCGAAGTCGCCCTGGCTCGGATCGAAGGCGCCGGGCAGCGCGTCGATTCGGTCGACCACCTCCGGGATCACGAAGTTGAGATCCGCATACCCCTGGCCGTGGATGTTGCTCACGTCGTTGACGGGGATCCCGCCCACGAGCACCTCCATGTCTTGGCCATGGATGGCGTCGAAGCCCCGAAAGAAGATCTGATGGGCCTTTCCCTCACCGCTGTGCTGCGTGATGAACAGCCCCGGCACCGCCATCAACAGATCGCTGCCCGACTTGCGAGGCGCCGCCTCGAGCACCCTCCGATCACGCACCACCCCCGACGCGGTGCGGACGCGACGCGCGCCGCGCACCTCGACGGTGTGCTCCTCCTCGGCGTGGCCGACCACGCGCACCGACGGCGGGGGAGGCGCCGGTGTCGCGGTCGGAGGATCGGCCGCGGGAGCTGGCTCGGTGTCCGGCACGCCGACGAAGCGCACGGCAGCCCGCACCTTGGCGCGCACCGGGCCTTTGTCGTCATGGGCCGGCTCGAACACCCAGCGCCGCGCCGCCCGCACCGCCGCTGCGTCGAACGCGCGACCGACGCTCACCTCCACCTCGACGTGCTCGACCGCGCCGTCCTTGCCTACGGTGAGCACCACCGGCACCACCACGTCGTGGGTCGATGGCTCGTCGGGCCACTCGGCTGCCGGCTGCAGCACTGGCTTGGGCGGTACCAGCTCATGCGCGGCGGCCGCCGTCGCGAACGACGCAGCCACCGCCAAGCACCAGGCTATTCGCTGTGGACCTCGCAATGACCCTCGCCGTTGAAGTGACCGAGCGTACGCGTCGCCGCGCGCACGTAGGCGCCCAGCGTGTTCACGTCGCTCGCAGCCACCCCATACGGCCCCAGCTCCGAAGAGAGGGAGGCGAGGGTCACGGCGTCCAGCTCATCCAGGGTCACTTCACCGTCCATATCGGCGTCCCCCAACGCGAGCGCCTCGGTGCGGAGCTTCGCGTCGGACGAGAGCAGATCGTCGTAGAAGAAGTGGTCGCCGTGGATGGTCAACTGAGCCTCGCTGCGAGCGCCGTCGACCACTACCACACCCGCGAGGTCCTGGCCCGAGGACACGTCGACGCAGCCCGCGTAGTGGGTCGCCTCGGAGAAGCCCCAGCGGAACGACTTGGTGTCGGTGCCGCTCGTGAACGTCCCCTCCACCAAGATCGACCAGCCCTCGCTCACCATCGCTTGCAGATCGGCGGCGGAGGTGCTCGCGTGGGCGGCCGTCGTCGCCGAAGCGGGCACCACGTGGTAGTCGAAAGCGTCGTGGGTGGTCGCGGCCAGGTCGGTCAGCGAGCCTACCGCGTGAGGCCCCGGGGTCACGAGATCGAAGGCGCTGTCGACCGCCACCGTCTCGCTGGTGCCGCCAGCGGTGTCGGCGAGGGTCACCGTTCCGATGGCGATCACGAACTTCGTGAAGACGGCGCTGCCGCCGTCTTCGAACTCGGCGGCCGGGATGCCCTCCTCGATGTACTCCTCGCCCCAGATGGAGAGGGCCACGTCGCCGCTCCCTTCGGAGCTGCAGGCGGTGACCGCAGCCGCGATCGCGGTGAGGGTGGCGAGGCGAGCGCCAAGCCGTTGGATGAAGTGTGTCATTCAAGCTCCTGAGTAAATGCGAACCCGTAGGCCGCCGCTTTCTTCACCCCCCGCACGAAGGCGTTGCGCGCCGGCTCGTCGACCACGAGCTCGACGGCTTCGTCACTCGGGGGGACCGTGTCGAAGTCGATCTGTTCGAGCCACAGCCCCACGTTCACCGTGAGGGTGACCCTGCCATCGGCGTCCAGCTGACCCCCCGCGAGCACGCAGCCAGCCACCTCCGGCCGACCGGTGGCCGAAGACGTCACCTCTTCGGCGGTGACGTGGACGATGAAGGTGCGGTCGGCCTCCTCCGCGCGCCGCGCCACGCCGGCCAAGACCACCACCGCTCCGTCGAGCTCAACGGCGGCGCCGAAGCCGAAGGAAGCCGACTGGGCCACGCCCGACACCGCCTCGCTCACGCCGAGCGACGTCTCGTCGGCGAGGAGGTCGACCGCCAGGTTGGGGTGCGCCTCGCCGAGCACGTCGCCCGCCTGATAGTGCCCGGGGTGCGCCAGCGCGGACGGGATGAGCCCGCTCGGAGAGAACCCTCTGGCGATGGGCGCCCCCGCGAGGAACAGCACGTCGCCCACGACGAGTCGAGCCTGGGTCACCTCCACCGTCCAGCCGCCAGCCGTCGTGACCGTCGGCGTAGCGGCGACGTCGCTCGTCACCACCGTCTCCAAGCGGATCCGCTGGCCGCCGGTGGCGTCGTCACAGCCCCCCAGCGAGACGCCCAGCGAGGCCCCCAGCCCGAGATAGCCGAGCTCGAGGGCCACGAGACACGTGCTCGACAACAAGAGGCGTCGCGACAACGACGGCACGGGGCGGATGGTCTTCGGAGCAGTCATTCGAGGCCCTCAACGCCTCGCACTTCAACGCCGGATCGAGCGGTCGTCCAATCGCCGCGACAAAACGCCGCGGCACCGGTTCGTGCTAGCGGCTCCGCAGGGTCGGGAGTGCTCTCCGAGGCCCGCCACGCCGTCGTCGGACAGGCGAGCCGCCACCTCAGTCGGGCCGGCGCCGCAGCTTTCGCTGCAGCGAACGGCGGTGGAGCCCCAGCACCTCGGCCGCCTTGGTCACGTTGCCGCCGCAGTCCGCGAGCACGCGCTGGATGTGCTCCCACTCCACCGCCGCCAAAGACGGCACGCTGCGCTCCCCATCTCCGGCGACGAGCGGACGCTCGAGCTGACCGAAGGCCGCCAAGATGTCGTCGAGATCGGCAGGCTTGGTGAGGTAGTCGACAGCGCCGAGACGCATCGCCTTCACCGCGGTGGCGATGCTCCCGTAGCCGGTGAGGACGATCACGCGCGTGGCCGGATCGATCCGCAACAAGTCGCGGACCACGGCGAGCCCGTCGTCGGAGCCGATGCGTAGATCGACGACGGCCAGCTCGGGCGACTCGTCGGCCGCGAGCTCGATGGCCTCCTCCGCGCTGGCGGCGGCGCGCACCCAGCACCCGCGCCCCTCGAAGGCGCGCGCGAGGTGGGCTCTCAGCCGCACGTCGTCGTCGACGACCAACACCGATGTCCCGTCGAGGCTCATGACTTCGAGAGCGGCAAGCGTAGCGTCACCCGGGTGCCAAGCCCCGACCGCGACGCGAGCTCCACCTCGCCTCCGAGGCGTTCGATCACCGCCCGCCCGGCGAACAGCCCCATCCCCATCGTCCCCTTCGTGGTGAAGGGCTCACGCCCCACCCGGCCGAGCTCGTCGGCGGTCATGCCGGCGCCGGTGTCGAGCACGTCGATGCGGCAGCGATCGCCCTCGTCGGACACCAACAGGTCGACGGTTTCGTCGCTCGGCGAGGCCTCGAGGGCGTTGGCCAGCAGGCCGCGCAGCACCTCGATCAGCGCCGCCGCTGGCGCGTCGACGCGCGCCCGACGCGCCCCCGGGCCGAGCTCCACGTTCACGCGGTGAGGCTGGGGCACACGCGTTCGCGCCTCCTCCACCACCGCTGGGATCCTCACCGGCCCCACGTCGTCGCCGCGCGCTCGCCGCGCCATGGCGTCGAGCGCGTCGCGACAGCGCTCCACCTCCTCGCGGATGAGACGCAGATCCTCGACACGCGCGCTCACGTGCTCCCCACGCTCGACCGCACGCACCAGCTCGGTCGACACGACGGCGATGGTGGTGAGCGGCGAGGCGATCTCGTGAGCGGCGGTGGCCGCGAGCGCGCCGAGCTCGGCCAAGCGATCGCTGCGCGCCTTCTCCGCCCGCAACGCGGCGAGCTCGAGCTCTCGTTGCCGCAGACTCCAGTTGCCGAGGTAGCCGATGAACAGCGCGAGCACGACGAACGCGAGCCACATGTCTTCGGCGTGCACGCGCACGTGGGCCCCCGGATCCACGACGCCCTCGTGATGATCACCGGCGTGGCCAGCGACCGCTGCGTCGTGCCCGTGGTGCCCGTCGTCTTGGCCGTGCTCGTGGTCGGCCTTGAGCGGCTCGTGACGAACGGCCAAGAGCGCCACGCACGCCGCGATGACGAACGCCAGGCGCGCCGCCGCGCGTCGCCCAAGGAGCGCCGCACAGAGCACCAGGAGCGCGAGGAAGCTCAGCACGAAGGGGTTGTAGACGCCGCCTGCGAAGAAGAGCGCCAAGGTGGTGAGCACCACGTCGATGAGGAGCAACGCGGCGATGCTGCGGCGCGACGTGGTGCGCGTTCGGATGAGCCACCACGCGACGAGATTGCTCGCGGCCCCCACCGCGACGATCAGCGCGAAGGCCCGGCTCGGCAGCGCGACATGAAGGGCGCGCTCCGCGAGCGGCACCGCCACGAGCAGGCCGAGGAAGAGCGCCCAGCGCAGCCGCACGAGCCAACGCAGGTTGAGCTCGATGGCGCTCGTCCCCGGGGTCACCTTGGTCGCATAGCCGAAAGCCTTGGGCCTGTCGAACGCCCCCACCGCGACACGGATCACGGATCGAAGAGCAGGGGGCGGAGAGCACATCGCCACCGAGCGCCTACCCTTGCCCACTCATCCATGGCGCCCCGACTCGCGAGCCTGGTGCAAGGAGCGCCCGCGTCGATAGAATGTAAGGTCTGCCCGCGATGGACGAACACAATCGCAAGTTCGACGGCCCACTCGCCTACGAGCCCACCATGAACTGGCAGCACGTAGAGCCCGAGGACTTCGCGCCCACCCACGTGATGGAGGTGCCAGATCTGAGCGGCTTCGACCTGCCCGACCCCACCAGCGACACCGAGCCGCCGCCCGACTTCACCCGCGAGCTCAGCCCCGAGGAGGCGGCCAAAGTGCTCGGGATGCCTGCGGACACCCAGCCCCCGCCCTCGGCGGCGCTCCGCGCGATGCCGCTGCCCTCACCGCCGTCGCTCCCGCGACCGATGCCGATGGCCGCTCCCATGGCCCCCACGAGCCCCATGGCCCCCACCGCCCCCAGCCCTGCGTCGCCCGGGCCACGGCCGCCCATGGTGAGCCACGTCGTCGAGATCCCCTACCAGGCCGAAGGGCTGTCGGAGCAGGCGCGCCTCCTGCTCGTGCTCCTCGCGGTGGGCATGATCTTGGCGCTCGCGAGCGCCGCCCTCGCCTTGCTCATCGGGTTCTAACCCCAACCCAACGAAGCCGCTGCCGAATGTAGTGGCATCGGTTAGCATCGTGGGATGCTTGCCCGATCCCCTCGTTCTCCGCGCGGTGCGTGGCTCCTCCTCATCAGCGCCACGAGCTTCGGGCTCGCGCTCGGGGCCGCGTGCGACGGCGGCCAGACCACCGTCGCGACGTCCGGCACGGCCGGCTCGAACGCAGGCGGGAGCGGCGGCAGCGGCGGCGACGGGACCGGCGGGCTCAACGTCGGCGGCGCGCCCGGCTGCGTCGACGGCGAGGCCTGCGAGGGAGGCATCTGCGCGGGAGGCGAGTGCTGCGAGAGCGAGCGCGCCTGCGTGAGCGAGTGCTGCGCCGAGGGAGATATTTGCTCTTTTCAAGAGTGTGTCACCCCCGGCGACGAGTGCATCGACGCCGACGACTGCACCAGCGACGAATACTGCGAATACGCGCTCGGCGAGCCGACGGGCCAGGGGGGAGGCGGCGCCAGCTGCCAAGGCGGCATCGAGCTGCCCACCGGGAAGTGCCTCCCCAAGCCGCCGCGCTGTGGCGAAGACGAAGATCCGGGCGACCCCCCGACGTGTCTCGAGGCGTGTGAGTACGTGCCGCCGACGCCAGCCTTCGATCCTCAGCTCAAATACAGCTGGGGCATGGAGCTCGCGCCGCCCTACGCCACCGACATCATGATGACGCCGATCGTGCTGCAGCTCGACGACGACAACTGCGACGGCGTGATCAACGAGCGTGACATCCCCGACATCGTGTTCTCCACGTTCCAGAACGGTCAGTACAACGGCGCCGGCGTCCTCCGCGCGATCTCGGTCCAGTCGGGGGTGCTCGTGGAGAAGTGGTTTCTCCCCGACGTGATCCAACCCACGCGACAGCTCGCCGGGGGAAACATCGATGGCGTCCCAGGCAGCGAGATCGTTGCCTGCGCGAGCGACGGCACGGTGAAGGCGCTGAGCGGTGCGGGGGTGGTGCTCTGGACGAGCCCTCCCCTCGCCTGCGTGATGCCGTCCATCGCCGATCTCGATCAGGACGGCGACGTCGAGGTGATCGTCGAGGGGGCCATCCTCGACGGGGTCACCGGCACCATCGAGCACAACTTCAGCGAGCCGCTCGACTCGAGCTTCGTCGTGAGCGACATCACCGGCGACGGCAAGCTCGAGATCGTCACCGGCAGCCAAGCCTTCGACGATCAGGGGCAGCTCATCGTCGACACCAACCTCGCGAACACCTCGAGCTTCGCGGGCACCTCCGACTGGAAGTCGCCGTGGCCGGCGGTGGCCGACCTCGACGGCGACGGCACGCCAGAGATCGTGGTGGTGCACAACCTCGAGCACGAGCTCAGCATCTGGCGCTACGACCCCACCGCGCCGAACGACTTCGTCGTCGTCCGCGGGCCGATCGACATCAACGGCACCCTGCCCGCCACCGACTGTCCGAGCGGCTCCTGGGGGCGCACCCATGGCGGCGGCCCGCCCACGATCGCCGATTTCAACGGCGACGGTGTCCCCGACGTGGCGCTGGCGGGTGGCGTGGGCTACGCGGTGTTCGACGGCGCGAAGCTCATGGATCCGCTCGTGGCCGGACCCGACACGTTCCTGTGGGTGAGGAGCACCACCGACTGCTCGAGCGCGTCCACCGGCAGCACCGTGTTCGACTTCAACGGGGATGGGATCGCGGAGGTGATCTACTCCGATCAGCTGATGCTCCGGGTGTACGAGGGCCCCACCGGGAACGTGCTGTGGGACACGTGCAACACCACCGCCACCCTCATCGAGAACCCCATCGTCGCCGACATCGACAACGACGGTCACGCCGACATCGTGGCCGTGTCCAACGCCTACTCCCAGACCTGCGACGACGGCACCACCACCAAACAGGCCGGGGTGCGCGTGTTCTCCGACACCACGTGGGTGCGCACCCGCCGCATCTGGAACGAGCACGCCTACCACATCACCAACGTGGAGGAAGACGGCACCATCCCGCAGCTCGAGACGGTCAACTACCTCGAGCCCGGTCTCAACAACTTCCGGCTCAACAAGCAGCCCGGAGGAGAGTTCTCCGCCCCCGACGCGGTGGTGTCGGTCGCGCCGCGCTGCGCCGCCGAGTTCGGCCTCGAGGCCACCGTGCGCAACGTGGGGGAGGCGTCGCTCCCCGCCGACGTGGTGGTCGGCTTCTACGCGGGCCTGCCGCCGTCGGGCACCTTGCTCGGCACCGCGAGCACCACCCGCGTCCTCTACGCGCTCGACAGCGAGAAGGTGTTCCTCGCGCTCCCGAGCCCCGACCCCGACATCGTCAACGGCAACACCTTCGTCTACGCGGTGGTCGACGACGGCCCTCCCCACCCCGAGTGGAACGAGTGTCGCACCGACAACAACACGTCGGTCGCCGTCAGCGCCGCCTGCGCCATCGTGAACTGACAAGCGCCCCCCGAGCGGGCACGACCTCGCGAGCCCGGGGCGCTAGCGGCCAGCGCGGCTCCGGACAAGCTGGATTCGTGCGCGGAGTCCTGACAAATTCGGGTCCATGAGCGAGGACCCGTCGGGCAAGCCTACCGTCGACAAGCCGCTTCTCGACAAGCCGCTCTTCGGCAAGGGAGATCGCGCGGCCATCGTGGCCGGGCGCGCGGGGGTGGGCGTGCGCGGCTCGGTGTTCTGGGTGGGTGAGAACAAGTACGGCCCGGGGATGCGGTATGGGCTGCGCAGCGACGACGGTGAGACCTTCTGGGTGGACGAGACCCAGATCGGTCGCGAAGAAGACGCGCCGCCGCCGCCCCCCCGCGCCCCGCGCGACGACTCCGCGATCGCCCTCGAGAAGGGGGCCCGTGTCGAGATCACCGGTGGCCCGTCCGTGGGCGTGCGCGGCGAGGTGTTCTGGACCGGCGCGTCCAGATACGGCAACGGGATGCGCTACGGCGTGCGCAGCGAAGACGGCGAGAGCCACTGGGTCGACTCCCATCAGGTGCGCGTCGACCCCAACGCCAGCAACGCACGAGGCGGAGAGAGGAGTCCCGGCGGGGAGAGAGCGTCTGGCCCCCCGCCGGCTTCGCACCGCGCGCCTCCACGCGGCCCGCGACCGGGGGGTGCAAGCTCTTCGGCGAGCGTCGCCGACAAGGGTGTGCCACACTCGGCGATGATCGACTCGGGTGGGGCCCCCTTCGAAGAGCCCTCGGAGCTGCCGCCAGAAGCGTTCGACGACGAGGATCTGCCGCCAGAAGCCTACGAAGACGACATCCCGTTCTGACCCTCCCGCCGCAGGAGCAGCCTCCCGATGATCGGGTTGTGACTTGCCGAAGCGGCCTCACCGCGTGAGAATGCGCGCTCCCATCAGGTACGACATGCCCGAATCCAACCAAGACCGGCCCCGCCGGAAACGCAGCAAGAAGCAGCTCGGCGCCAAAGCGGCCGCCGCTTCCACCTCCCCGAAGACCACCGACCGGCCTCGCCGCCGCCGAGCCGAGCCAGAGCCTCCGGCCGAGTCCGCCTGGACCAACGGCCACATGTTCATGGCCGTGGTGTTCGGCGTCGCGGTGGGCGGCTTCGGCGGCTACACCCTCGCGGGTGGCAAAGACGCCGCGACGCCGTCGAAAGATGCGACGGCCGCCACCGGCGCCGCTGCGACGGCCGCCACTGGCGCACCCGGCGCCCCCGCCAAGGGCCCCGACGCCCGGCCTACGCCGCCTCCGAGCGCGCCGGTGTACATCGAGCTCGCCGACTACAGCCCGCGGATCGGGCCGAAGCACGCGAAGGTGACGATCCTAGAATTCAGCGACTTCCAATGACCGCACTGCGCGAGGGTCGGTCCGCCCCTCAAAGAAGTTGCGAAGGCGTTTCCGAACGACGTGTCCGTTCATTTGCGCCACTTCCCACTCTCGTTCCATAAGCAGGCCGAGCCTGCTGCGCGCGCGGTGCAAGCGGCGCAACGACAGAACAAGGCGTGGGACATGGAAGAAATCCTGTTCAAGAACATGCGCGCCCTCGGCGACGAAGACCTCGAGGGCTACGCCAAGGAGATCGGCCTCGACATCGATCAGTTCAAGGCTGACTTCGCGAGCGACGCCGTGAAAAAAGAGGTCCAGGACGACATGGCCGCGGCCCAGAAGTCCGGCCAGGTGCGCGGTACGCCGTCGATCTTCATCAACGGCAAGAAGTACGGGGGACAGCGCACCACCGAGGCCGTCCGGGCCGTCGTGGAGGAAGAGATCAAGCGCGCCGATGCCCTCCTCGGGAAGGGCGTCTCGCTCGAGCAGCTCTACGAGAAGCTGTCGAGCGAAGGCTGATTCTCGCGCGACCAACGCGCTCTCGCGGGCGCTGCGAGCACGGCTCGTGGCGCCCGCCGCACTTTGTGGGATGAGGACCCGCTGTGGCGCATGCTCGCAGCGACCTCGAGCCTTGAGTTAGGATCGCCAACGTGAGCGAATGGGGCCGATACGAGGTGTGCGCCTCGCCGCCGAGTGTGATCCGACGCCGCCGGCCCGACGTTCGACTCATCGTGCAGGCGGGGCTCGTGGTGCAGGAGAAGGATCGCGCGAGCTATCCAGACCAGAGCGTCTTCATCGACGGGGTGTACGACGGCCCTCCGATGCTCGACAACCAGCGCCGACACTACGTGATCGATCACCACGTCGGCGTGGTGCGGGCTTTCACGCTCGCTTCTTGCGAACAGGCGGCGGTGTTGCTCGCGGGAGGGCTCCCCATCGGCGAAGGCACCTGGCACCTCTACGTGAACGAGCCCGATCTCGACGCGATGCTCTCGGCCTGGTTGTTGCTCAATCACGACCGGTTGGTCGCCGACGACCACCGCTTCGGCCGCGTAGTCGACGAGCGGCGAGACGCGCCACACTCCGGTCTTACGGAGCTCGATCTCGCGCGTGCGCAGCTCCTCCAGGCGGCTCCGATGGGCGGCGTAGACGCGGGGCCGGAGCCCGCTGACGACCCCCATGTCCAAGCCGTGGGCGTCGATCACGCCTTCCACGCGGACGAGCGGCATCACGTCCCACAGCGAGCAGCTCGAGCTGCTCGATCGGCGACTGCTCCAGCTCGATCAGAAGGCCAGCATCGCACCGAGCGAGCCGGGACGGACGCAGAGCGTGGAGTGGCGGCGGCGACGCATCGCGGTGCTCTACCAGGGCGAATACGGCATCTACGAGCTCGAGCGCGATCTGAAGAAGGTGCATGGGCGAGCGCTCGCCCTCATCGTGCTCGACCGCGGCAGCGGCTTCTTCACGCTGCTCCAGGTCGATCCGTTCCTGCCCAAGTCGCTCGCCGACGTGTACCCCATCCTCAACGAGGCAGACGCGGCGGTCGACCGCGAGAGCGGCAACACCTGGGGGGGCTCGTCCGACATCGGCGGCTCACCACGCGCCACCGGCAGCGCCCTCAGCGGCGAGCAAGTGCTGCGCCTCGCGTCCGACGTGTTCGCGCTCGAGCCGCGTGAGTAGGCGACCGGTCGAGCCGCAAGCGTAAGCCGCCGCGCTTCAGCGCGACCGTGACGACGTCGGGCTCGAGTCACGCGCGGACAAGCGCCGAGGGTAGCTCGTGGCGCGACCCGAGCTCGGCGCGTCCCCATCGATGGTCACCACCACCGCCGTGATGTTGTCGGCACCTCCCTGAGCGTTCGCAAAATCGATGAGGCGACGTGCGGTGCCCTCGAGCTCCAGATCTTCGAGCTCGTGCGCCAGCCAGTCCATCGACGGCAGATACTTCGTGAGCCCGTCGCTGCACAGGAGCAGGTGGTCATCGGGCTCGAGCTCCACGCCAAACGTGTCCGCCTCCACGGTGGGCTTCACGCCCACGGCGCGGGTCAGCGCGTGCGCAAACGGCGAGGCATCCGCCTCCTCGTGGGAGAACGCGCCCACCTCCACCAGCTCCGAAGCGACCGTGTGGTCCTTGGTCAGCTGACTCACCTCGCCGTCGCGCCACAGGTAACAGCGACTGTCGCCGACGTGCGCCACCGCGGCGTAGCCGTCCGACATGAACAAGAGGGTGAGCGTGCAGCCCATCCCCCGCAGCTCGGCGTCCGCCTGGGAGGCGTCGTACACCCGCCCGTTCGCAAACTGGATCGCCGAAGACAAAAGCTCGTAGGTCTCTTGAGGCGTGGTGGGCGCGGCGGCGGCGCCGAGCGCCTCCACGACCGCCTCCACCGCCGTCTGAGAGGCGACGTCGCCCGCCGCGTGTCCTCCCATCCCGTCGCTCACGATGTAGAGGCCAAGCTCGTCATCGGCGAAGAACGCGTCCTCGTTTCGCTCCCGCTCGCGCCCGATGTCCGTCTGCCCGCTGCCCTTGGCCTTCATCTCCTCATGTCGTACCACGCAAAAGACCCCGGCGCGGCTCAGACCGCCTCGCGGCGCGGCGGCTACGTGGGGCACACGACGCTTTGTGCTTGCTGCAATATTCGAGCGGCGCGAGGGGTTGGGCCCCCGATGCGCGCGCTCACCCACAGCGTCACCGCTCTCCTGGCTGCGCTCTGGCTGTCGGGGTGTGATGGCTACGCGCCGCCGTGCGACGTCGCGGCCCGACACGAAGACGTCGCCAACGGCGCGCAGGGTGCCCTCATCGCCGACGCCGACGGCGGCGCGCTGCTCGTCGACTGCCTCAATCCGCTGGCGCCTTCGCCCGTCGCGCGTGTCGTGAAGATCTCGATCGATGGAGCGGTCACGAGCGAGCACGTCATCCCGCTGCCGGATGAGCCCTGGGCTCAACCGTGGGCTCCCGGCCCGGGGCCGACGGCTGGGATGCCCCTCCCGAGCTGCACGTGGGCGGGAGGCGGCCTCGGCGTGATCACCTCGAACGAGGAACCCGTCGAGCTACGCACCGGGGCGAGCGGCGTGCGCTCCACGCTCGTCTACCGCTTCGTGGACACGAACGGGGTGGCGCAGCCAGAGCGCACCCTCGAAGGGAGCGACTGCGTCGATTGCCAGCTGTCGTGGACAGCCGTTCCTCACGGCGACCACATCGCCCTCTTGGTGTCGAAGGCGCCGCTGGTGCAGCCCGGCTCGATCCCAGCGCAGGAGCTCTTTGTCCTCGACGGCGGCGGAGAGGTGCGGGCCCGCCACGACCTCGCCTGGCTCGCCACCCGCGTGTCGCTTCGGGGGAGCCAACGCGCCAACGGGCTCGTGCTCCGCAGCCACCGCGCGGTCTGGCTGCTCGACGACGAGCTCGAGGTGGCCGCTGGCCCGGTGCCGGTGAGCCCGAACACCCACGCCGCGCTCGACTGGGATCTCGCCACCGATCTCGCGACGGTGGCGTGGGTCACCAGCGGGCATCCCAACCTCTTGGTCGCGCGCTACGGATTGGACGGCACGCCTCGCGGTGAGACGATTCGGCTCTCAGAGGGGAGCGCGCCCCTCGCCGTCCAGGGTCACGACGGCTTGGTCAGCGCGGTCTTCGTCGACGACGACCGCATCTACGCCGCTGTCGCCGATGTTGGCGGCCGCAAGCTGGGCGGCGATGTCGATCTCGGGGCGGTGTCCATGGGCGGGGGCAGCGCGCTCGGGATCGGCGCGAGCGCGCAAGCCTTGCTGCGCGGGGACGGAGGCGAGGTCACCACGCTCCTCGCGCACGTGGATCGCGTCGACTGGCTGAGAGTGAGCTGTGCCCCGTAGCGCTTCCATCACCGCGCTGCTCGCCACCGTGGCGTTGACCACGAGCACCTCGGTGTTCGCCGAGGAGCCGCCTCCCCGCCCCCCCTGGGTGTTCGTGGCCGGTCCCGGCTTCGGCATCGAGTCTGGCGTGCGCACCACCACCGGGCTCGGGCGCATGGTGTTCGCCTACGACGACTTCTTGACGGAGCACATCGATCTCGACGAAGGGACCGCGTGGGGGAAAGGGCTCGGGGTGGCCGGACGTTTCGCCAAGCTGCTCTTCGTCGATCTTCCCATCGTCGATCTGCAGCTCCTGGTGAGACACGAGGTGTTCGGCCACGGCGCGCGGGGGCGTGAAGCGGGGCTCGAGCCGAACTACCAGTTTCATCTCGTGCAGCCCTACAGCTGGTTCTTGTCGAACCATGAGGGTCACACCGGCCTCACCCTCGACGCGCGCAGCGGATCGCTCGAGCGTGATCTCGGCATGGTCATCGGCGGGATCGAGTCGGACTACTGGAGCGCGTGGTGGCTCACCTACGACGCGATGCAGAACCGAGGGTGGACGCACTACCACGACTGGCTCCACTACGTGGAGGCGAAGCTCAGCTACGTCCAGCGCTTGAGCAAGACTTTGTCCCACGCGCCCACCGACCCTCTCGACTACGGCGATCCCGACGAGTACGTGCAGATGCTCCAAAGTCGCTTCAACCGCTGGCAGCCGAGCGACCGGGTCGAGATCGCAGAGTCGCTCCGCCTCGCGTACCTCTTCCACTTCGTCGACCCCACCTTCTGGCAATCGCTCTACCACCTGACGGTTTCTTACCTCTACGAAGGCCGCCGCGACGCGCAGCTCCTCACGATCCCGCTCTGGGACGACGCCGAGCTCTACCCGAGCACGCGCTTCAACCTCAGCCCCTTCGGCGCGGAGCACTACCTCGATCTGTTCGTGCGCCACGGCGCCTTCACGTTCGACCTCTACGGCCGGGCCGGCAGCAGCGGACTCGCGGCCTACTGGGGCGGCGGCCTCCGCGCCGCCGGTCTCAGCCCCGGCCTCGGCCTGTCGTTCTCGGGCGAGCTCGATGTGTGGACTCAGCCAGAGCTGCTGTTCGATCAGCGCTTCGTCTTCGAGCACGAGAACCAGCCCGGCCTGAGCGCCGGGCTCCTCGCCTCATGGCACGTGTACGGCCCGCTCATGCTCACCGGCAAGCTCGCCGCCAAGTCGAAGGGCTACCTCATGGGGCAGCCACTCGACGCCGGCCCCTACGGCTACGCCGGCATCGCGCTCGCGCCGGGCCGAGAGGGCGCCGCCCTCGGCCCCTGAGCCACGAGAGAGGAACGCGGGCTGCGCGTCACCCGGGGAGCTCGGCAGCGCGCCGGCGGAGAGAGTGGGATTCGAACCCACGGTAGGTTGCCCTACACACGATTTCCAGTCGTGCACCTTCGACCACTCGGTCACCTCTCCTGGGAACACCCTCAATAGGAAAGGAGAGGCGCGCCATCAAGTGCAACTTGTGGGGCGTGGCGGATCTTCTCTCCGGTCCGCTCCCCGACCCGCTCTCCGAGCCGGTCACGCCTCGCGCACCCGCGGCGGCACGGAGACAGCCCGTCGGGTCTCTCGAAGGCGCTCATCGGGCTTCTCCGGCAAGATCACGCTCACCGCGGTGCCCACGCCGCGCTCGCTGCTCAGCACGAGCATGCCGCCGTGGGCGTCGACGATGCGCTCGCAGATCGCCAGGCCCAACCCCGTCCCCGCTGGACGTGTGGTGTAAAACGGCGACATCGCTTGCTCGAGCTGGTGCTCGGTCATGCCCTCGCCCGTGTCCTCGAAGCCGATGATGACGCTGCGCACCCCGTCGACCCGACGGCGGGCAACACGCACCTTCAAGTCACCACGGCCGTCCATCGCCTGAACCGCGTTGGCCACGATGTTCTCGAGCGCTTGCTCCATCAAATCTCGGTCCACGTAGAGCGTCGGCCACGCGCCCTCGCAGCTGACGCCGTGCTCGACGTCGGGGTAGGGGTCCAAGAGGTCGCCAAGCACCTTCTCGAGCATCCCCTCGAGCTCCACCGCCTGCCGTTGAGGCACGACCGGGCGAGCATAGTTGAGCAGGTGCGTCACCAGCCGCTCCAACCGCAGCATCTCCTGCTCGATGATCCCGAGCAGCGACCCGGTGTCGTCGGTGACCAAATCCACCCGGCGCAGGTTGGCGACCGCGGTGTTCACGATGGTCATCGGGTTGCGCACCTCGTGTGTGATGACCGCCGCAAACTCCCCGACCACCGCGAGCTGCTCGCTGTGCACCAGATGTTCCTGGGCCCGCTGGAGCTCGGCGAGCGACTCGGCCACCTCGTCGGAGCGCTGCCTGAGCTCGCTGCGCCGCGCCACGAGCTGCTCGGAGAGTCGGCCGTAGCGGAGCACCACCGTGAGGGCCACCCCATAGACGAACACGATGAACCCGAGGGGCAACAGGCTCACCGACTCGAAGAGGCCCACCCCGAGCGCCGTCGCGTCGTGCACCGCAGACACCAACAGCACCACCGAGCCGCCCACCAGCGCGCGGCTCTCGAGCTGGGTCCTCGGGTTCTGCATCGCGCGCAACAAGAGCGCACACGAACCCGCCACCATCAGGATCTGGGCTGCCGACAGCGACATCCCAAACCAAGTCATGTCGACCTGCACCGCCGGGATGTGAGCCCCGAAGATCTCCACCGCGACGAGAGGCTCGTCGATGGGTCCGCGCCACGTCCCGGAAGCGGCGCCCACCACCCCCACCGCGGCCACCGTGTGGCTCACCGCGGCCACCCTCGGCCGGCGCAGCCGCGCGTAGCGCATGGCGAAGTCCAACAGGAGCGACGCGGCGGGCGCCGCGGAAGCGAACACCACGTCGGTGAGCCAGCCCACATTCGACCACGCGGCGAGGCCCGCGGCACAATACACGCCGCCCGCACCGGCGGCGTAGATCCCCAGGGCGAGCGTCGCCAGTCCGAACAGGAGGTACTCGCGATCGGTGCGGCGATGTCGCCACGCCTCGATGAAGAACAGCCCGCCGAGCAAGAAGGTCGCCCCCGAAGCGAACAGCACGCCCGCGTACACGAGCGCGTTCTGACTCATGGCGCTCATGGCAACAGCGAGATCCGCTTCCCCCCCTGGAGCGGTTGCAGCCGCTGCCCCCACACGAGCGGCAACATGATCGTGATGGTCGTGCCCGTCCCCTTCTCGGAATCGATCTGGAGCTGCCCTCCATGCGCGTCCACGACGCGGGCCACGATGGGGAGCCCGAGGCCCGTCCCCGTCGGCCGCGTCGTGAAGAACGGCGTCAGCGCCGACGCCACCTCTTCGGGGGTCATGCCTTCCCCCTCGTCGGTGACCTCCACCGCCACCACCGCCACCCCGGCGACGTTGCGCCGAGACAAGCGCACCCTTATCGAGCGGCCGCCAACCGACGCCTGCATCGCGTTGGAGAAGACATTCTCGAACACCTGTCGCAACAGGCTCGCGTCCCCCGTGACCGTCGGGATCTCGCCCCGACGCTCGAGCTCGACGGCGCAGCCGCTCCCTTCCAACACCGCCGCGCTGCGCGCCACCACGTCCTCGAGATCCACCGCCTGCTTGTCGATCACCACCGGCCGCGCATAGTGGATGAGGCGGCCGACGAGCTTGTCGAGGCGGCTCATTTCCTCGTTGATGATCTCCAGCAGCGTGCGGCGGTCGTCGCGGGTGGTGCGCCGCTTCCGCAAACTCGCCACCGCGTTGCTGACGATGGCCAACGGGTTTCGCACCTCGTGGGCGATCACCGCCGCCAGCTCGCCGATCACCGCGAGCTGCTCGTTGCGCAAGAGCTCCTCCTGCGTGCGCCGCAGCTCTCGATACGAGCGCTCCAGCTCCTCGGAGCGCCGTTGCAGAGCCCCCGTCGACGCCGAGAGCTCACTCGCGGTGCGCGCGTAGTTGGAGATCAGCGTGAGCGCGACCCCATAGGTGAAGGCCAACGCACCCAGCACGAACGAGGGCAAGGTGCGAAACCACCCCGCGCCGAGCGCCAGGTCGTTGAGCACTGCCACGCCGAGGGCTACCGCACCGAGGCAGGCGCCGAGCCCGCGCCGCGTTTGGAGGAAGAAGCGGGCGATCACGAACACACACACGGCCACGAGCAGCGGCATCATCCAGTAGAACGGTCGCGCCCACACCGCCGGGACCACGTCGGAGCGATGGAGCGTGAGCCCGAACACGACGTAGAGCTGCGGCTCGCCGAAGCGCTCCCACCATCCCCCCCCAGCGCCGAGCGCCACGAAGGCCGCCATCACCCCATAGACCGGCAGCGCCAAATACGTCGCCCGGCGCACGCGCGCGAAGAGCAGCGAGAAGTGAAACGCCAGGGCGGCCGCGACCTTGCTCGGGATCGTGGCGACCACGGCGATCTCGGCGATCGTGAGCCCCGTCGGGAGGCCGACCGCGTGCGCGAAATACACCGCGCCCGAGGCGGCGTGGGCGGCGAGGCTCGCGTTCAACAACCCGAACACGAGGTACTCGCGGTGCTCGCGCCGCACCCACCACGCCCGCACGAAGAGCGCGGCCAAACACACCGAGGCCACGGCAAAATTCGTCAGGACGCCGACGAGGAGAGGGGTGTGCATGGGCGAATGAGCATCCCCCACCCCCGATCTTCCTCCGCCGTCAGAACGACTTCAAGCCAGACACGATGCGCTTCGAGATCACGACCCGCTGGATGTTGCCGGTGCCCTCGAAGATGTCGAACACCTTGATGTCGCGAAACCACTTCTCCAGCAGGGCGTGGTCGTCGGCCACCGCGCCATGCGCGCCGCAGATCTCGATGGCGTCGACACACGCCTTGATCGCCGCCTTGCCGGCGTAGGCCTTCGACATCGACGCTTCCCGCGCGTTCGGTTGTTGCAAGTCGGCCAGATAGGTGGCGCGGTAGATCAACGCGCGCGCCGCCTCGAGCGAGCGGCCGATCCGCGCCAAGCGCCCCTTGAGCGCCGCGTAGCGTGGGATCGGGCGACCGAGCATGTAGTTGTCCTTCACGAAGCCAGCGGCGTACTCGAAGGCGGCCCGGCCAATCCCGCACGCCATCGCGGCCACCAGCGGGCGCGTCGTGTCGAAGGTCTTCATGGCCGTCATGAAGCCCTCCTTGGTCTGGTAAGCCTCCTCTCCGCCGAGGAGGTTCGCGGCCGGCACCCGGCAGTCCTCGAGCACCAGCTCGGCGGTCTCGCTCGCCCGCAGGCCCATCTTCTCCTCGATCTTGCCCACGGAGAAGCCGGGTGTCCCCCGCTCCACCACGAACGCGCGCTGGCCGGCGCGCCCCAAGCTGGGATCGACGGTGGCGAAGACCACGTTCCACGCCGCACGCGCCCCGTTGGTGATGTAGCACTTGCGCCCGTTCAGCACCCAGTGGTCGCCGTCCTTCACGCACGACGTGCGAATCTTCGCCACGTCGCTGCCCGCCCCAGGCTCCGTCAGCGCGTACGCACCCCACTGTAGCTCGCCCTCGAGCATGTTCTTGAACACCCCGAAGAAGCGCTCCCTCTGCTCGTCGGTGCCGGTCGACCGAACCGGCGGCCCGCCGAGACCGGGCCCAGGCAACGTCAAGAGCAACGACGCGTCCGACCAGCCGAGGATCTCCGAGGCCACCGCCGCGGTCCGGCTCGCGTGCGACGGCTTGTCCGACTTCTCGCCGGTGGGCTTTCCCGTCCCCATGAAGCGCTCGGTCGCCGAGTCGGAGCCGCCGAACGCCTGCGCCATCCGCATGAAGTTCCGGAGGAAGTCCTCGGGGATCCCGTGGTTGCGATCCCAGCTGAGGCTCTGCGGCCGAATCACGTTCTTGCCGAGGCCGTGGAGGGCGTCGCGCAGCTGTCTCTGTTTGGGGGTCAGCTCGAAGTCGATCATGGCGTCGAACGGTTCCTGAGTGGGGTCGTCTGCTAGCGCGAGGGCCGGCTACGTGAAGATGGCTTGAACGTCGGGAGTGGGGAGGAGCGAGGCGTCGATGGCCTCTCCAAGCTCCAGCGCCGCCGCCACTTGGTCCAGATGATCCGAGGTCGGACAACAGAGCGCGAGCTGCTTGGCGTCGCGCATCAACTTCTCGGGGATGGCGTCCCGGATGAACCCCATCCCGCCGTGCAAGCTCACGCAGTCGTCGGCGCACGCCATCGCCGCCTCGAGCGCCTGGGCCACCGCCTGCGCCGTACGCAGCGTGGCGATCCGCTCGTCTTGTGCGGTGTCCCACGCCCAAGCCGCTTGCCACAACATCCAGCGCGCCGACTCGAGGTCCATCAGACGATCCGCGAGCGTGAAGGCCACCGCCTGAAAATGGCCGATGGGTTTACCGAACGCGACGCGCGTGTCGCAATACTCGCGCGCGACGTCGAAGGCGCCGCGCGCCAGCCCCACCGCGCGCGCCCCCACCAACAACGACTGCTTGGTGAAGTAGCGCAACGTAGCAGCCACCAGCGCTCGACCCGGCGCGGGGCCCACCCTGCGCCCGGTCGCCGCCTCGAACGACACCCCGCCAAACCACACCGCGTCGAGGCCCAGCGTGCGCGCGCGCTCCCCGACCTTCACCCCGGGGTCGTCGGCCATCACGAGGAAGGCCCCCACCCCTTCCCACCCTGCCGCTTCGTCTTCTTGCGCGAACACCAGGAACCGGTCGGCGAGCCCGGCCGCCATCACGTGGGCCTTCGCGCCGGTGATCGCCCACGCGTCCCCCTTGGGCACCGCCACCGTCGCCATCCCCTCGCGGTCGCGCTGGGGCTTGTCTTCACTCCACGCCACGGCCCCGTAGCGGCCGTGCGCGTTCGACTCGAAGAAGGGCGCGAGCAGCTCCGCGGCCACCTCCTCTCCCGCGAGCTCGAGCACGGCGCGCCCGAACGCCCCCGGCCCCGGCAGCGCCGACGCCGCGCCCGCGTCACCCCGACCCAGCTCTTCCTCGAGCAGCACGGCCGTGACCAGGCCGAGCTCTTGGCCTCCCACCGAGGCGGGGAGGGCGACCCCCGAGAGACACATCTCGTGCGCAGATTGGCGAATATCTTCCGGCACTTCGCGAGCGTTCTCGAGCTCCCTCACGCGCTCGGCAAGGCCAACCTTGGCGAACTGCGCTACGGTGTCCCGCATCAGGCGCTGCTCCTCGCTGGGCTCGAAATCAATCATCGTGGTGGACATACTTGCTTACAACCAAGTAAGCAAGGTCCAGGCGCGACTCGGCGCTCGAATTCGTTGACAATCATTCACCCGCCGAGTACAAACGCGACCCCTTCTTTCCGGGCACTTACCCAGCGGCTAGACCAGCAGATCCAGCCCGCTTGGGCCCGGACCATCGAGGCGACGACAGACATGAATCGACACAAGAAGACCTACTCGGCAAAGGCCGCTGACGCAGCCGCTCAGCGGGGTTGGTGGGTCGTGGATGCCAGCGATCAACCCCTCGGCCGGCTCGCCTCCATGATCGCCCAGAAGCTGCGCGGCAAGGACAAGGTCACCTTCACCCCGCACGTCGACACCGGCGACTTCGTCGTGGTGGTCAACGCCGACAAGGTGAAGCTCACCGGCAACAAAGCGAACACCAAGAGCTACTTCAGCCACAGCGGCTACGCAGGTGGCGTCACCGAGGTGGGCTTTCAGCAGATGATGCTGAAGCGCCCCGACGTGCCCATCACCAAGGCGGTTCGCGGGATGCTCCCGAAGAACGCCCTCGGTCGCAAGCTCATCAAGAAGCTCAAGGTCTACACGGGGCCAGATCATCCCCACACCGCGCAAACCCCCAAAGCCCTGGACGTGGGCTGACACGAGGAATGAATCATGGCTGAAGAACGCATCTACGCCACCGGCAAGCGCAAGTGCGCTGTGGCCCGCGTTTGGGTGAGCCCTGGCACGGGCAAGTTCACCATCAACAAGGTGAACGGGGACGACTACTTCGAGCGCGAGACGACGCGCATGATCATGCGTCAGTCGCTCGATCTCCTCGAGCTCGCGGAGACCTGGGACGTGCAGGCCACCGTGGCCGGCGGCGGTCACAGCGCACAGGCCGAGGCCCTGCGCCACGGCATCGCGCGCGCCCTCTCGGAGGGCGATCCGGAGCGACGCTCGGCGCTCAAGCGCGCGGGCTTCCTCACCCGTGACGCGCGCAAGAAGGAGCGCAAGAAGTACGGCCAGCCCGGCGCCCGCAAGCGCTTCCAGTACTCGAAGCGCTAGACGCTTCGCGTCGAGGGCTTCCCTCAGCGACCACCAACGCCGGCCTCACCGCCGGCGTTCGTGTTTGTGCCACACCCGGCGAGGACCACGGCGACGACGCGGGTGGCCGAACGCGAGCCGCCACCCGTCAGGGACACACCCCCGCCGGCGGCGAGGTCTTCGGGCTGGCCATGCCTTGCCGGAACGAGGAGGTCAGCCGCTCGCTCGTCTCGTCGTGGCCGAGGACACCGTTGCCCCCCTCGGAGCGCTCGCCGGGCTCGTCGGAGTCGCAGCGATGCAGGGCGAGCGCGGCCGGGGCGGCCAGCACCGACTGCTCGGCGGCCGGGGTCTCGTCCGCGTACGACATTCCACCGACCGTCACCCCCGACTTGTCCATCGCGTCCGACGCGTCGCCCCACACGACGTAGTCGAGATCGCCGACGAGCGCGCTCGCGCCATCCCAACGAAAGAGCACCACCATCTCGTTCGCGTTGGCCAGACCGCTCATGCCTGGCGTGGCGGTCCCCGGCATGGACTGGAGGTCGAAGTCGGGCTCCACGCCATACTCGCTGGTGAAGCTCATCACGGTGTCGATGGCGACCACGATCCGCGCTCCGGGCCCGATCGTCGATCCCGGTGGGAACTGCACCAAGAAGTCCGTCGTGCCCACCGTCGGCGACCCGCTCGTCACCGTGTAGTAGGTGGCGAAGTCGGCCAACCAGACGTCGGCGAGCGACTCGGTCGTGTCGAGAGGGTTGTACACCTCGATGAGCTCGGCGCGCGTCGGCGACACCACCACCTCGCTGATGAGCAGGTGGGTGCAGACGCCCACGCACCCGCCGCTCCCGCCCGCACCACCCGCGCCGCCGGTGCCCCCGTCGCCGCCCGCGGCGGTCCCTTCCACGAGGAGGTCTTCACCGTAGATGAGACACCCCGATGCACCGCCGAGCACGAGTGCGCCGGCCAGCGCGACCGCGGCGCAACAGAGGGGCTGGCTCACCGGTCGAGCGTAGCGCACGCCTACGCTCGGGAGCACGAAAAAGGGGCTCGACGAGGGGAGCCCCGTCACCTGACGCGGGCGCGCTTTGCTGCGCGTGAACCCCGGTGCTAGTGCCGTCTGCGACACGAGAACGAGCATGCGAGAGCACGACCAAATCTACGTGGGTGGCCAGTGGGTCGCCTCCAAGGGCACGGGCAGCATCGACGTCATCCACTCCGACACCGAAGCGGTGATGGGCCGGGTGCCCCGCGGCGCCGTCGAAGACGTGGACGCGGCGGCACAGGCGGCCCGCGGCGCCTTCGAGAGCTGGGCCGCCACCCCCGCCGACGAGCGCGCGGCCCTGTTGATGAAGGTGAGCGAAGGGCTCGCCGCGCGCACCGACGAGCTCGCGGAGCTGATCGCCGCAGAGGTGGGCATGCCCAAACCGCTGGCGGCCAAGATCCAGGTGGGCCTGCCCGTCTTCACGTTCTCCTTCTACGCCAAGCTCCTCCCCAGCTACGCCTTCGAGGAGCAGGTGAGGAGCTCGACGGTGGTGCGCGAGCCGGTAGGGGTAGTGGGTTGCATCACGCCGTGGAACTACCCCTTGAACCAAATCGCCGGCAAGGTCGCCCCGGCGCTGGCTGCCGGCTGCACCGTCGTCTTGAAGCCGAGCGAGGTCGCGCCGCTCGACGCTTACGTGCTCGCGGAGGTGATCCACGCCGCGGGGCTCCCCGCCGGCGTCTTCAACCTGGTGAGCGGACACGGCGTCCCCGTCGGGGAGGCCATCGCGTCGCATCCGTCGATCGACATGGTCTCGTTCACCGGCTCCACCCGCGCCGGCAAGCGCGTGTACGAGCTCGCGGCGGGCAACGTGAAGCGCGTCGCCCTCGAGCTGGGTGGCAAATCGGCGAGCGTCGTCCTCGACGACGCCGACCTCACCACCGCCGTCAAACGCAGCGTCGGCAACTGCTTCCTCAACTCGGGCCAGACCTGCTCGGCCTGGACGCGCCTGCTCGTCCCCCGCCATCAGCACGACGACGCGGTGGCCATCGCCAAGCAAGCCGCCGAGGCGTTCACCGTCGGCGATCCCATCGAGGGCAAAGCCAGGCTCGGACCGCTCGCCTCCGCCGCACAGCGCGACCGTGTGCGGAGCTACATCCGCACCGGCCTCGAAGAGGGCGCGACGTTGGTCACCGGCGGCGCCGACGCACCGGCTGACCTCGACCACGGCTTCTACGTGCGCCCCACCGTCTTCGCCAACGTGACCAACGACATGCGCATCGCCCAAGAGGAGATCTTCGGCCCCGTGCTGTGCATCATCCCCTACGACTCCGAAGACGACGCGGTCCGCATCGCCAACGACAGCCCCTACGGTCTCGGCGGCGGCGTCTGGTCGGCAGACACCGAGCGCGCCAAGCGGGTGGCGCGCCGCCTCCGCACCGGTCAGGTCGACATCAACGGTGGCGCCTACAACCCCACCGCTCCCTTCGGGGGCTACAAGCAGTCGGGCATCGGCCGTGAGTTCGGTACCCATGGCTTCGAGGAGTTCCTCGAGATCAAGTCGTTGCAGCTGTGAACCAGCGGCTGTCCCGCCGACTACCCGGACGCCTCGACTCCGCCGTTCGACGCGTCCGCATCCTCACTCAGGAGCTCGATGCAGAACCAATCCGTCGTCCGGATCTACGCCACGTCGCAGGCGCACGACTACGAGAATCCGTGGCAAGCCAACGCCCCCTCGAGCGGGAGCGGCTCCGGCGTCGTGATCGGCCCGGGCCAGGTGCTCACCGGTGCTCACGTCGTGGCCGACGCCACCTTCCTCCAAGTGCAGAAGGTGTCCGACCCGAACAAGATGGTCGCGACCGTGCTCGCCATCAACCACGACTGCGACCTCGCGTTGCTCACCGTCGACGACCCACGCTTCATGGAAGGTGTGGTGCCCGAGCGGCTCGGCGACCTGCCGCACCTGCGCGATCGCGTCTCGGTGGTCGGCTATCCCATCGGTGGAGAGGAGATCAGCATCACCGAAGGCGTCGTGTCACGCACCGAGGTGCAGCGCTACAGCCACTCGGAGCGCATGTTGCTCGCGGTGACGGTGGACGCTGCCATCAACAGCGGCAACAGCGGCGGGCCCGTGTTCAAAGACGACCTCATCGTCGGCATCGCCTTCCAGACGCTCCGTGAGGCGGAGAACATCGGAGAGCTCGTCCCCGCCCCGCTCATCGCGAAGTTCCTCGAAGGCGTCGAGCGCGGCAAGGAGCCCACGGTGCCGGGCCTCGGCGTGAGCACGCAGTCGCTCGAGAACCCCCTGTTGCGCCAGCGCGCCGGTCTCACCGGCGATCAGAGCGGCGTGTTGGTGGTGAACGTGGAGTATGGCGGCTCTTCGTGGGGCAAGGTGGAGCCCGGCGACGCCCTGCTCGCCATCGACGGCTACCCGATCGCCAACAACGGCACCATCCACTACCACGGACGGTTCCGCACCCGCTTCGACGTCGTGCTCGGCGATCACCACGTGGGCGACGTGTTGCCCCTCACGATCCAGCGGAACGGAGAGCTGCACGAAGTGAAGATCGAGCTCTGCCCCTACTGCGCGCTCGTCCCCCGCAGCCAATACAACACGCAGCCGTCGTACTTCATCTACGCGGGCCTCGTCTTCCAGCCGTTGTCGCTCGACCTCCTTCGCACCTGGCAGCAGTGGTGGGAGAAGGCGCCGGTGGAGCTGTTGCACCACTACTATGTCGGCACCCGCACCGAGCAGCGGCAGGAGGTGGTCGCCCTCACCCACGTGCTCGCCGACGAGATCAACGTCGGCTATGGCGAGTTCTTCAACGCCGTGGTCGAGTCTGTCAACGGCGTCGCCGTGAAGAGCATGCGCCACTTCGTCGAGCTCGTGGTGGGCTCGAGCCCGCGCGTCGAGCTCAAGACCACCGACAAGTGTTTGATCGTCCTCGACACCGCGGCAGCCAAAGAGCGTGGCCCAGAGCTGCTCACGCGCTACCACGTGCCGCGCGATCGAAGCCGCGACCTCGTCTGAGCCACGTGGGCCGCGCGTGACCGCTCTCTACCCGCGGCTGGCGGTGGTAGAGTGTGCCCATGGCCCACCCGTGGCACGACCTGCCCAACAACCCGGACACCGCCCACCAGTGGTTCAACGTGGTGATCGAGATCCCGCGCGGCTCGAAGGTGAAGTACGAGCTCGACAAGCCGTCGGGGATGTTGCGGGTGGATCGTGTGCTCTTCAGCTCGGTGATCTACCCTGCCAACTACGGCTTCATCCCGCGCTCCTACTGCGACGACAAGGATCCGTTGGACGTGTTGGTGCTGGGCCATGAGCCGGTGGTGCCGCTGTGCATCATGCAAGCTCGAGCCATCGGCTTGATGCGCATGGAAGACGACGGCGAGGGCGACGACAAGATCATCGCGGTGCACGTCAACGATCCGTCCTTCAGCGACTACACCGACATCGGTCAGCTCCCGAAGCACGTGTTCATCGAGATCGAGCGCTTCTTCCAGGACTACAAGATCCTCGAGAAAAAATCGGTGAAGGTGGACGACTTCCTCGACGCCGAGCACGCGCTCGCCGCGGTCAAGGAGTCGTTGGCCCTCTACCGCCGCGAGGAGAATCGCCTCCGCGGCTGGGGCTGAGCACCCGAACCGCCGCACCGAGGCGCGCGTCCCGGGGAGGCCGCCTTAGAGACCGAGCGCCGCGTGCACCGCCAGCGTCGCCGACGACTTGTTGAGCGTGTAGAAGTGCACGCCGGGGGCGCCCCCCTCGAGGAGGTACTTCGCCTGTCGCGTGGTCCAGTACGTCCCGGTCGCGACCACCGCCGCGGGATCGCGCTCCACGATCTTCAGGCGACGGTAGAGCTCTTGCGGGATCCGCGCGCCGCACACCTTGGTGAAGCGTCGAATCTGCGCGAAGTTGGTCACCGGCATGAGACCGGGGATGATCGGCACGTCCACCCCCGCGTGGCGGGCGCGGCGCACGAACGGGAAATAGTCCTGATTGTCGAAGAACAGCTGGGTGATGAGGAAGTCGACCCCCGCTGCGACCTTGCGCACCAGGTGGTCCATGTCGGCGTCGAGATCGTCGCTCTCGGGGTGACCCTCGGGGTAACACGCGGCGCCGACGCAGAACGGGTATCCTTCGTCCTTGATGAACTTGACCAGCTCGTTGGCGTGGCCAAACCCGCCCTCCGTCTTCTGAAACTCCTCCGCTCCCTTGGGCGGGTCCCCGCGCAGGGCCAACACGTTCTCGACGCCCGCGCTCGCCAGCCGATCGAGGATCCTCTTGATGTCGTCGCGCGTGGAGCCCACACAGGTGAGGTGGGCCATGGCCTCGATGCCCACTTCTTCCTTGATGCGTCCCACCAGATCGATGGTCTTGTCGCGAGTGGTCCCGCCCGCGCCGTAGGTCACCGAGACGAACGACGGTCGGCACGGCTTCAGCGCGCGAATCGCCTCCTCCAGACTCGACAGCCCCTCGTCGGTCTTGGGCGGGAAGAACTCGAAGGAGACCACCCGATCCCTCCGCGTCAACATGTCCTTGATCTTCATCGGTGGCGCGAACATAGCAGGGAGTGCGCCGGGACGGTCTCGCAACAAAGGCGCGAAAGGGGTCAGCGTGGAGCGCACCATCTACCGTGAGGAGCACGAGCTGTTCCGTCAGTCCTTCCGTCGCTTCGTCGAGCGTGAGGTGCTGCCCCAGCAAGAGCGCTGGAACGAGGCCGGCATCGTCGACCGCGAGACCTGGCGGAAGGCGGGCGCGGGAGGGTTCCTCTGCCCTGCGATGGAGGAGGAGCTCGGCGGCCCGGGAGGTGACTTTCTCCACGCCTGCGTCGTCATCGAAGAGCTCGCCAAGGTGTACGAGACCGGCTTCGCGATGTCGCTGCACTCCGACATCGTGGTGCCCTACCTCCACGAGTTCGGCAGCCCCGAGCAGCGCGCCAAGTGGCTCCCTGGTTGTGCGAGCGGCGACATCGTCACCGCCATCGCCATGACCGAGCCCGGCGCAGGCTCCGACCTGGCGTCGCTCAGCACCTCCGCCCTGCGCGACGGCGACCACTACGTCCTCAATGGCAGCAAGACCTTCATCTCCAACGGGATCCTCTGCGATCTCTGCATCGTCGCCGCCAAGACCGACCCGAACCCCGACAACCGGCACCGCGGCATCAGCCTCTTCGCCGTCGAAGCGGGCACCCCTGGCTTCATCAAGGGAAAGAAGCTCAAGAAGATGGGGATGATGTCCCAAGACACCTGCGAGCTCGCGTTCGAAGACTGCCGTGTGCCTGCGTCCCACCGCATCGGAGACGAAGGTGCGGGGTTCTTCATGCTGATGCAGAAGCTCCAGCAGGAGCGCCTGGTGGTGGCGGTCGCCGCGCAGGCCGGCGCCGAGCAGGTGCTCGCCGACACCATCGCCTACTGCAAAGAGCGGCAGGCCTTCGGTCGGCCCATCAGCAAGTTTCAGAACACCCAGTTCAAGCTCGCGGAAGCGGCCACGAAGGTGGAGGTGGGGCGCGCCTTTCTCGACACCCTCATCGCCCAGCACGTCGCCGGCAAGCGCCTCGTGAAGGAGTGCTCGATGGCCAAGCTCTGGCAAACAGAAATGTTCAGCGAGGTGGTCGACACGTGCCTCCAGTTTTTCGGAGGCTACGGCTACATGCTCGAGTACCCCGTCACGCGGGCTTTCATGGACGCCCGCGTCACGCGCATTTATGCAGGCACCAATGAGATCATGAAAGTGATCATCGCCAGAGAGCTCGACCTTTGAGGCTAGGAATCCCGATGCGTGGTGTTGCACTTTGGACGATCGCCCTCGCGATGGCCCTCCTCTCAGCAGGCGCTTGCCACAAGAGCCGCTTCGCGACGTGCGAAGCCGACGGCGACTGCGAGTCGACCGACGCGGCCAAACCCTATTGCCACAACCTCCGCTGCGTGGCCTGCGCCTACGACCGCCACTGCAGCGACGGCAAGGTGTGCGACACGAACTCGAAGACCTGCGTCGGGCTGAAGTGAGTTGAGCGCCACCTCGGCCCACCCGCTGAGGCGCCTGTGGCAACACGCCGACCGGCATCGAGGCCGCGTCGTGCTCGCCAGCGCGTGCTCCATCCTCAACCGCCTCTTCGATCTCGCTCCCCCCGCGCTGATCGGCGCCGCCATCGATCTGGTCGTCAAGGGCGAGGAGTCGATGCTCGCCTCCCTCGGCTTCGTGGCGGTGCGCACCCAGCTCATCGTGCTCGCGGCGGCGACGGTGCTCATCTGGGTGCTCGAGTCGATCTTCGAGTTCGTGTTCAAGGTGCTGTGGCGCAACCTCGCCCAACGCGTCCAACACGAGCTGAGGATCGAGGCGTTTCGTCACACCGAGTCGCTCGATCTGCGCTTCTTCGAGGAGCGCAGCACCGGCGGCCTCATGGCCATCCTCAACGACGACGTGAACCAGCTCGAGCGGTTCCTCGACGGCGGCGCCAACGAGCTCATTCAGGTGAGCACCAGCGTGCTCGTCATCGGCGTCGCGTTCTTCCTCGTCTCGCCCACCATCGCCATCCTCGCCTTCGTCCCCATCCCGCTCATCCTCATCGGCTCGTTCCGGTTCCAACGCCGCATCGCCCCTCGCTACGCCGGCGTCCGGGAGCAGGCCGCGTTCATCAACGAGCAGCTCTCCGGGAGCCTGAGCGGCATCGCCACCGTGAAGAGCTTCGTCACCGAGAAACACGAGGTAGGGCGCCTCACCCGAGCGAGCCTCGACTACCTCGAGCGGAACCGCCGCGCGATCGCGCTGAGCTCGAGCTTCTCCCCGCTCATCCGCATGGTGATCCTCCTCGGCTTCACCGCCACCCTCGTCTACGGCGGCATGCTCGCCCTCGACGGCCACCTCGCGGTGGGCGCCTACGGGCTGCTCGTGTTTCTCACCCAGCGCCTCTTGTGGCCGCTCACCCGCCTCGGCGAGACGTTCGACCTCTACCAGCGCGCGATGGCCTCGGCCACGCGCGTGCTCGACCTCGTGGAGCAGCCCTCGCGGATCGCCGACGGAAGCGGCGAGCTGCCCGTCGACCGGGTCGCGGGCACCGTCAGCTTCGACGACGTCCACTTCGGCTACCACCCGTCACACCCGGTGCTCGACGGCGTCTCGCTCGGCGCCAAGGCGGGCCAGACGGTGGCCATCGTCGGCGCGACGGGCGCGGGCAAGACCACCATCATCAAGCTGTTGCTGCGCTTTTACGACGTCGACCAGGGAGCGGTGACGGTGGACGCTCACGACGTACGCAGCCTGCGGCAGAGCGATCTCCGCCGCGCCATCGGTCTCGTGAGCCAAGACGTGTTTCTCTTCCACGGGACGGTGCGCGAGAACATCGCCTACGGGCGCTTCGACGCCGACGACGACGCCATCGTCCGCGCCGCGAAGACGGCAGAGGCCCACGCCTTCATCGAGCGTCTCCCCGACGGCTACGACACCATCGTGGGCGAGCGCGGTCAGAAGCTGAGCGGCGGCCAGCGCCAGCGCATCTGCATCGCCCGCGCGGTGCTCAAAGACCCACCGATCTTGGTGTTCGACGAGGCGACGTCGTCGGTGGACAACGAGACCGAGGCGGCGATTCAACGCTCCCTCGCCCGCCTCGCCGAGGGTCGCACCGTCATCCTCATCGCCCACCGCCTCTCCACCGTGCGGGGCGCCGACGTGATCTACGTGCTCGACGAGGGACGGGTGCGCGAGCAAGGGGCCCACGAAGAGCTGCTCGCCGCCGGGGGCCTCTACGCCGCGTTGTGGCGGGTGCAGACCGGCGAACGAGAGGTCCTCGCGTCCTGAGGGACGGTTAGCCGCTCAAGGGCAGCTGCAGCCCGCGGCGGCCACCTTCTTCTCGCTGGTCGAGAGGCGGCTCTTGGCGTTCTCGCAGCGTTCATCGTCGTCACCGGTGAGCTCGCAAAGTCGGCCCACCGCTCGCCGCATCGAGGCGAGCGCCTTGCACGAGCGGACACAGCGCGCGTCTCCGAGCGCCTCGATGGTGCCGTCGAGCACGCCCGAAAGCTCCGCCTCCGCCGCCACCAGCGCCTTCTCCGCGTCCTCGCGCGTGGCGAGCTCGGGTTTCGACCCTCCGTCCCAATAGGGCGGCAAAGGCTGAGGATACGACTGGACCGGCCCCGGCGCCCCCAGCGGCTGAGGCTGCGGGGCGGGGGAGTCGCTCGGGTCCGATGGGGTCTTCGAGCCTTGTCCCTGCTTGTCCGAGCAGCCCACCACCACAACGGCCGCCAAGAGCGGCAACATCCACAGAACGCGCAACCTGAACATGAGGAGTCCCTGAGGGATCAACACGAACATCCCGCATCGCTTACACGGCGGCGGTTGTTCTCGAGGCGCTCGCGGGCCCGCTCGCAGCGCTCCTCGGATTCACCGGTGAGCTCACAGAGCGAGTCGACGGCGCGCCGCATCGAGCCAAGCGAGCGGCACAATCGAACGCAGCGGCTGGTCCCGAGGGCGTCGGGGGTGGTGGACGAGAGCAACCCATCGAGCTGCCCCTCGGTGTCACCGATCCACTGCTCGGCCTCCGCGACGGTGACGACCCGCTCTCGCTCGCCATCGGGCGACGGGTCCCGATCGTCGGGCTCCGCTCCCGCCGCGTCTCCCGATGTCTCGGGCTCGAGGGTCGCAGGTGCCGCCGGCTCCGGCGCGGGGTTCGGTGCGCAAGCGACGACGGCAACCAGGCACCAAGCCGTGCGGAGCAACCTCCCCATGCGCGGACCATACTGGAAGCCAGGTTCGACGGCTGCGATTTCTGGGTTCGCGCGGCGCCGTCAGCGCCCTCCGCCCACGTGGGGCGGCGACCACCCACCGAACGCGCGCTCGAGCTCGAGAGCCACCGCGATGGTGACGTGGTCGTTGCCGCGCCGCCCGACCACCTGGCACCCGAGGGGCACGCCGTCGGCGTTCAAGCCGAGCGGCACCTGCGTGGACGGGAGCTCGAGCACGTTGATGATGGCGGTGTACACCCAACGCCACGGCGTGAGCAGCGGGTGCCCGTGCCGCGGCGCCACCGTCGCGTAGCTCGGGAAGAGCATCACGCCGTCGCCGATGAGGTGCTCGAGCTGCTCGCGCAGCGACCGGCCCTCGGCCGAGAAACGCGCCGCGCTGCGGCCTTGGGCCAGCGGCGACCGCTCCAACAACGCGAGCCCGAGCGCAGGAAACGTGTGCGGCGAGCGACGCGCGCCCCATCGAAGCAGCTCACGCCCCACCGCGATGGGACGCCCGCCTCCGAGCAGCTCCGAGAAGCTCGTCTCGGTAGCCTCGCCGAGCATCGCCGCCCAGATCTCGAGCGAACGGCGCAGCCCGCGCACCCGGGTCTGCCGCACCCTCGCCCCCCGCCGCGCCAGGTGGGACGCGACACGCGCTTGCGCGGCGACGAGCTCGGGGCTCACGCGCACCAGGCCGTTGTCCCGCACGTCGAGGACGGACAGCTCCGACACCGACACCGCGTGAGGATCCCCCAGCTCGAAGGGCAGGCAGCCCGCGTCCTCGCCGTCGGGTCCAGCCACGATCTGCAGGAACGGGAACAGATCCTCGGCCCGACGAGCGATGGGCCCCGTGGTGAGAAACCGCAGCGCGTCGTTCTCGGCGATAGGGAACTGCCCCGTCCCTGGGACCAGCCCTCCCGTGGGTTTATGGCCAAACACACCGCAGAAGAACGCCGGCAGCCGGATCGAGCCGCCGATGTCGGCACCGAGCCCGATGGGCGAGGCCCCGGCCCCCACGATGGCACCCTCCCCGCCGCTGCTCCCGCCAGCGATCCGCCTCGGGTCGTACGGGTTGTTGGTGCGCCCGTAGACCCGGTTGTTGCTCTCCACCCACATGCAGAGCTCGGAGACGTTGGTCACCCCGAGGGGGATCGCGCCTGCCTCCCGCAGCCGGCGCACCGCGGTGGCGTCTCGCTTCCCCACCACTCCCTTGCGCGCCACGAGGCCCGCGGTGTGGGGCATTCCTTCGAGCTCGAAGCTCTCCTTCACGGTGCACGGCACCCCAAACAGGGGACCTGGGGCCACGGCCCCGCGGTCGAGCTCCGCGTCGCGCTGCCGAGCCTCCTCGAGGGCGGCGTCGAACCGCGAGGCCACCACCGCGTTCACCGTCGGGTTGCGGGTCTCGATAGCCTCGACGAACCCCCGCACCACCTGCTCGGACGACGTCTCTCGCTGGCGGATTCGGCGCCCGAGCTCGGTCGCCGAGAGGCGGGACAGCTCGGCGTCTCCGAAGCTCATCGGCGCACTGTAGCCCCTCACTTCGCAGTTGGCAGCCGTATCGTGTGCGCCTCACCCAGCGCGGTCGCGGTGGATGTGACGACGCGCGGAGCCCTGCTTTTCGCGGTTTGGGATCGCGCACGTGGGCCGTGCATGCTAACTCACCCGCGCCGTCACTTGGGATGTATGGATCTCCCGTGCGGCACGTCTAACGCCCGTCGGAGGTGTTTCGTTGCGTACTCTCCCCATCTACTTGGCATTCCTGGCACTCCTGTTCCCGCTCACGTTCAGCACCGACGGCGACGCGGAGAAAACAGTGCGGATCTTGGTGCTCAAAGAGCACGGAATCGGCAGCGCGGCCCAAGCTCAGCCCCACGTCGACAAGCTCGTGGAGGTGGCGGCCCAAGCCAACGGCTGGACCTCCGCGAAGGGCACGTTCTTGACGCGCCGCACCACCGCCGCGAAGTACATCAAGAGCTACACGCCGGAGTTCGGGATCATGTCGCTCGCGGCCTACCTCGAGTTTCGCGAGCCCCACAACCTCGCGGTGCTCGGGGTCGCCGAGGTGAAAAACGGTGGCGGCCGCCAGTATCACCTGGTGAGCAAGAACGCCTCCGATCTCGGCGGGTGCAAGGGCGCCAAGCTCTCCACCAACCACGCCGACGACGAGCGCTTCATCAACAAAGTCGTCTCGGGCGGCGATTTCACGCTCGCCGACTTCGAGGTGAAGCCGGCCAAGCGCCCGGTTCAGACCATCAAGGCGGTGGTCAAGGGCAAGGCCACCTGCGCCCTGATCGATGACGCACAATTTGCGGAGCTCCCCCACATCGATGGTACGGAGGGCATCAAGTCCGTCTGGAAGTCGGCGATGCTCCCCCCCATGGCGATCGTGGCCTTTTCTAGCGCAACCGACGCCGAGCGTGCGAAGTTCAAGTCCACCCTTGGCTCCCTATGTTCCGGCGACGGCAAGAAGAGCTGCGAGAAGGTAGGGCTCAAGGAGCTCAAACCGGCCGACGACTCGACGTACGCGAACGTCCGAAGCGCGTACGCGAAGTAGGGCTCCTCGCTCCACGGTGGGCGGGGCTCATCGCGCTCCTCCTCGCGAGCACCTCGGCATGCCTCGGCGTGGTGGCCTTGCGGCCCGAGCTTCGAAACGCCGCCGTCCAACAGGACGCGCTCGCGCTCGCCGACGATCTCGAGGAGCTCATCGACGCGGAGAAGGACAAGCCCGCCGACCGCGAGGCCGCCTACGACCACGCGGTGTCCTGGGAGACCCGCACCGCGGAGTACGCGTTCGCGCGCGCAGCGCTCGCGGGGCGGCTCGCCGAGGTCAAAGGCTTGTCCGCGATCAACCTCATCACCGAGATGGAGCGTTGGGCGCGGGTGAGCATGGCGCTGAACCCACGCTTCCGCCGCGGGGCGGCACGCCGCATGCTCGGCACGCTCTACGCGCTCGCGCCGACGCGGCTGGTCCGCTACGGCGACTCCGAGGATGGCCTCGAGCTGCTCGAGGAGCAGGTCGAGAAGTACCCCGACGATCTGGTCAACCATCTGCGCTTGGCCGAAGGCCTCGTGTCGCTCAACGACCACGAAGGCGCCTTCGACGCCCTCTGCCGCTGCCTCCGCAAAAAGAGCGAGCTCCGCCCCTCGGAACAGCGCCTGCTCACCACGCTCGTCAGGGAGGTGGGCGGCCCGGGGGCGCTCGGGTGCGAGGACGAAGACGAAGACGAGTGAGCGGCGAAGCCCGGCTGGCGGGCAGGAACAAGACGTGGAAAAACGCCGCGTCCGGCCACCATCCGGACTAACGTCACGCCATGAGTGAGCCGCCGCGGTCCAGAGCCATGCAAGGCGTGCTGGCGGTGATCGCGGGGCTGGGCTTGCGCGCGCCGCGGACCGCGGTGCTCGTGGCCCTCGTGGTGCTGGGGGTGTGCGGCTACGTCGTGCACGACCTCCCCGTCTCCACCTCACGCTACAAGCTGGTGGCGGCCGACAACCCATTCCAGGCGCGGCTCCTCCGCTTCTTCGACCGCTACGGCTATCCCGACGCCCTCATCGTGGTGGTGAGCGGGCAGGACACCGCCACCCGCCAAGCGGTCGTCGACGACCTCTCCGCCGGCTACGACGAGGTGCCCGAGCTCAAGGGACGCGTGCTTGGACGCATCGACGTCGACGACGTGGCGGAGCTGCTCTTCCTGTTCGAGCCCGATGGCCTCTCGGAGCTGCGAAAGCGCTCCGATCAGCAGCCTGCGGACCTCATCGAGGGTGGCTTACCCGCGTGGGTGGACGCCATGCGCAGCCCCATCGACGCCGCCATCGACGGCACCCAGGCCGCCTCCATGACGGAGAAGGAGGCCAACGCGGGCTTTCGCGACCTCGCGTCGATGTTGCGCGCGTTCGACGCCAAGCTCTCGGGAGGCGACCCCATCGCCGAGCTCCAGAAGCTCGACCAGAAGATGAAGGAGACGCGCGGCTCGGTCGACGAGCGCGGATACGTCACCTCGGAGCACGGTGACTATCACTTCGTGGCGCTCTTCCCCGAGCTCCCCGGGGCCGAGGGCTACCAGGTCAAGCCGATGGTCGATCGCGTACGCGCGGTGCGCGACCGCGTCGATCTCCGCGGCACCACGGTGCAGGTCACCGGACTGCCGGCGCTCGTGGCCGACGAGCTCGGCGTGGTGGAGCGTGGCATCGCGCAGACCTCTCTTGCCACCACCTTCGGCATCGTGGTGTTGCTCTTGATCGCGTTTCGGTCGTTCCGCTACACGATCTTGTCGCTGTTGCCGCTCGGGGTGGGCACGGTCCTCACCTTGGCCGGGGCCCGCGGCCTCTACGGTGGTCTCAACCTCGTCACCTCGTCCTTCATTTCGGTGCTCCTCGCCCTCGGCATCGACTTCGGCGTGTACGTGCTTGCCCGCTACGGGGAGCTCGTGCGAGAGGGCCGTGGAACCTCCGACGCCATCCGCGGCGCGCTGGTGAAGGCGGGGCCCGGGATGCTCATGGGCGCCGCGACCACCATCATGGCCTTCCTGATGACGAAGACCATCGAGTTCACGGCCTACTCGGAGCTCGGCGTGATCACGGCGGTCGGCCTGGCGCTCATGCTGCTCGTCACCTTCGTGCTGCTGCCGCCGCTCATCCTCCTCGCGGGGCGCGGCGAGAAGATCAAGTCGCCCGAGCTCGTCGGGATGAAGCGACTCCCCGACCTGCTCCGCTCGGGCAAGTACGCCCTCCCCGCGCTCGCGCTGCTCGTCGCGCTCGGCGCCGCACCCTTCTGGCTGGAGCTCGAGTTCAACGCTCGATACTTCGACTTCTTGCCCGACGACACCGAGAGCGCGGCCGCGCTGAAGCGCATCGAGTTCGACAAGCAGCTCAGTCCGGTGCAGGCATCCACCGGCGCAGACAGCGTCGAGGCCGCCCGCGAGCTCGCCGAGAAGCTGAAGCAGCTCCCCTCGGTGGGGGCGGTGCAGACCGCGACCGAGGTGTTGCCGAAGCTCGACGAGACGAAGATGGCCGCGCTGCGAGCGGGTTTTGCGGGTCTGCGCGATCCCGACTTCCAGAAGCTGCGCGAGCGGCGACGCTCCGCCAAGCAACTCGCCGAGAAGGTGGAACAGCTCGGCGACTCACTCGACGAGATCGCCAAGGGGATCCGCGAGACCAACGGCGACACGGCTTCCATCCAGACCACCCAGGCCGCAGCCACTCAGCTTCACGCCACGCTCGAGAAGCTACCCGACGACGCGCCGATCCTCACCGCGATGGAAACCGAGCTCGCCGACATCTTCGAGCGAGCGTGGACGACCGGCAAGCGTGTGGCGGAGCGCGGACACTACGAGCCGAGCGACCTGCCGAGCGTGTTCCGCGCCCGGTTCATGTCGAAGGACGGCAAGGGCCTCGCCATCTACGTCAACCCCAAGGACAACATCTGGGACACGGCCACCGCCGAGCTCTTCGCCAAAGAGGTCACGGGGGTCGATCCGGAGATCGCCGGCCTCGCCGTGACCATCCACGAGCACATGCGCATGATCCGTGAGGGCTTCTGGAAGACGAGCATCTTGTCGGCTTCGTTGGTGCTCGTGATCTTGCTCGTAGGGTTCAGAAAGCTGTCCGATGCGCTCTTCGCCATGTTGCCCGTAGCCTTCGGGGTAGCGTGGATGCTCGGCGGCATGGGCATCCTCGGTATCGACTTCGACGTCGCCAACGTGGTGGCCCTCCCCCTCATCACCGGCATCGGCATCGACGCCGGCGCCCACATGATGCACCGCTGGCGCGAGAGCGCGAACAAGGGCGGTGGCGTGGCCAACCTCGACGACATGATCCGAGGGACCGGCTCGGCGGTGGTGATGGCTTCGTGCACCACGATCATCGGCTTCGCCGCGCTCATGCTCGGTGACTACGGCGGCATGAAGACGTTGGGTCTGTCGATGACCATGGGCGTCAGCGGCTGCCTCGTCGCCTCCGTGCTCGTGCTCCCCGCGGTGCTCGTGGCGCTCCGAAAGGCACAATAGGGCCCCCAACAGCGAGCTGCGCCTCACCCGACGCGAGCCCGGTCAGCCGGGGAGCGAGAACGACTGCCGCGCCTTCTCCGCGCTCGGCCCCGAGCCGTTCATCACCACCCGAATGAAGTCGTTCCACATCGAGCTTACGTAGGGGTAGCGGTCCTCGGCCTCGATCGCGAGCGCGCGCTGCACCCAGGCGTCCACCTCCTCGGCAGGCAGCTCCGGACGAAACGGTGACAGCGGGGGCCGCGCCCCCATCGTGGCCGCCATCAGGATGTCTACCATCGACTCACCGGTGAACGGAGGCCGCCCCGCCAACGTCCGATAGATCACGGCCGCAAACGAGTACACGTCGATGCGGTGGTCGAACGGCTTGGCGCGCCACACCTCGGGCGAGATGTAGCTCGGCGAGCCGGCCACCATGCCCGCCTGCGTGAGCTGCATCGAGCCGTGGATCTTGGCGAGGCCGAAGTCCATCAACCGCGTGCCCCCGCCCGACTCGGCGAACAACAGGATGATGTTCGAGGGCTTGACGTCTCGGTGGATGATGCCTTTGGAGTGGGCCGTGTGGAGCGCCCGCGCCACCGGATCGAGTACCTCGAGCACACGGTACGCGCTCATCCGATCGCCGAACGCCTCGAGCTCGACCAGGTGCTGCGACAAGGTCTCTCCCTCGAGGAGCTCCATCGCCATGTACACGAAGCCGTTGGCCTCGTCGGTACCGAACGCATACACCTGCACGACGCTGGAGCCCCAGAGGGCGGCCAGCGACTGCGCCTCGCGCCACAGCCGCACCGTGTACTGTGGATCCTCGGTGACCGTCTGGTTGAGGATCTTCAGCGCGACCTGGATGCCTTGCTCGTTGTCGAGGGCCTTGAACACCAGGCCATGACCGCCCCTCCCGATCTCTGCCTCGAGCCGGTAGCGCCCATCGATCAGGTCTCCCGGTTTCGGGTCGCCGTCAGCCAAGTTCAGCTCCCAAACCGTCGGCAATGTAGTTCAATTGGGTGCGGATGGCGAAGGGAGACGTCACCCAATCGTCGCCTCCCCCCGTCCACGCGAGCACCCCGCCGCCGGGCCCGGAGCCGCCGCGAAGTTGCCTCCGCGCCGGCGGATTGACTACCTCTTGGGGGGTGTCGAGCAACGAGCGAGCCGCGCCTCCGGCCGAGCCGGCGCCCCCCGCCGCCGACGCGACCGCGGCCGGGCTCACCCGGGACGCACGTTCACCCAGCCACGCACCTCCCCGCCCGCGCTCGGCGGTGCAAGCGTTCTTGCCGCTGCTGATCGGAGGAGGCGTCGCGCTCGGCGCCTGGCACGCGAGCGGCAGCTACTTCACGAACCAGGCCCATCAGGCGGCGGCCGACCGCTGGGACGAGCTCCGCGTGTGCCTCCTCGGTGATGCGCTCAAGCCCGGCGACCGGCCAAGCGAACGGGTTCGGCGGATCCATCTGGCCGACCACGCGTCCCACACCGACGGCGACGCGGCGACGTGGCCCAAACACTGCTTGCCCTACGCAGAGGCCTTGGACCAGGCGCTGGCCGCCCGTCCGGTGAAGGCCGCGCTCGGTCCACTCCCGAGCGCCGTGACCATCGTCAAGAGCTCACGCGATCCCGCCGCCCGAGCCGATCTCGATGTCCTCTTCGCCGAGCTCGAGGCGGCTGATTTGCCGCTGCCCAAGCACAACACGGTGGTGGTGCCGGCCCCCGCCGCGGCTCGCCCGCTCTTCGCCCACGACGACGTCCCCCCGCTGGGCAAGGTGCTCGAGCTCGGCGACGTGGCCACCTCGCTCGATCCGGGGAGCGGCCGCACGCTGCGCGTGTTGTTGCCCGAGGCCCAGCCCTCCACCTGTCACTTCGACGGTGGCAGCCTACAAGCACGCTGGAAGACCGTCGTGTGCAAGACCTCGCCTCTCACCGTCTCGCGGGACGCGCGGCTGACGCTGGCACCTACCGAGAAGGGAGGGCTAGACCTCATCCGGGTGAGCGACGCTGGCGATGCGGATGGCATCTACGACGCCTCCACTGGCCTGTTGGTCCTCAAGCCGCGCTACTTCGATACCCAGACCCACGTCACCGCCGACGGTCGCGTGACCATCCTGTTCGCGCAGCTGAGGAGTGACGAGAAGCGCGACCGCGTGGAGCACTTTCACCTCGTGCGCACGCAGCTCGGGAAGCCGCCCGAGCCTCGGCGCCTGAAGATTCCTGCCGACGCGCGCGTGTTGCTCATGGCCGGGGAAGTGATGTGGTTCGTGCCCGGCGACGACAAGGCCGGGGTGGAGCTCGTAGCCCAACCCATCCTCGACAAACGCCAGACCCCGCTCGGCCCCAAGCGCTCCCTAGGGACGCTGCCGCCGGGCAGCCGCTTCCTCGACCGCTGCTCGGACGGGAACGTCACGGCGTGGTTGTTCGGCTCCGGGCTCGCCGAGAAGCGCTACTCGCTGGTGTTTCACGACGGCAAGGCCTTCGCCGAGCCGACCGACATCGGCACGATCGCGGGTCGCGTCACGATGACCTGTCACGAGGGCAAGGTCATGCTCCAACGCCTCCAACATCGGCGAGTCTCGCGGTGGCAGTGCACGGCGGCGGGCTGCGAGATCGGCCTCTCCGACAAGCTGCCCATGCTCGACGCCAAGGTGCTCGCGGTGGCCCCCGTGGCCGATCGGGTCGCGGTCGTGTGGAAGGACGCTGCCGGTGCGCTGCGGCTCCGCGTCGCCTCCCCCAACGCACTCGCGGCAACCCCCGACTCGATCCTGTTCGACGCCTGGGACGAGGGCGGCACCGAGATGACTGCGCTGAGCCTGGTGAGCGGCGGCAACCTCGCCATCCTGCTCGCGCAAGACGTCGGCCGTCGGCTCTACGCGCTGCGCATCAACGCCCAGGGCGCCGTGGAGTCGGTCCGCATCGCCCGCTGATGGCGCGTCACAGGCGCACTGGCACGCAGCAGCCCGACAGACACCGGGGCACGTGCGAGACCGGCTGGCAGAACCCGGCGAGTGGGTGCGCACACGGGAGCGGCTGCTGCGCGAGAGAGCTCACGCCCTGGTGGTTGGCGGCGTGGGTGCTGCACCTGGTCGTCCCCACCAACGCGCAGTCGGCGTCGACGTTGCACCCACGATACTCGGGCACGATGACCACCGACGCGATGCCCTGACACTCCGGTGTGCCGTCCCAGCCGCCCCACGCCACGGCTTGGCACATGCCGGGCCCAGGGTTCTCGGCGCGCCCCCCACAGGCGAAAGGCGCGGCGAGCAGAGACGCGAGCACGAACACGCCGAGACATCGCTTGATCGAGGAGCTCACGCGCGCATTATGGCCCGGGGAGCGACACCGCGCGAACGGAGATCGAGAGGTCTCCTTCTTGGGACGCGACCCCGCGGCGATCGCGGGCGAGGATGAGCTCGGCGTAAGCGTCGGAGAGACCACGGGTCACGTCGAACGCGTAGAGCCGTGTGCGTGACGAGAGCGGGCCGACGAGGATCACCTCGAACCCCGCGTCGGCCACCCCCCGCATCCAGGCGAGGCGCATCCCGGCGAGCGCCGGCGGGCCTTCGACCACCAGGGTGTCGAGTCGACGCATCCCGACGAAGACGTCGACGTCCGGAGCGACGAGCACGCCCACCCCATCCGCACCACGCATCGACTCGATCTGGAGGGCGACGCGGTCGGTCCACCTTGGATCCGACGTGATCGAGACGTGGGGCACGGGCAGCTCGAGCTCGCGGCCCCGCGTGGGCGCCGCCCGCTGCATGCCGAGCACCCCGAGCGGCCCCGACGCGCTAGGTCCGAACGGCGCGAGGGCGGCGAGCTCCGGAGGGGGCGGGCCCCAGGTCGTGTCCACCCACAGCTCGGGCTCGTGCCCTTCTACGGCCACGTGAACGAGACTCAGGCGCTGCGGCGAGTCGGCGTCGAAGGCCGGATAGAGCCACGCCGCGGCCGCCAACGAGAGCGCCGACGCAATCCCGACGTTCCGGAGTCGCGGGGCGAGCGGCGGCGAGAGCGAGAGCCACGGCAGCGTCGGCGCGGCGACGAGCCCCAACGCGAGACCGACGACCGGCAGCGCGGCGGCCTCGAGCGCATCGCTCAGCCCCAACGCAAGCCAGAACCAGAGCGTGGCGGTGGCGACCACGACCATCGCCGCGAGCACCACCGACGCGGTGCGCGAAGCCCGCGTCGCCACGCCGATCGTCGCGACCACGCCCGCGAAGACGGTAGGCACCGCGAACAGGTAGGAGCCGGGGGGAAACAGCGCCGCCGCCGCCACACCGAGCACCGCGATCGGAAGCATGGCACCGACGAACCCAACCCAACGATCCCCCTGCGCCACCCCCGGGCCGAGCCAGAGCACAACCGCGACGGCACCGACGATCACCGCGAGCGCGGGGAGAGCGGGGGCGGCGTGGATAGGGAAAGGGGCGTCCGAGCGCGCCAGGAAGGCGGCCAAGAGGAGCCCCCCGAGCGCCGCGCCGAACAGCGCGATCGACAGCGAGAGCCCCGCGCACCGCACGAGATGGCCGAGCCCACGCCGCGTGCGACGGAGCGCCAAGCCGGCGGCCAGCGCGAGCAGGATCAGCCCCGACAGCGAGACGAGGATCGCGTGGCGCTCCGGCCAGCGTGCGACGAAGAGGCCGAGCCAGTCGAAGTACACCAGACGCTCTCCGTGCGCGAGAGGGTGAAGCTCCGTCGCGGCGAGGGTCCGCGTCAGCGCGAGCGCGTTGTCGCCGTGGTGCTGCAGCGACGGGAGGCTCACCCGCGCCACCGTGTCTCGACTCGTGTGGTAGCTCACCACGTCGCCGATGAACGCGAAGTTAAACCCCACCGCGTCGCGCGATCGGTACAGCGTGAAGTCGGTGTCGTTGGGCAACAGCTCGTACACCCCACCGAACAGCGAGCTGGCGAAGGGCCGCGACACCTCGTCGAGGAGCGGCACGAGCCGACTCGTCGCTCCCGAGGTCTCGAACATCAAGCTCGGACCCGACACGCCCCGATTGTCGATGTTGACCACCGCGCTCACGCGCCTCCCGAGCGGGCTGCGCATGAAGCTCCTGGCGCCATGCAAGCCAAGCTCCTCCCCATCGACGAGGAGGAACACGACGCTGTTCATGGGCCGCGCCTCCCGGAGCGCGCGCGCCACCTCGAGCACGACGGCCACCCCCACCCCGTCGTCGGAGGCCCCTTGCCCCGCGCCTACCGAGTCGTAGTGGGCGGCGACGAGCACCACCGGCTCCGCCCCCGGCAGCGTGGCCCACACGTTGGTCACCCGCATGCAGTCACCGAAGCGACCGCAGACCATCTCCTCTTGCTCCTCCGGCGCATAGCCGAGCTCGGACAGCCGCGCGACGATGCGGCGCCTCACCTCGTCGTTCTCGCGACTGCCGGTGGGATGGGAGAGGATGCCCTCGAGCAGCGCGCTGAGCTGACGGTGGGCGCGCTCCGCCGAGAACAGAGCGTCGGCGGCGCTCTCACCCACCGGCGCGGGGGGCGAGAAACGCCACCAGACGGCGAGCCACGAGAGCGCCACCGCGACCCCCAGAATCGCGAGCGGCAGGTGACGAGCGCGCAGCTTCAACCCCAGAGCAGACTGCGCGCAATCTGCGAGATCTGAATCTCGTCGGTGCCGCCGTAGATCTGAAGCACCTTGGCGTCGCGACAGAGCTGCTCCACCTGGAACTCGGCCATGTAGCCGTTCCCCCCGAAGAGCTGCACGGCCTCGAGCGCCACCTCCATCGCCGCCTGGGCGCAGTACAGCTTGCACGCCGAGGCCTCGGCGAGGCCCATGGTCTTGCCCTGCGTGGCCATCTCCACCTGACGAAACACCAAGTTTTGAATGTTCATGCGCGCCACCTCCATCTTGGCGAGCTTCAGCTGGATGAGCTGAAACTCACCGATGGCCTTGCCGAACTGCACCCGCGTCTTGGCGTACTCGGAAGAGAGCTCGAGACAGCGCTCCACGATGCCGAGCGCCATCGCGGCCACCGCCGTGCGCTCTGCGGTGAACGTCTGCTTGGCGCTGGCACGCGACGGTGCCTCCTCCGTCTCGCCGAGGAGCCGATCACGAGGCACCCGCACGTCTTCGAGGAACAGCTCCCCGGTAGGCGAAGCGTGCATCCCCATCTTGCGAAGCGGCTTGCTGCGGGTGAGACCGGGGGTGTCGCCATCGAGCACGAAGCTCAGGATCTTCCGCTCCTCGGGGGGATTCCCCTCGTCGAGCTTGCAGATGAACACGATGACGTCGGCGAACGGGCCGTTCGTGATGAACGTCTTGTTGCCGTTGAGCACGTAGTGATCGCCATCACGCACCGCGGAGGCCCGCATCGACCCGAACGCATCCGACCCCGAGCCCGGCTCCGTGATCGCCCAAGCGCCCACTTTGTCGAGGGTGAGCAGCTCGGGCACGAACTTCTCCTTCTGAGCGATCGTCCCCCGCCGTTGGATCGCCGACGCGGTGAGGCCCATGCTCACGCCCATGGCGGTGATCATCCCCGGGCTGTATCGAGACAGCTCGATGATGGGGATCATCCGCATCGCCATCATCTCTCCCGACTCAGCCGACTTCTTCGGCGCGTCTTCGGTGTCGGCAGCGCCGCGAGCCTTCTCCTTCTCGAGCTGGGCGAAGAACTGGGCCTTGGCCATCTCCCCGATCCCGAACGTGCTCATCATCTTGCGCAGCACGTCGTAGGGGGGCGTATCGCCAAACTCGAGCTCCTCGCGGCGAGGAGCGATCTCCGTCTCGACGAAACGGCGGAACATCTGACGGATCTGTCGTTGCTGCTCACTCCATTCGATCATCGCTCGCTCCTTACCTCGGGTACCGTCTCCGCTTGAGGCGGGCATCATACCTGCCACAATGCGCGGGTGCTGCATCCTCGGGCGATCATCTTCGACATGGACGGGCTCATGATCGACAGCGAGCCGCTCTGGTGGCGCGTCGAGCGCCAGCTCGCCAGCGAGCACGGGCACCGCTGGACCGACGAGCTCGCCCACGCCTGCGTGGGTCGAGGGCTCCCCAACGTGATCGTGACCATGCAGCGCGAGCTGGGGATCACCCTCCCGGTGGCGGAGGGCGTGGCGTGGCTCGTGGACACGTTCATCCAACGCCTCGACGAGCTCGCCCTCAAGCCGGGGTGCAGCGCCCTGCTCGATCGTGCGGGAGAGGCCGGGGTCCCCATGGCCGTCGCCTCGTCGTCCACGGCGCGCCTCATCGCGTCGGTGCTCCGAAGGTTCACCCTCGAAGATCGGTTCCACGCCGTGGTCTCCGGTGATTCGGTCGCCCAGCAGAAGCCAGCGCCAGACATCTTCCTCTGCGCCGCCGAAGCCCTCGGCACGGCGCCCGAACACTGCGTCGTGCTCGAAGACTCGGTCGCCGGCGTCAGGGCGGCGATAGCCGCTGGGAGCCCCGTCATCGCGGTGCCCGAGCTCGAGCCAGAGCGCTTCGTCGAGCTCACACCGTACGTCGTGCCCGACCTTCACGCGGCGAGCGCGCTGATGACGCTCGGCTAGGCCGAGACCTCATGGCGAGCGGCGCGTTTCCCCGTGGCGCCATCTGGCCGCGGACGGCGGCCCGCGCCGGGTCAACGGTCGAGCGCCGTGCGAACGGCGCGGAGGAGCGTCTCGGACGTGAACGGCTTGGTCACGAACATGACGTCCTCGGTTTCGAGGCCGCGATCGTGGATCGACCCCTCGGCCCAACCCGACATGAAGAGCACCTTGAGGTCGGGCGCGCGTGCCTTCAGCCGTCGGGCGAGCTCGGGACCACTCATCTTCGGCATCACGACGTCGGTCAGGAGCAGCTGAAAGCCACCGAGCGCGTCATCGGCCGTCTCGACCGCCGACAACGCCGACGACACGTCGTGGACCTCATATCCCGCGTCGGCGAGGATCTGTCTCACGACCCGGCGCACCATGGAGGCGTCCTCGACGAGGAGCACGCGCTCGTTGCCACAGTGGACGGCCCCTGGCGAAGCTCGCGTCGCTGCAGGCTGCGCGGGCCGCTCCATCCGAGGCAGGAGCACGGTGACCCGTGTGCCGGTGGGCGACGAGACCACCTCGATGTCCCCACCGCTCTGTTTCACGATGCCGTGCACCGTGGCCAGCCCGAGGCCGGTCCCCTCGCGGTGATCCTTGGTGGTGAAGAAGGGCTCGAACATCCGCCGCTGAGTCTCCGGATCGAGCCCCGTGCCAGCGTCGACGACGTCCATGAGCACATAGTCTCCGGCCGGTCTGCTCCCGCTCTCTGGCAGCGCCGCCGCCCGAGTACGCACCACGAGTCGTCCACCACCTCGCATCGCGTCACGCCCGTTGATGGCCAGGTTCACCACCACGCGCTCGAGCTGGATTCGGTCCACGAACACGTGACCGAGATCCGTTCCGAGCTCGAGCACGAGCTCCAGATCTTCCCCGAGCAAGCGAGAGAGCATGTCGTGCACTCCCATCACGACGTCGTTGATCCGAACGTACTGGGGCTCGAGCTCCTGGTAGCGGCCGAACGCGAGCAGCTGCTGCGTCATGCTCGCCGCCCGCCCCGCACCGTCCGCGATGGCACGGATGGAGGCCTCCATCGAGGTCCCTTCGACCCGAGGCCTCACCAGATCCACGTGGCCTTGGATCACCGTGAGCACGTTGTTGAAGTCGTGCGCGATCCCGCCCGCCAGCCGCCCGAGCGCCTCGAGGCGCTGCGCCGCGTTGAGCTGAGCGCGCAGCGCCTCGCGTTCGCGCTCGGCCTCTTTGCTCGCGGTGATGTTGGTGACCACGTACAAAAGCTCCACCACGCGCCCGTCCTCGAGCACCGGCCCGACGCGCGTCGCGTACCAGTTCGGATCGACGTCATCGAGGCCCTTTAGCTCGTAGGAGAGGGTGCGGCCGGTCGCCACCACCTCGTCGAGGAAACGTCGCACGAGCTCGTGGTCGCGCTCGTTGACGAACGAGAAGATCGACTCCCCCGTCACCTGCTCCGCGGTCACGTCGAGCGGCATCCCCTCCGAGACTCGGTTCGTGAACAGGATGTTCCCCGTAAGATCCGTCTTCACGATGATCGACGGCACGTTCTCGAGGATCGACTTCAACACGCGCGCCGACTTGCGGCTCGCCTCTTCGGCCGCCATGCGCTCGGTGATGTCCATGAAAGAAACGACGGCCCCCGCCACCTCGCCTCGTTCGCTCCGCACCGGCTGAGCCGTGAACACGCACCACACCACCTCGCCGGAGGGGCGCCGCACTCCAATCGTCGTCGCTGGCTGCGGCTCGCCGCTTACCAACGCGCGGGTGACCGGGTAGTCTTCGGTCGGGCAAGGCGTCCCGTCCTCGCGAATCGTCTCCGGCTCGAAGTCCTGCGTGAACCGGCTCGTCAGCTTGTCGTAGCTCAAGCCCAAGAGCGCGAGCGCCGGCGCGTTGGCGGCTCGAATCGCCCCGTCGGCCTCAACGTAGACCACACCCCCTGGCAACGCCTCGAGGAGGCTCCTGTCGAGCGACACGATCGCCTCACGCTCTTGCATCACGTCGTCACGCCGCACGGCTACCCCCTTGCCTCGGGCCCCCAACCATAACGCGATGCGCGTCGTCCGCCTACGGTTCGCGATGCCCACGCTCGGACGCGCGTTCAACCTCACGGGGGACACGACGTGGTGGGCGTTGGGTCGTCGCCCTCGAAAATGCGGCACCACACGGGGTGGCTCCAGGCCACGAACACGACGAAGCTCACCGCCGCTCGGGCCAGAACCGCCCCCGCGACCCCCACCACGAAGGTTCGTGTCACCAGCTCGTACCCGAGCGCGTTCAGGCCGAGCGTCACCACCTCCGCACACGCGAAGAGCCAGGCCTGCTGCCCCAACGGGCGGGCCTGCGGTCCACGGAAGGCGAACTGCCGGTTGCCGAGGAACTGCACCATCGCGCCGAGCAGCAGCGACGGAGCGTTGGCCACACGCGGCGTGACGCCAGCGACGCCGACGAGGAGGGCCAGCACCGTCATGTCGGCGACGGTGGCAGCCACTCCGACGAGACCTGATCGCGCGAGTTTCATGGTTTTTCTGGAGGATGCCGAAGAGACCGTCCCGCGCGCTTCGCGGACCGTCCTCACCGAGCGAAGCAAGGTCTCGGCCACGCCCTCAACCACGTGGATTCCCGCGAGTAGGACGACGTTCGACGCGAGCGTCCCTACCCAGTGCGAGTCGTCTTACGCAGCGTCGGTGCACAGCCTCCTTGGCTGAGTGACCCAGAACGGCTAAGAGCAACCCGGTGACGGATCCGCCGGAGGTTGCCCCCGCGCTGGCCGCTCGAGGGCCGCTCTCTGGCGGCGGTCGGCGGAGCCCGCGGACGAACGTGCTCCTGTTCGTCGCCACATTGCTCTCGGTCTTCCACGCGGGAGCCTTGATGGAGCTCGGGGCGCACGGCGTGAAGGCATCGAGCGGCCTCGAGGCCTTCACGATCGCCGCCACCCACCTCTACTGGGGATGGACGTTCGCCGTCCCTCTGCTCGCGATCCTCCTCACCCACGAGTTCGGGCACTACTTCGCGGCCCGAGCCCACCACGTCCCCGCCTCGCTGCCGTACTTCATCCCTCTCCCCTTCGTCGGGCTGTTCGGGACGATGGGGGCGGTCATCTCGATGCCCGAGCGCATCCGCTCCCGCAACGCGTTGCTCGACATCGGGGCGGCCGGACCCCTCGCGGGGATGGCGGTGGCGATCCCCGTGCTCGTCATCGGCCTCAGCCAGTCACCGGTGCACGAGGTGTCAGGACACGGTCTGTTGGAAGGCCAGTGCCTCCTCTACTCGCTGCTCAAGCACGTGGTCCTTGGCCCCATCCCCGCCGGCCACGACGTGTTCCTCACCAACACCGCCCTCGCCGGTTGGGTGGGGCTGCTCATCACCATGCTCAACCTCATCCCCATCGGGCAGCTCGACGGCGGACACATCGCCTATGCGCTGTTCGGGGAGCGCCACAACCGCATCGGCAGCTTCCTCCACGTCGGTCTACTCGGTGCGTTCGGGTACAACGTCGCGATGTACGGCTCGACGGTCCCAGGGATGGTGTGGGTCGTGTGGTTCGGCCTCTTGTGGCTTCTCAAGGCGCTCTCCGGCGGGGTGTGGCATCCGCCCACCGATCACGGTGTCGAGCTGTCGCCCGGGCGACGCATCGTCGCGATGGCGTGCCTCGTGCTCTTCGTGCTGCTCTTCATGCCCACGCCGATGCGCGAGTATTGAGCACCCCAGTCACGCGCACAACGGGCGAACCCGTCGCGCGAACATCAGGCGAACTTGGCCACGAGCGCGCTGCACACGACCGGGGGCGCGTAGCGACTCACGTCCCCACCGTGACTCGCGATCTCACGCACGAGCGAAGCGGTGAGAAACGTGTACTTGAGCGTCGTGGGGAGGAACACCGTCTCCACCGCGGGCGCCATGTCCGCGTTGGCCTGGGCGATCTGAAGCTCGTACTCGAAGTCCATCGCGTGGCGCAGCCCACGAATCAGCACGTTCGCTCCGATCGAAGCGCAGTAGTTGACCAAGAGCCCCTGGAACGACTGAATGGATACGTTGACCATGTCCTCGGTCGTCTGATGCAGCAACGACACGCGCTCCTCCGTGGTGAAGAGCGCGGCCCGCGTGGGGTGAATCCCCACCGCCACGACGACGTGGTCGAACAGATGCGACGCGCGCCGCATCACGTCGAGGTGTCCGTTGGTGACCGGATCGAAGCTCCCCGCGTACACCGCGAGCATCTTCGCGCGCTTCTCGGTCACGGGGCACCATCCATGGGCTCGTCCGCATCGGGGTCCAGGCCCGGATCGAGCAAGTTCGGCCCGGGCCCCGGCCCCTCCGGATCGATGACGGTGGGCCCCGGGGTCAGCGGTGCCCCGCCCGGAGGGAGCTCCATCGGTCCGGCGCCATCGTAAGGAGGCACCGGCGGCCGCTGCTCCATCCAGAGCACTCGCCCATCCTCGGTAAACGTCACGCGAAAATCCGCGAGCACACCGGAGCCGAGCATCCCGTCGAGATCGACCTCGAGCTCCGACTCCACGCGCTCGATCGGGATCATCTTTCCGAACACCGCAGGCGTCTCGGGGATCTTGTAGGTGCCGAGCGTGAGGATGGGGATCGAGCCGCTGTGAATCTTCCCGCCACCGCCATCGTCGAGCACCGGGAGCGAGCCCACCTCGATGCCGGCCTTCTTCCAGCCGTCCAGGTCGAGCGCCAGGCTGTGCCCCATGCTGGTGTCGACGAAGAGGTTCAGGCGCTTGCTCGCGGTGTCGCCGAGCACCCCCGACACCACCATCCCCCCACCACGCATGTAGAACACGTCCACTCGGCTCGCGACCGGCGGTGGCGACGGGTCGAACGACCGAGCCACGAACTGGCGTCCCCGGTGGTCGAGGGTGACCCGAAGCTTGCGCAGCAGGTTGGAGCCGATGAGCGCCTTGATCGGAGCACCGAGCCGACGCGACAGGTCCGACAGGTCTTTGGGAAGCGCGGGAACGTCTTTTACTTCGAGACGCTCGCCGAAACGCAGCGACACCCAGGCCGGCTCGGTGCGCGCGGTGCTGTCGATCATCACCTCGGCGCTGCCCGTCGAGATCAGCGCCAGCGCCTTGTCTCCGTCGATCTCCACCGACACCACGAACAGCTTGGCGCCCGACACGCGCGCGAGCTGAACCGTCTCGAGGCGCCCGTTCTTGGTGGCCACCGTGAAGGGCTGTCGGGCCCCTGCTCCATCGACGGCGAGCTTGATGATCTCCTTCGCCCAGTTGTCCTCCACCTCGGGATCGGCCAACACCGTCTCGAGCTCTCGTACGGTGTCCTCGAGGTTGCCCTTGTACCAGTGGGCGCGGCCTCGCAGACCCGCGGCCTTGGTGCCGCTCACGCCCTTGAGCAGCTGCAGCGCGTGGTCGAGCTCGAGACGCGCGAGGGCGACACGAGCGGCGAGAATCTTCACTTCCGTGTCTTCCGGTACGAGCTCGAGGGCTTGCTGCGCCGAGTGGTACGCAGCGTCCATCTCGATGGCGCGATACTCCTTGAGCGCGCGGTCGTACCACTTCTGGGCGCGGGGAGACCGCGCCGACACCGGGTGGTCGGCGCTGGGCGAGCAAGACGTCACTCCAACACTCGTCGCCGCGACGAGCGAAAAAATGGCGAGGAGCTGTCGGAGAGGAGGCGAAACTTTCATGGGGCCAGAAGCTCGAGGCTCAAGATGCGGTCGGCCCGGAGCTCGCGCCGACCGCGTGTATGGTGCAGATAGCCGAGAACAACAGGCGGGTCGAGGTCTCGGCGAACCTCCGTGACAACAAACTCCAGCTCCTGCACCCCGCGCCGGGCGGCTCGATAGCGCACCGAGACGGGCATGCCACGCTCGGCGGCGCGGTCGGCAGCTTCCAACACCGCCGGTTGAACGGCACCCTTGCCCACACACCAGTCCCACACCGCCCGTGGGGTGGTGGCCGCCATCCCCTGACGTCCCGCTGCCTGCAGGAGCGCCTCGAACAGCGCTCGGGTCACGGCCACGTCGTTGGCGGCTCGATGGTGGCGGGGGCTCGGGATGTTCAGGCTCTCGGCGAGGAAATCGAGGCGGTGACTATCGACGGTCAGCAGGCGACGCGACAGGGCCAACGTGTCGATGTGATGGCTGGGAGCCCAAGGAGCGTGGCCCGCCCGCGCCATCTCCGCGCGTAGGAACGCCGCATCCCACCGCGCGCCGTGGGCCACCATCACCGCGTCGTCGAGGAGCGCTCTGATCTGCGGCACCAAGGCAGCGAAGGTTGGGGCCTCGCGCAGCGCATGCGCGTCGATCCCGTGCACGTGGTGGTTGCCCACCGTATCCCCGAGGGGCTCCGGCCGCACGAAAGACTCGAGTCGCTCGACGGTGCGAGCACCGACGACGCGCTCCACGCAAATCTCGATGACGCGATGCCGTTGAACGTCCAAACCCGTCATCTCGAGATCGACGAAGGCGAACGCTGCGTTGGAGAGCGGCGCACTCCACGGGGGTTCGTCTGGCGGAGGTCGTTGGCGCGAAGGCCGCGCCTCGGGCGCATCAGGGCTCGATGACGACATGCCCATCCTCGTCACAGAACGCCACGCCGTGCCAACCGTCACGCTTGCACAGGTAGAAGTCGACGCAGCCCGTATCACACGGACGACAGAGCTCCGCGGCCGCCGCGGGGCAATCTGGCGACTGCAGCGGCGGCTCGCACCCCTGGGACTCGCCCGTTCGGTCGATGGTCACGCCGTTGCACATCACGCCACCGCTCCCTCCGCCGCCCACCGACGAGGAGGCGGCCCCGCCTCCTCCGATCGGCTCGCACACTTCCACCAGCGTCCAGCTCCCGTCGACACAGTCGTAGAGCGCCGGGCACGTCTCGTCCTTGCAGGTGCCACCCCGACCCACCGGGCAGCCGTCCGCAGGGATGAGACCACAGCGCTCGATCCGGTTCCCCGAAGAGCATCCCCAGGCGACGGCCCAGAGCGCGAAGGGGAACACGAAGATGAGCGAGCGCGCGTTCATGGTTGGTTGCCTGTCGAATGCTACACAAAGAAGGCGCCGCTCGAGCGACCCGGGGAGCCTCGCCCGCCGAGCCCAGGGGCTCGGGCCCGACCCTCGCACCAAGGGCGCCGCGGACCAAGCGCCAGCGCTCGAGGGCCGCCGATCACCACGTCTCAGCTTGACGCGACGAAGCGCAAATCGCACATCGAGAGCGTGAAGCATCGCGCGATCGTGGGAAGCGCGCTGGCGCTGGGGCTCGTGGCAACCGTCGGTTTCGTCGCCTGCCGCGGCGGCGCCCACCCGCACGGCGCGCACGGCAACATGGAGGTGGCCCCGCACGCCACCGCCATCGCCCCCTCGGCCTTGCCCGCCGCGAGCGCCGCCGTCGCCACGCCTGGCAGCGCCGCGCCGGGAGAGGCACCAGGCGAGCAGCTCGCTGCGCAGGTCGCCGCCGCCAAGGCATGCGCCCAACCGGAGACTCGGATCACCAACCCTCCCGACGGAGGCGTCGTCTTCGTGAACGCGTGGCACCGCAGAGACGCGGGGAACATCGATCGCCTTCAAGGCGTGGTCGACACCCTCGCGGAGAAGAGCGATGTGTTTCGCTGCTGCTTCGACGCGTGGGGCCGCGAGCACCCCGGAAGCGACGGCTCGCTCCTGTTGAAAATCGAGCTTGCCCCCGACGGCACCGTCGAGACGGCATCGGTCGCCGACGATCGCAGCACCATCGACCACATCGTGACGCGCGCGTGTGTCGTCGACGTAGCGGGGAGCCTGAGCTATCCGGCGTCGCCCTCCAACAACGCGACGATGGTCGAGTTTCCCTTTGCGGTCCGTGCCGGGGCGCCCTGACTTGCTCGAGCCGACCACGCCCGAGCACGAAACTGGGCGCCGACCGTCGCGGCGTCGGTGGCGGGACAAAAAAAAGCCAGCGCCGTGACGAATCACGACGCTGGCCTGGCACGACAGGAAACGACAGTCGCCATCCGAGATGGCGAGCGCGTCGAAGCTCTCGCGACACCCAGCTCGACAGGATCAGGCCTCAGCGATGATCCTGCGTGACCGGCGGCTGACACGGGCCGTTTCGCCAGTCACTCGACCCAAGGCCGACCCCGGTGCCGCGACGAGCCACGAGTGCTCCGAAGATCACTCCGACTCATCCGTGTAAGGGCCGAAATTGGGAGGAATAGGCGGGAGATCAGGCTTCGCCGGACTCGACGATGCCTGGATCGGCTGGGGGGCCGCTTTCGGCGCGACCTTCTGCGTCCCAGCCGGTTTCCCGCCCTTCTTGGGCTTCGACGTTACTTTTTTTTAGAAGCCTTCTTCTTCGAAGCCTTCTTCGGGGCTGCCTTCTTGGCAGCCTTCTTCTTGGCAGCCTTCTTCTTGGCAGCCTTCTTCGGAGCAGCCTTCTTGGCTGCCTTCTTCTTGGCTGCCTTCTTGGGGGCAGCCTTCTTCTTTGCGGCCGCCTTCTTCTTAGGGGCAGCCTTCTTCTTGGTGGCTTTCTTCGCAGTCTTCTTTGCGGCCATTCTGACCTCCTATTGGCCGCCCCGTGAACTCGCACAGGGCAACAGATGTTGCACGACGTATATTGCCATCTATGGCACGTCGTCAACACAAATTTTCAAACACCTAGCAAGACCCCATTTTTGGGGCCGACAAGAGGACGCGCACTTAGCGTTTTTTCGAACCGCGAAGGGGCGATCGATTGACCGGCTCGACCGAGCCCGTGGCGCAGCACCATTCGGCTGGGCTGAACATCCGAATCGCGTCCGGGTGGCTCCCCACACGGCCCAGCACCATGCATACAGCGGGCCACCCAGCACTGGTGAAACACGTTTCACAGGCGGCAGCGCTTTTGCCGTTGACACGCCACCGAAGTTGATCTGGCACATATTCAACCCGAAACGGCCCAGGCGCGCACTTGAGCTCATCAGGGGATCTGGGTAGGGTTCGCGCCGTTTTGGAGATTTCGAGCATGACCTCAAAACTGCGCTTCATCGGGATGGTCCTCGCGCTCGCGACGGTGTCGCTCGGCGCCTCCGGATGCGGTTACTCCGAAGAGGAGATGCGCGCGAAGGTGCGTGAGATCGAGGGCCTCAAGAAACAGCTCGATGCCGAAGCCGCGCGCAACGCCCAGTTCCAAAAAGACCTCGACGAGACACGCGCGAAGGTCGAACAGTTGAAGGAGCAGCTCGCGTCGATGGGCGTCGATTTCGCCTCGATGAAAAAAGACATGGAGGAGCAGGCGCGCGCCCTCGCCGAGTACAAAAAGCGCGCTGCGCAGCTCGAGGCGATCAAGGCGCGCTTCGAGCTCTTGCGAAGCAAGCTCCAGGCGCTCACGAACCTCGGCCTCAAGGTCGTCGTGCGCAACAACAAGATGGTCATTCAACTCCCGGGCGACGTGCTCTTCGACTCTGGTCGCGAGACCCTGCGCACGAAGGGCAAGGAGATCCTGTTGCAGGTTGCGGGCGTCATCCGCAACGACGGCACGCTCTCCAAGCGCGACTTCCAGGTTGCGGGTCACACCGACAACCTCCCCTACAAGATGGGAGTCTTCAAAGACAACTGGGGGCTGAGTCTGATGCGCGCCCGCGAGGTGTTGGTGTTTCTCGTCGATCCCGACGAAGGGGGCCTCGCGTCGGAGCGGTGGAGCGCATCGGGCTACGGCGACACCGATCCGCTCACCAACAACGACACCCCCGAGGGACGTCAGGCCAACCGCCGCGTGGAGCTCGTGGTGCTTCCGGCCATCGAGGAGATGATCAGCCTCGAATCGCTCACAGAGTGAGCTCTGAGGGGTTTTGCGCGTCGCGGCCATCGACATCGGAACCAACTCGGTGCTCCTCCTCGTCGCCGAGCGACGTGGCAACGAGATTGTTCGCGTGCGCGATCTGGCAACCATCACCCGCCTCGGCGAAGGCGTGGATGCAACCGGGCGGCTCTCTCCGGCCGCCGTCGAGCGCACGCTGGCCTGCCTCGAGCGGTATGCCGCACTGATCCACAGTGATGCGGTCGCGCGGGTGGGGGCCGTGGGCACCAGCGCGTCGCGCGACGCGGCCGGAGGCAGCGACTTCGTGGCGCGCGCGCGCGCGGTGCTGGGCGTGACCCCCGCCATCATCTCCGGCGACCGTGAGGCAGAGCTCACCTTCCGCGGCGCCCTCTCCGGACTCCCGCTGGAAGGGCCGGTCGCCGTCTTCGACATCGGCGGCGGAAGCACCGAGATCATTCTGGGCGACGCCACGACCGACGGCGGCGTGATTCGTCGAGCGATCAGCCTCGACGTCGGCAGCGTCCGCCTCACCGAGCGCCACGTGCGACACGACCCGCCCACGAGCGATGAGCTCACCGCGGTTCGCGCCGACGTCGTCGATGCGTTGACTCGCGCTCCCACGATCCGCGACGTGCCGCTCGTCGGTGTTGCGGGAACCATCACCACCCTCGTTGCCGTGCGCGATGGGCTCGTCTCGTACGACGGCGATCTCGTCCATGGCTCGACGTTGACGCGGAGCGACCTCGCCGCGCTCACGGCTCGCTTCGTCGGCTGTCCCTTGGAAGCCCGTCGCGCGCTGCCCGGCTTGTCACCGAAGCGCGCCGACGTGATCGTTGCAGGCACGATCATCGCCGACGCAGTGTGCGCTCACGCAGACGCCGCGGAGCTCACGGTTTCCGACGGAGGCGTCCGCTGGGGCCTCGCGCTCGAGCTGCTGGCACCCAACGAGGCACACCGACATCAAGCGTCGTAGGCCGACAGCCCGGCACGTCACCCCACATCGTCACAGCGCGCCGCGTCATCATGAAAACCCATGGGATCCCGGCTAGCTGAAAACGGGTCCTTTGCAAAATTCTTGACAATAGGAGGGTCCTTAAACTAAGGTTCGCGCGGCTGGCGCGGATAGTTCCAAGTCGGAGCTACCACCACGTCGGAGGACCTTGTAGGCACGTCCTACACCCTCCCAAATCATGGTCATGCAAGCTATCCGAGTACCGCGTTAGTCATCCAAAACGCGCGCAGCCGCCACCACTTTGGTCGCTGCGCGAGACGGGTTACTCCGGCGCTGCCGCAAGCGGCTGGTGGTGCACTGTAGCCCGTTGTCCGCCATCTGGCGAGACACGAATCATCCAAGGAGTATGAGTACCATGCAGGTTAGTGACGTCCAGTTCAAGGTTGGCGACAAGGCTGTGTACCCCGCGCAAGGTGTTGCTGAAGTCGTCGACATCGAGGAAAAGGATATCGCCGGGAACCGCCAAAGTTTCTACGTCCTCCGCATCCTGGACACCGACCGCAAGATCATGGTCCCCGTGAAGAACGCGGATGCCGTGGGTCTCCGCCAGGTCATCTCCGAGCAGGAGATCCAGGAGATCTTCGACATTCTTCGCGAGCGCACCATCGCCTTCGACAACCAGACCTGGAACCGTCGCTACCGCGGCTTCATGGACAAGATCAAGACCGGCTCGATCTACGACGTGGCCGAGGTGCTGCGTGATCTGTACCGCCTCAAGACGGACAAGCAGCTGTCGTTCGGTGAGCGTCGCATGCTCGACACCGCTCGCAGCCTGATCGTCAAAGAGATCGCGATTGCGCGCGACCAGACGGAAGAGGATGTGAAGAACGAGATCGAGGCGATCTTCTTCACCAACTGACCTTGCTCGAGCGGGTCGCAGACGACACGCCAGCAGATCCAAGAGGGCGGCCGCAAGCCGCCCTCTTCGTTTTTTTGTGCGCGGCTCGAGCCCCCACCCGACGACGTCTGCGGCGCGGCTACGACGGCGCGAGTGCGGCGACGCTGCAGCGGCGGCGCGGCGGCAGCGCGACGGCGAGGTGCGGCAGCGCGGCGGCGCGGCGGCGGCGGCAGCGGCAGCGGCGGCGCGGCGGCGAGGGCGCGAGTGCGGCGACGCCGCAGCGGCGGCGCGGCGGCGGCGCGACGGCGAGGTGCGGCAGCGCGGCGGCGCGGCGGCGGCGGCAGCGGCGGCGCGGCGGCACGGCGGCGGCGGCAGCGGCGGCGGCGGCGGCGGCGGCGCGGCGGCGAGGGCGCGAGTGCGGCGACGCTGCAGCGACG
>CAYOAL010000021.1:0-93346 GCA_964401935.1 uncultured Polyangiaceae bacterium
GCGTGATGACCCCGCCGGGGTCGATGCGCCGGATCTGGTTGCCGCCGCTCACGTACACCGTGCCGTCGGGAGCCTCCGCAACGCCGCGCGGAGCAAAGAGCGCCGCCTCGGTCGCCGGTCCGCCGTCGCCGGCGGGCGGGCTGCCATGGTCTGCCAGTGCGAGCCAAGGCCTGCTTCGCCAGCCACGGCCGTCGGCTGCGACCCTCGCGAGCGCGCCGGAGCTCAGCTCGGTCGAAGCGAGGGCTCTCCCCCCTCCCGCCGACACGCGGGAAGCGCCTCATGTGGCAAGGGGAAAGGGTCCTTGTGCACCACTCCCCCGAGACGCGGGAAGCGCCCACGGCAACGACGTCGGCGCGCCCCCCTCGCTGGGGACCCTCGGCGCCTCGCCGCCACCCTCCGAGCCGGTCCGTCCAAGGCTAGTTTGGGCAGATATCTAAGTCGTTGACTCCCAAGCCCCTCACCTCGCACTCGGCGACGCGCTGCTGGTTGGCCTGTTGGCCCTCATCGCAGCCTCTCACTTCGCTCCTGCTATTCGCCTTTGGCACCCCCACTGACGCAACCCCCGCACCCGCACCACCATAAGCCCCGCCCCCCCGCACCCGCACCACCACGACCACGCCCCCCAGTGGACCCGCACGTGGCTGCGGTTGTGTGGTGGCTGCGGTTGTGTGGTGGCTGCGGTTGTGTGGTGAATGCCGACTCACCTCGTGGTGGATTTTTTTGGTTTAAGCACATATGTGCGGCGGACTCCTGAGCGGAGTTGGCCGCACCATCCCTCCTGGTGTGCGCCGCTTCGACGCGTGAGCTGGGGATGGATCGCGATCGGGCGTGGGTTGGCTTGTGGTGATCGCGATCGCTTCGGTGGGCGACGAACTGCTGGAGATGATTGAAGCTGGTGCGCGGCATGGGCGCTGCAATGGGTTGCCTCCAACCGGAGGGAATTGCCGATGAGCACTGCCGACAGCACCGAGACGTCCGTCATGTTTTCTTTGGCCCAGCTCGCCGAGCTCGAAGATGAGCGACTGCGCGAGGAACGGGCAGCGGAGGCAGCCGCGCGAGCGCGCGCGCAGGCCGAGCTTCAGGCACGACGCGACGCCGAGCGTGCCGCGGAGGCGGCGCGGGTGGCGGCGGAGGAGGAGCGGCGCGCGGAGCAGTGGCGCAGCGAGGCCGAGAAGCAGGCGCGGGCCGCCGCTCAGGAGCGGGCGACGCTCGAGGTGGCGCGGATCGAGGCCGAGGCGAAGGTGCGCCTCGAGGCGGAGAACGCAGCGCGCGCTCACGAGCTCGAGCTCTTGCGCGTGAACACGGATCGCAAGCACGCCCGTACACGCCAACTGCTCGCAGGGGTGGTTGGCTTGGCGGTCTTCGCCGGTGCGGCCCTGGGCGTGTTGGCGCAGCGGCGGACGAACGCGCTCGAGGCGGAGGTTCAGCGGGTGGTGGGCGATCGCTGGGCCGTCACCCAGACCCATGAGCAGACCTTGTCTTCGCTGCTGGCCGGTCAGGATCGGAGGCACCAGGCGCTCCTCGCCCGCGCCGAGGGTGAGGTGACCCAGAAGGCGCGCGCGCGCGCCGAGGCGCTCCGCAGCGCTCTCGAGGCGGGAGGCCTCGATGCCCCGAAGCTCGCCGCGTTCGGTGAGGGCCTCGATCGCCTCGAAGAGGCGGCGGCGCGGGGCGCGCACCTCGAGGCCCTCGACGCGCGCCTCGACGATCTGCAGCGCTGGGCGGTGGCCACGGGCAAACGCGACCTGGCTGGCTCGGCGGCGCGGGCGGCGGCGGCGGCGCGGAGCGGCGAGCCAAAGGCCATGGCGCACTACGGGCGGGCGCTCGATGAGCTCGCCGCCGCGCTCGGCGCCAACGGCCCGGTGGCGCGCACCGGACCCGCACCGATCGCGAGCGACCCGCCGACGGCTCCGACCGGCAAGCGGCGCACCGTCTGCGCCAACAAGAGCGATCCGATGTGCGGTCCCGACGGCTACCTGATGGACCTGTGAGCGTCTGGGAGGGCGGCGGGAGCCCACGTCGCCTGTGTCGAAATGCGGCTGGAGGCGCGAAGTGCCGACTGGGTTGCGCTATGCTCGACGCGATGATCAAGCGTCGGCCGTTGCTCTTGGGACTCGTGGGAGCTTGTGTGGGATTGGCGTGCGAGAAGAAGCGGCAGCCGCCGCCGTACCCTCAGCCTGGCTACCCTCCGCAGCCAGGCTACCCCCCTCAACCCGGCTACCCGCCCGCGCCCCAGCCCAACGTTCAGCCTGGGCAGCCGGCCCCGCTCACTCCCGGCAGCCTGCCGCCGGTGTACAACGACCCGATCAACCAAGCCAACATCGGCTTCTTCCGCCAGCGCTCGCAGCAGATCATCCAAGAGCTGATCAACGCGCTCCCCCCCGCCACTGGCCAGCTCATGCGCTCGGTGCCGCTCGTGGTCGACGACACGGTGGGCGACGTGAACGCCTTCGCCGCCTGCATCAACGGCAAGGCGCTCATGGCCATCACCGATGGGCTCATGGAGATCCAGAGCCAAATGGCGCGGGCCCGGGCCACCGACGAGGTGTTCCGGACGCAGAAGTTCAACCAGTACATCGACTACGTGGCCAAGAACCAGCGTCCGCAGCAACCCATCGTGAAGCCTCCCCCCGGCTTCTTCGATCAGAACCAGGACGTCGACGGCGTGAAGGTCAGGCGTCAACACGAGCTCTACGACGAGATGATCGCGTTCGTGCTCGGTCACGAGCTCGCCCACCACTATCTCCAGCACACCGGCTGCGTCGGCGGAGGCGGCCTCTCGCCCGCCGATCTCAACCGGGTGCTGTCGAACGTGGTCCCCGGCTTCAACCAGCCCAACGAGCTGGCCGCCGATCAGAGCGGCACCGACAACCTCCTCACCGCCGGGGCTCGCCAAGCGGGCTACAAGTGGACGGAGACCGGCGCCATGCTCACCCTCGACTTCTTCCAGGCGCTCCGCAGCATCTCCCCCGGCGAGGAGCTCATCTTCGCCTTCGAGATCTCCCACCCCCCGCCCTGGGTGCGGCGCCCGTCGGTGCAGCAGGCCGCCACCAACTGGCGCCAGCGCGGTGGCGCCCCGGCCAACCCCAACCCGTTCCCCTTCCCCTTCCCCATCCCGGGGATGGGCGGCTGACGACGCCTCGCGTCACGCTGTGGCTCAGCGCTTGAAGCCGCCGTAGAGATCGGCGAGGAGGCGCTCGGCCTCGCGGCGCTGCTCTTCGGCGCGGGCGGTGCGGCGGGCCTCGGCCTCCCGGGCCTCTGCCTGCTCGCGTGCAAACGCCGCGGCTTGTTGCTCGCGGCGCGCGCGCGCGGCGTCCGCTTCGCGTGCGCGGGCCCCTGCCCCCTCGGAGGGTGGTGCTGCGGGCGGCGCGGGGGGTTCGGTGCCCAGGTCGGAGGGCACCTCCTCGGCGAGGGCGTCCGAGGCCCTCGCGAGCACCCCCTCTGCCTCTGCCGCGTCCGTCAGGGTCTGCGCCCCCAGCGACGGGGCCGACACCACCGGCGCGGTCTCGCCCGACCACGGCGCGCCAGGGATCGGGAAGGCATCCCCCGCGTGGGGGTGGCGGGGCGCTCCGCCCTCGTCGAAAGGCAACGTCTCGCTCCGTTCCGGTCTCATCTCACGGGTCGTGGTGAGGCCGGCGAGGGGCTGCGTGTCCTCGACGATCGACAACGTCACGTCGCCCAGCACGACCGCGTGGGACGCCTCCAAAGGCGCCGGGCGCGGCGCGAGCCGCTCCGGCCACACGACGGGCGCTCCCCCCGTGCTCAACGCAGCGCCGATGACGAGCGGTCCCACCGGCAGCTCGACGGGGAAGCTCGTGCGCCACACCAACGTCACGAGCCCGGTGTCGACGTCGATGTGCAGCGACTCGGCGCGGAGCGGGAGCTCGGCGGGGATGAGGCCCCCCGGCGGTGCCCCCTCCACGCGCCCCGCCGCCCTCACCGAGGGGAGGCGCGCCCGAAAGTGCCGGCGCCCCGGCATCATGCCCTCCAGCCACAGCCACTCTTCTCCGGTGAGGGCGGGGAGCCACTGGTCCTCCGGCGCCGACTGAAAATAGGTCCAGTCGAAATCGGACGGGATATGCACCACGGGCTCCGAGAAGATCCTGTGCGGCGCCCCCCCCAGCCGGCGCCGTCGCGCCATGAAGGCGGCGGGGAGGGGCGCGAAGCAGGCCACCTTCGTCTGTGGCTCGGTGGGGTGCAGGAGGCAGGGCAGCGCCGCCGCGTCGTCCCGACCGCGCCCGAGCGGATTGTCGGCGAAGCCGATGCCCCCCAGCGCGAGATCGTACGAGAGGCGCAACTTCGAGAAGGGCGCTGCCTCACCGCCCGGGACCCGCTCGCCCACGAGCTCGATGCGCTTGTCGAGCACCGTGTCGCCCCCGCACGTGAGCATCAGGCGTGCGCTGGAGCGCGGGCTGCCGTTCGCGTTGTGCGCATGGCCCACCAGCGTCACCTCCGGATGGGGAAGCTGCGGGACCAAATCCGCGGGCGCCACCACGGTGAGCGAGGGCAGGCGCGTCAGCTCCTCGCGCCGGGCAGGTTGCGGCGCCACGAGCGCCATGTCGCCCCCCGAGCCGAGCGCGAAGGTGCCCTTGACACAGATCGTGAGGTTGAGCATCCCTCCCGAGGTCCACCACAGCGAGCCGGATGCCACGTTCCCGATGGGAACGTGCCGAACGTCGGGGAGCTCGCTGATCATGGGACTCGTCGCGGGCGGCGTGGCGGAGGCAGCCTGGAGCGTCGACCATAGCTGCCTGTCCCCATGATGTCTCGTCTCTCCCCTCGCGTCGCGCCCGCGGGTCGACCGAGCTCGCCGTGGCGAGGTGCTAGCTCGGGCGGTAGTTCGGCGCCTCTTCGGTGATGATGACGTCGTGGACGTGCGACTCGCGGAGCCCCTGCGCCGTCATCTTGATGAAGCGGGCGTGCTGCCGCAGCGCCTCGATGTCGGCCGAGCCGGTGTAGCCCATGCCGGCGCGCAGGCCGCCCACCAGCTGGTGGACGATGGAGGTGAGCGGCCCACGGTAGGGCACGCGTCCCTCGATGCCTTCCGGCACGAGCTTCTCGTCGGCCGAGCCGCTCTGAAAGTAGCGGTCCTTGCTCCCCTTCTTCATCGCGCCGAGCGACCCCATGCCCCGGTACACTTTGTAGCTGCGACCCTGGTAGAGCACCATGTCTCCCGGCGACTCGTCGGTGCCCGCGAAGAGGGAGCCGATCATCACAGAGTGGGCGCCGGCCGCGATGGCCTTCACCACGTCTCCGGAGTACTTCACGCCTCCGTCCGAGATCACCGGCACGTCTTGCTCGCGCGCCTCGCGCACGGCGTCGGCGACGGCGGTGATCTGCGGCACACCGACCCCTGCAACAACCCGCGTCGTGCAGATGCTGCCGGGGCCGATGCCCACCTTCACCCCGTCGACGCCGGCGTCGATGAGCGCCTTGGCACCATCGGCGGTGGCCACGTTGCCCCCGATCACCTCCACCTCCGGGAAGCGACGCTTCGTGTCGGCGATGGCCTCGAGCACCCCCTTGGAGTGCCCGTGCGCGGTGTCGACGACGAGCACGTCGACCCCTGCCGCGACGAGCGCCTCCGACCGCTCGAGCCGATCGCGCGCCGGTCCGATCGCCGCGCCCACCCGCAAGCGTCCCCGGTCGTCCTTCACCGCGATGGGCGTGGCGTCGGCTTGGAGCAGATCCTTGATGGTGATGAGGCCGACCAGCTTGCCGTCCTCCACCACCAAGAGCTTCTCGATGCGATGCTGATGCAAGAGCTCCTTCGCACGATCGACGGTGACCCCCGGCGGCACGGTCACGAGCTCGCGGGTCATGAGCGCCGAGACGGGCTGCTGTAGATCTCTCACGAAGCGGATGTCGCGGGCGGTGAGGATCCCCGCCAGCGTGTCGCCGTCGACCACCGGCACGCCGCTGATGTCGTGCTCGCGCATCACCTTGAGCGCGTCGCTCAGGATCGCCTCCGACGACACCGTCACGGGATCTGCGATCATCCCCGACTCGGCGCGCTTCACCTTCTCCACCTCGGCCACCTGCTGTCGCACGTCGAGGTTCTTGTGGATGACCCCCATCCCCCCTGCGCGCGCCATCGCGATCGCCGCCCGGGCCTCGGTCACCGAGTCCATCGCCGCGCTCACGATCGGGATGTTGAGGCGAATGTTCCTCGTGAGCCGGGTGGTCACGTCGACCTCGGCGGGCAAGACCTCGCTGTACGCCGGCAGCAGCATGACGTCGTCGAACGTCAAGTACTCGCGCAGATCCCGATCCAGCATGTTTCGCCTTACCCCCAATCCCGGCAGGACGTCGAGCACAAAGTCAGCCCGAGCCCTCACGCCGCTCTCCGCGGGCCTCACGCGCGGAAGGAGCGGATCGGTGCCTCGCTCCGAGCGAGCGCAGCGAACGACTCCTCACTCCCGAGGGGAGGGAGAGAGACGCGAAAACGGGCACCGCCGAGGGGTGAGGTGTCGACGTCGATGTGGCCGCCATGATCGAGCACGATCTTCTTCACGATCGTCAGGCCGAGTCCGCTCCCGTCCTGCTTGGTGGTCACGTATGGATCGAACACGCTCACCCCGAGCTGAGGGGGGACCCCCGGGCCGTCGTCCTCCACCTCGAGGATGTAGCTGTCCTCGTCGGCCACCGCCCGCACCCGCACTCGGGCGCCGTCGTGGTCGGCCTTGGCCGCCTGAATGGCGTTGGCGACCAGGTTGGAGAGGACGCGATACATCATGGTGCGGTCGAGCGCGACGGGGAGCTCGCCTTCTTCGATCTCGAAGGTGAGCTCCACGTCCTCGTCGTCGGCGAGCTCCTCCCGCAACAGGCGCGGCTGCTGCTCGCGCAAGAACGCGCCGAGATCGCCCTCGGCGAGGGCGGCGCGAGGGAGGCGCGCGAAGTTGGCAAACTCGCTCACCAAGCGCCGGAGGCTCTCCACCTCCTCCACCACGATGTCCTTGGTGGTGTCGAGCATCTTCCGAAAAGCGGGGTCGTCGCCCTGGTAGCGGCGGTGGCACTCCTCCACCGCGAGCAAGATCGGGGTGAGGGGATTCTTGATCTCGTGGGCGAGGCGTCGCGCCATCTGCTGCCACTCCCCCATCCGCTTGAGGAACTCGATGCGAGCGCGGCTGCGCCCCAGCTGGTCGAGCATGCGGTTGAAGGCGTAGGCGAGATAGGCGATCTCATCTTTGCCGTCGTCTTGAACGCGCACGGAGAGATCGCCGTCGGCGACGGGCCGCGTGGCCTCCGCGAGGTGGTGGATGCGTTGGATCACCGGTCGCACCGCCAGGATCCCGACGATCACCGCCAGCGCGAGCGTGATGGCGAAGAGCACCGCGAAAGGGGCGAGGTACCCACTCCGCGCCGCCTCACCTCCGTACGCGTCGGCCTGGCCGCGCCACGCGCGCGTGAAGCGCTGCGCGCTCTCGAGCTCGTCGATGCGGCGCTTGTCGGCGGCGAAGGTGAGCTCGAGCACGCTCGCGGGCTGCTCCGTCGACGTGGGCACCCGCACCGTGAAGGGGCGCTCCCCCGCCGGCTCGAGCGGCCGCTCCCGCTCGACGCGGAGCGCGACGCTCCCGTCGGCGGCGAGGAGCTCGGCGGTGAGCAGATTGGGGTGCGCCCCCGCGATCCCCTCGAGCGCCGCTCGGAGCGGCTCGGTGTCTCCTCGTGCGTCGGCGGCGTCGACCCCCATCACCACCGCCGGATGGGCCGCGATCGCGGCTCCTTCGTGCCGCATGGCCGTCTTCATCGCCTCCACCAGATCGCCGTAGACCGTGAGCGACCGCTCGAGGTGCTGGCCCACCTCCTCCTGAAAGGCGGCGCCCGAGGCCCGCTGGATCACGGTGTTGGCCAGCACCATCGCGGTGAGGAGCGGCAACGAGGCGGTGATCAACAGGGCCATGACGACGCGGGTCTGAAAACCCATCCGCGCTGGCGCCGACAGCGTCTGGCTCATCACCGGGCCGCCGCCGCGACTGCTCGGTACAAGCACACTCGAGGGAATGCTCACGGAGAGCAGGCTACCGCCTTCGCGGCGGGGGCTACAGCCTCGACCGATCGGGGCCCCTCCGTGTGGATCGCGGGAGATGCCGTGCCTCACAAACACGCCGCCCAGCGCCCACCGGCTTGTCGTAGGATGGAGCCCATGCGCGGCGCTCTCTCGATCGCTTGGGTGGTCTCGTTGTGCGTCGGGGCCCTCGCTGCCGCCGCCTGCAACGAAGACGACTGCCAGAAGACGCTCACCTGCCCCCCCGGCCAGAGCCCCAGCGGGGGCGCCGGCGGCGGCGTGGGAGCCGGCACCTCGAGCGGCGGCGACGGCGGCGCGCCACAAGACTGCGGTGCACCAGCGGACTGCACCGGCACGCTCGAAGAGTGCGACGAGGCCTTCGACTGCGTGAATGGCGCGTGCCAGAAGCTGTTCAAGGACGGCGGCGAGCCCTGCAACCAGGGCACCGGCATCTGCTCGGGCGAAGGCTTCTGCGGGGAGTGCGTCGCCAACACGACCCGCTGCGGCGACGGCACCAACACGGTGGAGGTGTGCACCCGCGAAGGTGTTTGGGACGCCGCTCCCAACCCCTGCTCCACGGACACGCCGGTGTGCAGCAGCGGCGCCTGTCAGGCGATCACCGAGCTCGCCCTCGGGACCGATCATCACTGCGCCCTCCTCGCCGACGGCAAGATCCGCTGTTGGGGCGAGAACGCCAACGGGCAGCTCGGCAACGGCGTGACCGGGGCCGCCCGCCTCACCCCGGTGGAGGTGGTCACCATCGACGACGCGGTGGAGATCTCCGGCGACAGCGATCTCACCTGCGCCCGCCGCGCCGACGACAGCCTGTGGTGTTGGGGCAAGCTGTACGTCTACAACGACGTCTCCGACGACAGCCTCAGCTGGGTCCAGCCCACCGAGCTCGCCACCGACGTGAGCACGTTCGTCGTGGGGGCCAACCGGATCTGTTACGTCGCCAACGGCGGCACCGTGAGCTGCATGGGCGACTCGTTCGTCGAGCTCGACGACGGCGACGCCTTCTTCGAGTTCGATCCCGCCAACGCGGGCTCCGCTGGCTCGAGCTTCTTCGGGGGGATGGGCGTGACCAACGTGCGCCGCATCACCATGGGCTTCGACGCGTTGTGCGTGCTCACCACCGGCAACCAGGTGCTCTGTGCGGGAGATCGCAACGCGGTCGGGAACTCTAGCCTCACGACCAACCAGCCAGACCTGACCCCCATCACCGCCACCCCCACCCTCACCGGGAACCACGTGCTCGGCGGGGGCGACCGCGTGGTGTGCACGGGCACCACCATGGGCACGGGCGACACGTTCTGCTTCGGTCAGGGCGCCGACTGGCAGGAGAACGGCACGTCCTACGGCACCTCGAACATGAGCCACGTGGCGGTGGGCTATAACCACTTCTGCGCCTTGGACACCGGTCAGGTGGTGTGCCGCGGGGCCTGCAACCAGGGGCAATGCGGCACGTCGGAGCCGTTCTTCCTCTACTCGGTGACCCCCGTGCTCGCCGGCGCCACCAAGGTGTGGGCCGGAGGAGCCACCACCTGCGCCCGCAAGACCGACGGCAGCGTGTTGTGCTGGGGCGCCGTGATGCAAGGCACGGCCGGGCCGACGCCGACCGAGCTCAACTGGATCGACTGACCACGCGCCGGGCTCGCCTCCGCCCCTCGCGCAGGGCAAGATAGAGGCGACATGGCCGGGTCCACACCACGCCGCATCCTCGTCCCCGTCGATTTCTCGCCTTGCTCGCGACGCGCCGCCGAACAAGCGGGGGCCCTCGCTGCCAAGCTCGAGGCCGCGGTGGAGCTGTTGCACGTGTGGCACAGCCCCGAGGCGAGCGCGGATCTGCGCGACTGGTGGCAGTCGCTCAGCGACGAGGAGCGCTCCGGCCAGTCGCTGGGGAGCTACATCACCAACTGCCAGCAAGGCCCGCTCAACGAGGTGGCGGTGGCCGTGCGCCTGGCTGGCGCCAAGCAGGTGACGACGCGGCTCGAGGAGGGGGTCCCCGCCCGCGTCATCCTCGAGCGCGCCGCCAACTTCGATCTGGTCGTCATCGGCACCCACGGGCGCTCGGGCTTCTTCGACTTCCTCATGGGCTCCACCGCGGAGCGCATCGCGCGGCGCTCGCCAGTGCCGGTGATGATGATCCCCGACCCCGAGTCGGGGCGCTGACGCCCGCCTCCACGCCGCGCGGCCAGGGCAGGCCGATCACCCCGGCGCAGGCCTGCGGTGGCGGCGCTTCGGGGACGTGGCCGCAGCGCTCGCTCGCGGGCGGCCCGCGCGTCACTCGACGGTGACGGTCTTCGCGAGGTTGCGCGGCTGATCCACGTCGTGCCCTTTCCGCGCCGCCACGTAGTAGGCCAAGAGCTGCAGCGGCAACACCGTGAGCAGCGGCAGCACCAGCTCGTCCGCGTCGGGGATCCACAGGATGTGGTGGGCCACCTCGTGGATGTTCTCGTCGCCTTTGGTGGCGAGGGCGATCACCTCGCCGTCGCGAGCGCGCACCTCCTGAAGGTTTCCTAGGGTCTTGTCGTAGTGGCTGTCCTTGGGGCAGATCACCACCACCGGGAGCTTCTCGTCGATGAGCGCGATGGGACCGTGCTTCATCTCCCCGGCGGCGTAGCCCTCGGCGTGGGCGTAGCTGATCTCCTTGAGCTTGAGCGCGCCCTCGAGCGCGATCGGGAAGTTGTACCCGCGCCCGAGGAAGAGCACGTCGGTGGCGGTGTAAATCTTCATGGCGATGCTCCGCACGTAGTCGCAGTCGCCGAGCAGCTCGTTCATGTGGGCAGGCACCCCGCAGAGGTGCTGCAACACGCTGGCCGCGCGCTCCGGCTCGAGGCTGCCGCGACGCCGCCCGAGATACACCGCCACCATCAACAGCGCTGCGAGCTGAGCGGTGAAGCACTTGGTGGAGGCGACCCCGATCTCGGGACCAGCGCGGGTGTAGAGCGAGCCGTGGGCGAGACGCGGGATGGCGCTGTCGAGCACGTTGGCCACCGCGAGCACGTGCGCGCCGGCCGCCTTCGCCCGCTTCACCGCCCCGAGGGTGTCGTAGGTCTCGCCCGACTGGCTCACCGCGATGAGGAGATCGTCCTCGAAGAAGAGAGCGTCGCGCCCCGCCACCTCGCTGCCGAGCTCCACCACGCAGGGGACCTTCGCGAGCTGCTCGATCCAGTAGCGCCCGATCATCGCCGCGTGGAAGCTCGTGCCACACGCCACGATGTACACCCTGCGGATGCGCTGGGCGACCTCGGGTGCGATGCCGATCTCGCCCCCGTGCACGTCGCCCTCCTCGAGGTTGATCCGTCCCCGCAGCGTGGCCGCGATGGCGTCCGGCTGCTCGTGGATCTCCTTGAGCATGAAGTGCTTGTAGCCGCCCCGCTCGGCCATCACCGGGCTCCAGTCGATGTGTTTGAGCGGGCGCTCCACCGATTGGCCGGAGATCGTCTCGATGCGGAACCCGTCGCTCGTCAGCTCCACGATGTCGCCGTCCTCGAGGAAGACCATGTCGCGGGTGTGCGAGAGGAGCGCCGAGATGTCGCTGCCACAGAGCATCTCGCCGTCGCCACGGCCGACCACGAGCGGGGAGCCGTTGCGCGCGGCGATGACCCGGCGCGGATCCGACTTGGACACCACCGCGATGGCGTAGGCCCCCTCCACCACACGGAGCGCCTCGCGCACGGCGTCCATCAGATCCGCGGTGCCGCCCATCATCGCCCGGTGAATGAGGTGGGCGACGATCTCGGTGTCGGTGTCGGAGGAGAACGTGACGCCCTGGGCCACGAGCTCGTGACGGAGCGCGGTGTGGTTCTCGATGATGCCGTTGTGGACCACCGCGACGCCGCCCGCGACGTGGGGGTGGGCGTTCTCCTCACTCGGACGGCCGTGGGTGGCCCAGCGGGTGTGCCCCACCCCCACCGTTCCTTGGAGCGGCTTGTCGGCGAGCGCCTCACTGAGCGCGCGGAGCTTGCCGAGCGCGCGCACGACTTGAATGTCCCCACCGTCGTGCACCGCGATGCCGGCCGAGTCGTAGCCACGGTACTCGAGCCGCCGCAGCCCCTCGACGATGATCGGAGCGGCGAGCTCCGGCCCCACGTAACCAACGATGCCGCACATTGCCGAGAGCATGATCAAGCCGGCCTCGCTTGTCGAGGACATTGGGCATTTCGCCGCACGAGGCTTGACGCCGCGCCCGTGTCGGACGGGGGAAAGCGGGTCAGGCCGGCGCAGTCACGGTCGCGCCGAGGCGGAGGGCCTGGGGGCGGCCTCGATGCGGAGCCCTGCCGCTCCCCCCGCGGCGACGCCGTCGTCTTCGCCTCCCGCGCCGCGCGCGTCGGGCGCCGGAGCGGGCGCCGGGGTTGGGCCCGTCTTCGTGGCCCCCGGCTCGGCGAGCTGCCGCAGTGCGAGCGCACGACGGAGCATGGTGAGCGCTTCGGCCGCGGGCACGACCACGCGGACATGCACCGCGTCTCCCTCCAGGCGCACGTCGAGGCCGGCGAGGATGCCCGACAAGCCGATCGCACGCGCGGCCAGCGTGTCGGCCTCCGCCCGCGCCGCCTGACGGACATGCTCGGCCACCCGCGCGCACGCCGACGCTTGCTCGCAGCGGAGGGCCACCGCCAGCGTGACCGCGTCGGTCACCGTGAGTGAGAGCGCGCCGCCGACCACCGAGCGGAAGGGCGAGTCGCCCATGTTCTGGGCCATGAGCTCATCGACGAGCGCACGACGCTGCTCCGCGCTCAGCACCGCGGTGGCCACCAGCTGACCGCGAGGCACGAGCGCGACGAGCGCGCTGTGTTGCGCGTCGCTCCGCATGGAGCTGCCACCCTCGGTCCCGAGGGCGGCGCGCACGTAGCTCGGCTCGGCGAGGACGATGGGCCCACCGTCGGCCACCGCGAGCTCGGCGCTCGAGAGCTCCAGGCTCGCGTCTTTCAGCACCCAGAATCGACCCGCCGGCACGCGCACCGGACGCCCCCCACGCTCCTTCACGATCTTCTCGGCGCAGCCGAGGAGCTCGCCGGCGTCGATCCGCCCCCGGGCGAAGAACCCGAACCCCGCGTCCTCGGCCCCGCCGGGCACCGCGATCGCCAACTCGTCCACCCGATCCATCGGATCGGCACCACAGAGCGCGCTCACCTCGCCGAGGCCCGCCACCGTGCGCCCTTGGCCGAGGAGCTGCTCTCCGAGCGGCGTGTTCCGCAGCGCGGCGACATCGAGGCTGGCGACGAGCATCGCTCCCGGTGGGATGTGATCGAGCACGGTGACCGAAGCATCCGCCGTCGCCGTCGGTGACGAGGTGGCGCGGGTGACCGCGATCCAGCCGACGAGGAGGGCGAGCGCGCCGAGCAGGATGGCCACGCCGCGGGGGCCGAGACCACGCCGAGGTCGACGCCCCCCTCCGCCTCGTTCGCCCCGGCCCACTCAGTCCTCGTCCTGCTCGAACAGAGCGCCGATGCTCTCACCGAGCTTCGGAGCCCAGGTGTAGGCGACCACCGCAGAGAAGATGATCCCCACCAGGACGAGCTCGTCGGCGTTCACCTCGCCAAGGATGGTGCGCAGGTATTCCCACACGGCGCGGTATCGTACATGGTCCCGAGCCAACCGCTCCACCCAAACGCCTCCGTGCCCGCAGCGCGCCCCTCTCTCCACCACCCCAAAACGCGATAGAGTCCTCATCACGTGGCTGACCCGGACAACCCCGACAGCGCAGCGCCGAAGACGGAGACCCACACACCTGCGAGCCGGGTCGTGTTGATGGCAGACCGCGCGGACGGGGCGGAGGAGCTCGCGCGGGCGTTGCAGGCGGAGGGGCTGAGCGTGCTCAGCTGTGACGTGATCGCCCTGCCGGAGCGGGCGGCGCGCGTGGATCCGTTCGCGGTGGTGGTCGACATCGAGCAACCCAACGCCGCGCCGGCCCTCACGCGGCTGCTCGAGATCGTGGAGCGCACCTTGGTGATCGCGGCGGTGGGAACGGTGGAGACCGCGCGGCGCCTCAACCTCGCGGCCGCCGAGCGCGCGCGCCTGTTCGTGCGCCCGTTCTCGACCGATGAGGTGCTCGCCTACTTTCGCGACATCGCGCGCCTCGACGGCCAGGCCCCGAAACGGGCGCCGCCGTCGAGCCGGGGCAGCACGACGGGGATCGGCGCTCACGACTCGGACGCGATCCTGCTCAGCGACTTTCCCGCCATCGCCGGCTTGCCAGAGGTGGAGAGCATCCTCCCCGAGCTCGACGGTGGCCCGATCAGCACGCGCCTCGCGGGGCGCCTGAGCCCGGAGATCGAGACGCTGCTCGAGGTGAGCGCACGCCGGGTCGACGAGCTCGAGCAGGAGCAGAGCCACCCCGGACCGGAGTCTGAGGTGCTCGTGCCGGCGGAGATGCTCGCGATGGTCGACGACCTGTTGTCGTTAGAGGACTCGCCCGCCACCCGCGGCGGCATGGACCTCTCGGGCATGTTTCACGCGCCGCCGAGCCGGGGCTCCGAGCCTTGGATGGTGGCGCCACCCTCCTCGCAGGGGGCCGCCTACGACTCCCATCCGTCCTGGCCGACCGGGATCCCCGAGGCCGTGGGCAGCGACCTGGGGAGCTTCCCCACCGCCTCGTTGAGCGACGAGGCGACCGGCCTCGCGGAAGGCGCCGAGCCCGCCGACCGCCAGAGCGATCGCCAGAGCGACGCGCCCGGCACGTCCATCGGCCTCGGCGAGGAGACCAGCGTGCCGGTCGGAGGGACGCTCGTCGGTCACTCGAGCCCGCTCGAGTCGAGCCACGCCGCGCCCCGGCCGCCGTCGGGCCCTCCCACCCCGGGAACGATGCCGCCGCAGCGTACCGAGACCGGTCACCGCACCGAGCTCTTGTCGGGCGCTATCGGGCTCGAGAGTGAGCTCCCCCCGGTCCAACCGTTGAGCTCCGGCCCCTCCACCGGCATCGACGCGGAGGTGCGGCGACGCTTTGCCGCCGGCGACGACTACGCCACCGACGGTCCGCCCGACAGCGCCTTCATGACGCACGAGCTGAGCCCCCACACCGTGGGCCAGAGCCCGCTCCACGGCCGCCAAGGGCCCGCATCGCGGGACAGTCAGCTGCCCCTCACCACGCTCGGCCAGCCGCCGAGCGCGCTCGAGCCCGTGCCCGACAGTCGCCTGCTGCCCCAGGGGGATCCGTTCGAGATGCTCGCGAACGCGGTGCGGCGGCGGATGACCGGCGCGCTCGTGCTCAGCAGCACCGATCATCAGGCGGTTCGGCGCGTCCTGTTGCGCGACGGCGACATCGTCACCGCGGCCTCCGAGCACGACGCCGATACGCTGGTGAACTTCTTGGTGCAGCGCGGCGATCTGAGCCCCGAGGTGTCGCAGATGCGGAGCGCGCGCTTCCCCCAGACCGGCCGCCACGCGGCGGCGGCGCTCATCGCCAATGGCTTCTTGGGCCAAGACGACCTGTGGCCGGTGCTGCGAGCGCACGCGGAGTGGATCATCGCGCGGGCGCTCCGCGTCACGCCCTCCCTCGGCCACCTCGAGCGCGAGCCTCCGGAGCGGCTCCGCGCCGAGCCCAACGTCTTCGGAGGCGCAGCGGGCGTGGAGGTGTTCATCGAGTCGGCCCGGCGGGTACTGGCGCCCGAGGAGGCGCTCCAACGACTCGGCGGCCGCATGGCGGTGTTGGGGGAGGGCCCGAGCATCGCGCTGCTCGCCGAGTCGGCGCTCACCGCCGACGAGCTCGATCGGGTTCACCACGGCGTGGGGAGCCCGATCGCCGCCGTCCTCGACGAAGAGGTCACCGGCTTCGAGGCCGTCGTCTACGCGCTCGTCATGCTGGGCATCCTCTCGGCGCGGGCGCCGTCTCGGAAGCCGCTCACGTCCGAGGCGCCCGACGTCGATCCCCTCGACGCCGACGCGGTGCGCCAGCGGGTGCAGGCTCGGATGGCGCTGGTTCAGGAGGCCGACTACTTCGCGCTCCTCGGCGTGCCTCCCTCGGCGACGAGCTACGAGATCCGCCGCGCGTTCCTCGAGCTGCGCCGCACGTTCGAGCCCACGCGCCTGCTCACCGCGGCGACCGCCGAGCTGCGCGACGACGTGATGGTGATCGTCGAGGTGCTCGAGGAGGCGTATCAGATCCTGCGCGACCCGCATCGCCGCAGCCGCTACCGACGCGCCCTCGAGGCCGACGGGCCGTCGTGAGACCGACGGGCCGTCGTGAGGTCGGCGGCTCGACGGTATGACAGCGCGATCAGGCGGCCCCGCCCGTTTGTGAACGGGGATTCACGAAGGGAGCAAAAAAACCACGTGGAGAGCGGTATGCTCGTTGCAAAGTCTCGAGGCGGAAGGACGGACGATGATGGGTTTTCGCCAGTGGATCGGAGGGGCGCTGTTCGGCTGCGGCTTCGTGTTGATGAGCAGCGCGTGCCTGTTCGGTGACGACGACGACCGCGCGCCGTCCCACCCCTCACGGGAGTGCGAGGACGCCACCCAGTGCGGCCACCTCAACGACGGCGACGCGTGCTACGGCAGCGCCTATTGTGAGCCGAACACGTTCACCTGCCGGCGCGACTTCCTGCAGGACGACGATCGGTGCCAGTGTCACAGCTGGCTGAACTGCCGCACGTTCGGCCTCGAGCCGCTCGGGTGCAACGAGATCACCTGCGAAGATCACCAATGCGGTGAGGTGATCGTCCCCGAGGGACCATCACCCGACGAGCGGCTCGGCGACTGCGTCGAGCTCGCCTGCGATGGCGAAAACAAGGAGCCGATCATCACGGTCAACCTCGAGGACATCCACGACGACAAGAACGGGTGCACCGTCGACACCTGCACCGAGGACGGGCCGGAGAACGACGCGGTCGACGATGGCACCATCTGCGAAGACGGCGACGGGGTTTGCTACGCGGGCGCGTGTTACCCCGGCTGCGTACCCAACGACCCCGAGTCGTGCGGCGACGAGGGGCCGAGCGAGCCGGCGAACAACGACGCCTTCGCCGCGACGACGGTGGGGGAGCACACCGAGAGCTGCGGGATGCTCGATGGCGACGACGTGGACTGGTTCGAGATGTACGTCGTCGACGAAGACTTCGAGACCGACATCCTCGGCTTCGAGGTGCGCTCGAGCGCCGCCACCATCGAGCTGTGTGTCTACGTGCTCTGCGACAACGGCGGCTTTCCCGGTGGTGGCTGCGGCAACAAACAAGCAGGGCCGCTCGGGAGCCGCGGCTGCTGTTGGACCGGCCCCCCGAGCTCCCTCGAGCCGACGTGGGATCTCGACTGCGCCGACACGAGCGACGACAGCGGGACGGTGTTCTACAGCGTCCGCGCTCCGGGCGGCGGCGCGTGCGAGACCTACCGCGTCTCGGGGCACTACTGAGCCCTCGCGACACGAGCCCGCCGCCGCGGCGAGACCGGGAGGGCGGCGGTGGATTTCAGCCCATGGGCGCGCGCGAGGCTTGAGGTATGGTGCAGCCCATGACACTCCGCCGAGAGGTGGCCGTCGCGTTGCTGGCGACGAGCCTGTGTTGTGCTGCCTGCAAGGACGACAGCCAAGGACCGGGGGCCGCCTCGGCCGCGGCGGCCGGCTCGGGTCAGGCCGTCGAGCATCCCGGCTGGCTCACCCACAACGACCGCGAGATCCTCCGACTCGAGCTCGAGCTGGCCGCCGCCGAGCCGGAGGCCGAGAAGCGGGCGAAGAGCGTCGCCAGGGTGCTCGGTGATCTCGAGCGGGGCCGGCTCCCGGAGAGCTGGACCCACGCTGCCCTCGCGGTGGGCAACGGGACGGTGCCGTTCGGGGTCAAGGCGATGTGGACGGCGGTGGTCCACAAGGACGATCTGAAGCCGATCCTGGGTGAGCTGTGTCGGGACGGCTCGCTCGGGCTCGAGAACATGGCGCAGGTGGCGCAGAACATCGAGCAGCTCACGCGGCTCCTGTTTCGGCGCTGCAAGATCGAGGCGAGCGGCTTCCTCGCGCCCGATCGGCTGACGAACCCGCACCACGCCGTGCTCGCCTTCGCCTCCGCCGCGTACCTCCACCTCTCGGAGGCACAACAGCTGAGCCCCGAGGAGACCGACGCGCTGCGGAAGCTCGTGGAGTACTTCTCGCAGTGGTTCGAAGAGAAGCGCGTGGGCCACCTGCGCCCGACGACGCCGACGGCCGCGCCCTCCGCGGCAGCGCCCTCCGCGCCCTCCGCGGCAGCGCCCTCCGCGCCCTCCGCGGCTCCCTCGGCAGCGCCTTGAGCGCTCGCGGCGACGCCGCTCGAGTCACCGCCGGCTCGCGCTTCGCGTTGGCGTCGGTGACGCGCGAGTCACCGCCGACCGCTCGAGTCACCGCCGACCGCTCGAGTCACGGCGTGTCGAGGTGCCCGAGGGGGAGGCGCCCCGAGGGAAAAGGCACCCGGCGTCCCCTGCGCCGAGGTGCCCACCCTCGCGGCCTCAGCGGTTCGCTTCGGGGTGGTAGGTCCAGCTGCCGACGGTGTGGTCGTGGCTGAAGTTGGGATGAGGTCCGAAGCGCACGAACCCCTTCTGAACCAACGCGCTCACGATGTGACGGGCGCGGGTAGGCGTGCACTCGAGGTTGTCGACGAGGTGCTGCTGCATCCGGTCTCGGCCGCGCTCGTAGTTGGTGGGAGCGCGGGTCTTCAGGCGCTCGCTCAGGGAGCGCGTGATGTCGGTGTAGCTGTCCAGATCGATGCTGAGCTTTCTGCGTACGGTGGTCGTTCGTCGCTTCATGGTTCTTGCTCTCTCGGCTGAGGCGCTCGTTGGGGGGGCGCACCTCGAACCGCGCGTGCAATATACCACACACAAGAACACATGCAACCACATATATTCTCGGACAGTTACGCACTATAGGGGCGCCGTTCGGCGGGCTCCACGTGCGACGGGCTCCGTGGCGACGTGGGCGGCAGCGGAGACGGGGGGGACGTCGTCACCACCGGTTGTCGCTATGCTCTCCCCGCTCGTGACGACCGCTCTCTCCGATGACCTGATCGCGAAGGTGGTGAGCTCCCACCCGGTGCCGATCGCGGACGCGATGGCCGCCCTCGCCGCCGCCGACAACCCGTTCGAGCAGCGCGACCGCGTGGTGGAGACGTTCCGCGCCTGCCTGCGGTGGTTGGCCGGCACCGCCCTCGCCGCCCGGCTGCAGTACGGCGGGGGCCCCGGGCCACAGAGCCCCCAGCTCCACGAGATGCTGCGCTCGCTCCGCAGCCGCGGCCTCACCGACGGACAGTGGCTCTCGCTCCTCCGTGAGCTCTTGCGGCCGTGGGCTCAGACCGTCGACGCCCACCCGCTGCCCGCCCTCGTAACGCTCTTTCACAAGAAGAAGGCGCGGCTCCCCAAGGTGATCGACGAGCTGCTCGTGATGCGCAAGGCCGAGACGGTGGCCCACGGCGCGACCGGATCGCGTCGGGAGCTCGGCGCCATCCTCGCCAAGCGCCTCCCTCAGCTCGGCGAGCTCCTCGAGCTCACCGACGCGCTCTGGGAGCGCGCCCGCGTGGTGCGGCCGCTCGATGACCACACCGCCCAGCTCCTCATGGGGGCCACCCCCGCCGCGGGTCGTTTTCGCCGCGTCCAGCTCTCCCAGCCCGCGCCCCGAGGAGAGCTCCTCCTGCTCGACGGCGCCGTGCCCCGCCTGGCCCTCCATCCGCTGTTCGTCGTGGAGGCGCCCAACCCGGGGGCGATGGAGGAGCTCTTCACCCTCGATCGCGGCGGCAAGCGAGGCGCGGTGTTCGTCGCCTTCCCGTCGATGGCGGAGCGCACGCTCCCCAACGTGTGGGACGCCCTCGCGGAGCTCTTCGGCGCCGAGGAGCCAACGGCCGCGACCGGCGCGACCGAGGGCCGCCCGTTCCGCGGCCTCGCGAGCTTTGGCCCCGAGCACGCCAGCGTGTTCTTCGGTCGCGAGGAGCAGGCCGAGACCCTCGCCAACCGGATTCGTCGGGTGGGCATGCTCACGCTGACGGGGCCGAGCGGCGCGGGGAAGACCTCGCTGTTGCAAGCGGGGACCCTCCCTCGCATCCGTGAGCTCGCGTCGGTGGTCGTGCGGCCCGGACGCGCCCCGCTCCGGGCCCTCGGCGCTGCTCTCGGCGCGCTGCCCGACGCGGCGCCCACCGACGCGGCGCCTGCCGACGCGGCGGCCTCCGACCCGCCCCGCTGGCTCGCGGCCCTGCTCGCCGAGGCCACGCCGGACCGAGCGAAATGGCTCGAAGCGATCGCGTGCGCCATCACCGAGCGCCGCGTCGTGCTCGTGATCGATCAGGCCGAGGAGCTCCTCACCTTGTGCAAGGAGCCCGAGGAGCGCAGCGCCTTCGGGGGTCTCCTGGCTGCGCTCGCCGAGGCCGGCGCGGCGCGGGTGGTGCTCTCGGTGCGAGACGATTTCTTCGCGCGCCTCGGAGCGATCGACGGCCTCCGCGATCTCTACAACCGCGAGGTGGAGGTGGTCGCGACGCCCGACCGCGACGCGCTCGCCCGCACCGTGCTCGCCCCCCTCGAGGCGTTCGGCTTCGCGCTCGAGGATCCCGAGCTCCTCGTGGCGATGGTGGAAGCGGTGGAGCACGAGCCGGCCGCGCTCGCCCTCCTCTCGTTCTCCGCCGACCGCCTCTGGGAGCTCCGGGACCGCCGCTGGAAGCGACTCACGTGGGAGGCGTATCACGCGATCGGGGGGGTCGCCGGCGCGCTGGCGTCTCACGCCGACGGCGTGCTCGAGCGTATGACCCCGGCCCAGCGCGGCGCCGCGCGCCGCGTGCTGTTGCGCCTGGTCACACCGGAGCGCACGCGAGCAGTGGTGGCGCGGTCGGCCCTCGTCGAGGCGGGCGCGGATCAGGGCGCGGCGGTGGTCGGGCGCCTCACCGAGGAGCGGCTCTTGGCCGTGCGCGAGGCCACCGGAGACGACGCAGAGCTCGAGCTCGTGCACGAGGCGCTGATCGGCCACTGGAGCTCGCTCAGGGCGTGGCTCGGCGCCGACGAGGAGGGACAGCGCCTCTCGCACGCCCTCGGCCGCGCCGCACGAGAGTGGGCCGAACGCGGCGAGACCCGCGCGCTCTTGTGGCGGGACGAGGTGCTCGAGGACCTGCTCCGCTGGCGACGGCGGGCCGATCCCGTGCTCACCGAGGTGGAGGCGCGCTTCGCCACCGCGAGCGAGCGCGAGGAGCGCCGACGACGCCTCCTCCGACGAGGCCTGGCCGGCGCGGCCCTCGTGACCGCCGTCGTGACGTCGGCGGTGCTGTTCGTGCTCTGGCGCGACGCGGTGGACGCTAGAAATCGTGCCGAAATAAGAGGACTGGTGGCGCAGGCTCGCGAGCGAGAGCCGCGCGGCGAGGTGGCCGAAGCGGCGGCGCTCTACCGCGCCGCGAGCGCGCTCGACACGTCGCTCGGGAGTGTGGACGTGTCGTCGGAGGTGCTGCGACTCGGCCTCGGCCACGTGCTCGGACGCGAGCTACCCGGGCATCGAGGGCCGGTGTGGCGCGTCGCGTTCAGCCCGAGCGGCGAGCTCGTGGCGACCGCCTCGGTCGACGGCACCCTGCGGCTGTGGGACGTGGCGACGGGCACGCCACGACACGAGCTCGCGGGGCACGCGGCGATCGTGGAGGCGGCGCTGTTCACGGCGGACGGCGCGCGCGTGGTGACCGCGTCTGGCAGCCTCACCGAGCCACGCGGTGAGGTGTTCGTGTGGGACGTCAAGAGCGGGAAGAGAGTGCGCTCCCTCGCCGGCCACACCGCTCCGGTGCTGCGGCTCGCGGAGGGCCCCGGCTGGCTCGCCAGCGCCTCGCGCGACAAGACGGTGCGGCTGTGGCATGCCGACACCGGGGAGCTGTTGCACGTGCTCGCCCACGACGCGCCGATCACCGACCTCGCCGCCTGTGGCGGGCGCGTGGTCAGCGGGAGTGGGAGCGAGGCTCGGGTGTGGGACGCCGCCACCGGAGCGCTCCTCCACGTGCTCGGCGGACACGGCGACGGGGTGCTGCGCCTGTCGGTCTCGGATGAGGCGGCGGCGCTGTTGATCGTAGGGGCCACGCGCGGCACGACCCGGGTGTGGGACCTGAAGCGCGGCCTGCTCCGGCTCGAGCTCGCACATCCCAGCGAGGCGGTGGCCGCTGCCCCCGACGGCACGACGGTCGCGACCGCCCATGGCGACGGCGTGGTGCGCCTCTTCCGTCTCGCCGAGGGCGACGCGGGGGTGGAGCTCGTGCTGCATCGCGAGGCGGTGAGCGCGCTCGCCTTCGGCGCAGACGGGTCGCAGCTGGTGTCCGCGGCCGGCTCCGAGGTCGCCGTGTGGAGCGTGGCCGACGCGGTGCTCGAGAACCGCTACGCGGGGCACCGCGAGGTGGTCCACGACGTCGCCCTCAGCGGCTCGCTGTTGGCCACCGGCGCGGCGGATCGGTCGCTGCGTCTGTTCGAGGCGCACCGCCGACCGCGCTTCGCGACGCGGCGGGCCGAGCCGGTCGCGGTGAGCCACGCCGCCGGCGCTGGGCGGCTGCTCTTCGTCTTTGGCAACGGCGCGCTGGTCGTACGGGACGGCGAGGTGGAGACGGCGACCGCCCTCCGCGGGGGGGCCACCGGCGGCTGGCTCGACCGCGACACCTTTCTGGTCAGCGACGAGCGCGGACTGCACGCGTTCGACGCGGCCGGCGCGCCGCGCGGGTCGTTCGCCGCGCTCCGCGGGGCCCGCGCGTCGTTCGGCGCCGGGCGCTTCGCCCTCCTCGACGAGACCTCGCGACGCGTCGTGGTGGGCGACCTCGAGGGGAGCTGTTCGCTCAGCGCGCTCGAGGGGCTCGACACCCCGCGCACCCGCGTGGCCCTCAGCCCCGCCGGCGATCGGGTGGTGGTGGCGCACGGTCGCAGCGCGCAGCTGTTCGGAGCCGACTGCACCGCCGGCCCCGCGCTCGCAGGGCACGAGGCGGAGGTGGCGGCGGTGAGCTGGTCGCCGAGCGGACGTTGGGTCGCCACCACGAGCCGCCACACCGCGCGGCTCTGGGACGCCGAGAGCGGAGCGTCCATGCACATCCTCACCGGCCACCAGCGCACCGTGACCGCGGCGAGCGTGTCCACCGACGAGAAGCTCGTCGCGACCGCCTCGCTCGACGGCAAGCTGCGCCTGTTCGAGCTCGCGCACGGGCAGCTCGTCGCCACCCTCGACGGCGGCGCCGAGCCCACGCGCTGGGCTGTGTGGAGCCCCGACGGCCGCCGCCTCGCCAGCGCCGGGGACGGCCCCGACGTGCTCGTGTGGGACGTCGCGCAGGGCAAGCTCATCGAGCGCCTGAGCCTCGGCGGCGGCCGGACCGCCGCCCTCTCGTTCGTCGGCATCGAGCTCGGTGTTGCCGCGGCGGGGGGCGCGATGGGGCTCTTCGCCACCCCCGAGCCCGAGCCCGCAGACGCTCTCCGCGCCATCGGCGTGCGCTCCAACGTCCGGGTGTGCAGGCACGACCAGACGCCGGTGCCGGTGCTGCCGTTCCCCGAGCCGAGCAGCCCCTGGGCTCCCGCCGCGGCCTGCGCCACGAGGGGGCGGTGACCGCGACGGTGGCCGTCAACATCCTGCCTGGTAGGTGGCTCAGAGTGGCCCATCACCCCTCGACGAATCGCTCGGTTCGCCTGCGTGATCCGTGGTCCGAAGCTTGCAGGCGCGCTCGCCATGTCACGCGTTCGCACCCCCTCTTCGCCCTCGCGCCTGCGCTCTCCTTTCCTCGTCACCCTCTCGACGCTGTCGGTGGCCGGCGTCTCGCTCGCCGGCGGCTGCGGCGGCGAGATCGTGTTCACCGAGACCAGCTCGAGCAGCGCCAGCGGCTCCGGCGGCGCGACGAGCAGCGCCTCCGGCCCCGGCACCACCGCCAGCTCGAGCAACGGCACGAGCGTGGGCGGCTCCACCTCGGTCTCGAGCGGCGTGGGGGGCAGCAACCCGGTCTACTGCCCGGCCGAGCCACCCAGCGTCTACGACACCTGCACCATCCATCCGGACGAGGCGTGCTTCTACACGCTGGGGTGCCAGAGCGGCCCCGTTCAGCTCGGCTTCATCTGCAGAGAGGGACGCCAAGGGTGGGACGTGATGCACCACGACTGCGCGTATGAGTACGACTCCTGTCCCGGCACCGAGCTCTACTGCTCGGGACAGTGGTGGCTGCCGGAAGGCACCAACCCCCCTGCACCCTGCCCCAACCCAGGACCTGCGGAGGGCTCCGAGTGCTACTCGGGAGGCTTCGGCGGGGTGCACGAAAAGTGCGGCTACATGTGTGACGTCGAAGGGCAGAGCGTGTGGACGGTCGCCACTTGCACCCCCCCCGACATCTACGAGCAAGGGGTTTGGGAGTACGACGGCGCCTGCGACCCGTGACGCCGCCGCGGGGCGCGAGCCCGCACCGCGACCCCCCCCGCGTCGCCTGCCTCCACCCTCGCCACCGAGCCCTCCGTGAGCTCACGACGTAGGATCATGTCGGCGAGGGGCGCCTCCACCCAGCGCGTGATCGCGCGCCGCATCGGCCGCGCGCCGAGCTCGGCGTCGAAGCCACCGCTCTCGAGGAGCGCGTCGATCGCCGCGTCGTCCACCTCGAGCCCGATCCCCCGGAGCTCGAGGGAGCGCGCGAGGCCCTCGAGGAGGCGGCGGGCGATGACGTGCACGTCCTTCTTCTCGAGGTGGCGGAAGAACAACACCTCGTCGATGCGGTTGTAGAGCTCGGGGGGAAGCGTCGCGCGCGCGGCCGACACCGCCACGTCTCGCAGCGCATCGGTGCCTTTCTTGGCCGTGCGGGCTCCGAAGCCCACGCGCCGCTCGTTGAGCGCGCTCGAGAGCTCGACCGCGCCGATGTTGGAGGTGAGCACGATCACCGTGTTGGTGAGATCGACGGTGCGGCCGCGACCGTCGGTGAGCCGCCCCTCGTCGAACACCTGCAGGAACGCCTGCAGCACGTCGCGGTGCGCCTTCTCGATCTCGTCGAGGAGCACCACCTGATAAGGACGGCGCCGCACCGCCTCAGTGAGCAGGCCCCCCGCGTCGTGGCCGATGTAGCCCGGCGGCGCACCGATGAGACGCGCCACCGCGTGCGCCTCTGCGTACTCGCTCATGTCGAGGCGCGTCATCGCGTCGGGTGAGCCGAAGAGCACCTCGGCCACTGCCTTCGCGGTCTCGGTCTTCCCCACCCCCGTGGGTCCGAGCAGGAGGAACGTGCCCACCGGCCGGCGCCCGCGAAGCCCCGCCGCGTTCCGTCGCAGCACGGCCGCGATGCGACCGCAGGCCTCGTCGTGACCGATCACCCGCGCCTGCAAGAGCTGCTCGAGATCGAGCATGCGCTCGTGATCGGTCTGGGTGAGGCGCTCGACGGGCACCTCGGCCATCTCGGACACCACCTCCGCGACGTGCTCGATGTCGACCTCCGGCCGACGCTCCCCCGCGGCGCGACGGCGCCGGCGGGCGCCCGCGAGATCGAGCAGCGACACCGCCTTGTCGGGGAGCGCGCGGCCCGGCAGGTAGCGAATCGACCACGCCACCGACACCGCGATCGCCTCGTCGGTGAAGCGCACGCGGTGATGCTTGCCGAGCGCGGACGCCACCTTGCGCAGCAGGAGGAACGCGTCCGCCTCCGAGGGCTCTTCGACCGGCACCTCGGTGAAGCGTCGCGCGAGCGCCGGATCCGTCTCGACCAGGCGCCGAAAGTCGGCGGTGGAGGTGGCCCCCACGATGGGCAGCTCGCCGAGCGCGAGCGCGGCCTTCAGCTCCGCGATGGCCTCGTCTCCCGTGTCGAGCAGCTCGTGCAGCTCGTCGACGAACACCACCAGCGCCCCGTTCGCGTCCTTCACCTCGGCGCGCACGTCGGCGAGACGCTCGGCGAGGGACCCGCGCGTGCCGGTGCCGGCGAGCAGCTCGGCCACCGGCAGCTCGATGAGCCGCTTGCCCGCCTTGCCGAGCGAGTCGGCGAGCGCGTGCGCCACGCTCGTCTTGCCCACGCCGGCGGGACCGGTGAGGACGGGGTTGTTGGCGCGGCGCTTGGCGAGGATGTCGAGGGCCTGTTCGACCTCGCGCTCGCGCCCGATCACCGGCTCGAGCTCGCCCGCGCGCGCGGCCTGCGTGAGATCGCGCCCGATGGAAGCGAGCATCGGAAAGGTCTCCCGATCGAGCGGCGCCGCGCCCGCCGGCAGAGCTTTGGCCGGCGCCGGAGAGAGCTCGACGGGAGCCGGCGGTGGCGGGACGTCGACCGGGATCTTGGCGTCGACGCCGGCTGGCGGCGCGAGCGGCGCGTTGGGGATCGGCGACACGGCGACCGCGGTGGGCTTCGCCTTTCGGAGCGGCGGGACGAGGGGCACCTCCACCGCGCCGCCCTTGCGCTTGGCGCGCCGTCGCTTCGGAGGGTTGGGGATCGCGGGTCGCGCCGGCGGCGGCTCCATCACCGGCGGACTGGGAGCCACGCTCGCCCGCGCGCCTGTCGGCTCTTCGTGGGCCCGCGCGGCCCGCGGCGGCGAGACCACCCCGAGGGCGATGCGGGTCACCGCCGCGCGCAGGCGGGGGATCTCGGTGCCGAGGCTCACCAGGGCGCGGTGGGCCGCGTAGCCACGGTTGGCGAGCAGCGCGAGGAGCACGTGCACGCCACCCGGCTGCTCGGGTGCGGCCGGCCGGCAGTCCATCCGCTTGCTCGGGAACGCCTCGCGACTCGGCACCGCAGCCCGGCGCGCGATCTGGCGCGCGGCGGCGAACGACTCTTCGATCGCGTCCTCGGTGGTCTCCTCCAGGCCTCGCGCGACGGCCAGCATGCGGTCGACCTCGAGGTTGCGCTGCTCGAGGAGCCGCGCCGCGGGTCCGCCCCGATCGATCACGGCCGCGAGCAGGTGGGCGGTGTTGAGGCTCTCACCCTGTCGATCGGCGATTTCGCGCGCCAGACGTCGCAGGGCGGTGAGGTCCGACTCGGACAGACGGCTCATGGGCCACGATTGTTCGCACACTTGCCTACATCGGGCCAACAAGCGGCGACCGCCGCGTCAGCTCCGCTCGTAGCGCACCGCGCGCCGCTCGGTGAGGGGCCAGGCGAAGCTCTGCCCGCGCTCGCCTCCCGGGCCGCCCCCCCGGACGAGCTCGGGGCCGCGCGGGGGCCGCCGGTCTGGGCCCCCAACGCGGCCTCCGTTGCCTCGAGCACACGCTCGACTCGGTCACGGAGCTTCATGTATGCATTTTCCCTACGTGGCTACATCAATATGGATATTTTTCACCTCAGCTGGATTTCATGGTTCCTCTGAGGTCCTCTCTTGTGCCGCTACAAGCATCTGAAATCACGTCCCGACGCGCCCCTCCGCAGGGACTTTGGAAAAATAGAGTGAGACAAGACGAGGCGGCACGCCACATGCAGTCCAAAGCGGAGCCCAGGAGCCGCACGGGGCCGAGGTGTGCTGGAGGCCGCAGCGCAACCACCAAAGTGGACAGTCGTCGGAACGAGTCGCCCCCTGGCAAAAAGAATCGTCGATAATCAACGCTGCGTTTCCTTCGCCCCCTCCTCAATCCTTCGAAACGTCGGAACGAATTCCCAACATGGATCGAAGCATGGTCAAAAAGCGTGGTCTGCTCCTCGCCTCGGTCGCGCTCCTCGCGGCCCAAGGGTGTGAGCGCCCCAATCCGAACAAGCTGTCGGGTGACGCCACAGCCCACGAAGACTGCCCCCCCATCAACCCCACCGGGGGACAGGGCAACAACGGGCAAGGCGCCAACACCGGCACCGGTGGCGCGGGCGGCACGATGCCCACCGCCAGCGAGCTCGACGAGCGCGACCTCGACTACAACCAGGCGCTCAAGGTCGCGAGCCTCAAGATCGTGGGTAACCTCCCCACCCTCGATCAGATCTACGAGCTCGCCAACGAGCCGGAGGCGACGCGGGCCGACAAGTACGCCGAGCTCGTCGACGAGATGATGAACGACGACCGGTTCGAGCGGAGGATGATCGCGTACTGGCGGAACGTGTTCAAGCAGTACGGCGACGGCGTCCCCATCGACGACGACGACAACGACGCGACGCCGCCGGTGGCGGTGCCGAGCCGCGAGACCGCCCCGGTCTTCGCCGCGCGCATGGTGGTCGAGGGTCGCCCCTTCACCGATCTGATGCTCGCGAGCGCCGACACCTGCCCCACCTACGACGAGGTGACCGGAACCTTCGTGTCCGGCGACTGCGCCAACGGCGTCACCGTGGGCGTCCTCAGCGACCCCGGGACGCAGAGCTTGTTCTGGGGCAACCTCGCGTTCCGGCGCAACCGGTTCTTCCACGAGGTGTTCCTCTGCAAGAACGCCAACGCCCCCGGCGGCGCAGAGCCCACCGACACCCCGTCGGACGTCGGCCCCTGCGGCGAGGGCGCCCCTCCCGCCAACTACAACTCCCCGTGGCCGATGGACAGCTTCGCGGGCGAGTGCAACGGCAGCCCGGTCGACTTCCACGAGTACAACGCCACCACGGTGTGCGCGAACTGCCACGCGACGTGGAACCACCGCGCGCCGCTCTTCGCCAACTTCGATCGGTTCGGGATGCTCCAGGCCACGCCCCAGGTGCTCGTCCCGGTGGAGGGCTCGCCCTTCGCGGTGCGCGAAGACTGGCTCCCGGCCGGTGAGCCCACCGCCTGGAAGTTCGGGATGGTGGCGAACAACCTCCCGGAGCTCGGCCAGGTGATGGCCGGCGATCCGGAGGTGATCGCTTGCGGCGTGAAACGCATGTGGAACTACGCCATGTCTCGCGGTGACATCGTCGACAACGAGACGCCGGTCCCCACGTCGGTCATCACCGACTTCATCGGCGACTTCGAAGCCAACAACTACAACATGAGGAAGCTCCTCACGGACATCCTCCTCTCCGACGACTTCGTGAGGTTCTAGCCATGCGTTGGATGGATATGCTTCGCTGGGCCACCCCTCTGGGCCTCGTCGTCGGCGCGACGGCGGGACTCGCGGCCTGCAACTCGAGCCCTGGTGGCGAGATTCAGTGCCCGACCAACAACGACACCTCCACCGCGGAGACGAGCACCTCCGGCGCCGGAGGCGGCTCCACCAGCACGAGCGGCGCCGGCGGCGGCGAGCCCGAACAGAGCTTCACCCCGCAAGAGGTGGCAGCCAAGCTGCACGGTTGCCGCAAGCTGCGCTTCGAGACCCTCGGCAGCATCCTCGCCGACCGCGGGGTGGACACGGTCACGTTCCTCGGCAGCGGCAACAACTGCCAGACCGACGCCAACGGGCCGTTCTGTCCGGCCGGGGAGCGCTGCTTCTGCGACAACCCGCCGTGTCTCCAGACCCCGGGCAACGCGGGAAACCAGGGCACCTGCGTGGCGACCCCCGAGTCGCCCGGGTTCCTCTACTCCACCGCCGAAGACTCGTTGAGCGTGCCGAAGATGGACTCGCGTCGCGGCGAGAAGGACGGCCACACGACCGCCTCCGCGATGCGCCTGTTCGACATCTTCATCCAGGCCGCGCCGCAGATCATCGCCAACATCGAGAACCCGAGCCTCGCGCCCGCCTGTGTGCTCGAGGGTCAGACCCACCCCATGTTCGACCCCGTCGACGGCAGCTGCGTCCCCGAGTCGATCAGCTGCTTGCTCGGCACCCCGGCCACCGACGATCACGTGGTGCTGTGCAACCTGATCCTCGACAAGGCCGACCCCCTCGACGCAGCGGACGTCGCCCGGAAACAGTACATCGCGGTGGCGAGCATGCTCGCCGCGGCCCACGCCTGCGAGTGACGGAGAAACTTCGATGGCAGACTACAAGCTCAAGGGTCTTCGCGGCGCACAGCGCCGTCGCTTCCTCAAGATGATGGGCGTCGCCGCCGCCGCGGTGGGTGTCGACCGCTCCGGCCTGCTGAACCTCCTCGCCGACGAGGGTGGACACGGCCTCGCCGAGGCGGCCACGCTCAGCGGTCGCCGCGCGCTCGGCATCACCTGCGGCAACGGAGTGTACGCCTGGATGCAGGAGCTGTGGATGGCGCCCAACGTGGCGTCGACGGCGCTCTCCTCGAGCTCCTTCGGCGGCTCCTCGGCGTTCCTCTACACCGCAGAGCGGGGCTACACGGGCCCGCCCGGCGTGATGGTGGAGACGCCCCAGGGCAAGCAGATGTACTACGGCCCCGACGCCCCCTGGATGAACGGCAGCGAGGCGAAGTACAAGGTGACCGCGCTGCTCGCCGGCAACGACGAGACCCACACGTTGTTCCCCGAGTCGGGCGCGATCGTCTCCGGCGGGGCGAGCCTGCCCGCCACCGTCGGCGCGATCCAGTCGGCCGAGTCGACGGCGCTCGTGCCGGTGCTCGGGATCGATCCGCTGAAGTACGGCACGGCCCAGGGCGCGCCCGACGTCACCACCGCTCCCACCGCGGAGGGTCTCGTCGATCTGTTCAACAGCGCGGCCAGCAAGGCCACCCTCAGCGCGGTCGAGGATCAGGAGCTGTTCGACACCTACTACAAGGCGTTCCTCAACCTGCGACGCGCGTCGAACCGCTCGACCTGGCAGCCACAGCTCGCGATCACCAAAGACGCCGCCCGCCTCATCGGCCTCAACTTCTCGGCGGCGCTCACCCCCACCGCCGAGGATCTCGAGCTCTACGGCGTCGCGGCCATGCTCACCGACAACCTCACCGCACAACAGCGGAGCGGCCTCGAGGCCTTCGGACGCACGCTCATCACGGTGGCCCGCGCGTTCAAGCTCGGTCTCACCGACTCGGCGATCGTGGCGCTGTCACCGGGTCCCACCAACGACACCGACTTCACCGATCCTCACGTGACGTTCAACAACGCCACCAACATGACGCGCGGGCGCAACACCACCAAGTACCTCGGCCAGATCCTCGACGGCTTCTACGCCGACCTCGAGCAGGAGGACGACCCGGAGAGCGCCGGTGACAAGATGAGCGACAACACGGTGTTCTTCACCTGGGGCGACACGCCCCACACGCCGCTGCGGGGGGACAACTGGCCCGACGCGACGCCGCAAGACGCGAACTGGATCTACGTCATGGATCCCAAGGGCTCGCTCAACGAGGGCTGGTACGGGAGCGTCAACGCCAACGGCTCGGTCGACGGTTGGGATCCGAGCACCGGCGCGAACGTGCCCGGCAAGCCGGCGACCCAGACCTCGACCGCCGCCGGCGCGGCCGTGGCCTACGCGGTCGCGAAGGGCAACATGAACGTGGTGAGCCAGTACTACCTGGGCGAGCCGATCGACGGCATCATCAGCTGACGCGCTCCTCGTCCCAAGGCTGGGTCCCCAAGAGGCTGGGCGAGCGCTCCTGCGGCAGCGGAGGATGAAGAGGGCGGGCCCGCGCGGTCCGCCCTCACGCGCCGAGGGGAGCCCTCACCACCGCGGTGGGGACGTCTGCGGTGGCTCAGCCGCTCCACCAGCGCGGGTAGGAGGCGATGAGGGCCCCCGCCGCGTCGGCATCCATGGGCTTTCCGAAGAGGTAGCCCTGGGCGTATTCGCACCAGAGCTTGCTGAGCTGTGCGGCCTGGCCAGGGTTCTCCACGCCCTCTCCCACCACCTCCATCGACAGGCTGTGGGCGAGGCCGATGATGGCCTGCACCAGATCGCGCCCGCGCCCGCTGTCGCCTAGCTTGGCCACCAGCGAGCGATCGATCTTGAGCCGATCGTATTGCAGCATGTGGAGGTTGGTGAACGACGAGGGCCCGGTGCCGAAGTTGTCGAGCGCAAACTTGGTGCCGTTCTTGCGGAGCCGTCGGACGGCCTCGCTCACCGCCTCCTTGTGCTCAACCACCGCCCGCTCGTCGATCTCGAGGATGAGCTGCTCGGGCTCGAAGCGCGTGTCCTCGAGGATGTTCTCCACCTGATCGTCGAGATCGAACTCGGCGAACTGTTTCGCCGAGAGGTTGATGCTCAGGGAGAGCGGCGGATCGAGGTTGTAGCGCGCCTGCCACTCCACCATCTGGCGGCATGCGGTGAGCAGCACCCAACGCCCGAGGCGAACGATGAGCCCCGTCTCCTCCGCGATGGGGATGAACAGCTCCGGCGAGATGATCCCACGCTCGGGGTGCTGCCACCTGACGAGCGCCTCGAAGCCGCTCACGGTGCGCGTGGCGAGGCTCACCACCGGCATGTAGTAGACGATGAACTGGTTGCGCTGCAGGGCGTTGTGGAGCTCCGCCATGAGCGACATGTGGCGCGTCTTCTCCACCTGCATGTGGGTGCGGAACACGGCCCTGCGATCGGCGCCCTCGCCCTTGGCCTTGGTCACCGCCATCATGGTGTCGCGGAGCACGTCTTCGGCTCGGTCGTAGCGGCGCTCGCTGGTGGCGATGCCGACCAGCGCGCTCGAGAGCACGTCTTGTCCCTTCACGGTGAAGCGGTTGCCAACCGTCTTCTGGATGCGGGCGGCGATGCGTTCGGCGAGCGCGCGGTCGCCTACGCCGTCGAGCAGGATGGTGTATTGCCCGGTCTTGAGACGCGCGAGCTTGTCGCCCGGGCGCAAGAGCGCGTGGAGGCGGCGCCCCACCTCGAGCAGCACCCCCTCGGTGACCTCGGCCCCGTACGCCTTCTCCATGCTCTCCACGCTGTCGAGCTCGAGCATCATCACCGAGAACTTGTAGGCCCCGCCGGCCGCCTTCTCGATCGACTCGTCGATGGCGTAGAGAAACCCCTCCTCGTCCTCGAGCCTCGGGTTGGGCAGCGTGCTCGACCGCGGCGGGGGCGGGGCCTCGGCGGTGTGGACCTCGCGGATGTGCACCACGATCGCGTTCACGTGCTCGTTGCGGATGCGGTTGACGGCGGTGGCCTCGAGCCGCACGTAGTGGCCGGCGCGGTGCCGGGCGCGGAACTCCACCGTGATGCGACCGCCGGGGTGCGCGGCCACCGTGCGGAACCCCTCCAGCACGCGGGTGCGGTCGAGCGGGTGGAGCAGCTCGTTGGGCTGCATGCCCATGATGTCGAGCGCCTCGTAGCCGAGGATGTGCTGCACCGCGCCGCTCACGCTGAGGTACTGAACGCCGCCGTCCTCGTCGAGGAGCGCGACCACCTCTTTGGAGCCGTCGGTGAGCGCCTGGAGCCAGCTGCCCGCGATGCGGAGGGGGAGGATGTCTCGCTCGCTCACCGGGTTGTCGTGATCGGATGGCAAGGCTGACCTTCGCGGCAACGCTAGGGGAGAATCGGGCTGGCGAGCATAGCCTCGCGAGCCGCCGCCTCAAACGCTTATCCTCAGCGAACGCGGGAGAGCATGCGTACGCTCGTCGGGCGGAGGCGCAGCTCGACAACCCCACCCGAGGCCGCGACCGTCTCCCCGTCGAGCACGTCTTCCCAGCGGTGGTCCCCCTCGAGGGTGATGCGCGCCACGAGGTCCGCTTCGGTGGTGTTGATCGCGAAGGCCACCCGGGCCTCTCCGTCGGCGTCCTCGTGCACCGTGGCCAGCACCCCATCCGGATCGCAGGCGAAGCGCGGCAGGTCGAGAGCCTCCACGTGACGCGCCACCTCCTCGTCGAGCGCGCGCGGATCGCTGTGGGCGAGGTGCCGCACCGCCACGCTCCACGGCTCGGAGAGCAGCGAGAAGCGCTCGTCGTAGCGGCGGAGGGCGGGGCCCAGGGTGACCCTCGTGCCAGCGCGGACGGCGCGCTCGAGCGCGGCCGCGAGCTCGTCCGAGAAGCCGCCAGAGGTGAGCACCACCACCCACGACGCACCGCCGAGGGCGAGGTCGAGGTGCTCCCCCCCCACCACCGCGTAAGGCACGCCGCGCGCGTCGAGGGCGTGCTCGAGCGCGCGCAAGAGGGTGTCGACCTCCACGGCGGCGGTGACCTCGAGGCCCAGATCACGCTCGAGCGCGCCCTCCCTCGGGCCGAGGCCCGACACGCCGAGGAGCGCCCCGCTCACCGGACCGAAGGCATGCAGCACGCGCGCGAGGCGCCGCTCGGCGCGGGGGACGACCAGGCGCACCGGCACGCGCCGCCGGAGCTCGAACCACCCCACCCGCTCGAGCGCCGCGTTGAGCTTCTCGTAGAACGACGCCGAGGGACGGCGCCGCCCGCGCCGATCGATGGGTGAGCCGATCCAGCGGTCGCGCTCGACCGCCATGTAGAGGCTGTAGCCGCGCAGACCGTAGGCGAGCGCAGCGAGGAGGGTGAACGCGCTGTCGTGCTCGCTGAGCGGCGGGAAATAGGGTGGGAAGCCGGCGCCCATCTCCGGCGCGAAGGCGGGCCGATCGAGACCGTCACAGCGGAGCGCGAGCTCGGAGGTGCGGCGCCCGATGATGCGGCGGTCGGCGGCCTGCGCGCGGTTGTAGTAGTCGAGACCCACCAGATCGATGGACCGCCCCACGAGCATCGCGTCGAGGGGCGTGGCCTCCTGACCCATCGGGAAGTTGTGGCTGGTGGGGACCCCGGTGACGCCGGCCTCCCGCAGCGTGGTCGCGAAGCGGCCGAGCCCCTCCGCCACCAGACGTTCCTGATGCTCCGCCCAGTCGAGGTGCGGTGCCAGCTCCTCTCTCGTCTCGGCGTCGAAGCCCCTCGGGGGGCTCACCGTGTCGAAGCTCGCGGGGGCCCCTTCGTGCTCCACGCGGCCCCAGGTCGCCACGAGCGCCTCCAGGGTGCCGTAGCGCTCGCGCAGGAACGCGCGGAAGCGGCGCAGCGCGTCGGGGTGATAGTCTTGGTCGTACACCCCGTCGCGGAAGTAGAGCGCGCCCTCGTTGTCGATCTGGATCAGGGCGACGGGGCCGTGGGGCTGGCACAGCGGCGCGAGGACCGGGCCCAAGGCGCGGAAGAACCGCTCGACCTCGGCGTGATAGGCGTCGCTCGCGTAGCTCGGCACCGGAAACATGCGCGGCACGAAGGGGAGCACCACCGGCGCTCCGCTCGGCCCCCGAGCCTGGCAGGCCTTGTCCCACAACACGCGCTCGGGGATCCCGAAGTCGGTGAGCTCGGCGTTGATGTGGGGGCCTGGACGCACGATGGCCTCGAGCCCGAGCTCGCGCGCGATCCGGAGAAAGAGCGCGAGATCCAGCGCCGGTCGGACGCGCCCGAAGTCGAACGAGCCGTCACTCTGCTCGTGCACCGACCATGGGACGTAGGTGTCGACGAACCGAAACCCCATCGCCTTGACGGCGGCGAGGGCCGGCCGCCAGTGCTCGGGCTCGAGCCGCCAGTAGTGGGCGGCCCCCGCGAGGAGCGGTACCGCGCGCTCCTGGCCCCCCCCCGAGAGGAGGAGGCCTCGACGGACGAGGGCCGCGCTCAACGAGTGCCCCGCTTGCGCGCGTTGCTGATGGAAGTGCTCATCGAAGTCGTTACATGGCCTCGCCGGGGCCGAAAGGGACATACCGTCGAATCGGCGGCGTGAGGAGTGAATAACCTGTTTTGCGCTTTGATGCGGGGCGCCAGTTGAGCAAAATGGTGCGGCAAACTGGGCCGCTTCCGGTCCGCCCGTTCCGGGCACGCCCCTGGGGAGTCACATGCGACCAAATCTCTTCGCTCTTCTTGGTTCTTTCGCGACCTTGCTCTTGGCGCAGCAGGCCCTGGCCCAGGACGAGGCACCCAGCATCGCCCTCAACCAGTACGAGCAGCCGGTCGCGGGTGACGCGTTCTTCGCCGTGCCTGCGCCGTGGGTGGGTGGGCACCTCGTGCCGCGAGGCATGATCACGTTCGACTACGCGAAGGACCCCCTGGTGCTCGTGAACCAGGACGACGAGGTGGTGACCACCCCCGTCACCTCCCAGATTCACCTCCATTTCGGCTTCTCGTTCGCCCTCTGGGACCGGCTGGGGATCTCGCTCAACTTCCCGGTCGCCGTCGCCCAGTCGGGTGACGAGGACGGCGGCGCCGCGCCGTCCCTCACGAGCGCCGACGGCGCCGAGCCGGGCGATCTGCGCATCGGCCTGCGCGGCCGGCTCCTCGGCGACTACTACGAAGGCTTCCAGCTCGGCATCGGCGCCTACCTCTACGTGCCCACCGGCCCATCGGGCGGCTACACCGGCGAAGGCGCGGTGTATGGCCAGCCGCAGCTCTTGCTCGGCGGGCGCGTGCCCTACTTCGTGTGGTCGGCCTCCGCCGGCTCCATCCTCCGCGGCTCCGACAACCCGCACACCTTCACCTATTCGGTGGGCGCCGCGGTGGTGCTCGTCGACGACATGCTGCAGATCGGACCGGAATTTTTTGGCGCGGTGGCGCTCGAGGACAAGCCGCTCTTCGACGGCACCGGCACCACGCCGCTCATCGACCGCAAGGGCTCGGTCAACGGCGAGGTGCTGCTCGGCGCGAAGTTCCGCTTCCTCGACAGCTTCGTCATCGGCGCGGCGGGGGGGCCGGGCGTCTCCAACGGCGTGGGCACCCCGCAGTTCCGCCTCCTCGGCAGCTTCGCCTACGACCCACAGCCCGACAAGAAGACCGACGAGCCGGCGCCGCCCCCCTCGGATCGCGATCGGGACGGCATCATCGACGACCAAGATGCCTGCCCCGACGTGCCCGGCGAGGCGAGCGACGACCCGAAGAAGAACGGCTGTCCGCCCGACCGTGACGGCGACGGCATCATCGACGAGAAGGACGCTTGTCCCGACACCCCCGGCGCGCCGAACGACGACCCGAAGAAGCACGGCTGTCCGCCTCCCGGCGATCGCGATGGCGACGGTGTCATGGATCCGGAGGACGCGTGCATCGACGTCGCCGGCAAGCCGGATCCGGATCCGAAGAAGAACGGCTGCCCGCCCGACAAGGACGGCGACGGCATCTTCGACAAGGACGACGCCTGTATCGACGTCCCCGGCGGTCCGAGCGAGGATCCGAAGAAGCACGGCTGCCCGCCCGACTCGGACGGAGACGGCATCTTCGACAACGACGACGCCTGCGTGGACACGCCCGGCGTGCCCGATCCAGATCCGAAGAAGCACGGCTGCCCGAAGGTCGTGGTCACCGACAGGGAGATCAAGATCCTCGAGAAGATCGAGTTCGACTTCGACAAGGCCACCATCAAGCCGATCAGCGACGCGATCCTCGACTCGGTCGCCAAGGTGCTGAAGGACAACCCCGACATCACGCTCGTCGAGGTGCAGGGCCACACCGACAACAAGGGTGGCGCGTTCTACAACCGAAACCTCAGCGACAAGCGCAGCAAGGCGGTGCGGGAAGCGCTGATCAAGCGTGGCATCGACGGCAAGCGTCTCACCGCCAAGGGCTACGGGCAGTCGAAGCCGCTCGCCACCAACGACACCGAGGAAGGCCGCGCGGAGAACCGACGGGTCGAGTTCCAGATCGTCAAGCGTGAGAAGAAGTGATCGAGCGGCGATGCGACGCCCCCTGACCCCTGCGAGCGCACGAGCGCTGGCTCGCGCGCTCGTGGCGCTCGTCTTGGTGCTGAGCACCGTCGTCGCCACCCCCCCCGTCGCGTCGGCCCAGACCGAGCCGACGGGGCCGTCCGACACCGAGCGGGCGGCCGCGCGCGATCTCGGGGAGAAGGCGCTCGCGGCCTACCAGAGCGGCGAGTTCGACGAGGCCCACGATCTGTTCAAGCGGGCCCACGCCATCGTTGGCCTCACCACCACCGGCCTCTTCATCGCCCGGTGTCTCGTGAAGCTCAACCGCTTCGTGGAGGCCTCCGAGCGCTACGTCGAGGTCGCGCGCATGACCCTCCCCCCCGACGCGCTCCCGCAGCACATCGAGGCGAAGGAGACGGCGCAGACCGAGCGCGAGGCCCTCGTGCCCCGCATCCCGCGCCTTCAGATCGTGCTCGACGACCCCGAGGCCACCGACACGAAGGTGACCCTCGATGGGGTCGAGGTGCCGGGGGCGCTGCTCGGCGTGTCGCGCCCGGTCGATCCGGGGAGCCACGTCATCGTCGGCGTGCGCGGCGAGCTCCGCCGCGAAGAGACGGTGGCCCTCGCGGAAGGCCAGACCCTGAAGGTCACGCTCGCCATCGCCGGTGCGTCGCCAGCCCCTCTCCCCGTGCCGCCGCCGACCGAGCCCGACCAGGGCAACGCGAGCCTGCTCCAGACGTTGGGCTTCATCGCGCTGGGAATCGGCGGGGCCGGCCTCGTGGTCGGCGCCGTCACCGGAGGCCTCGCCATCGACAAGCGGAGCTCGCTCGAGTCGGCCTGCGACAACAAGCAGTGCGCCCCCGATCTGCATGGCGACGTCGACACCTACGGCACGCTGCGCATCGTGAGCGGGGTGGGTCTCATCGCGGGCGGCGTCCTCGCCGCAGCGGGCATCGTGCTCGTGGTGGTGGGCTCCACCACCTCGACCGAGGGGACGACAGCGGTGCGGCTCGGGCCCACCGGCGTGGCGCTCACGGGCAGCTTCTGAGCCGCCCGCCGCGCCCTCCCCCGCTTCGCCTCCCGAGCGCCAGGCGCGGCGACGGCGTCACACGAGCTCGCGCAGCGCCTCGAGCCCATCCCGACCCCACGCGTCCCACGAGCGCTCGCGGGCGTCGAAGCTCACGACGGTGATCCCGGGAGGAGGCGCCGTCTCGGCACCAGCGCCAAGCAGCACCACGCGCACGTCGGCCCGTGTCGCGGCCGCGGCGAGCCGCTCCTGCCATCCGGGCGCGGTGGCCGTGGACACGTCGGCCATCCCCTTGTCGCGCCACTCTCGGAGGAGCAGCTCCATGAGCTGGTGCTCATGCGACAACGCGTCCCGCTGTCCTTCGGTGTGCTCGAAGATGCACGCGAACGAGAGCTCGGTCTCCCCGAGCCAACGCGTCAGCGCGCGAATCGACGCCACGACCCACCCGAGCATCACCACCACCCGCTGCCACCGCACACCGGGGTCTTTGAGGCGGGCTGCGGCGAGGGAGCCACGAACCACGAACGCGATGAACCGCCGCGGACGCACGATGAGCGCCTCGTCCCGGGTGTAATAGAGCAGCTCCCCTTCGGCGTAGCGAACATCGAACAGATCGACGGTGCCCTCCTCGCGGCGCGACTCCATGTACACGAGCTCGGAGGTCACGAGGTTCTCGAGCGCGCCATGGTTGGCCATGGAGGTGAAGCCGCCGGCGGGGAACGCGCTCTCGTCCTCGAGCGCGGTGGGGGTGGGCCCCGCCTCGGCGCGGCGCAGCTTGACGCGGCGGGGCCAGCCCGCGGCCATGGCCTCGGCCGCGTCGAGCACCTGGCCGATGGCCACCCGCTGCCCGAGCTCCTCGAGCACGTGGAGGTTCTCGAGCGTAAAGACGTCGGCGTCGGCGAGGAGCGACGGGGTGGCGCGGGTGGCCTCCGTGAGCGACTCGTAGCCACGCGCGAGGACATCCAACACCTCCGGCGTCTCCCGCCAGGTGTCGAAGCCGCGGGCGACCAGCTCCTCTGGCGCTCGACGCATCAGCCGTCGAATCACGCCGGGCTCGCAGGCGCGCAACGCGGCGCCCTCGGCCAGGCTGCCCACGAGCACCGCGACGGCGGCGGGCGCGAGCGCGGGCGGGAGGCGCGCGAGAGCGTCTCGGCAGGCGGTGAGCCGTCGGTCGGCGAAGAGGCGCCCCAACACCCGATCCTCGTACCGAACGAGCGCGGCCCGGAGCCGTGGGCTCACCACCTCCATCGCCGCCGTCGTGTCGAGCGACGCGCCGCCGAGGAGGAGCCCCACGTCGACGACGACGCCGGGAGGGGGCAGGCCTCCCACCTCACTCGACACCGCCGCGATCCAGGGGAGCGCCCGCTCCACGAGGGGCCCATCCGCCGCGGCGAGCCGACAGAGCGAGAGCCCGGCGAGGAGCCAGCGCTCGTTCGGGATCGCCGGCGCGCGGCTCGTCGCTCCTCCCCGAGGCCCCCCCTCCGGCGAGGACGGCCCCGTCACGACAACCCCAGGAGCTTCGGCACCTTCTCCTCGAGCAGATCGATCTCTTCGCGCGTCTCGCCGAGGTAGCTCAGCATCCGCAGATCTTCACGCTCCACCGCCCCGCCGTGCAGCACCCAGGCGCGGGTACGCAGCAGCCGATAGAGCTTCACCACCTTGCGGTCGCTCACGAAGACATCATCCTCGCGCACCAGGGTCTTGATGATGCGTCGCATCTCCCCGATGAGCTCCTCCCGGAAGTACGTGTGGCGGTCGCGGCGCACCTCGCCGCCGAGCTCCGCCCCGCGCATTCCAAACTGCAGCGTCAGGTAGCGGTGGGCGCGGAGGAAGTCATCCAGCGTGGCGTGACCTTCGGCCCACGGCTTGCGGTTGAGATCACGCGCGGTGTGGCCCTCGAGGCCCGCGTCGAGCAGCTCGATGAAATGCGCGTCCTGCACCGAGCGACAGGCCACCTTCAGACAGAACCGGTCTTTGAGCGCGCCGAGCTCGGCCTGCTCCGGGATCTCGTTGGTGGCGGCGAACAAGATCTTGAGGGCTACCGCCTGGGGCACGCCGTCTTGGTAGAACTTGCGCTCGTTGATGATGGTGAGCAGCGAGTTCAGGATCGCCGAGTTGCTCTTGAAGATCTCGTCGAGAAACACGAGGGTGGCGGTGGGGAGCTTCCCCTGCTCGCGACGCACGTAGCGACCGTCGCGCAGCAGGTTGATGTCGATGGGGCCGATCACCTCCGACGGCTCGGTGAAGCGGGTGAGCATGTACTCGAAGTAGTCGCCGGCGGGGATGGCGAGCGCGTCGCGAAACTTCAGCACGAGGTCGCTCTTGGCGGTACCCGGGGGCCCCACGAGCAGGAGCGGCTCTTGGGCCACCGCCGCCACCGTCATCAAGTCGACGACGTCGTCCCGCGCCACGAAGTGGCGCGCCAAGGCCTCGCGGAAGCGGTTGATCCGCTCGCGCAGACGAGAGGCATCCTCGGCGAGCTCGTCGTAGGTGAGGGCTTCGATCTCGGAGTGCGTGTTCACGATAGGGTCTCTCTCAGGTCGCGGTGGATGCGGCGCCGAACCAGGTGCTCGTCCTCGTCGAGGTACGCCGCGGCGGGGCCGTCGCGCCCTCGGTCGGGGGGCACCAGGCCCGTGATGAGCGACTCGAGGAAGTGCAGGAGCGACAGGCAGAAGTGGCTGTTGGTGCTGAAGCTGTCCGAGATCTGGGTGAGCTGTCGGGCGAGCGCGCGCATCTCGGCGACGCGCGCCTCGGCCGGGAAGAGCGCCGCCGCCCCCGCCATCGCGCGGGTCAGCTCGAGCCGATCCTTGATCGGCATCGGCGTGTCGAGCACCCCTCGCGCCTCGGCGAGGATGGGCTCGGCGCGCGCCGACGCCCCGAGGTGAATCAAGCCGCCGGCCACGTGCACACGCGCGAGCAGCAGCTCCGGAGCGTCGCCCTCGGAGATGGCCGCCACCGCGTCGAGCAAGGCCGCGGCCCGATCGCGGAGGCCCACCCGCCGCAAGGTGGAGAGCGCTCCCTCGAGCACCGAGCCGAGCTCGCGGGCCCGCTCCGGACCAAGCTCGGCGATGAGGCCCGAGAGCCGCTCGGTGAGCTGCACGATCAGCGCGTCGTGTCCGAAGTGCGCGGCCAGCACCAGCGCCTCCTCCACGAGGAGCGCCCGATAGAACCGCTCGACGGGCTCGAGGGAGCCCACCAGCTGCTCGAGGAGCGCGGTAGCTCGTGACACCGGCAGCGCGAAGAAGAAGTCCATGGCGCCGTCGAGGAGGCGGGCCCGCTCCGCCGGCGTCGTCGCGTCGTCGCATGCCCGCTCCACGATCGCCGCCACCCGGGCGCTGAGCTCGGGCCCCGGATCGAGCGCGCGCAGACCGGCGAACTCGTCGCCCCGGGGATCGGCCTCACCGCGTTGAAACCCACGCACCGCGTCGAGGCGCTCCACCGGCTCGAGGATGCGAGAGGCCTCCCGCAGGCGGTCGACCTTGTAGCGCTCGAAGGTGCCGAGGTGGTTGAGCCGCGCGGTGAGCTCCCCCGACAGGGGTGCCATGGGCGAGAGGCCCTCCAGCGCGTGCCGCACGCGCATCTCGAGGATCCCGAGCAACACCCCGTGTACCGGATCGCGCTTGTCCGCCGCGTCGTCCTCCGCCAGGAGCGCGAGGGTCTGGTCGCGGCGCCCGAGGCGCGCGAAGCCATGCGCGAAGAGGCGCCGCGCATAGGCGGCCGTGACCGCCTCGTCGGCCTCGATGGCGGAGCGCTCCCGCTTGGTGGCTCGAACCAACGAATAGAGCCGCTCGAGCTCCGCAGAGAGCACCTCCGCGAGGGCGAGATCGCCGTGACCGGTCGCGCGCGCGCGGAGGAAGCTCGGCACGTCGCGGTCGAGCGACAAGCCCGCTCGCAGCTCGGCGAGGGCACGGTCTCGCGCCCTCGTGAGACGGAGCGCGTCCCCCCCCGCACGCTTCGAGACGCCGAGGTGGGCGAGCCAGCGCGTGCGCACGTCCGCTCCATGCTCGTGGCTGTCGACGAAGCGAGAGAGCGCCTCGAGGGGCACCGCCTCCGTCGACGCGTAGAGCGTGGCGACCAGGGCGCGGAACTGCCCTGGGGATGGCCACGAGACGGCGAGCAGCGCGTGGGCCGAGTCGCCCGCGCCTTCCACCGCGAGCCACCGCCCGGCGAGCGCGGGATCTTCGCCGCGCTCCCACAACACGCGCACGAGGGCGTGCGCCGCGTCATCGCGCCGACCGGCGGCCTCGTAGGCCTCGCCGAGCAAGAGCCACGCGTGGAGCCGCTCCTCTGCGTCGGCGGGCCCCTCGAGCGCGAGGAACCGCTGCTCGAGCTCGGTCACCCGCTGCGCGGCCTCGCTCGCTTCCACGCGCTCCGGGAGCGCCGGGGGCGCCGGTAGGGCCTTCCCGCGCTTTCGGCGGCCCGTGGTGGGCTTGTCCGCGACCACCGCGGCGGGCGCCGGCTCGGAGCTCTCCGGCGCCTCCGATCGTGCCGCGCGCTCGCGCGGTCGCCGCTCGAGCGGCCCGAGATCCGCGCGCTCGAGGTGATCGAGCTCGAACACCGAGGCCTCGATCCAAGGCACGATCGCGGCCTCGCTCATCGCGACCACGTAGTCGACGAAGTCGCCGAGCGGTCGAAACGCGTCGAGCTCGGCGTGCTCGACCGTGAACGCGCCCCCGCGGTCGCTGCGAAGCCAGCTCAGGCGACCGCCGCTCGCGTCGAACAGGCGCGCGAGCCGCGCTCGTCCGAGCGGGGGCTCGAGCGTGGTGTCGCAAGGCAACATCAGCGAGACGAGCTGCGGATGGGGCGCGTAACGCTCGGCCCGGAGCGCGAGCTCGAGCGGGGGGGCGCCCTCCCGTGCACGCAGCGCCAAGAGCTCCTCGCCGTCGACGCGCCCCACCGCGAAGGAGAGGTGCTCGGCCACCTCGGCGGGAAGATCCTGCAACAAGCGCTCGACCTCCTCCACCGCCCGCTCCCTGAGCACCCACAGCTGGGGAGGCCGGGGGAGCCCCGTACGCAGCAGACGGGGGGTGATGGTGAGGCGCCGCTCGAGGGGGCGCGAGACGAAGGGATGGGCGGCCCCGGGGAGCGCGAGGTCCAACAGGCCGTCGATCTCCTGCCAGGTGCCGGCAGGGAGGGTCTCCCAGCCACGCTGCGAGATGAGCACGATCGAGGCGGCGTCGACGGTGACGCGCTCGGCGAGCGGGTGCTCGTAGCCGAGCTCCACCCACACCCCGCTCCGGCCAGCCGGAACGAACGCACGAAGGCCCGAGCGAGCGTCGAGGGCGCGCATCAGCGTGAAGAAGGGCGGCGCCGCCACCAAGAGCCGCGGAGGTTGGCAGAGCTGATATCGTTGGCGATCACAGCCGAGCCGGAGCATCTCGGCCGCGAGCTCGAGCAGCGAGTCCGTCTCGCTCGACTCGAACAGGACGGTCTCGATCGGCTCGCTGGGCTCTCCGACGAAGCGCGGCGCGACCGCCTCGAGCCAGCTGTTCCCGCGCTGGGCGTGGCCGGGCGCGGTCGTGCGCACGGCTCGCGCGCCGCCGTCACGCAGGCGCGCCAAGGTGGCCGCGGCCGGGGCGCGCCGGGGCCGAACCCACAAAGCGTCGGCGTCGCGCCAGAAGCGAATCGGCGTGAGCACCTCCTCGGCAGAGAGGAGCTCGGCCGTCAACGCGGCCAAGAGCGCCTCCTCGGACGCGAACCCGACGGCGGTCATCAGCCCTTCTGCTCGATGGCCTCGGGCGGCTCGGCCGCGGCGTCGGAGGTGGCCACGGCTGGCTCCGCCTCGCGCTGCACCGCGAGCCCTCCTCCGCCGTCGACCGGGGCACCCTCCACGAGCTTGCGCAGGAGGGCACGGTGCTCCTCCTCGTGCTCGTGGGGGAGGGCGTCCTCGTCGCTGTGGAAGTCGGCGACGAGGGTCTTCTTTCCGGTGACCGGATCGATCTCGAGTTTCAACGTCAGCTCAGCCACGCGGCTCTCCTCCCGCTGGCACCTTCGGCAGCGGCTTGTCCGCGCCGCCGATCGACGCGAGCAGCTTGCGATCTACCAGCTTGTGCTCGAGCAACAGATCGCGGAGGGCCTCGACGGCGCCCCGGTGCTCCTCGAGCAGGCGCCGCGCACGGTGCCGCTGTTGATCGAGGATGTGCACCACGGCGCGGTCGAGCCCCGCGCGCGACGCCTCCGACAGGCCCGGGCGCCCGCGCTGCTCGACGAACACCGCCACGTCGGACCCCTCCCCCATCCCGAGGCGCTCGACGAGGTTCTTTGCGATCACCGTCGCCCGCTCCAGATCCTGCGCCGAGCCGGCCGACAGGTCGTCGAGCAAGAGCAGCTCCGCCTCACGACCGCCGAAGAGGGTGCAGATCGCGTCGAGCATCTGGCCACGGGTCGTGATGTAGCGCTGCGCGTCGTCGCCATACTGCACGAAGCCGAGCGCCCCCGCGAGATCGCCACGGATGGAGATGCGATCGATGGGCGGCGCGAGCGGACAGTGCATGGCGCACACGGCGTGGCCCGCCTCGTGGGTCGCCACCACCCGCTCCTCGGTGGTCGTGAGCTCCGGACGCTCGAGATAGGCGTCGAGGGCGGCGTCCACGTCGGCCACCTCGGTGGGCCCACCGAGGCCCTCTCTCAGCCTTCGCCGCGCCACCTGTCGGCACAGCGCCTGGAGATGATCGCCGGAGTAGAGCGCCTCGGTCGCTCCCGGCACCGGACCCGAGGTGGCGCGCACCGCGTGCTCGAGCGCCGCCTCGGTGAGACGGAGCTCGAGCTTCTGGTCGTAGATCTGGAGGATCGCGCGGCGATCGTCTGCGCTCGGATAAGGGATGTGCAGGTGAAACTCGAAGCGCCCCGGCCGGAGGAGCGCCGGATCGAGCGACTCCACGAAGTTCGTCGTGCCCACCACGAACACCAGCTCGTCGTTGCGGAAGCCATCCATCTCGGTGAGCAGCTGATTCACCATGGAGTGCTCTACCCCCGAGCCGGTGTACGTGCCCCGCGCCGAGGCGAACGAGTCGAGCTCGTCGAAGATGATGAGCGACGGCGCGCTCCGTCGCGCCTGCACGAAGATCTGCCGCAGGTTCTCCTCGCTCTCCCCCACCCACTTGCTCTTGAGCTCGGGCCCGCTCACCACGAGCACCGCCGCGCCGAGCGCCGACGCCATCGCCTTGGCGAAGAACGTCTTGCCCGTGCCCGGCGGCCCCCAGAAGATCATCCCTCGCGGGAGCAACGACTCGATGCGGGCGATGTCGGCCTCGCCCGCGGCGTCCTTGAAGCTGAGCACGTCGACGATCTCCGACTGGATGCGCTCCTTCACCTTCGCGTAGCCGCCGATGTCGTCGTGGAGGCTCACCTCGGGCACGCTGAGCTTGGGGCCGAGCGTGAAGCTCCGGAGCCTCCTTTGCGCCCGCTGTGGGTCTGCCGGGTAGTCCTCACCGTCGAGCGAGCCGAGCACACGGCGCAGCTTCACCGCGTTCACCCCGGACAGGTACTTGTAGAGGGCGTACACATCGAGGCCCTGGCCGAGCTTGCGCGCCTCTCGCTGGGTGACGAGGTGACGCAGGCGGTCGCGCGCGGTGCCGAGGATGCTCTCGCGATACGCGAAGAGCCGCTCGATCACCGGAGGCACAGGGAAGCTCGGATCCTTGAAGCCGAGCCAGAGGATGGTGGGGTTCTCGTACATCAGCGGGATGACCTCCCGCGCCTCCGCGGTGAGGCCTCCCGAGGACGAGGTCAACAGATCGAGGTGGGGCAGCACCACCACGCGCTCGCCCACCGGCCCGCGCACCGCCTTTCGGAGGTGATGGATGGTGGTGTTGAGCAAGCTCTGGGGCAAGCCGTCGTCATCGGCGCTGGGACGGCCGTCGAGGTAGAGGCAGCGCACATCGTGTCGCTTGAGGCGGTCGCGGATCGCGCGATAGAGGAACGGGGTGAGCTCCTTGTCGCACTCGATCAGGGTGGGCAGCTGCCGACGCAAGGCGGCCACGCTGCGCTCGAGCTCATCGGGGTAGGCGGCCTCCACCGCCTCGAAGGCTCCGAGCTCGACGGGGAGCTCCGACTCGGCCACGACGCGGGTCATCTCACACCTTGACCTTGATGGTCATGGAACCCGTCTCGTCTTCCGACAGCTCGAGGATCTCCCCGAGCTGGGCCGCCTTCTCCTTGAGGGCCGCACCCGCCACGCGGTTGGACACCGCGTCCACTTCCTTCTGCAGGTCGCGCAGCTTCGCCTCGAGTTTGCCGGTGATCTCGCGCTGGAGACGCTCGCCCGCGAGCGCGAGCTCCTCGTCGAGCTTCGCGCGCAGTCGAGCGCGCACCTCGGCCTCTTGCCCCTCCTCGAGCTCCATCCCCCTCGGCCGCACGTTGGTGGCCGCGCCCTTCTCTACCTCCGCGCCGTGCTCGACGCGCGCCGTGATGCGCCCGGTGCCGAGCTCGACCTCGAGGAGGATGCCGTCGTCGTCACGCCGCGCCAGCCCCTCCTCCACCACGAAGCCGCGCCCCTCGAGCTCCGTTGCCAGCAGCTCGCTGAGGCGCTCGGGGGGCAGAATCGGCAAGAGCTCGATGTCGGTGGCGACGCTGTCCTCTACGTGGATGAAGCGACGCTCGCTCTCCGAGATGCGGATGATGTAGGCCCGACTCACGTGGGCATCCTACTTGGGAGCGGGAGCGTCGACCACCGGTGAGCGACTTCGCCGGCGCGCAGCAGCGCGGGGCCAACGCGCTCCCAAGCGGCGAGCAGCGCCTGAGCCTCGGCGTAGCCGTCGTCCACGAAGCCGACGAAGCGGAGCGCGTCGTGCAGCGCCGCCACCCGCGCCGCGGCGCGGAGCACCGCCGCCGACGCAGTGAGCGCCTCCTGCCGCGCTCTCAGCGTGCACAGCGGATCGAGCGCGAGGTGACGCTCGCGCTCCACGAGGACGGCGCAAGCGTCGGCGAGGAACCACAGCAGATCCAGCCGCCCGCGCTCGCCGGCGACGTCGATGAGCGCCTCGAGGCGACGCTCGAGGCGCCGGCCGAGCGCCGCGAGCGCCTCGGGCCGCCTGAGGCTCGCCATCACCCGCTCGAGGCGCACGAGGTGGCGTGAGAGCTCGCGCTGCAAGCCGGAGAAGAGCACGGGCACCTCGAGCGCGTTCACCACCCGACGCGGATCGGCAGGCGCCTCCGCGTCGTCGTCGGTGAGCCCGTCCACGAACGCGAGCTGCGCGAGCGCGCTCGCTCCGATGGCAGCCGCGAGCCCGCCGAGCGGCAGGCCGAGCGCGACGAGGAGATCGCAGAGGAGGAAGAGCACGAGCTCGTCTCCGCTCGCCAGGAGAGCCACCTCTACCCGAGGACACGCGGGGTCGCCCATCGGCTCGAGCGTGAGGTGACGCAGAAGCTCGAAGCTCGCGCTCGTGAAGCGCAGCGGCTCCGGGCTCCGCTCCCAGACCCGCCCGGTGGCGATCCGCCCTCCCTCGTCGAGGAACACCCCCCGACGCCAGCCCCCGCGGCGCACGACCGCGCGCACCACGCCCCGCCCGAGCGTCTGCTGGAGCGCTGCCCGCGCGTCGGGGCTGAGGCCCGCGCCGAGCGCGGCGCGCTCATCGTCGCTCGTGGCCCGGAGGAGCAGCGAGTGCACCGCGGGGCCGGGGAGCGCGCCGGTCGCGGCCCGAGCGATGGCGAGCAGCTCGAGCTCGATGGGGAGCACGCGCCGGAGGGTCATACGCGTCGAGAGGAGCCACGAGCGGTGACCAGGCGGGCCAGCGCTGGCCAGCCGTTGACGGTGAGCGCGCCTCGCTCGAGGCGGAGCTCGACCGTGTTGGCGCTCGTGAAGCTTGGCTCGTCGGCGCGGTGACGCTCGGTCAGGAAGTGGAGGCGCTGGTTGGTAGAGCCGATCCAGCGGCGCTGCGCGTCGGGGCGGGTTCGGTCGTAGCGGCCGTCGACCAACACATCGGTCGCCGCGAGCAGACGTCGGACGTCGGGATCCTCGCGCGCTGAGAGCTCCTCGAGCGTGAAGCCGCTGAACACCATCACCGTCCGCCCGCTCGCCTGCACCCGCTCGCACAAGGTGGCCGCGGCGCCTGCCTGGGCGAACGGCTCCCCGCCGAGCAAGGTGACGCCCGCCACGTTCGCGCGCTCCACGCGCGCCGCGAGCGCGTCCACCGTAAAACCCTCGCCGCCCTCGAACGGCAACATCTCGGGGTTGCAGCAGCCTGGACAGCGCAGCGGGCACCCCTGCAACCACACCGCGAAGCGCAGCCCAGGCCCCTCCGCCTCCGTCGCCTCCACGATTTGAGCTACGCGCAGCACCGGGTCACTTGGGGGGCTCGAGCGGGGCGCAGGTCGACACGCCGGCGCCCACGATGGTGAAGCCCACGTCCGACACGTAGGCCGTGTCGACCGAGCCATCGCTCGGGCGAAAGCGGTTCACCCGGGAGGCCCCGAGCTGCGCGGTGTAGAGGTAGAAGTCGCCGCCCCAGAACGAGAAGGCCCACGCGGTGGGCACCTCTACCGTGGGGAGGGCATCGCTCGAGAGCGTGGCCCCGGTGGCGCGGTCGAGCTCGGCGACCTCCACCGGGGTGCTCGTGAAGAACCCGAAGAGCCGCGCGTCGCCGGTGCCGGTGAGCTCCGCGTTCTGACCCGCGAACGAGCCGCCGAACCCGCCGATGGGCACGAGGCTGCCGCTCTCGGGATCGATCCGACCGAGCGAGCCCCCGGGGCTGATGCTCGTTACGTAGAGCGTCTCGTCCTCGGTGTCGGAGCCGTTCGTCGCGAAGCCCATGCCCACGCGAAACCAACCCGCCGGCAGCGTCACCGACGGCGCCGGCTCGCAGCTCGCGTCGACGGTGCTCACCTTGAAGAGCGCGCCCTCGGAGTCGGCGAGGCCGCTCGTGCCCACGTAGTTCACCCACGCCACCGCGTGGCGATCGATGGCCATCGAGTTGGGGAGCATGTTGGTCTGACAGCCGAGGGTGCCGATCGGCGTGAACGCCCGCTCCACCGGTCGAAAGCTGTAGAGCACGTTGGCGTCGCTCAGCACGTAGACGAGCTGCGCGGCGTCGGAGCAGGTCGCGCTGCCGCCCCCTGCGCTCGAGCCTCCCGTGGGATCGAAGGTGCCGCCGAGGCCCCCACCGGAGCCCCCTGGGCCGTACACGTCGGCGTCATCGTCGCTGCTCCCCGCCGAGCAACACACCGCCGCCGCACCGAGCACGAGGATCGCGCACGCCCTACCCGCCGACGTCATCGCCCCATGCTACTGGCTTGTTGGCACGCGCGCTGGAATTCCGCGCGTGCCACGGTGCGATCGATCGGCGCGCCCGTCGCGCCAGCGAGGCGGACGCCTCAGGTGAGCTCGCCCTTGACCGCCTCGTACCACTTCTTGGCTTCGGCGGCGGCTGCCTTGAGATCGGCGTCCTTGGTTTTGTAGTTGATCTTGTACTCGAACTTCTTCGAGGTGGAGTGCGAGATGTTGCGGATGGCGCTCAGCGCCGCGTCGCTCACCGTCGACCACGCCGAGCCGTCGTGGTGCTGCCACCCCGACTCGCCGTCGAGCTGGGTGAAGCCACGGATCTCGTAGGTGTTCTTGTTGTTGTCTTCCACGAACTTGATGATCTTGTGGAACGCCGGCTTGTGCTTCAGCGACGACAAGGCGCTCATCGCGGCCGACTTCGTGTAGTTGTCGGGATCGTCGAGGAGCGGCTCGATGAGGGGCGCGTACTCCTTGCGCTTGGCATCGTCCCAGCCGGCGAGCGAGGCGAGGGCCTCGGCAGCGAGCCCACGCACGCCCGGATCGGCGTGCTTGAGCAGCTCGACGAACTTGGGCTTGAGCTCGTCCTTGTCGGCGAAGTCGTACAGCTTGAACCGCAGGTTCTTGAGCGCCTCCGACACGAGCCACGGCTCCTTGGCGGAGAGCGCGGCGACGATGGGGGCCGCCCAGGCCTTGTTCTTGCCGAGCTCGCTCACGCGGCCGAGCGAGTCGATGGCTGCGTAGCGGCCTTCGGGCTTGGCGTGGTTGGCCGCGAGATCGACGAGGGCCTCCACCACCTTCACGTGGGGCGTCTGACCCGACACGGAGTGACCGGCTGCATCGATAGCGGCCGCCTGGATCTGACCATCCGGATCCTGAATCTTCATCAGCACCGCGCGCGCGTAGTTCTCCTCGGCGAGGGTGCGGTCTTGCGACTTGTCGTACGACGTGAACGCGGAGTTCATGCCGCGCAGCGCGGCCACGATGAGCTCCTTGTTGGTCGAGGTTGCAGCGAGGTGCACGAAGGCGAAGGCGTTCTCCTTCTCCTTGGTGAGGTCGTAGGGGAAACGTCCACGAGAAGCCTTCCCCTCGAGCTCTTTGGCCTTGGTCTTGGCCGCCTCGTCCACCTGCGGTGGCTCGACCTCGATCTTCTTGGGGGCCGCGGCGGGCTTGTCGGCGTCGGCGTCCTTGTCCCCGCCCTTTTTGTCCGCCTTCTTGTCGTCGTCGTCGTCCTTCTTCCCCTTCTTCTTCTTCTTTTTCTTCTTCTTGTCGTCGTCGCCGTCTTTCTCGTCCTCCTCGGTGTCGTCCTTCTTGTCGTCGTCGCAACCCACCGCGGTGAAACCGACGGTGCTAGCGAGCAGGAGGATGCCGAGATGCGTGCGCAACTTACGAAGACTCATGTCGTGCTCCTTGCGGGGATGGGCGGGGTCTATCGACCAGACCAGCCCTCATGTCAACCGTGGGGTGTGTGGGCCCACGTTGCGAGGTGATGCGTTCTACGCGATCGAGCGTTCGATTCTCCCCGTCGGCGTGCGATCGCGCGTGATCGCGGTCAGCGAAAGTCTCCCACCAACATCAGGTGGTCGCTGGCCGTCGAGTCGCCCCCCCACAGCCCGAGCGCGTCGAGGCGCTCCGCGGGGAGCTGCCGGGAGTCGAGCACGAAGCCCGAGATCGGCGAGAGGTCGTGATGGAGCATGAGATCCAGCGTCGCGGGGGGAAATGCCGACTCGTAGCCATGCCAGGTGAACACGTCGCGCGCCGCGAGGTGGGGCAATGTGAGGCGGCGCAGGCCGAGCGTCCGCGGCGACAGGAGGTCGGCGAGCAGGTCGGACGAGCCCACGTGGTTGAAGTCGCCAGCGACCACGAGCGGGGCGTCGCGGTAGGGCAACAGGGCCGCACCCAGCATCCCTTGTCGAAGGCGCACGATCGCCTCCGCGATCGCGCGCACCTCACCGAGGCGCTGCAGATCCTCCTCGCTGCCCTGATAGCCACAACACTTCAGGTGGACGCTCACCACCACCACCGGCCGCTCGCCGGTCACCGCCGCCGCGACCGCGCGCGGGGTGCCGAGCGGGATGGGGACGAGCGGCGATTGGGCGACGACCGCGTTCCCCACGATGGTGCCCACACCGTCTACGTGCGCGTGCCAGCGCGCGCCGTCCTCGAGCGGGTCGGCGGCCTCGACCGCTTGGACCACCTCGGTGGGGGTGGCCCCGCCGAGCTCCTGGAGGCAGTAGACGTCGGCCCGAGCGGCGCGCAAGAGGCGCCCGATGGGGTGCTTGCGGCTCGTCGCGAACAGGCCCGCTTCGTGGGTGTTCAAGCTCGCCACCCGGAGCGTGGCGTCGGGCGGGCGCGCGTCGTCGAGACTGGGCACCTCTCCCTCGGCGTACCGCAGCGGCACCAGCACCGGCGCGTCGAGCGCGTCGGAGCCACCGAAGTCGACCTCCACGAAGCTGCCGATGTGGGCGTCGAAGGCGCTCATGTCGAAGCGGAGCTCGAAGCTCCGCGCGGCGTGGCTCGGGGCTGCCACCAACCCGAGCGCCTGCCAGGGCACCACCCCGCCGCTGCCGAGCACCGCCTTGCGGCGGCGCAGATCGATGTCCAACCGGCGACCGTCGGGGAGGCGCAGCTCGAGGACGAGGGTGCCGTCCGACGCCGACCCCTCGTACAGGTTGATGATCCGATCGATCTCGAGCTGCAGGTAGAGCTCGGAGCCGCGCGTGGTCGCCGACAGGCGCGTGATGTCGAACGCGCCGCTCGCGTCCCCCACCGGATCGGTGGCCACCACCTCGTCCTCGGTCCACTCCTCGGTGAAGCCGTCGACGAGCGGCACGAACGGGGGCGCCTCGCCGCGCGCGTCTTCGGGACACGGGTGGGTGCGCCAGCCGAGGTCATCGGGGCCGCCGCAGGCCAGCACACAGGGCAACCACCAAGAGGCTCGCAGCAAACGACCGCGCATCGTGGTCGATGGTAACGCGACGCCCGACCTGCGTCACGCCACTCTGTGTCGGGGTCGGTGTCGCGCTCAGCCCACGGCGTCATCGAGGCCCGCGACTACGTGCGCGGCAGCGCGGTGATGCCCACCTCGAGGGGGAAGAACGCGTGTCGTCCGTCGGGGTGGATCCAACCAGGGAGGCTGGACCCCACGGGCGCGCTCCGCGGCAACGCGTCGTCGGGCGAGGAGAGGACGGCGCGACACGGTCCCGTAGCGCCGAGGAACTCCAAGGTCACCGTGTGCTTGCGGGCGCTGGAGAACGGGTTGAACGCGCGGCCGTGGGCGAGCACCCGCCCCCAACACGGAACCCCCTCCGCGACACAAACGCGACGGAACGCGCGCGTCGCGTAGAAGTGGCGCAACATCAAAGCCGACGCGCCTCCGAAGAACACGAGCACCATGATCGCGGGGCCGAGGACCGGGCCGCCTCCTCCTGCCGTGCCGAGCACCCCCCACGAGAAGACGACCATGAGCGCCGCGCTCCAGCCTGCGAACGCGTACACGCCGATCCCGTGGGTGAGCCGTCCTCGGACAGCCGCGCGCAATCCGGCGGTTGGGTCCTCGTGCATCGTTCGATGCTCCACGATCCTCGGCCAATCCCCAAGCACGACGTTGGCCTGGGAAGCGCCGACGCTCGCGCCCTCGGTGGACCAAAACGACGGCGCCCCCGACCGCTCGGAGCGGGGGCGCATCACGCTCGGAGCCGAGGCCCCTCGCACGGAGGGCTCAATACGGTTCGTCGGACGGCGGCGCGGGCTTGGGCGCAGCCGGTGCCGGCTTGGGCGCCGCGGGCGCCGGCTTGGGCGCCGCGGGCGCGGGCTTCGGCGCCGCGGGCGCCGGCTTCGGCGCGGCGGGGGCCGGCGCGGGCGCGGCCGACGGCGCGGGAGCGGGCGCGGTCGACGGCGCGGCCGACGGACCGGCCGATGCGGACGTGGCCGGGGGGGCGCCGCCCACGATGCTGATCAGCTCGACGTCGAACACGAGCGTGCCAGCGGGCGCGCCTGGCCGGCGCGGCGTGTCGCCGTAGGCGAGATCCCCCGGGATCCAGAACCGGAACTTGTCGCCCGTCTTCATGAGCTGCAAGCCCTCGGTCCAGCCCTTGATCACGCCGGTGACGCCGAACTTCACCGGCTTGCCCCGCGTGACGGAGCTGTCGAACATCTTGCCGTCGGCCTGGGTCCAGCCCGAGTAGTGAACCTCCACCTTGTCCTGCTCGGTGGGGCTCGCGTCGCCGGTGCCCTTCGAGAGCACCTTGTACACCAAGCCGCTCGCGGTCTTCTTCGCGTCGGCGGGCGGCTCCTTCAGATCCTCGGGCACCTCCGGCGCCTTCATGATCTTGAGCAGCTCGACGTCGAAGGTGAGCTGCCCGGCGGGCCCCCCGGGGCGGCGGGGCGTGTCGCCGTACGCGAGATCGGCCGGGATCCAGAAGCGACGCTTCTCTCCCTCGACCATCAGCTGCAGGCCCTCGGTCCAGCCCTTGATCACCCCGGTGACCTGGAAGGTCGCGGGACGACCGCGCTGCTCCGAGCTGTCGAACATCTTCCCGTCCTTCATCCAGCCCGTGTAGTGCACCTCGACGGTGTCGTTCAGGCCGGGCTTCTCGGTGCCGGTGCCCGCCTTGAGGATCTTGGACGCGAGCCCGCTCTCCTCTTTCTGGGCGTCGGCAGGCGCCGCGGCCACGTCGGGCGGGGCGGGGATTTGCTCCTTCTCCGCGCCGGCGCTCGCCTTGGTGGGCACGTCGATGGTGGTGGTGGGGCTGGAGCCGCTGGGCAACGGCCCTGCTGGAGTCTCCTCGCCGCGGTTGGTCATCACCACCACGCCGCCGACGACCGCGACGGCGAGCACCACCCCGATCAGCATCGTGGACGAGCCGCTCTTCTCGGGCTCGACCTTCTGCGCCTGGACCGCGCGGACGCTGCGAGCCGGCGCAGACTCGGCGCTGCGCTTCGACACCTTCTTCTTCGTGCTCGAGGTGGAGGCAGCGCTCGAAGGGGCGCTGGAGCCTGCTCCCGCGCTCTTGTTGCCTACCTTCTTCTTCTTCTTCTTCTTCTTGGGGGTGTCGTCGGTTGCCACGGGCGCTCCATAGCGCGAGCGCTCCTCAGCGCCAACGTCAGGCCGCGGGGGTCGTGGACATCGTGCGTTGCTGAAGCCCGAGGGGCGGATCGGCGAGCAGCCCAAGATGCCGAAAGAACTTCCGGAGCGGTGGAAAGTCGACGTGCTTCACTCCGCAGCGCGACGCCGAGCCCGATGAAGATGTCGAACCGACGCGTGGGCAGCGCCCTCCCCCCCAGGCCGGAGCGCGCGGTGTGGGGGGCGCCAGGGCAGCTAGGGGCTCGCGCCACAGCGATGCCCCACGGGAGGGGGCCGCACCACCGGATGGCCGGCGTCCCACACCACCGGCACCTCGCGCCACACCGCTCGCAGGAGCTCGCAGTACGGCAGCTGGAAGGCCCGGAGGTCCCACACGAGGTGAGCGCCGAGATCGGTCGCCACCACCAAGCGTTGGTCTTGGAGGGTGAGGTGGGAGACACGTCCGTGCAGCTGTCGGCTCGCGAGCAGCGCGCCGTCGCGCTGGCTCCACAGGCCCACGAAGCCATTGTCGTAGCCTGCGGCGAGCGTGCCGCTCGGGCCCTCGGTGATGCTCGACACCGCGCTCGACGCGATGCCTTGGAACGCGAGCGGTCTCACCGCGCCGTCGCGCGCAGCGAAGAGCTGGAGGTGTCCGTCGCGGTACCCCACCGCGACGTCGTCCCCCACTGGCCCCACCGCGGTGATCCCCGGCGACGCCTCCCACGCGCCGAGCCGGCGCCCCCGCGCGTCGAAGCGCGTGATCGAGCGCGCGCCCGCCACGAGGACCGCGTCGGCGCTGGCCGCGACCGCCGACACGGGCCCCGGGTCGCCGAGCGGGACGCTCTCTCCGGAGACGGACAGGAGCAGCGCTCGAGCGGCGCCCCGCGCCACGCACCCGCCGGAGGCCACCGAGAGCGCCGCAAAGGGTCCTGCGACGCGGGCCGTGAGCACGTCGTCGCCGACATGCCACAGCTCGACCGCGCCGTCGTGGCCGAGCAGACACATCACCTCGCCGACCTGCTCGGCCCACCGAGCGCGGGAGTCGATGGCGCGCGCCCACGCCCCGCGCGGCCGCGGCGCTCCGTCTGCGAGGGACGTCCAGCCGAGGTGGGTGAGGATCGCGGAGGGGGTGGAGGTGAGCGCGGCGGTGCGCCAGAACGGCCGCCCGTCGTGGGCGTGCCACACACGGACGGTGCCGTCGTCACCGGCGGTCGCGACGAGCTGGCCGCTGGGGCTGAACACGGCGTGGTTGACCTCGTCACTGTGGCCCCGCAGCAGCACCGGCTCGGTCCCGTCGCGCCGCCAGAGCCGCGCGATGCCGTCGGAGCTCGACGCGCTGATGCGTTCGTCGTGAACGTCGATCCAATACACGCGCTGCGGGTGTCGCCCCACCACCTGGCCCTGTCCCGTGGCGAGATCCCAGCGCCGCAGGGTTCCATCGGTGCTCCCGCTGACGAGCGCCGCTCCCATGAAGCGCACGCCGAGCACCGCGTCGGTGTGCCCTTCGAGCACGGTCTCGAGCTCTCCGCTGGCAACGTTCCACACGCGAACGTCGCGCCCGCCGCTCGCGAGCAAGGCACCATCCGCGCTGAAGGTCACGCCGTTCACCTCGCCCGCGTGTCCGCTCAGCACGCGACTCCCGCCGCCCTCCACCTCCCAGAGCCGCACCGTCGTGTCCTTGCTCCCGGTGGCCAGCAGCTGGTCGTCGGGGCTGAACGCCACCCCCACCACCGGACCCGCGTGACCGGCGAGCACCCGCAGCTCGGAGCCGGTGGCCACGCTCCACAGCCGCGCGCTGCGGTCCGCGCTGCTCGAGGCGAGCACGTTCCCGTCGTGGCTGAAGGCCACCTCGAAGATCCGACCGCTGTGGCCGACGAGGGTGCGCTCCACCTCCGCCGCCGCCACGTTCCAGAGCCGCACGCGGCCGTCGTAGCTCCCCGCCGCGATCGTCTTACCGTCGGGGCTGAAGGCCAGACCTCGCGCTCCAGCGAGCGGCTCGGACAGCGCCGCGTGGCCATACAGAGGCGAGGTCCCGCCGGTCGCCGCGCGCGCGCCCCCCGTGTGGAGATCCCAGACGCGCACCGTTCCATCGAAGCTGCCGGTGACGGCGTAGCGACCGTCGTGGCTCAGATCCACGCCCGTCACCTGCTCTTCGTGGGCGAGGAGCGAGAGCACCAGCCGGCCGGTCGTCGCGTCCCAGAGTCGGAGCGTGCCGTCGTCGCCACCGCTCGCGAGGTGCCGCCCGTCCCCGTCGAAGGCCACCGACCACACCGCGCCCAGGTGACCTTCGAGGACACGCTCGCCCTCTCCGCCGAGAGGGACGAGCGAGACGCGGCCGTCGGAGCGGCCCACCGCGATCTGCGCGCCGTCCGGGCTCACCCTCAGCGCCGACACGTTCGCCCCTCCTCGCCCCGGCTCCTCGCGTTTCGTCCCGTCCGCCGCGATGCTCCAGAGCTTCGCGCCTACCGCCGCCACCACCCGCGCGCTCTTCGGCTCGAAGTCGACCGCCCCCACCTCGCCGCCGAGCTCGATCACCCTCGGGCTCCCCGTTGGCGAGGTCGGCCAGATCCGAACCGTGCCGTCGTGAGAGGCGGTCGCGACGGACGCCCCGTCGGGGCTCACGCGGATCGCGGTGGGCCGCTGGGCGTGCGCACCGAGGAGCCTCAGCGGGCTCGTCTCGTCGGTGTCCCAGGCACGCACCGCGCCCCCCGTGCTCATCGTGAAGAGCTGCGCCCCGCTGGGGGCCATCGCGACACCGAGCACCTGATCTCCGTTGCCGTGCAGCACGCGCATCGCGCCGGTGACGCGGTCGAACACGTAGATCGCCTCGTCGGCACAGCCCGCCACCACCTCGCGTGCGTCGGCGGTGAAGCTCACGCCGAACACGCGATCGCCGAGCTTCTTCTGCCACACGATCGGGTTCTGCGAGAGCTGCCAGAAGAGCGCACGCGCCGCAGGATCGTCCTCGACGTCGAGCGCGAGGCGCAGCTTCGCCCGGGCCTCGAGCACGTTCCCTTGAGACAGCGCCGCCCGCGCGCTCTCCCTGAGCGTCGCCGCCCGCTGGTGCTCGGCGAGGTCGCGCTGCCGGGTAGCCTCGCGCTCCTTCTCGCCGACCACCCAGGCGACCACCGCAAACACCGCCGCGAGCAGCGCGGTGCCCACGAGCAACGACCCGTGGAGGATGCGCTTGTGTCGAACTCGTTGCCGCTCGCGCTCGCTGGCCGCAGCGAGAAACTCACGGGTCACGGCGCCGAGCTCGGTGGTCGTCCGGCCGAGACGCCGGAGCGCGTCCGACAAGGCCTCGCCGCGCCAGAGCTCCTCCGGCAGCCGCCCCCGCTTGTCCCACAGCGCCGCCGCTTGCCCCGCCTCGTGCACGAAGGCGAGCTCCTCCCGGCTCTCGTCGAGCCAACGAGCGAGTGTACCCCACGACCCGATGAGCGCGTCGTGGGCGAGCTCGAGCATCGCCTGGCCGCCGCTCTCTCGCGCGCGCTGAGTCGACACCACGAGGCGCGCCTGCGTGAGCCGAGTGAGCACCGGCTCCGCCTCGGACCCGAGCCCGGCGAGGCACGCCACCTTGGGCAGTCGCTCGCGGGTGCGATCGTCGGTCACGAGGCGCAGGAGGAGCTCACGCGCCAGCTCCACTTGCTCCGCGCTCATCGCGTCGAGCACGCCGTCGGCGTGCGCTGCGAGCGCGCCTTCTACCCCCCCCATCTCCGCGTAGGCAGCGCGGAGGAGCATCCGCCGCACGCGGTCGCGGCGCTCCCAGAGCTGGCGTGCAGCAAACTGCAACATCGGCAGCGCGCCGGGCGCGTCCTCCACGCAGGCCACCATCTCCTCCACCAGCGCGTCGTCCTCGAGGCGGTATCCCACCGAGGCCAGGGGCTTGGTCAACGTCTCGGCGAGCGCGTCGCGGCGTAGCCGCTGAATCACCGTCACCTGGGCGAGCGAACGCGTGACCAGGGGCCCCAACGCCAGCCGCCCGAGGTAGTCGTCGCGCACCGTGAACACCACCCGCACCGGATCGTCCGGATCTTCGGCCGCGGTGCAGATCGCCTCCATGAACGCGCGGCGCTCCTTCGCGTCTTCGCAGTGCGTGAACAGCTCCTCGACTTGGTCGACGAAGACGAGCACGTTCGAGCGGTGCTCGCGGGCGATGCGCGTGAGCTCGAGCGACAGGCGCTGGGGGGCCTCGAGCAGCCGGTCGGTGAGGCGGCGCACGTCGGACGCCGCCGGCTCGGTGGCGGGGACATCCTCCGAGGGCAGATCCCGAAGGCTCGGGGTGGAGGTCTTGGGAGCCGGCACGGCGATGGTGTCGCGATCCGCACGGAGCAGATGCGCGGCCAGGCTCTCGAACGGGTGGCTTCCGGGGCGCAGCTTGATGAACAGCCAGTCGCCCTCCTCGCGGAGCCGCGGGAGCACGCCGGCCTGCACGAACGAGCTCTTGCCGGCGCCCGAAGGCCCCACCACGGGCAAGACGGGTGTGAAGCGGATTCGCTCGACGAACGCGTTGACCTCGGCCTCGCGACCGAAGAATAGCCCCACGTGCCGCTCGGTGAATGGGAGCAGCCCACGGAACGGCCCCTCGTCGTCGGCGGGGCGGGTGGCGCCACGGAACAACATCTCTCGCAGCGCGTCCGCCACCTCGCTCACCCTCGGACGTTGGCGTGGGTCCTTCTCGAGACACGCAGCGACGAGCTCGGCGACGTCGGAGGGCACCTCGGCGTAGCGCTCGATGCGTGGCACCGGTGCCGGATCGCACACCGCCTCCATGAGCTTGGTCTTGGTGCCCTCGAGGTCGTAGGGCAGCCAGTCCGAGAAGAGCTCGAACAACAACATGCCGAGGCCCCACACGTCGGTGGCCGACGTCGGCTTCTGACGCAGCCACTGCTCGGGGGCCATGTACGCGGGCGTACCCCACACCCCCGTGCGCTCGTCGCGGGCTCGCACCTCGCCCGACTCCATCACCTTGGCCGGCCGCGCGAGGCCGAAGTCGACGACGCGCACACGCCCGTCCTCCGGGATCATCACGTTCTCGGGTTTGAGATCGAGGTGCAGCACCCCGCCGCGGTGGGCCTCGTCGAGCGCCTCGGCCACGGCCAGCGCGACGCGCAGCGTGGCTTGGTGGCTCAACCGACGCGCCATCATACGCTTGCGGAGGTTCTCGCCCTCGAGGAACTCGAGCGCGACATACGGACGTCCCTGGTGCTCGCCCACCGCGTGAATCGCCACGATGTGGGGGTGGCTGAACTTCGCGGTGGTCCGCGCCTCTTCGAGGAAGCCGGCGATCGCCTCCGGCGACCCGAGGTACTTGGGATGGATGAGCTTGAGCGCGACGCGACGTCCGAGCAACGTGTCGCGGGCGACGTACACCTCGCCCATCCCGCCCCGTCCGAGCAACCGCAAGATCTGAAAGTGATCGACGCGTTCGCCGATCTCGAGCGGCGCGTCGTTCGGCTCGCCAGCGGCGGCCTCGAGATCGCCCGACCCGACGGTGGCGCGGGCCACCGAGGTGAGGTGACCCATCGAGCTCCGCGGCACGGTGTCGCGAGGCGTCGGCGCGCCCTCCGAAGAGCGCCACCGCGCGGAGGGGACCGACCGCTCGAAGCGCGGGCCGGCCGAGCCAGGCGCGGGCTGGGGCTGCGTGTCGCGCCCTCCGCTTCTGTCGGGCTCGTCCCCCATGGCCTCAGGGTAACGCGCCCTGGGCCCCGCCGCGAGCGGCACGCGAGCGCGTCATCCACCCAGCGGACGAGCCACGTCACCCGCCAAGCCGATGGGCAACCTCACCCGCTCATCGAACGGAGCGCGCGATGCTACCGCGACGAGCGCGGCGTCGCCGGCGCCCACCGGCGCCTCTCCCCCGCGTCACCCGGGGCCTCGCCCGGCCTCCCGTGGGAACCCGCTACGAACTTGCGCACAGAGGGACTAGAGTGGCGCCATGAAGCTCTCTGGGGATCCGGACGCGATCGCAGCGCTCAAGCAGATGCACAAGGCCAACCCTGGCTTCATGAAGGCCCTCATCGACGACGCGCGCACGACCACCGATCACACCACCTTCTTCCGCACCGACGCCGGGATGCGATACCGCCTGAAGCTGGATCCGAACACCGGCGACCTCGACGTGCAGCCTCACGCCGAGTCGCGCCGGCCCCCCCCCATCGGTTGAGCAGAGCTCGGCCGTGGGCGCCGGTCGCTCACGTCGCGAGGGCTCGCGCGGGCCGCTCGGCGGATGGACGCGTGGCGTGCCCGCCACGGGCTGTCCGAGGCGCGTACAGCGACGGGGCCGACGGCACCTCGACGAGTCGACAACCCCTCGACATCGCGCTCGTTCTCCGAGCGGCGAGACGCGCGCGGGCTCGGCACGCGGGTTGCGAAGTCCTCCGCTCATGCTGAACCAGAACCTGCTGTCCACCCTCCCCCTGTCGTTCACCTTTGCTCTGGCTCTCCTCGTGGGTAGCCCCGCCTGCCTGGTGGCTCCCGGCGAACCAACCACCGACGAGGTGGGCTACGAGCTGCTCGAGGGCGAGCGCGCCGAGTCGCGCTGCGTCGACCGTCCGATGCGGCGCGACCGCGACGACCGGCTCATGTGCCGCACGGTCGAGGTGCGCCGCGCCGACGCGGACGGACGTTGCGACTGCGAGAGCGACGCCCGCCGCGAGCTCGAGCGGAGCGAACGGGATCGCGTGTTGCGCGCGGTGGAGCGCGACGAGCGGACGCGAGATCGCGACCTCGACTGCGCCTGCGAGGTGCGCCAGCTCGAGCGTGACGAAGCCCGGATCTGCGAAGAGACCGCCGGGGACGATCTGCGCGACGTGCGCGGTGACCGGCTCCATGGGTTCTGTGCCGAGGTGCGCGACGGCGTGGATCGGGAGCTCGACCGCTGTGGCGGTCATGGCATTCGCCTCGTCGGCGAGGCCCGCGTCCGGGACGACGCCGCCGTCTTCATCCGCTGCGACTGACGCGCGCGCCGAGACCGAACGCGCAGACGTTGCTCCCCCGCGCGGACCGACTATCGTGCGGCCATGGGGGACGCGCCCAAAGGAGACGTTCGCGGCTTCGGACTCACGGGCTTCGCTGGCCTGGTGGTGGTGTTTCTGCTCTTTCCGTGGGTGGAGGTGTCGTGCGCGGGCCAGCCGCTCATCTCCCAAGCGGGCTACCAGGTGGTGATCGGCAGCGGGAGCCTGCCCGGCGGCGCCGAAGACGCGAAGAGCCCGGCCAACGACGCGCTGGAGAAGGAGCGCCAGAAGGGCGAGTCGATCGCCGCCTGGTGGCTCCTCCTCGCGCTCGCGGGGACGGGCACCGCCGGCTACTTCGGCGTCCGAATGACGAAGAGCGCGGCGGAGCGCGCCGCTCGCGCCAAGCCTGCCGCGCTCGCGAGCCTCGTCGGGGCGGCCATCCTCTCTGCCTCCCTCGTGGTGGGTCTCCCGCTCGAGCGGCGGGTCGGCGACGCCCAGGCCAAGATGCAGGCCGAGGCACGAGAGAACGACGGCGGCATCCAGCGGCTCGGCTCCGCCCTCGGCGCCGCGATCCGCGCCGAGAGGAAGACCGGAGCGTGGCTCACCCTGCTCGCGATGTGGGGTCAGGTCGGCCTCGCCGCCTACCTCGCCTTCGCCGCCAAGCTCTCGTCGGCCCCCGCGCGCGCCGAGGCGCCACGCGACGCGAGCGACCCCGGCGGTTGATGCCGCGCCGCGGTCGAGGAACGGTTGCGAGCGGCGATGGAGTGGAGCATCTCCAAGGTCGACTTCCCGGCCTCGATCGATCCGGAGCGAGCCGAGATCCTCCTTGGCCTCGACACCGGCCTCGGCGGGAGCTACGGGCGCACGTTCCTCATCCGGCACGATGGGGCGCTCAAGGCGATGCACCGCGACGGCATGACCGGAGCCTTTCGGGTGACGGCGCTCTCGGAGACCTCGCCCCCGCGCATCGCCCCCGGGAAGTGGGGCGGCGAGCAGCTCGTGCTGGTGACCGAAGGCGGAGACGAGAAACGCCTGGATGTTTCACACCGCGAGCGGGAGCTCACGCTCGAGGTGCTGGAGGGGGTGTACCGCGCGACGGAGCGCCACCGCGAGCTCGCGGCGTTGCTCGAGCAGCGGCTCGCGAGCACCCACGACCTGACGTTGAAGCTCGCGACGGCGGCGGAGCTGGCGTCGCTCTCGGCCGAGCGCCTGGAGTCGCCCGAGCGCGCGGTGGCCTTCGCGAAGACGTGGCTCGAGCTTCGGCACGACGACGACCACGCCATCGCTTTGCTCGAGCGCCTCACCGAGGTGGGGACGCTCGCCGCCTTCGAGCTGCTCGAGACGACCTACCGCGAGCTGCGGCGCCACGCGCCCCTCGCCGAGCTCTACGCGCGACGCGCCGCCCACGAGCCGACGCGGGCGGTGGAGCTGTCGCTCGCCGCGGCGCAGCTGTTCGAAGCCGAGGTGCTCGACCCCGCGCGCGCCCTCACGGTGGTGCTCTCCGTGCTCGCCGAGCATCCGGGGCGGAGCGACGTGCTCGCGCGCGCCGACGCGCTGGCGGAGAAGAGCGGCGCGTGGTCGCTCGCGGCCGCCGGCTTTCGCGCCGCCGAGCAAGCCACCGAAGACCCGGCCCTCGACGTGGCGCTGTTGTGGCGCATCGGCCGCGCCCACAGGCGCGCGGGTGAAGACGAGGCGGCCATCATCGCCATGCAGGAGCTCACCTGGCTCGATCCGCAGCACCGCGAGGGGCTCGTCGAGCTCGCGGCGCTGTTCGAGGCGCGCGACCGCCATCACTCGCGCGCGGAGGTGCTCGAGCGCCTCGTGGAGCTCGCCGAAGACGATCGGAGCCGCATCGGCTGGCTCCTCGCGCTCGCCGACACGCTCGCGACCCACCTCGAGGACAGCGCGCGAGCCGTCGCGACGCTCGAGGCGGTGCTCGCCCTCGACGACCACAACGACCCGGCCCTCGCCGCGCTCGCCCGCCTCCACGAGGGCGAGGGGCGCTACGCGGAGCTCGTGGCGGTGCTCGATCGCCGGGCAGAGCGGGCGGGGGTGACGCTCCGCGCCGAGCTCTTCGCCCAAGGCGCAGCGATCTCCGAGGCGCAGCTCTCCGACGAAGAGGGGGCGATGCGTCGCTGGCGCCTCGCCCACGGGGCGACGCCCGGCCACGAGCAAGCGATGGGGGCGCTCGAGCGCCTGTACACCCGACATCGTCGCTGGCTCGAGCTCGTGAACGCGCTCGAACAGCACGCGCTGGCGGTGGACGACGACAAGGCGGTGGCCGCCCTGGTGAAGGCGGCCGAGCTCTGCGACGGCGAGCTCGGCCAGCCCGAACGCGCCATCGCCTGCTACGAGCGCGCCCGCGAGCTCGCCCCCGACGCGGTGCACGTGTTGCGGGCGCTCTGGCAAGGCTACCGGCGCAGACCGAACCCGACGCCGGTGCTCGAGGTGCTCGGCGCGCTCCTCGCGCTCGCCCCGGAGCGGGGGGAGGAGCTCACGCTGCGGGTAGAGCGCGCCGAGTGGCAGCGGAAGGCGGGAGAGCTGGAGGCCGCCAGGAGCGACCTCGAGCGGGCGCTCGCCCTCGCCTCGAAGGCGACCGACGAACGCATCCGCCTCCTGCTCGCGAAGGGAGAGGTGGAGCTCGCGCTCGAGCTCCCCGACGCCGCGGCGAAATCGTACGAGCGCGTGCTCGAGCTCGACCCAACCCACACCGAGGCCTTCCAGCAGCTCGAGCGGCTCCTCTCGGCGGCACGAGAGCACCGCGCGCTGGCCACCCTCTATGAACGGAGAGCTGGGTTCGTCGCCACCGAGCGGTCTTCGTGGCTGCGCCGCGCGGCCGAGCTCGCGGCGGCCAAGCTCGCCGATCCGGCGCTCGCGGTGCGGCTCGCCCTCGAGGCCCTCGACGCCGACTGGCAGGACACGGAGGCGCAGGCCACGCTCGCCACGATCGGGGCGACACCGGCGGCGTGGCAGCAGGTGTTCGAGGCGCTCGAGTCCCGCCTCGGCGCCCACCCGGAGGGAGAGCGCCGCCGTTTCGGCCGCGCGATCGATCGCTTCATCGAGGCCTGCCGCGCCAACGCGGCGCTCGACGCCGACGACGTGCTCCTCCGCGCCGCACGCCACCACGAGAAGGTGCGGCGCGCCCCCAAGCGGGCCCTCGCCCTCTACCGACGCGCGTACCGACGTCGGCTCGACAACCGAGAGCTCGAAGCGCGGGTGCGCGCCCTGCTCGTACGCCTCGAGCGTCACACCGAGCTCGTCGAGCACCTTCGCCAGGTGCTCGACGCCGATCTCTACGAGGGCGACGATCGCCGCGATCGGCTCGGCGAGCTCGCCTCCACCCTCGAAGCCGTGGGGCAGCTCGATGAGGCGGCAGAGCTCCGGCGGCGCCTCGCCCTCCCCCGCGTGGTCGCGGTCGCCTCCGCCGCGGCCGTCGCAGTCCTCGGGGTCCTGGTGTATTTCTTGTGGTCCTGAGTTGGCTCGTGGCCGCCACTTCACGCGGTCCCACCGGGCCCACCGCCACCGCACCCCTCGTGCCCGCCCCTCACCCGCCATCGCGCCGTCTGCCCCCCGTCGCACGCACGCGGACGAGCCGGACGCGCCGAAGCCGCAGACTCTCGGGGTGCGCGGTGCCTCTCTGCCTCTCGGCCACCGCGCTCGTCATGGTGGGGTGGGCCATCGGCTGTAGCGCCTCCACGGCGCGCACCGACCGACGACCGCCCCCTCCCGAGCGTTGGAGCCGCAGCGCGCTCTGGCTCCACGCCACCGCGAAGACGAGCGTCGGTCACGCTGCCGAGTGCCGCCACGCCCGCGCGGTGCTCGCCGCCGAGGGCGGCTGCAAGGGTGCGCTCTGTGGCTTCGGCGCCGAGCTCGCTGCCGAGTGGCAAGAGAAGTGCAGCACCCTCCTGCCGGGCGAGGTGGCGGCGGTGAAGGCCAGCGCTACCACCCTCGCCGAGCGGGCCCTCGCCTCACCGGGAACGTGCGCGCGACACCACACGCGCTTCATGGAGCACGGCTGTGATCCGAGGCACTGCCGCGACGACGCACAGGAGTGGGCCACCCGCTGTGGCGAGCGCGAGGGCAGCCCGCTCGCGCTCACCCTGCTCGAACGCGTCGTGAGCCGACACCTCGCCGATCCGGAGCGGGAGGTCACGCTCGATCCTCGGAGCTGTGAGACGTTGCGCGGCGCGGTCGAGGCCGGAGCCTCGTGCGTCACCGAGAGCGCGTGCAAGCGCGCGTGGCAAGAGGTGGAGACCGAGCGCGAGCGCTGCGGCGACGAGCACGAGAAGCTCCCCCTCGCGGCGGCGGTGCGCACCCTCGCCATCGCCGTGGGCGCGGTTCGCGACCCCGACGCCATCCCCCTCGCGCCGGAGCCCCCCGTGCTCGAGAAGGGGGCGGTGCCGCTCATGCTCGCCGACGGCGGCGGCGCCGTGTTGATGGTGTGCACGCGCCGCGTCGTGACGCTCGAGGCGTACATCTCGCGGCGCGAGGCCTGTGAAGGGAGCTTCGTGCACGTGGCCCGCGCGGTGGGGGAAGGACCGAACCGCGAGCTCCGGCGCGGCAACCTCCGCATCCGGCGTGACGTCGAGGTGGTGGACGTGTTCCCCGCCCTCGCGGTGGTGGGCGAGGACGCTGCGCTGGCCCAACGCCGCGCGAGCGCCCTCGACGCGCGCGTCGCGGCGGCCATCGCCCTCGGCGGCAGCGAGGGACTCGTCGAGCTCGTGGCCGCGCTCGACGAGCACGCCCGTTGGCTGCAGCGCTCGGCGCTGATGCGGCAAGCGCTCGCTCCGCGCGACGAAGCGCTCGTGCCGCTCTTCGAGACCGCCGCTCGGGCCAAGGCCGCCCTCGGCAAGTCCGACGTGCGGACGCGGCGCGGCGTGGCGGCGCGGGCACGGACCCGCCCGTTCGCCGATCTCACTGGCCACGGCGCGCTCGATCCCAGCGACGACACCGAGGCCCGCTGGCTGATCGCCGAGGCCGTCTGGCCGCAGGCCACCGCGGCCTACGCCACGCTCCTTGGACCCGTCATCGCGGCCGCCGAGCGAACCGATACCCCCGCGCTCAGAGCGGCGTGGACTCAAGAGGCCCGCGCCGCCGGCGTCCGCTGCAACGCCCGAGAGAGCGCCCTCCACGCGATCGGAGGCGAGCTCCTCGCCTGCGTGTTCGACGGCTGCGACGACGGTCGCATGGACGAGCTCTACGCAGCCAGGGGGGTGGCCTTCGACGGGCTGAGGAGCGACCGGCGAGCCTTCGATCGCGCCGTCACGGCCGTCGACCCCGCCCTCGCCGCCTCGCTCGCGGAGACGACGGGCTGCGTCCTCCCCGGCCTCCAAGGCCCCTGACCCACGCGCCCCACCCACGCCACGCGCTGCCCCCGAACGTGGCCCGCGGCCCGTCGCCTTTGCATACCGGCGAGATCGGTCGTAAAACCTTGGTTGGCGTTTGGGCCCGAGGACAGACCAATGCGTGTTGCCTTAGTGTCGATGCCCGAGCTGTCTCCGTGGATCCGGGGAGACAGCTGGCACATTCCAAACCTCGCGATCTGCAACATCGCGGGCAACACCCCCGAGGTTCACGACGTTCGGGCGTTCGATCTGAACCGCAAGCGCGGCAACGTGCGCCGCGCCGTCCAGAAGATCCTGAACGACTTCCGGCCCGACATCCTCGGCATGTCGTCGATGACCTTTCAGTACGAGACGGCGCGCTCGATCGCCTGGATGGCCCGGCGACAGAACCCGTCCCTCGTCACCGTGCTCGGCGGCTACCACGCCAGCATGATGTATCGAGAGATCGCCGACAGCTGGGATCGAAACCTCTTCGACTGGCTGATCCGCGGCGAGGGCGATTTCGCGATCGCGGAGATCATCGAGGTGCTCGAGGGCTCGCGCACCCCCGACAACGTGCCCGGCGCGAGCTTCAAGGTCGATGGGCGCTTCGTGCACAACGAAGATCGGGCGCTTCAGGATCTGAGCGTCTTGAACCTCCCCGCCCGCCACAAGCGCGCCTACCTCGGCGCCCACCAGGCGTTTTGGCCAGCCGACGTGTTCGAGACCTCGCGGGGCTGCACCCTCGCGTGCAATTACTGCTCGATTCATACGATGTACGGCAAGAGCCATCGCTTCTTCCCGATCGACTACGTGCTCCGCGATCTGCAGCAGATGTCGCGCCGCCTGGTGAAGGAGGCCTTCTGCTCCGACGACAACATGACCAACGACCTCGATCGGCTCGAGGAGCTCTGCGACGCGATGATCGTGAATCGCAAGCGGCTCTTCACCGACATCCGCATCACCACCCAGGCCACCTGCGCGGGGATCGCCGAGTCGCAGCGGGTAGTGAACAAGATGCAGAAGGCGGGGATGACGAAGGTGTTCCTCGGCATCGAGAACGTTTCGCAGAAGACGCTCCGCGAGATCAAAAAGGGCGACATCGTGGAGCTCACCCGCACCGCGGTGCGGCGCCTGCACGAAGCGGGCATCTGCGTGGTAGGCGGCTGCATCACCGGCTTCCCTCACGACAGCCCCCAGGAGATCCGCGAAAACTACGCGTTCTTCAAGTCGCTCGGGGTGGAGCACACCATCCCCCAGATCATCACGCCCTACCCAGGCACCGGCAGCCGCGAGGTGGCGCTGGCCGAGGGCTACGTGACCAACGAGGACGATCTGCGCTGGTACAACGGCTACTGGGCCAACGTCCGCACCGACTTTCTCGACCCCAAGGAGCTCGAGTTCCAGCGCTGGAAGCTCGCCAAGGAGGTGATCGGGCCGTTCTGGGCCACCGAGACGTGGCTGCGCCACTACCCGATCTCGGGGCGCCTCTGGAACTACGTGTTCCGGCCCAGCTACCTCGCCTACGACAAGCTGATGAGCACCATGCTCGGGGAGCGACGACGCTACGAGCGGGCCATGAACAAGTTCCGCACCATGGACGTGTTCAACCTCGAGGCCCCGCCAGTGCCGTTCCGCGTGGCCACACAGCCGCCACGCACGCGCAACTACGCTTTCCGGGGCATCCAGGGCTGGAAGAGCGCCGAGCAATCGCGGCGCCGCCACGGCCTGCCCGTGCTCAACGCGTGAGGGAGACGATGGACGACCAGACCAAGCTCGAGTGCGAAGCGGCCGCGTTTCGGCAGCTGCTCCTCCACCTGCGGGAGCGCACCGACGTGCAGAACATCGATCTGATGAACCTCGCCGGCTTCTGTCGCAACTGCCTGTCGAAGTGGTATCAGGCCGCGGCCAACGAGCGCGGAGTGGCGTTGGACCAGGCCGAGGCGCGCGAGCTGGTGTACGGCATGCCCTACGCGGAGTGGAAAGAGAAGCATCAGAAGTGAGCGCCCTTCCCCCGGGTGTGGTCTTGGGGGAAGACGGCGTGGCCCGCTGCTGGTGGGGCGCGTCCGCCCCCGACTACGCCGCCTATCACGACGACGAGTGGGGCCTCCCCGTCACCGACGACCACCGCCTCTTCGAGAAGCTCTGCCTCGAGGGGTTTCAGTCGGGCCTCAGCTGGCTCACGATCCTGCGGAAACGCCCAGCGTTCCGGCGCGCCTTCGCCGGCTTCGACTACGAGAAGGTGGCGCGCTTCAACCGACGGAGCGTCGAGCGCCTGCTCGAGGACGCGTCGATCGTGCGGCATCGCGGCAAGATCGAGTCGACGATCCACAACGCGCGTCGCTGCCTCGAGCTCGCCGGCGAGCACGGGAGCCTCGCGGCCTACGTGTGGCAGTTCGAGCCAGCGCCGGCCGCGCGCCCGAAGCGCCTCACCAAGGCGGCGCTCTCGGCCCTCGGGCAGACCGACGCCTCGAAGGCGCTCTCGAGGGATTTGAAGCGGCGAGGGTTCTCGTTCGTGGGCCCCACCACCGTCTACGCCTTCATGCAGGCGATGGGCATGGTCAACGATCACCTCGAGGGCTGCGCGGCCCGACCGCGCAGCGAGGGAGCGCGCGCCGCGTTCCGCCGACCTCGACCCACCGCGTAGGCAGGCTCTCTCTCCGGCCATGACAGAGCGCGAGCTCCACGCCCTCCTGTGCTGGTCGCTCATCGGGCTCGCCGTCGTCACCTTCGTCGCGTTGCTCTTCGTGGCTGCGCCCTACGGCCGCCACCAGCGCGCCGGCTGGGGCCCCACCCTCCCCGCGCGCTGGCTCTGGGTGGTGATGGAGGCGCCGGCGTGCGTGGGCTTCCTTGGGGTGTACCTCGCGGGGAGCGCGCGCTTTCGGCTCGTGCCCCTCGTGCTCCTCGGCCTGTGGCAGCTGCACTATGTGGACCGCACGTTCCTCTATCCGCTCCGCATCCGCGCCGAGGGAAAGCGGTCACCGGTCGCGGTTGCGCTCATGGGCGCGTCGTTTCAAGCGCTGAACGCCTACCTCAACGCCCGCTTCCTGTCCGAGCTCGGCGACTACGCCACGAGCTGGCTCTGCGACCCACGGTTCCTCGTCGGCGCGGCGTTGTTCTTCGCCGGCCGCCACCTCAACCGGACGAGCGACAGAGCCCTCATCGCGCTCCGTGAGGAGGGCCCCGGCTACCGCGTCCCCCACGGCGGCTGGTTTCGTCTCGTCTCGTGCCCCAACTACCTCGGCGAGATGCTCGAGTGGGCGGGCTGGGCGCTCGCGACCTGGTCGCTCGCCGGGGCCGCCTTCGCGCTCTACACCGTCGCCAACCTCATCCCCCGAGCCCTCGCCCACCATCGCTGGTATCGGCAGACCTTCCCGCGCTACCCGCCCTCGCGCCGGGCGGTGATCCCGTTCCTCCTCTGAGGTGCCCACGCGGGCGGTGGACCGCTCGAGCGGAGCGCGCGAGTAGCGCCAGCGGGGCGCTCGGTTCACAATGCAGCCGATGGCCGAGTCTCGTTTTCGGATCGACAACCTCGTGTCCGCGTTGGTGGGCGGCGCCGCCGGCGGCCTTTTGGTGTGGTACCTCGCGCCCACCACCGCACAGAGCACGCCCACCGCCGACGACACGGTGACCCAGGCCGTGGCCACCGCGCTCCCCGGCGAGCAGAGCCCCTCTCCGAGAGGCCCCGAGGGCGAGCGCATCGAGAAGCTCGAGCGGTCGCTGAAGAGCCTCCAGCAGCGCATGACGGCGCAGGCGAAGGTGGACGCCATCGAGGAGGCAGAGCCGGGCGCGGAGGCGGAGGGCAAGCGGGTGACCCTCAGCGCGTCGGATCCCAAGTTCGAGAACGCCGTGCGCGCGGTGCTCGACAAGGCGAAGTGGGAGGCGCAGCAAGAGGAGCGCGACCAGCGCGACGAGGAAATGGACAAGCGCATCGCCCGCGAGGTGGACGACCTCGTCGACGCGCTGGATCTGAGCGACGACCAAGCGGATCAGGTGGAGGTGGTGCTCCGGGCGCGCGGCGAGCGCTTTCGCGCCCTCCGCGAGGGCGACGACCGCCCCCTCACCCGCAACGACTGGCGTGAGAAATTCGCCGAGATCCAGGCCGAGACGAACAAGAAGCTGGCCGGGGTGCTCGATGCCGAGCAGCTGAAGGCCTACGAGAAGCGCCAGGAAGAGCAGTGGGGGCCGTGGGGAGGCCGCCCCACCAACGGCGCGCAGTGACGCCCGCTCCCGAGCCGGCGCCCCGGGGTCGGGATGATGCTTTTTCCTTTCCGAGGCTTATCCACGCCGGTAAGAAATTGAACGGTGTTCATGCGAATAGATGAACGCCGTTGTTCGTCGAACGGGCAGCCGGTGCTCCCGTGTTCACGGAGCCCGACGAGAGAACGCCAAGACCAGCGAGAACTGCGATGAAGAGCACGCTTACCCTCGGGAGCTTCCGCACGCGCACCGCGCTCCTTTGCGCCACCGCCTTCGCCCTCGGCCTGTTCACCGCCGCGGCCCCCGTCGCCCGCGCCGACGACGACCCCCTCGCCAAGGTGGACGAGGCCATCAACCGCTGGAACAGCCTCGACTACCACTACGGCATCAGCACCAAGGACGGTGACGACAAGGAGTCGAAGCTGAAGCTGCGGATGCGCATGCGCCGCAAAGACGGCAACAACCAGCAGTTCATCAACATCTCGGAGCCGGCCGACATGAAGGGCACGAAGGTGCTCACGCTCTCGCCCACCGAGATGTACATCTACATCCCCGCCTTCAAGAAGATCCGGCGCATCGCCAGCCACGTCACCGAGGCGGGCTTCCTCGGCACCGCGCTCAGCCAGAAAGACCTCACCCTCACCCGCTATGGCACGTTCTACACGGCCACCAAGAAGTCGGACGGGGAGGACGTGATGACCCTGCTGCTCACCGCCAAGGACGAGACCGCGCCGTACCCGAAGCTCGAGCTCGACGTGGTGAAGGCGCGCATGCTCCCGCGCGAGATCCGCTACTTCAACGAAGAGGGAGCGAAGATCAAGACGGAGCGACGTTCCGCCTACAAGTGCCGAGACAACTACTGCGCGCCGCTCATCATGGTGATGGAAGACCACAAGGCGAGCAAAACGACCACGCTGCGCCTCAAGAGCGACTTCAAGGTCAACCCCGAGCTCAAGGACAGCCTCTTCTCCAAGCGCTCGCTGAAGTAGCCTCCACCCGCTCCTCCCGTGGAAACGGGGGGGTCGTCGCGCCCGCGCCCCGACGGCGCCGAGAAACGCGTGAGCCCTCCGCTGCGCGGCTGCGCAAGAACCGGGGACGCGCTAGTCTCCGCCCATGAAACGCGATCTGGCGCGTGCTCTCGCTGCGCTGTGCCTCGTGGCCGGCTGCGGCGACGACGACACCTCCCCCACCCCGCCGAGCGCCATCGAAGGGACGGCGACGATCTTCGAGGTGGACGCGGATTGGTCGGAGAGCGCGTCGTTCTACGACTTCCCGTTCCCCTCGGATCTGCGCCTCACGGCCGCCGGCACGGCCGACGTGGCGGCGCTCCCCTACGGGGACGACGCGCCGATCTTCCCGACCGTGTTCCCGGCCCTCGAGCGCCGCCCCGGCTTCGCGGTGCAGCCCGCCGCCTGGTTCCGCTTCGACGGAGCGATGCCGCGGCTCGACGAAGAGGCGGCCATCCCCGCCGACGCCGCCGCGCCCGTGCTCCTCATCGACGTCGATCCCGAGTCGCCGCGGCGCGGGGCGCTCCATCCGGTGTCGGCGCGGGTGCACGAGGCGGACGGGTTCAACCCGGAGAACCTCCTCGCGGTGGGTGCCTACCCGGGCGTGATGCTCTACCCCGGTCGCCGCTACGCCTTCGTGGTGATGCGCTCGCTGAACGACGCGGCCGGAGAGCCGCTCGGGGTGCCGGCATCGATGGTGGCGCTCGCCGCCGGAGCGACGCCGGTGGGGGCGCGCGGCGAGGCGGTGGCAGCGCTCTACGCCCCGCTCTGGGAGACGCTCGACAGCCTCGACGTCGACCGGGCGGCGGTGGCCGCGGCCACGGTGTTCACCCCCGGCGACGTGGTGCGCCAGAACCTCGACGAGTCGGAGGCGCTCCTCGCCAAGTACGACGTCACCATCGAGGACGTGGCGCTCGATCCCGACGATGGGGTGGATCACGCTCGCTTCTGCGAGCTCCACGGCGCGGTGGTGTTGCCTCAGTTCCAGAAGGGCGCGCGGCCCTACAACGCGCCCGGCGAAGGGGTGATGGAGGTGGACGAGGACGGGGTGCCGGTGGAGGTGCGACAAGAGACGGTGCCCATCGCGCTCACCATCCCCAAGGGCCCGATGCCGGTCGGCGGCTACCCCCTCGTCTTTTACATCCACGGCTCGGGCGGCCTCTCGACGCAGGTCGTCGACCGCGGCCGCATCCCCGCCCCCGGCGCCGACGAGACCAAGGGCGAAGGCCCCGCCCACGTCGTGGCCGAGCACGGCTTCGCCACGTTCGGCGCGGCGATGCCCTTCAACCCTCAGCGCGATCCGGCCGTGGGCGCGTTCGACTACGCGAACCAGGTGAACTTCAGCGCCTTCCCCTTCAACTTTCGGCAAGGCGTGTACGAGCAGCGCCTCCTCATCGAAGCGCTGACGTCGTGGTCGATCGCCCCCTCCGCGCTCGCCGGTTGCGATGGCCCGAGCCTCCCCAACGGCGAGACGGCGTACCGCTTCAACATGGATGCCATCATGTTGATGGGCCAGTCGATGGGCGGGCAGTACACCAACCTGCTCGCGGCCATCGAGCCGCGCGGGGTCGCGCTCACCCCCACCGGCTCCGGCTCCTTCTCGGCGCGGTTTCTCATGGTTAGCCCCTTCTTCGGCGGGGTAAAGCAGATCGTGGCGCAGATCCTCGCCGTGCCGCAGGACAACATCTCGCACCTGCACCCCGGCGTGCAAGCGGTGCACACCGCCTGGGAAGCGGGCGACGCGATGCCGTCGCTCCCCCGCCAGAGCCTGTACCCCTTCGAAGGGCACCCGGTGCGGAGCGTGTACACGCCGGTGAGCGAGGGTGACCAGTTCTTCCCCACCACGATCTTCAACGCGATGGCGCTCGCCTGGCGCACGCAGCAAGCGGGCGACGTGGTCTGGCCCTCGATGCAGACCGACATGGCGCTCGTGGGCACCGACGGCATCGCCGAGTACCCGGTCGCGAACAACCGCGTGAGCGAGAGCGGTGAGGCCTACACCGCGGTGGTGGTGCAGTACCCCGGCGACGGCATCGCCGATCCCCACACCATCTTCTCGCAGCTCGACGAGGTGAAATACCAATACGGGTGCTTCCTCTCGACGCTGCGCGACACCAAGACGGCCACGGTGCCCGCACCGGCGGCGTTCGGCACGGCCTGCGCAGAGTGAGGCTCGGCCCCCTTCACGCCGGCGTGCTCCTCGCCGCGCTCGCGAGCGGCTGCGGCGAGGAGGTGGTGCGCCCCGCCGCCTGTTACTCGGCACACGACGACGCCGTGAGCGGCTCCAGCGCGAAGACGAGGCTGAGCACCGACGAGCTCTGTCACCGGCTCGCCGGCGCGTGCCCCGCGATCACCAGCGCGAGGCCCGCCCTGAGCGACGCGATCACGGTGGTCCCAGACCGTGAGGCCATGCCCCGCGGGGTGGCGTCGCAAGCGTCCCACAACAACCTCGACGTGATCTGGCACGACGGCCGCCTCTTCTTTGCGTTCCGCACCGCGCCGTCGCACTTCGCCAGCAGAGACGTGGTGCTCTACGTAGTGAGCACCACCGATCAGCGAGAGTGGGTGCTCGAAGCATCCTTCGCGCTGAGCAAAGATCTCCGCGAGCCGCGGTTCCTCGCGGTGGGGGGCAAGCTGCTGTTGTACTTCGCGCGCCTCGGCGAGGTGACGCTCACCTTCAAGCCGGAGGCGATGATGGTGTCGGAGCAACGCGCGGGCTGCGACTGGAGCCCCCCCGTCGAGCTCGACGCGGTGGGCAAGGAGGGCTTCATCCCGTGGCGCGCCCGCACCCTCGACGGCACCTCGTACCTGATCGGCTACGTAGGCGGCGAGAACATCTACGAGCTCGAGGAGGGCGGGCTGGAGGTGTACTGGCTGAAGACCGAGGACGGCTACCGCTTCGAGCCGGTGGTGCCGTCACAGCCGGTGGTGCTCGTCGGGGGGAGCTCGGAGACCGACTTCGCCTTCCTCGACGACGGGGCGGTGGTCGCCGTCAGCCGCAACGAGAGCGGCGACGACACCGGCTTCGGCTCGAAGATCTGCCGCGCGGAAGCCAGCGCCCTCGGCGACTGGCGCTGCGCGAGCGATCCCAAGAAGTACGACTCCCCGCTCGTGTTCCGCCATCGCGACCGGGTGTACCTCATCGCCCGACGCCAGGTGGCCAACGACGGCAACTTCGACCTGATGCGTGACGACATCCCGCCCGAGGACCGCGGCGTGGCGTACCAGACCGAGTACTGGAACACTCCCAAGCGCTGCGCGCTGTGGCAGGTGGACGGCGCGGCCCTCACGGTGAAGCACGTGCTCGATCTGCCGTCGAACGGTGACACCTGCTTCGCGAGCGTCGTGCCGCTCTCCGACCGGCACTACCTCGTGTACAACTACACCTCGCCCCTCGACGACCCCCTCCTCCCCTGGAACGACGGGCAGTTCGGCGAGACCTTCATCTACCGACTCACCCTCACGCTGCCGTAAACCTCACACGCGTCCTCTTGTTCTCGTGGCTCCTCGGCGCCAGCGCTGGCTGCGACGTCGGACCCGCCGGGGGCTCGTTCGCCCTCGAGAACGGCACGCGTGTCGAGGTCGGTGGTCACCCGCGGCACCACGACGCGGGAGGTGTACCTCCCGCGCGGGACCTGGCACCACGTGTGGAGCGGCGCGCGCCACGAGGGCCGGCGACGATCACGGTGAGCGCCCCCATCGGGGAGCCCCCGTGTTCGCGGCGCGGTCGAGCCACGCCATCTTCGACGCGCTCGACTGAGCAAGCTCACCCCGGCCTCGTGGCGACGCCCCTCAGTGGGCGCCGAAGACGCCGTAGAGGACCAGCAAGCCGAGCGCGAAGACGAAGAGGGCGAACACCTTCCATGGCGGCGCCCCGCCCGGCTCCTCGTCGTCTTGCGGGGCCTTGGTGAGGGCGCGTTTGTTGGGACGGGGCCGCCCGTCGGCGGCAGCGCGAGCGCGGGGGCGAACTTCGGTGGAGCGGGGGCGAGCTTCGCCCTGATCAACAGTCTTCATGGACACAACCTCGATGGGAGCCGGCACGAGCACACCTCGTCGAGGCGCACACGTGGGGGGCGTCGCTCACGCGACGCGTGACGGACCAATCTCTCGCGAGCGGGGGTTCTCGACCGCCCCCGACCGCGCCGCGCGCCGTCTTCGGGACGATCGTTTCCCCCCGCTAGGCGAGAAATCTGTGCGCGCCGTCGCCGAGCCGGCAGCGGGTCCGGATGCGGCGGATGTCGCGCCGCCGATCCCAACGCTTGCGAACCTGGAGCGGCAGCGCGGGCCGCGCCGGCACCACCATGGCATCCGCTTCACGCCACCAAGCGGAGGCGGGGACCAGCGCTACGGCCACCGCCCCATCGGCCTTGTCGACGGCGATGGGCGCCGCCTCCGCCACCTCGGCGCGGGTGCTGAGCTCGGTGTGGGCGGGCCGCTCGCTGAACAACAGGTCCCGACCTCGCTCGAGCGAAAGCGTGGGCGGCGCCAAGAGCGCGGCCACGAACGCGGCGAAGAGGACCCAAGCGCGGATCACGAGGGTAGCATGCGCCTCCCTCCCTTCGAGAGCAAGGGGGTCGCACGAGCGAGAGCGCGTGGGGATTGCCGAGGGCGGGCCGCGCATGTATCGCCGATGGATGACGATCCACATCCTCACCGCCGCCCTCGCGTTCACCCTCCTCGCTGCGTGCGGCGGCGGCAGCACGCCGGCCAAGGACGCCAACGACGAGGACGCGTCGGGCTTCGAAGAAGCCGGCGACAGTCCCACCTCGGATCCGGGCTCCACCCACCAGAGCCCCAAGTCGGATGGGTCGTCGGAGGACGACGGCGAAACGACCTCGACGGGCGAGGACGAAGGCGCCGACATCGATCCCGACATCGACTGATCCGCGACCACTCCGAGCGAGCCGAGACACCGATGACGGAACCCAACGCCGACAACGCCCTTCTCGTTCACACCCCGGAGGTGCGGCCCCAGCCGATCACCGGCCGCGAGAAGCCGCACGAGCTCTTGTCCTCCGCCTTTCCCGCGTTCGTAGGCCGACAGCTCCGCACCGCGTACCAGCTGATGGACCGCTGCGCGTCCGACCGACACACGGTGTTCCTCACCATGTCGGGGGCGATGACACCGGCCGGGCTCCACCGCTCGTGTCTGGTGCCGTTGGTGCAAGCGGGGCTCGTGGATGTGCTCACCACCACCGGGGCCAACCTCTACCACGACGCTCACCGCGTGCTCGGCCACCGCATCCGCGAGATCGCCCCCGACGCGGGGGATCGCGAGCTCCGTGAGAACCGCGTCATCCGGATCTACGATCTCGCCTTCGACGAGCGCGTGTTGCTCGAGACGGACAAGCTCTTCGCCCGCCTCCTCCAAGGGAGCGCCTTTCAGCGCCCGATGACCACGCCCGAGCTGCACTTCGAGCTCGGCCGCCGCATGGCCGCGCTCGAGGCCGAGGTGGGGGTGGATCAGCCGTCGCTGCTCGCCGCTTGTTTCCACGCCGGCGTGCCCATCTTCGTGGGCGCGCCGCAAGATGGCAGCATCTTCCTCAACGTGGTGAAGCTGCGGGCGCTGCTTGGCGACGCGTTCGGGTTCCGCCTCGACGCCACCCAAGACGTGTTCGACATGGCGGCGGTGCAGTGGCTCGCCCAAAACCAAGGCGACACCGCGGTGTGGATCCTCGGCGGCGGCGTGCCCAAGAACTACACCCTCCAGGGCGAGCCGACGCTCTCTCAGATCTTCGATCTCGACGCGCGCGGCTTCGACATCGACGTGCAGTTCTGTGTCGATCCGGTGGACAACGGCGCGCTCTCGTCGTGTCCAGCCGGCGAGGGCCACACCTGGGGCAAGGTGTCGGCGGAGTGTGTCGAGTCGTCATCGGTGTACGTGCACACCGACGTGACCGCGGTGTTCCCATGGCTCGTGCACGCGTTGTTCGAGCGCGGGCGCCGGCGTGAGCCCAAGCGGCTCATGGACAAGCTCTACGACGCGCGCAAGAACCTCGAGGACGCGATCGCCGCGCAGAAGAAAGAGATGCTCGCGTCGCTCAACGAAGGTGTAAGCCTCGCCGACGGCACCCCGATCGAGCTGTGAGGCGCTGAGGCGCCGCGCGCCGCGGCCAAGCCGCGACGCGGCGAGAGGTGCCGACGCGCGGCACGCCGATCAGCGGGGGCGAGGCTCTTCGTGGCAGATGTCGCGCTGCCGCTTCGGACAGGAGATGCGGACGTGGAAGTGGTCGTCGTGGGCCTCCGCGTTGGCGGGCTCCTTGAGGAGCACCTGCGCGCGGGCGACGTGTTTCTTGGCGCCGGGTCGCGCGTTGGCGAACGCGATGAGCCGACGCTTCAAGGGGCGCGACACGAAGATGTGCGAGAGGCCCGCGCGATGGTCTCGGAGCCACGCCTCCACGAGCAGCCAGTTGCGCCAGTCGTCGAAGACGAGGCCGCTCCCGTCCTTGGCCTTCCCGTCGCCATCGAAGGCCACGAACTTGTTGAGGCGCACCGGCTTGCCCTTCGCGTCCTTCGCGTAGAAGGCGACGTCCGCGTCGCGGCCGCTCTGGTGCGAGTGGTGGCCGGAGAGGGCACCTCCCGACTTGTGCGACAGATCGCCAACGAGCATGACCGAGCCCTTCACCGCTCGAGCGACGTCGCGGGCAGTCCGCTGCAACATCTTCACGAGCGCCGGGTGTCCCCACGCCGCGGCTCCGCTCCCCTTCTTGAGCTTCAGGTAGGGGCGGGGCTTGAGCGCCACCGCGCGTCGCTGCCAGCCGTCGTTGGGGTAGCCGACGGAGAGCGACATCAGCGAATAGGGCGCCTTCTCGTACTTCGGCGGGAGCGACCGATCCTTGCCACCAGCCGGCGCCTCGGAGCTCGAGACCAGCAGGATGGCTGCGGCGAGGAGGGAGGCCCACGGCGTGGCTCTCTGGCGTCGCATGGGCCCCGTGTAGCAAAGGCCCATCGAGGTGCCACCTCGGCGGCACGCGGGTGAATATTTTCAGGCTGTTGGTGCTGCCCTCGGGGTGCACTCCTCGGGCCATGCCTGCTCCACGCATCGCTCCGAGCAGCCTTCCGCGGAGCGCGGCAGCGAGCAGCAGCGCACGGGAGGACGCGTGGCCCGCAGCACCGCCAGCGCAGCTCGCGCAGGAGCGAAGCGCACGACCGCGGAGGCCTGGTGCACCGGACAGCGCACTCGATGCGGGCGAAACGCATCGAATGCGACCTCGGCGATCCGGACCAGCACCACGAGCGCGAAGAGCGCGACGACGACGAAGCCGACTCCCATGAGCCAGGGCTCGAGCAGATCGGCGATCCAGCGCTCCCACGGCGCGATCGGGGATTGCAGTGGACTCGGCACGCGACACCTCCTTCGCGGCGCTCCGGTCTTGGGCGACGAAGCCGCCGAGACTGCGAGCACTTTGTGAGGCCTCGAGTTGCAAAGCGCGTGCCCCACGACGCGCGCGGTCGCGGCTCAGCGTCGTCGCTCAGCCGCCGCCAGCGCCGCCGCCACCGCCAGCACCGCCAGCCCCTCCGGCCCCACCCCCGCCCCCGCCGCCGGCGCCGCCCGGCGCGGGCGCGCGGAAGCTCGCGTCGACGACGAGGGTCTTGTCGACGAGCACGGTGGTGTCGTCGAGCTCGACGTGGAAGTGCCGGAGTGGCTGGGTGGCAGGCCCCATCGTGACGCCGCCGTTCACGTCGAAGCGTGAGTTGTGACACGTGCAGCGCCGCCCCCCGTCGGAGAGCACCGCGCCGCGGATGATCATGTCGCACTCCTTGTGGGTGCAGAGGCTGGTCATCGCGTAGATCCCGCCGTCGTCGAGGCCGAGGAAGAGGCTTGCCGGCGCCGGCACCCCGAACAGCGCTCCGCGCTCGAGATCGCCGAGCTGGGCCACCGGCAAGAGGGTGACCACCTCGCCTCCGCTCCCCCCTTGACCATGGCCGGCGCCGGTGCCCGCGCCGCCGCTTCCTCCCCCCGCGCTGGCCCCGCTGCCCCCGCTCCCGGAGCCCGACGACTCGTCACTGCATGCGGCGACGGCCACCGTCGCACCAACCATCGAGAGGAACCGTCGTCGTGTCTTCATGTTCGAACCTCGCCTCGAAGCTCGAGACCTAGGCTAGCCTGTTTGGGCATGGAGGTGGCCTCCCTTTCGCCCGTGCCGGTCGGCGTGCTCACCTGGAGCTCGCCCGATCCCCTCGTGACGGTGATCGTCAAGGCCACCTTCGACGTCGAGGCCGACGGCTCGGTGTCGCTCGTGCCCGACCAGCCTCCGATGAGCCTCGACCGCGCCTCCCGCGACGACGACGATCGCCACATCGAGATCCCCGGCGTGGAGCTCTTCTACGCCTCCGACTTCGCCCCCTGCAAGGCCGCCGTCGACGTGCTCGTGGTCGGTCACGCCCGCTCCCGAGCGCCCACCCACGTGTTCCCTCTTCGCCTCGCGGTGGGCGCGCTCGATCTCGCGCTCGTGGCGGTGACCGACACCCCGACGACCCGCGCGCCGCTCACCGCTCGCCACGTGCGCCGTGTGCCCACGGATCCCGCCACCGCCGTGCGCCTCGCCCCGGCTCCGAGCTCGGTGTCGGGGTGGGTGAGCCGCACCGTCGCGCCCGGCTTCGACTACGCCGTCTTCAACACCGCGTCCTTCCACCACCGGCTCCACCACCTCTCCCCCGACGCCACCGTCCACACGCGCGGGCTGCTGCGCCGCGGCGATCGGCCGATCGTGCTCGCCGGGGTGGCGCCGCGCGTGTTCCACGTCGCCGACCGCAAGAACGACGAGCCGGGCGTGCCGGTGCCGATGACCTGCGACACGCTCTGGCTCGACGTCGACCGGGAGCATGTGGTGCTGGTGTGGCGGGGACACGTGGCGCGCGGGCGACCGGGCATGCGCCCCTTCCTCGTGGTCAAGCTGCACGGGCCGGGCGACGTGACCTGGCGCGACGTGTCGCGGCGCATCGCGCGCGCGGTGTGGGTCACCGCGACCCAACCGCACGAGCTCACGCCGCCGAGCGAGCTCCCGGCGGCGGCGCTGTCGGAGCCGACGCTCGCCGCGGGGGGCCCCTTCGACGAGCCCGAGACCACCACCGCGCGGCTGGCGAAGAAGCTCCGCTGGGGGGAAGGCGGCGAGGTCGCGCCTCCCCCCGAGCACGCAGCCAGAGAATGGAGCGGCGACACCCCCGGCGTCGGCGCCGCGGGAAAGACCCTGGTCGCAGCCCACGAGGACGAGCTCGAGACGATCGCCGACGCCACCCCCCTCGGGCCCCCCTCCGACCCGATCCCGCTCACCAGCCACAACCCGGGCGACCCCAACCCGAGCGGTTGAGCGCGCCCTCGGGCTGGGCCCCAGCGCCTCGGGTCACGCGGCTTGCCGCGCCTTCACCATCCCGCGCTGAACCCGCGCGAAGTCTTGGAGGCGCCGCCGCACCGCGCGGAACGCGTCGCGAAGGCTCACGTAGACGTTCTCGTTCTCGTCGCGCCCGACCGGGTGCTTCTCCACGACGATCGCGCCGCCGGGCACCACCACCTCGACGCGTACCTCGCAGAGGTTGCCCTTCTTGTTGTGGCGGTGGGGCGCGTCGAGGGTCACACGACAGCTGACGATGCGGTCGTGGAAACGCTCGAGCGTGGCTGCGCGCTTGAGGATCGCACGCTCGAGGGCAGGGGTTGGGTCGATGTTGCGATACGTGGTCTCGACAGAAATCTGCATTTCTTCCCTTTGCAACTGGGCCGAGTGTCGGGTCGAACCGTTCACCCAGCGGTTCCCACAGAATCCGTTTCCCTCAGACGACGTTGCACGGCCCGTTCCATCGTCTTCGGCGACGGAACCGCGACGTTCGGTGGGGCCATCGCAACAATCTTGCGCCAACCACGGACGCCACGTGCAACCGCTGCGCCTCGGCGGCCTCGCGAGCGCGCGTTCGGCGCCCCAGCGGCCTGGCGTCAATGTTGCCTTTCGTGAAGTGGTGTCCATGCTCAAGATCCTGTTGCTCGACGACGACCGGTCCGCGCCGAGCGCGCTCGCAGAGGTGCTGCTCGCGGAGGACTTCGACGTGACCGCGACCGCCGACGGCGACCACGCGGCCACCCTCCTCGAGGGCGGAACCTTCCAGCTCCTGGTCGTGGATCTCGGAGAGCCACAGCTCCACGGGCTCGAGCTCATCCGGCGCGCGCGGCGCGCTCTCGCTCCCCTGCCGATCATCGCGGTGATGGCGCCAGACTCGAACGGCGCCCACTACCGAGCCCTCGTCGGCGGCGCGAACGCGTGCGTGGAGAAGCCCATCAGCCTCAAGCGCCTCCTCGCGGCCATCGCGCGCCTCACCGGGCCGCAGGCAACGAGCCCCAGGACGGAGCAAGCCACCTGACGCGCCGCTCCACTTTTGCGTCGCCCATGCAACGCGTGCGCTGCCGCTCGCGCGCGAGGGCCCACGCCTCGCCCGCGGGCGGGGTGCGGTCAAGGTTGGGGAAGCCCGGAGTCGTCGAGCGGCTGCATGAACGCGGTCACGATCTGTCGCATTTGATCGATGTTGGCGACATAGCGCTGCATCACCGCGAGCGCGTCGCTGCTCTTCACCTGCGGTTTACCGTCCACGTCGAGGACGAGCACGGGGGAGCCATACGCGTCGAAGAGAGGCGCGTCGTCCATGTCGACCTCCACCTCGTAGGCGTAGGTGACGAGCGTGTTGGCCCACTCCAGCATGCGCGCGCCCGCGCTCTTCTGGCGCTCGAAGCCGAGCACCGGCTCGGTGCCGGTGGTGTGAGCGGCGTAGGTGATCCCGGTGATCGGGTTGTTGAACTTGATGGTCTCGGCGTCGGGCCACGCCGGCTGCTCGGCGGGGGTCGCCGCGATGCGCGCCTCGTGGATGAAGTCGTACGACCAGTTCGTCGGGAAGAACATCGCGCCCCACACCATCGCGTAAATCTGCTCGTTCCACGCGTAGTTCGGATCGACCATCGAGGCGGTGGGCGGCCTCGGCGCGACGTCGGTCGGCCGATACCAGGCAGGGTACTTGAGCTCCGCGAGGGGTGTGCCGCCGGTGCCGACCGACGGCGGATCCACCCACGGCGCGAAGGTGTCGTAGTCGTTCGTCAACAGCGTGTTGAACAGGCGGCGCACCTGGTCGGGGAACACCGTCGCGAAGTTCACGTTCTTGTAGCGCGAGTCGGTGAAGTCTTCCTTGGCGTTGGAGATGAAGTAGTCGAACGCCTCGGCCAGGTAGTAGATCGCCCAGATCTTCTCGTAGTAGGCCCCCACCTGAGTTTGGTAGTCGCCCCACCAGTAGCCCTGGCTGTAGTCGAAGTCGTTGTGGAGATAGCGACCGTCGCCGAGCGCCACCCGGTAGGGATAGAGGAACACCTCCGGCACCGGCACCGGATCCGCGACGAAGAGCGGGTTGGTGACGCCGTAGAGCGGCGGTCCGCCGCAGTCGAGGGTGGTGCAGTAGTAGCCGGGCTCGGGGCGGGTGAGCTGCCGCGCGAAGAGCTCGAAGGCGACGGTACCGGCGAGGGTGAGCGCGCCATAGAGGCCATCTTGCTTGAAGTAGCTGTCGGGCGCCGCCGGATCGCCGGCGAGCAGCGCCATGAACGCGAACGTCTTGGCGATCTGCTGGATGTTGTCGAGATAGCGCGCCTGGATGCGCCACACCGTGTCGTAGGAGTTGAACTCCACGCGATTGCGTCGAAACGCGTCGAGGACGTAGCGGTTCTCGTACACCCCTTCGAGGAACCTCACCTGCTCGTAGGCGTCGGCGCCGGCGTCGTTGGAGAAGGTGGGGACGTTGCCCGCGTCGGCGTACTCGTCCGACGAGAAGAGATAGCCGCGTCGCACGCGTCCCCCGGGATCGACGGCCTTGGGGGTGAAGGCCCAGTCGAAGGCGGCGTAGGTGGGGTCGTCGATGAAGTCGCTCATGTCGCGATAGTCGACGACGTCCATCGGGTGCTCGCTACACTTGGCCCCGAGGACGGCGTCCGGCTCGTCGCTCGGTGCGCAGCTCCCGAGCAGCCCGAACTCCGCGTTGTAGCGGCTGTAGTGGATGAAGATGTAGTCCTCGAAGGGATCGGTGGGCGGATGGTAGCGCACGCCGTCGAGGCCGAGGCTCAGGGCGAACGCGGTGAGCTTGTATGCCTTGTCTTGCCCGATGGTGAGCGGCGCTACGGTGACCCCGTCCCACACGTCGACCACGTTCCCATAAATGAAACGCATCGCCGCCTTGTCGTACTTCCCAGGGAGGATCATGTCCTGCGCTTGATCCCCGGGGTAGTCCATGACGCTGGTGGTCGCGTACTGACCGATGTTGGCGAGCTGCTCCTCTTCTGTGATCGGGTCGCGCCACCGCGGACCGACGCAGCTCGCGCCGTCTTCGTTGCCGTCGGGGCAATCGTCGACGACGGCGCCGTTGTTGGTGCGGATCTGCCAGTAGCGCGCGTCGTAGTTGAGCGCATCCCACGACGCCGCGAAGTTGTGGCGCAGGCCCATGGAGTGACCGATCTCGTGGGCCATCACCCCGCGGTTGAAGCCCTCGCGCGCCCACTGGTACACCTTCGAGCGATGCTCGGCGACGGCCGCCGGATCGTTGGGGTCCGGTGAGGGGAACAGGAGCTGCGCGGCGCGGGCGAGGCCGATGAGGTTGTCGGCCTCGGGTCCCTCGTAGCGGCACGCGTGGCGCTGGGCCTGGCCCATGCGCATGGCGCGCTGCGAGGTGCGCCGGGCGGCGGGGTTCAGCAGGCCAAAGGGCGAGGCGTGGCGCACCACCTCGGCGCTCACCGGACCGGTTGGATCGAAGCCCGCGAGCTGCACCATCTCGGGGGAGACCAGCTTCGCCTCGACGGCGGTGCCCCGCAGCCGCTCGAGCCGCTCGGTGAGGGCGGCGTTGCCGGGGCCGAGGCGACCATGATCGAGCAGCGCCTGCCCGCGCTGCTGCTTCGCGAGCTTGGGATGCAGACCCGGCTTCTGCTCGATGCCAGCGAGGTAGGGGGCGACCACGGCCGGATCGAAGGCCGCCATGCGCTCGGCCACCTCGCGCCCCGACATGGCGCCCCCGCTCGCTTCGGCGTCGTGCCGCCGATTCGCGTTGATCCAGTCGGTGATGTCCTGCCCTTCGATGTAGGTGGTGGGATCGAGCTCACCGTTGAGCAACCCGAGCAGATCCACGAGGGTGGCGGCGGCGCGATCGAGGGTGGCCCCCCACACGTTGACGCTGCCCGAGATCTTCTCGCCGCTGAGGGGGTCCTCGGCGTCCATCATGATGCCCCACGGCGAGCTTTGTTGGGCGCTCTCCACGATGGTGACCAGGTTGTAGCGGAGATCGCCGATGCGCGGCGAGGTGCCGGCCGGACCGCAGAGCGCGGGATCGTCGCCCGCCTCGGGATCGACGGGGTTGTGGCAGAGGACGAACACGTCGGGCACCTCCGCGAGCGAGGCGTCGCCCACCGGCGGCACGAACTGATCCGACCAGGGGACTGGCCAACCCATCTGCGCTTCGCAGTCGGCCTCTCCGGTGCGCCGACACTCGGCGAGCCGACCGGCGAGGACGGCGACCCGCATCGCGTCGTTCCACGCGGCGAGGGCCTCTTGGCTCGAGGCGAACAGATCGGCGGGGTGCTCGCGGTTGGTGTGCCACACCACCGGCTTCACCACCCGGTCCCGATAGGGGATGGTGCACAGGCCCACCACGTCGTCGCAGCGAGAGCCCCGGCCTACCGCCTCGCACTCGTCCTCGGTGCCGTTGTTGTCGGCGTCGCGGTGGGGATCGGCGCCGATGGGGGTCGATGCCTCGGTGTTGCAGCGCACCTCCGGCTCGGCGTGGGAGCGCTGCCAGATGTTCCAGCGCGCGGCGAAGCGGCGCCAGTTGTCGTCGACGACGCCGTAGCGACGGTCGTAGCCCTGGCGATCGACGGTGAACACGCCGAACATCTCCATCCGCGTCCCGTCCCAGTGCACGGGCTCGTAGTCGGTGTCGACCACGCGCAGGAAGGCCTGCCGCAAGGTGACCTCGCTCGGGTTGCAGCTCACACGCGGAAAGGCGCCGATGAGCCAGCACACGGGCGTGGTCCCCCAGTATTCGTCTTCGTACGTCTCGGGCGTGGCCCACGCCTTGTTGGTCACGTCGAAGTAGCCCCGCGCGACGTCGAACACCGGCGCGTCCGGGTGGCTCTGATCGCTCACGTAGTACGCGATCGGCTCCCACTCGACGCCGTAGTAGATGCCGAGCTGCGCCAGCGTGTCGAGCTCGTAGGCGGTGGTCACCAGGTTCTTCGACCAGTCGACGCGGAAGTAGGCGCGCTCGTGCCACGCCCGGTCGCTGTCGTTCTCCACGATCACGTTGAGCTCCTCCCCGGTGTCGGCGAGGTACTCGCGGCGGATGTCGAAGTGTTTGAGGATCTTGTAGGCGGCCGCGATCTGACCGTCGGGAGAGCGTCGCACCCCCTTGCCGTCGGTGCCGTCGACGAGCTCGTAGGTGAGCCGGGCGAGGAGGAGGTCTTCGGTGATCTCCCAGCGCACGCGCGTGGTCGGTTGCGCGTCCGAGTTGGTGAACAATCCGTCGTTCCCGGCGCCGGCCGCGGCGTCCACCACCGTCACCCGCATGAAGAACTCGGGGTCGTCGTCCGGCGCCGCGATGTCGGCCCCCACGAAGAACTCCTTGGCCAGCGCGTTGGCCTGCACGCGGTTGATGGGCAGGCGCTCTTCTGCGCATCCCAGGGCGAAGAGCGACGAGGCGACCAGCGCGACCCACACGACTCGAGCGATGAGCATATCGCCCACACGTATCACCATCGCGGCGTGTCGGGATCGGCCAGTCACCGGTTGCGAGGGAGCCGTTTGTTGACGAAGATGCGACCGCGCATGTCGACCTCCGACCACGACGTACCTTCGGACCTCGCCGGGTCCGACGCGCCGGCACCGGCTCCCGGAGAGCCGCCTCTTGGTGCGCCGGCTCCCGGAGAGGCGCCTTCCGGAGCGCCGCCTCCCGAAGAGCCAGCGCCGGAGCTCGTCCGCGAGGACCTCGTGGCCCTCGCCCTCACCTGGCTCGACGACGTGGCCGCCACCATCTGCTGGCAGTTCGACAACCGCGTGCCCATCGACGACCTGCGGTCGATCGGTCACTTCGCGCTCACCGATCTGGTGCGCCGGTACGAGCCCGAGATCGCGCCCTTCGAGCCCTACATGCGCCTGCACCTGCGCTGGGCGATGCTCGACGGCGTTCGTCGCCAGCGGCACACCCGCGCCATCAACGCCCGCGCGCGCGCCCTCGTCGCTTCCGAGAGCCTCACCCTCGCCCGCAACGAGTCGGGAGGGTCGGGGCCCTCCTCCACGAGCATGCCCCCGAGCGAGGGCACCTTCGGTCATCGGCTGCGCGTGGTGCTGCGTGACCACGCCACGGCCATGGGCATCTCCATGATCGTCAGCCAAGGTCGCGACGTGGCCACCGCCCCCTCGAGCGCACAACCCGAGCGCGCCGTGTTCCGACAGGCTCGCTTCGACGAGGTGCGCGCCGCCGTCGCCGAGCTGCCGGATCCGAAGATGCGGATCATGATCGAGCGCCACTACTTCGGGGGCGAGCCGCTCGCAGAGATCGCGCGCAGCCTCGACATCTCGCGCGGCTGGGCGAGCCGCCTGCACCAGAGCGCCATCCGCCTCCTCGAGGAGCGCCTGCGCGGAACCGAGGCCGATCCCAACAGCACGCAGCGCTGACGGCGCCGCCCGAGCGAGCCAGCGCTGCTGGTGCGAGCTACTTCAGCTTGGCGAGCTGAGCCTTGGCGCGCTTGCCCACGTCGGTGGTGCCACCGTGCTCGACGGCCTTGTTGAGCGCGTCTTTCGCCTTCTTGGGCTCGGTCTCCACGTAGCTCATCCCGAGGTAGTACCAGGCCGGAGCGAACTTTTCGTCGAGGGCGATGGCCGCCTGGTAGTCGGCGCGCTCCTTGTCGAGCTTGCCGAGTCCGTGACGGCAGAGGCCGCGGTGGAGCAGGAAGCCAGGCTCGTCCTTGTCGAGCTCGATGGCCACGCTGAACGCCTTCACGCAGGCCTCGTAGCGCTTGGTCTTCCCCAGGCGGTGGGCGATGACGACGAGCGTGTCGAGCTCCTCGACGAAACCGTCGAGGGCCTTCTCGTAGTGGGCGCCGGCCTCGTCGGCCTTGCCCGCTTCGAACAGCACGTCGGCCAAGGAGAAGTGAATGCGTGGGTGGTCGGCGATGGCGAGGGCCTCGCGGTAGAACGCCTCGGCCTTCTCGAGGTTGCCCTCCACCCGATGGGCGTAGCCGAGGTTCTCGCGCACGTCGTAGGCCTCGGGGTCCATCGCCGCGGCGGGCTCGAGCATGGTGATGGCCTCCTTGGTCTTGGGCGGCTTGGCCTCGAGATAGATGGCGGCGAGGTTGACGCGCGCGGCCACGAGCTTGCCGTCGAGCTTCACCGCCTGCTCGTAGCCGGCCACCGCCTCGTCGAGCTTGCCGAGCCGCTCGAGGGCGACCGCGCGGTAGTAGACGGCCTGGGCGTTCTCGGCTTCGCTCGCGAGCACCGCCTCGAAGTGCTCGAGCGCCTCCTGCCAGGCTTCCCCCTCGATGGCCTCGACGCCCTTGTCGAAGCTGGTCTTGGGCTTGTCGGGGGTCGCGCCGGTGGGCTCGGGGTCGGGCTTCTGAGGCCCGCCACAGCCGAGCGACGGGAGGATGAGGGCGGCGCAGACGGTCAACGACAGGGCGAGGGTACGCATGGCGACGCATCTTAGCGCCTCGCCACGGTTTGTCCGTTGTCCGCGACTGGAAAAGACCCGCCTGACGGGGAGGCACCATTGCCCCCATGCGTCAGGCGGGGTGTCTGCTTCGCATGAGTGTTCGCCGAGCGATCGGCGGACACCGCCCCCGATGCACGGCCCAGGCCAACGCGCGAGCCGCTGCTTTTCAAGGGTTTGTGGAAGGTCGCGCAGGCACACCCCCCACCAAGAGGCACACGTTGGCACACGGACTTGGAGGGGTCGCGGCGCGACGACACGAGCGGCTGCGGGTTTGGTGACGCAACAGGGGGAACGGTGGTACCGATCGGGAGTGTCGCGGCGCATGAGCCTGGGGAGCTTCGATATCGTCGGTCGTCTGGTGAGCTCCGCCTTGCTGGCGGCCGCGCTCGGGGGCTGCCCGGCCCCGCCCACGGCGACCAGCACCCCGCAGCCCTCCGCGTCGACGAGCCCGTCCGCGGCGCTGACCTCGCGGCTCGGCGCAGACATCGGCGCCGAGTGCCGCGAAGCGGTGCTTAGCTTTCAGGACTGGCTGCGGTCGATCGAAGACGCCGGCCTCCCCCTCGCGATGTCGCTCCTCGACGAGGGCGCGTCGCTCGTGGCGCGCCAAGGCGACGCCATCACCGATCCCGCGCCGCTGGTGCACCTCACCACCGGAGAGCTCTACCTCGATGGGATCCCCGTCGCGGGCTCCCAGAAGCTCCACGAGGAGCTCGTCGCCCTCATCGAGCTGCGGCGCAGCATGATGCCGGAGTCTCCTTTCATCCAGAGTCCGAAGTGCCACCTCGCGATCGGCAAAGATGTGGACTGGGTGGCGGTGTCCGACGTCGCCGAGTCGATGAGCAAGGCGGGCATCGAGCAGGTCACGTTCGTGTTCATCGATCCCGAACGGACCGTGCCGGCCCCCCCCCCGTCACCCATCGACGCCGAGCTCGAGCGCATGCAAAAGAGCGCCCCCATCCGCCGCGCGCAGATCATCGCCGAGCTGGTGGCCTACGTGTACCAAGACTGCCCCGAGGCGCTGCGCGTGATCGCGAGCATGGGCGTGAACCCCATCGCCGACTTCAAACAAGTGATCCTCGACGCGCTCCCCGAGGCGATCGGGATCTGTCGCTGCGCGCCCGATCTCCCGTCGGTCAAGTCGCTGCACTGGGCGCTCTTCGGCAACCCGCGGCCGAGCTCCGGGGTCACGCTCTCCTTGGCGGGCACCGGGCGACCCGCCAAGGAGAGCATCGTGCTCGGCACCGGCGTCCCCTGGTCGGCGGCCCAGGAGAACGTGGCGGCGGTGGCCGCGGATCCGGCGCGCCAACCGACCGCGCTCGTCCCGGTGGGCCCCCCCCACTCCCGCCGTTGACGCCCTCCCCCCGTCGACTCCCTCGCCCCGCGACGCGCGCGCTCGCCCCGCGACGCGCGCGCTCGCCCCGCGACGCGCGCGCCCGCCTCCCGCTTCGAAATCGTGGCGGCGAGGCGCCTCCGCGTCTTTTCCACTTGTGACGCGGCCATCGTCCTCCCTATCCTTGAGCGGCTGGCCTTGCCGGCTGACGACTTGACTCGAAGCGTCGACATTTCGGGGGGTTGACCGGAGTTCCGGGTACCCTCGTGGTACCTGCGACAGGACCACCACCGTCGGCGCACCGAATGGCGACGCGCTCGAACTCGACAGGAAATGGCACGCCCGGTTGGCGCAAACGCCGAGGAGACGCGGCGCAAAATCCTGAAGGCCGCTTCCGACCTATTCGCGAGCTATGGCTTCGAAGGAACCAGTGTGCGCCAGATCGCCAAGGGTGCCGAGGTGAGCCTTGGCATGATTCGGCACTATTTCGGCAGCAAGGAGGGCCTCTACCGCGCGTGCATGGCCACCGCCTACGGCATCTACTCCGAGCTCGGCGACTTCATCAAGAAGGGGATCTCCTCCGGCGGCACCGCGGCCGAGGTCGTCGCGAGCGGGACACGGGCGGGATATCGATTCGCGCTCGAGAACCGCGCCGCGTGCAAGCTCGTCTTGTGGGACCTCATGGAGCAAGAGACCTGGCGCCACGAGCCCGGCGATCGCGAGATGTTGCCCTTCATCCTCGACACGGCCAGCGTGCTCGCGCCGGTGCTCGGGCGCAGCGTCGGCCACACGGCGCTCGAGATCCGCTCGCTCATCTTTCTCGTCGCGCGCTATGCCACCGCCGATCACGACGAGATCGCGGCGCTCCTCGTGGGCGGCACGCCGGCCCAAGCGACGGACGCGACCCGCGCCGCCATCGAAGACCACCTCGCCACCGTGGCACGACGCATCTTCTCCGATTGACCGTGCTCGTGGCCCGAGGGGCCTCGCTCCCGCGCCGCCCTGCTCCCGCGCCGCCCTGCTCCCGCGCCGCCCTGCTCCCGCGTCTCCCTGCTCCCGCGTCTCCCTGCTCCCGGGTCACCGGGCCTCGCGTGAGGCTCGCCCCCCTCGCGCCCGTGGGGGCGGCGTCGACATCGCGCTACGCACTTGCCGCCGACGGTATTACCCTCCGATCGCGATGGGGTCCAACAAGGGCAAGGGCGACAAGTCCAAGCGCGGCGGCAAGGGGGCCGCAGCGGGGGGCAAGGGCAAGGGCAAACACAAGCAGAAGGCCAAGAACGCCAAGGGCAAGGGGAAGGGAGCGGCCGAGGCCGCCCCCGCCGAGGGCACGAGCGGCCGGTCGGAGCGGCCACGTCGCGGGTTGACCACGACCCAAAGCCCCGAGTCGAGGGGGCCAGGGTCGACACCGGCCCGCGCAACGAACACACCGGCCGGTGACGACATCCCATCGAGCGAGGCGGTGATCCGAGAGTGGGGACGGCGCGTGGAAGCCGAGTACCGTTCGGCGGCCATCACCCAGCACCTGACGCTGTGGCTCATTCAAATGGCAGCCTCCCCCGACCTCATCCATGACGGCCTCAGGATCGTGGCCGACGAGCTCGCCCACGCCGATCTCAGCTTCCAGACCTTCGTCGCGGCCGGGGGCAAGGCGATCGCGCCCATCCCGCGAGAGTCGCTGGCCTTGCCCCTCAAGCCCGGCGAGCAGCTCGAGGAGGCGGTGACCCGCTGGGGGGTGGAGGTGTTCTGCCTCGGCGAGACGGTGGCGGTGCCGCTGTTCAAGGTGCTCCGCGAGGGCTGCGTGGTCCCCACGGCGCGCGAGGCGCTCGACCGCGTGCTGCGCGACGAGGTGCGCCACCGCGATTTCGGCTGGACGCTCCTCGAGTATCTGGTGGAGACGCCGCACGAGCCGCTCGTACGCGCGGTGGTGGAGCGTGAGCTCCCGGGGATGTTCGCGCGCCTGCAGCGGAACTACGCGCCGGTGGGAGGCGAGGCGAGCACGGCGATCCCCGAGACCGACCGCGCCTGGGGCTTGATGCCCATCGCCCGCTATCGGCAGATCCTGGATCGGACGCTCGAGCGGGACTATCAGCCGCGCTTCTTGCGTCTCGGCTTCGAGATCGACGCGGCCTGGGAGAAGGCCACCGCGCTGCGGCGCGCCGCGAGCTGAGGCCCACGAATGCTCCTCGCGATCACCACGGCGACGCCCCGCTGCACGGTGGCGCTCGTCGAGCGCGACGGGACGGTGGTCGCCGAGCTCGGCTACGAGGACGAGCTCAACCACGCCGAGCGGGTGTTCGGCACCCTCGACGCGCTCTTCCAAGCGGCCGGCGCGAGCCGAGCCGACCTCGAGCAGATCGTCTGCGACGTGGGGCCAGGTTCGTTCACGGGGGTCCGCGTGGGGCTCGCGTCGGCGAAGGGCATCGCCCTCGGCTTGAGCGTGCCGCTCTTGGGGGTGGGTTCGCTACAAGCCATGGCCGCTGCCGCTTTTGCGCTCGCCCCCCCCGAGATCGGGGTGGTGTGCGCGCTGCTCGACGCCAAACGCGGCGAGACCTTCGTGGGCGCCTACGACCGTCGCGGGGAGGTGGTCGTGGCTCCCCGTCACGAACCGACCGGAAGCGCCGGCGCGACCGTGGCCGCGCTCGGCGACGCAGTGCTCTTCTGCGGCCGAGCGGCGGCGCGGGAGGGGCTCGCCCCCATCCTCGACGATCCCTCCTGCGAGCTGCCGTCGGCCACCTGGCTCGCGCGGGTGGCGCTGTCGTTTCGCTCGTCGCCTCCCGCGCTCGGAGACGTGGAGCCGGTGTACCTGCGCGCACCCGACGCCAAGAAGCTGAGCGAGCGCTGAAGACCCGAGGAGCGGGAGAGGAGGGAGTGTCTTGCGTTTTGAGCGCGGGAGCGCTGAGATCACACCGTGGACGACGAGAAGGGAACCACGCCGAGCGCGCCGAAGCCGACGGCAGAGGCCGCTCTCACCGAACCAGCCGACGCTGACGCTCTGCGGCCCCGGCCCCCAACCGACGTGGGGCCAGATCCGGTGTGGGGCGTTGGCTTGTTCGTGCTCGGCGTGATCGTGATGGCCACCGGCGGCGCCACGACGCGCCACTACATGTTCAACGTCGGTGAGGGCATCCTGCTGATCGGCGTGGCGGTGTTCGTCGGGAGCGTCGCCCTCACCTCGCATCGGCAAGAGAACGTTGTCGCGCGCATCAAGCGGGCGCTGAAGAGCGGCCCCAACGACGCCGCGGACGGCTGAGGCGCCGCGACGCAGGCGACGACGACGGCAGCGAGCCCGGACGGCGCGCGGCGGAACGGATCCCAGCGAAGCGCGGCGGAACGGATCCCAGCGAAGCGCGGCGGAACGGATCCCAGCGAAGCGCG
>CAYOAL010000021.1:93446-93741 GCA_964401935.1 uncultured Polyangiaceae bacterium
GCGGAACGCGCGGAACGCACGGAGGGGCCAGAAGCCAAGCGCGGCGGAGGGCGGAGGGCCGAGGGCGGAGGGCGGAGGGCGGAGGCCGAGGGCGGAGGCCGAGGGCGGAGGCCGAGGGCGGAGAGAAGTGAGGCCGACGGGCCTGACGGCGCGAACGCGGTCACTTCCGCTTGCAGGCAGCTTGGCTGACACGAGCCCAAGTGAGTCGGAGGCGGGTCGGGGTCGAGCGCGTTCGCGTTCGCGGGCGAGGGCGAGGGCGAGGGCGAGGGCGAGGGCGAGGGCGAGGGCGAGGGCG
>CAYOAL010000022.1:0-22895 GCA_964401935.1 uncultured Polyangiaceae bacterium
TGCCATCAGCGACGGCACCGCAACACCGCCAACACGCCGCGAACGCGATCGCAACCTGGGTCAACTCTGACGAGCAGAAGTGGGTCCACTTTGGTGAGCGTCACAGCAGTCTGCGATGGTTCTCGCGAGCGCCCTCATGACCGACGTTGCGTGCAGGTGTTTCGAGCGACGTGGCCGCTCGGCAGTTCGTGTTTGGAATGGTGCGCGAGCGCGCCGCTATACTGCGGCCATGACAGCTCACCACGGAATCGTCGTCGTCGTGTGGCTCACGCTCGCCGCGTGTTCGCCCAAGAGCACGCCCTATCGGGTGGAGATCGCAGACGCGCGCGGCGTCGAGGTCGATGCCCCGGTGCTCGTGGCTGGCGTTCGTGTCGGTCGCGTCGCTGCCGTCGCCTTGGACGGAGAAAAGGCGCGGATCGATTTCGAGATCACCGACGACGCCGGCGTGCGCTTGTCGACGGGGGCCTGCGTGCGCATCGCCCCAAAGGGCATGCTGGGGGACATGCAGCTCGAGATCACGCCGGGCGAGGAGGGCAGCCCTCTCGAGAGCGGCGCCCGCGTCGACGGCTGCAGCGCCGGCAGCGCCTCTCTCGATGCGGTGATGGCGCAGTCGCTCGAAGCGGTGACGAGCTTGGCCGCCATCATGGAGAAGGCGAACTCCGGCGAAGGGGTCGTGGCAAAGCTGCTCAACGACAAGCAGCTCGCTGACGACGTCGCGAGCTTCGCCCAACGGAGCTGTTCGCCCGCCGCGCCAAGCTCGCCGTGATCGCCCCTCTCACGATGCGGGCGCGTCGAACGACCTCCTCGGTGCGCCCTTCCCCGTGGCCACGGTAACGCAGGAGAGGGGGAGAGTGCGCTGCGCGCGGCCCTCGACTCGACGCTTCAGGTCGAGCTCGCCAAGGAGGGACATGGATGGAGCTCGAGGAGCTCCTCGACGGAAAGCGCAGACGCTCGCGCGCGGCGTTCGATGATCCGCTGCATCGCGTTCGAGCTCTTGAGGATCATGCGCTCGTCATGACCGAGGGAGCCTACCGAGGACGTTCGTCGTGGCGAACGCGTCGCGCACCCCCGGAGCTTCAGGGCGTGAGGGTGATTTCGAAGTTCTGATACCGGCGGGCGGTGATGAAGCTGAAGGGGTGGAAGAGCTCGCCCTCTTCCGCATGGCGGTAGTGGCGCCGCAGGAGCTCTAGGCGCGCGCAGTCGGGCGTGATGCCCGCCTCCGCTTCGAGCTCGGCTTTGGTCAGCGTGAAGCTGCCCGTGTCCGGGATGGTGGGCTTCCACTCGCGCGTCTCGAGCTCGATGAGGGCGCAGCTGTCCACGAACACGGTGACCTGCGTGTCTTCGTCCGGGTTGGTCCACGTGAGGGTGATCGCTTCGTCGCGCTGGGAGAAGGTGGTGTTCTCGACGTCGGCGACCTCGGCGACGTCCACGGTCATCTGCGCGTTGTCCTGACTCGGGCGCTCGAGGGTCACCGTCACCGTGCGGCTCTCCGGTGAGATCAGCGCCTCGTAGCCGCTGCCCGCGCCTTCGACGAGCACCACGTCGTCGCCGACGTCCGTGGTGACGCGGAGCTGGTCCCCGCCGCTGAGCGGGACTCGCGTCGTCTCCTGCTCCTTGTGGAGGATGACCTTGAGGGTGCCGCGTTCGTGGTTCACGTCGATCTCGATGGCCGCGCGGATTTCGCCGGTAGCCAGGTCGGCGCTCTCATCGCACGCGAGGAGCGCAAGGAGACAGGGAAGGGCGAGGAAGAGACGATGATGGGTCATGCACCCTATCGGACCCGGCAACGGAAATGTTGCCTGCTCCGCACGATTCCGACGCCGAGCTGTTGCGACCAGCGCCGACCCGACCGTCTACGGGCAGGACCAGGAGCCAAGCGCTCACCACCTTCACCGGTCTCATCGCCAGCCGGTGCGGGGCAGCGCTCCACGCCGGTCTCATCGGGCTCTCCGTGGCGCCCGACTCTCCGGCGGGAGGAGCTCACTGGCAGACGGCGTCCATGCAGGCGAGCAGGCCGTCGCAGCGGGCGCCGCCGTTTTCTGCGAGGCACGCGTTGCAGCCGTCGAGATCGGCGTAGTCGTAGGTGCAGGTGGCGAGGTGGTCGCAGCAGTTGTCGGTGACGCAGGCGTCGAAGGCCTCGTCGCCGAACGTCACCCCCGCGTCGCAGACGCCGCCGCCCGGGCTGCAGGTGCCCTCGACGCATGGGAGGCCGCCGCAGTCGTCTGCCGACGCGCAGCTCACGCCGCCCCCGCCCGAGCCACCGCTCCCGGGGCCGCCCCCGCTCCCTGGACCCGCCCCGCTCCCTGGACCCGCCCCGCCGTGGCCGCCCGAGCCCCCGCCGCCCACGCCATCGCCTCCACACACGCCGCTCACGTGATCGCCGCTCGCCGGGCGCGCCCCGAACGCGACCCCGCTCGCCTCGAGGGCCAGGCTCGTGCTCCCCAACGACAGCGGCACCTCGAAGGTGGGGATGTCGAAGGTCTGCGCGCCCAAGAGCGGCACCTCGATCACGATCGAAGGCTTGATCACCACCGCGCCGCCACGCGCGAGCTCCACCCCGTAGCGCGCGTCGGCGCCGTCCATACACGCCTCCGCGCCGGTCAGCGTCGTCTCCACGAAGCTGCCCTCTGCGACCTCGAGGACCAGGCTCCCCGGGAGCCCACCCGGGAGCGGGATCTCGGGCAAGGTCGCGGCGGGGATGTCGGCCCGCGTGCTCACCGGCGTGCCGATGGAGAACGGATCGAAGGACGTGCTCGCCTCGAACGCGATCGCCACGTTCTCGATCCCCGGGATGGGCCCGTCGTAGCTCGGCAGCCCGCTCACATCGATCACGAGGCGCCCCGAGAGCCCGAAGCTCCCCGACACCCCGAGCTCCCCGGTCCCCGGCACCCCCGTGAGCGTCGGCTCACCCGCCGAGCCGCTCGCCTGCGCCGTCGCGCCGACCGCGACCAAACCGTCGGCCACCACGCTGAACGACGCCTGCACCGGCGACCCCGCAGGCACCAAGCCCGTGTCGAAGGAGAAGCCGGGGAACAGCGCCTCGCTCCCCTCGAGCCGGGTCGCCGCGCCAACGCTCCCCTCCTCGTCGCCGTCACACGCGCCGAGGGCCATCGCCCCCGCGAGCAGCGCCGCCACACCCAAAGAAAGAGCCCGCTGGGCTCGCCAAGAACTGTAAGTGGTGATGTGCATGGGCGCGCGAATGGCAAAGCCGGTGCCACCCCGCAGAACCCAAGCACGCTGCGCAGTTGCGCCGCTACGGTGGCCACCCGCTGTGCGACCACGCGCACACCCGTGCACCGCGCTGCTCGCACCGTCGCACCCTCCGGCGGCGCCCTCGGGCGGCCGGCGCGCCTTGCTTCGGATCGCGCCGTGACCTAAGTCGCCTGCATGTCGGACGCGGCACCCCTGTCGCCCTCACCTCCCGAGCCGCCCCACGGCGCCCCGCGCGGCGGACCGGTTTTGTGGCCGGCCGTGATCGCCCTGCTCGGCGCCGCCCTCGGCCTCGTGCTCGCGGGCTACTCCACGCTCGACTACGTCGCGCACCTCGATCGGCAGGTGCACGACATCCACTGCAGCATCATCCCCGGCGCCCCCGCCGAGCAGGCCCTCGAGAGCGGCTGCCGCACCGCGCTCTACAGCCCCTACTCCGCCGTCCTCAAGGATCGCATCTGGGGTGGCGTCCCCATCAGCCTCTTCGGCGTGGGCGCCTTCGCGTTCTTCGTGTCGTTCACCCTCTACATGGTGGTGGGCGGCCGCCGCGTCCCCCGTCGCGCAGCGCGCTTCCTCGCCGCCACCGGCGCCACGCCGATGCTCGCTTCGGTCGCGATGGCGGTGATCAGCGCCACCAAGCTCGGCACCTTCTGTCAGACCTGCGTCGGCATCTACGCCGCCTCCGTGATCCTCGCCTTCGGCTCCATCGCCGGCTGGTACGTCGACCGAAGGCGCACCACGAGCATGGTGCACGTCCCCGGCGCTGGCACCGCGGGCGGCAGCCCCCTCGGCCCGGCGTGGCTCCCCTCGGCGTGGCTCTTCGGCCTCGGCGTGTTCGCGCTCGCGCCGAGCATCCTCTACCTCGAGAGCGTGCCGAGCTACCGTGACCACGTGTCGGAGTGCGGCGAGCTCGAGACGAAGGACGAGGTCCCCGCCGCGCTCCTCCGCGTCAAGAGCGGGCGCGCCAAGCAAGAGGCCACGCTCGTCGTCGATCCGCTCTGCCCCACCTGCAAGGCCTTCCACGAGCGCCTCGTGGCCGTCGGCACCTTCGCAGAGCTCGACGTGACCCTCGTTTTGTTCCCGCTCGACAGCGAGTGCAACTGGAACCTCACCACACCCTTGCACCCCGGCGCGTGCACCGTCGCCCGCGCCGTGGTCTGCGCCAAGGATCGCGCGCTCGACGTGCTCGAGTGGGCCTACGACCATCAGGAGGAGCTCGCGAGCGCCGCCAAGTCGAAGGACGGCGACGAGCGCACCAAGAAGCTCATCCTCGCGCGCTGGAGCAAGCTCGAGCGCTGCCTCGACGACAAGGCGTCGCGGCTCGCCCTCGACGAGCACCTGCGCTTCGCCGTCGACGCCAAGCTCCCCCTCTCCACCCCGCAGCTGTTCCTCGGCACGAAGAGGCTCTGCGACGAGGATCTCGACATCGGCCTGCCGTACGCCCTCGGTCAACTCGCGCCGGAGCTCTCCCGATGAACGTGAACCCAGGCGTGTTCGCAGGCACCTTCACCGCCACCGCGCTCATGGGCGGGGTGCTCTTCGGCGTCCACGATCGCGTCGCCGCCGCCCAGCAGCGCCTCGAGCAGGGGGTGGTCGTGAGCGCCGAGCCCAATGAGGCGGTGGCCGTGGCCCAAGACGCCGAAGAGGCCTACTGCACGCCCGCGTTCAAGCAGGTGCTCACCCGCGTGCTCCACGCCTGCGGCTTGCTCGCGGAGGGACGCCGCGGCTGCCAGCCCGAAGACGTGGCGCGCCTCGCCAACATCAGCGACGAGGAGTTCAACGAGCTGTTCACCCCGCTCGAGGGACGGGGCGGCGTGGTGCTCTTCGACGACGGCTCCGAGAAACTCGACGCCGGCGCCAAGAAGCTCATCGACGAGGTCTGGGAAGACCGCCGCGGCGCGCGTTACTTCTTCGTGGTGGCCCGCGCGAGCAAGACCGGCACCCGCGCGTTCAACCAGGCGCTCTCCCACAAGCGCGCCAACAGCGTGAAGTTTCACATCGAAGACGAGCACGACGAGAACAACCTCGACAAGAAGGTGGGCCTCATGTGGCTCGGCTACGACTACGCCCAGCTCGGCACCGAGTATTGCAAGTGGAACACCTCTCGGCCCAAGGGGAAGTGCGAGAAGATGGCCATCAACCGGAGCGCGTTCATCTCGTGGGTCGACTGCCGCCTCTGACCGCCGCGCTCGTCCCGCTCTTCGCGCTCGGCGCGGCCGCGTGCGACGACGCGCCGACGGCCCCCGCCAAGGCGCGGATCGACGCGGTGGCGGCGAGCGCCGATCCGAAGGCCAGCCCGCGGATCCCCCCGCCCCCGAGCGCGTCGTCAACCGTCGCCAAGGGCCCTCCTCGACCACCGCGGGCGCTTTGCAACCAACAGACCGAGCGCGATCCGCCCGCCGCGCTCGACATCGCCCGCAGCGCCGAAGGGGAGAAGGTGCTGCCGACGCTCCGCTATGGCAAGCGCTGGGTGTGGCTCAACGTGTGGGCGGCGTGGTGCGAGCCCTGCAAAGACGAGATGCCCATGCTGCTCTCGTGGCGCGACAAGCTGCGCCGCGCCGGCGTCGAGGTGGAGCTCGCGTTCGTCTCGATCGACGACGACGAGCGCGAGCTCACCCGCTTTCTGAACAAGCAGCCCGCCGGCGGCGTCCGCGCCTCGTATTGGCTCCCGGAGGAGCAGCCGCGAGAGGCTTGGTTCTTGTCGATCGGCTACCCCGACGAGCCCACGCTCCCCGTGCATGCCTTCGTGAACCCGAGCGAGAAGCTCGCCTGCGTGTTCCACGGCGCCCTCGAGGCCACCGACTGGGCCGCCGTCGAGCGCCTCCTCGGCGACCGCTAGTTCACTCCTGCCCACGGGGCCGGCGACGAGCGGCCTGCGGGGCGTGTCTCCTGCACGCCGGCTGTGCCAGACTACCTGCGTGCGTGGGTCTCCCGGTACCGTGATGCGCGTCGACGGCGGTCGACGGAGCGCGCTGTCCGGGCTCGCGCTCGGCCTCGTCGCCTGCGCGGCGGTCGGCTGTCCTGCTCCGGTGACGTCGAGCCTCCCCCCACCGGCGCCCACGCCGACCGCCACGCCGCACCCCAACCCGCTCGAGCTCGCCACCGACGGCCTCGAGGCGAAGAGCGAGAAGGTGCGCGCGCGCCTCGCCGCCAGCCCCCACAACTACTTTCGTGGCGTGAACATGCAGTTTGCGCAGGAGGTGTGCCGTCGGTTCGACAAGGTGATGGCGACCCTCCCCATGGTCAACTTGCATGGCGACGCGCACGTCGAGCAGTTCGCCGTCACGGAAGACAGCGCGGGCCTCGCCGACTTCGACGACTCGGTCACCGGTCCTGCGGTGATCGATCTCGCGCGCTTCGGCACCTCGATCGAGCTCGCAGCGCGACAGCGCGGTTGGCGCTCGGCACACCTCCTGGCGGCGTTCCTCGACAGCTACGACGCGGCCCTCGACGACCCCTCGAAGGTGGAGCTCCCGAGCATCGTCGGACGCATTCGCCAGGGCTTCGCCAAGTCGCACGAGGCGTTCCTCACGTGGGCCGAGAGTCGGATGGAACCTCCCCCCGAGAGCGAACGTGCGCACGCCGAGGGCGAGTACGCCCGCTACGTCAAGCTCATGCTCCTCGTGCACCCCGACAAGAACGAGGCCTTCTTCGGCCTCAAGCGCTGGGGCATGCTCCGCGGCCAGGGGATCGGCAGCGCCACCACCAAGCGCTTCTTGTTGCGCGTCGAGGGTCCCGGGCCCGACGCCGACGACGACATCATCCTCGAAGCCAAAGAGGTGCGCGACCTCAGCGCGGTGCCTTGCGTCGAGGCGCGGCGAGGGAGCGGTCTGCGCGTCGTGGCCGGCTCGGTGCGCTTCGGCAACCAGCCCGACCCGTTCCTCGCGGTCATCCCGCGGAGCGCCGACGAGTCGCTCGACGATCCTCCGTGGTGGATCCAGTCGTGGAGCTCCAACTACGCCGAGCTCGACATCCAGAGCTCGCTCGAGGCAGAGCACGACCTCCTCGAGGTGGTCACGCTGGTCGGGCGACAGATGGCCTACGGGCACACCAACCTCTTGCCGGCGCCCTACGATTTGCAGCTGCGGCAGCTCGTCCGACAGATGCTCGTCGAGCGCCGCGACGACATCGAGCAGACCATCACCGCCATGGCGGCCCTGAGCGAGCAGGCGCACCAGCGGTGGAAGCAGCGGCTCCTGGCCGCGAGCCCACCGGTCGGAGGCTGAACGCGCTCTCCGGTGTGGGCCGAGCGTGCTCGGCGTCCCCGAGCCAGCGCGAGAGGATGACCCAAGCGCGGCAATTTGAACTAGGGTAGGGAGGTGAAGGCGGTCGACGATCGCCGGGGGACACGTGATCAACGCCGAGATCCCATTCGAGTGCCCGCAGTGCGGCAGGCCCTACCACATGAAGGTAGATCTCCTGAAGCTCACCCGCCTCAACCGGATCGCGGTGTGCGGGCGCTGCAAGCACCAGTTCAGCGTCAGCATTCAGTTCGGGACCGACGACGACGCGGGGCCGACCGATCGACCCAGCGCCGCGCTGTCCCCGGCGCGTCCCCCGCAGCCCAGCCAGCCGCCTGTCTCCAGCGAGCCTCCGCGGTCGAGCGAGCCGCCGCGCCCCGCGCCGCCTTCCCAGCGCGCGCCGCAGCCCAGCCGACCGCCGCGCCCGAGCCGTCCGGCCCCACCGCCCGAGGCCGCGTCGGCGAGCGCGCTGCCACCGCCGGCTTCCTCGCGCTCGGAGCACCGCACCCGCCCCGCGCGTCCGCGCCTCGCGAGCGACCCTTCGGTGAGCGCGCCTCCCGCAACCAGCGACCGCGAGAGCTCGAGCGACTGGCCGCTTCCCAGCGACATCCCCCCCCCGCCCCCGAGTCGCCCCTCGCTCTTCGGCCGAGCTCGTCAACCCAGCGTGCCGCCCAGCGACCACGACACCGCGCCACCGCGGTCGAGCGAGCCTCCCTTCGGGAGCGACCCGCCGCCTTCGAGCTCACCTCATCCGGTGAGCGTGTGGCCTCAATCGAGCGCCTCCGCTCCCCAGCGCGGACGACCGAGCGGTTGGCCTCACTCGGGCCTCATCGCCGCGCCCGCGCGGGAGGGCGGCGCCCCCATCCGCGGCCGCATGCCCTCCTGGTCGGGCGAAGACCACGACGCACGCGAGCCCGAGGCGCCCCCTTCGAGCCGGCCGAGGCTCCCCGCTCACGCCGAGCTCGATCCGCCGCCTTCGAGCCAGCCGAGGCTCCCCGCGCGCGTCGAGATCGAGGGCATCCCCGTCACGCGACCTCGGCCGAGCTGGCCGGATCTCGACCTGGAGCTGCCTCCAATGTCCGAGCGGCGCCCGAGCACCGTCGCCGCGAGCGCCGAGACCGGCGACGACGTCAGCGACAAACCCGGCATCTTCCGCCGCCAGCGGCAGATCGTCGTGGAGGTGGGCAGCCGAGGCACCGACCGGCGCAACCGGCGCACCTTCAAGCCGGAGAACCTCGTCACCCAGCCGGGCGGCACGATGGGCACACGCGCCGCCGACAAGAAGAAGCGCTAGCGGCGCCATCGATGCGCGGCCTCGACGGTGGGAACGCGCTATCATCGACTGCGTATGGCGGTCGGACAGCGCGCGCGAGGATGGCTGATCGCCGTGAGCGTCTCGTTCGCCCTCGGCTTCGGCGCGTGCTCGGACGGTCCTCGCTTCGTCGCCGACGCGCGCTGCCCGAACGAGCATCCGGCAGCCGGCGCGCGGTGTGAGCCGGGTCTCTCGTGCAACTACGCCGAGCCCACCAACTGCGCCCCCTACTTCACCGCCACCTGCACCGCCGACGGCACCTGGGAGCTCGATCGCCCCTGCGCCACCGGCGGTGGGGGCGCGGGCAACGAGGGGGGCGAGGGAAACTCCGGCAACCTCGGCGGCTCGGGGGGCGAGGGCGGCTGCGACGATCCCATCGCGGGAGCCCCGGAGGTCACCTCCGAGGTGAACGTGGTGTACGCCCCCGATCGCGGCACCGGCTTCTACCCGCTCACCTTCACCGAGTCCGTGACCGGCGTTGGGCCCGAGCTCACGTGGACCGGGCCGGGCTCGATCGTCGGCGTCAGCAAGGTGGGGAGCGTGTATCGCGTGTTCTACACCGGGCTCTCCGCCGGCGACAGCGCCACCCTCACCGTCGACGGCGCCGTCGACGGCTGCGGCAACCCGATGGCTGCGCCCGTCGACGTGAACCTGAACCTGTTGCCGAGCTGTCACCTCTTCGAGGAGTCGTTCGAGGAAAATTTCCTCGACGCGGGTTGGACCACCGACGATCTCGCGGGCGACGGCCACGTGTGGGCGCGGAGCGACGAGCGCGACGTGCCCACCGGCGTCCCCAACCACACCGAGGGCGCCGGCCTCTGCGCCACCACCAACGACATCGACTCGCTCCCCGGCTCGAGCTGGGACACCGAGCTCGTCTCGCCCCCGATCGATCTGTCCGGCCTCACCAACGTTGTGTTGCGGTTCCAGCACGACCTCCACGACGCCGTCGGCGCGGGGAGCGCGGTCGTCGAAGCCTCCAGCGACGGCTCGAGCTGGTCCACCGTCAAGTCGTACAGCGACGACGCGAGCGGCCTGGCGGTGCTCGATCTCAGCGCCTTTGCCGGCGACGTCGTGTATCTCCGCTTCCGCTACGCGAACGACGGCGGCCTCTCCGCGTGGTGGGACCTCGACGACGTGTGCGTCGAGCGGTTCACGCAGTCGAGCTGCCCCTGCTTGGCAGGCGGCGTCACCGAGATCAAAGACGTGGAGGGCGCCCTCAACGGCAACGGCGACGTGTTCACGGCCGAGCTCAGCGGCGGCGTGCTCACCCAGGTGGGCGACCGCATGATCGCCTGCGGTAAGCTCGAGCAGTCGTCGCTCAGCGGCGCCGACTACTTCCGTTTCACCCTCGGGAGCGTCGCTGGGCCGCTCCAGGCGCGGGTGAGCTACTGCGTGGAGAACGCGCTCCAACCCGCCCACTCCGGGGTGTGGCTCAAGAGCGAGCCCTCCCCCCTCGCGCAGGTCACCGACATCACGAGCGAGGGCACCTACGAGGTGACCCTGTCGCCGGGCCTCGAGCACTTCGTCTCGCTCGGCACCGACGCCTCGCCCTACACCAAGTCGCGCTACCGGCTCATCGTCGAGGTGACCGGCACCTCCACGCCGCTCCTCGCCGAAGGCTTCGAGGTGTGGCCGCCGCTGTCCTTCAGCGTCACCGACGACGACCCCTGCGCCAACTGGCTGCAGTCTTCCCAGACCGTGGTCCCCTCGGGCGGCTTGCCCACACAGGGCAACGCCCTCGCATACTTCAACTCCTACGACTGCCCGAGCGGCAGCGAGTCGCTCGAGTCGGGGCCGCTCAGCTTCAGCGGCCTGAGCAACGTCGTGCTCTCGCTCGACATGTTCCACGATCCCGGCTTCTCTGGCGCCAACGACACCATCCAGGTCGAATACCGCACCGGCGCCACCTGGATCCCCATCGGCGATCCCCTCCTGCGCCCCGGCCCCACCGCCGCCTGGGACAACCACATGATCGATCTGTCGAGCCTCGCCGGCCTGTCGTCGGTGCGCATTCGGCTCCGCGCCACCAGCGCCTACGGCAACCACACCCACATCGACAACGTCCTCCTCCTCTCCAACTAACCGCGAGGGCGCGCGAGGGCTGTCGAGGCCAGCGCCACGCGGAGGCACCCATGGCCCGCCGACGGCTCGGCCGGCGTGTGCCCGTCAGCCCGCGCCGCAGAGCGCCATGCAGCGGCCGTCGGGGCCGCAGGCGCCTTCACAGTCGCCGGCCGTGGTGCATGGCTCGCCGGTCTTGCCGAGGGCGCGGCATTGCTGTTCGCGGCAGACGGCCCCCGCGCGACAGTCGCCGGTGCCGGCGTAACAACACGCTCCCACCTCGAGTCGTCGATGAGGGACACACGAGCCGCCGCTGCACACGAGGTCGCCGTCGCAGCCGGAGTCGAGGCTACAGGCCGTGTTGACCTTTCCCGCCGGCAGGCAGACGAAAGATGGCGCCGCGTGGGGGACGCCGATGCCGGCGCCGGTGGGGCACTTGTGCGCCGAGCCAACGGCTCCAAGCGAGCCGTCGCCGATGCCCGCGCAGGGCGGGCCGCCGCCGCCCTCACCGATCCCCTCGAGGCCAAGGTCGGCGGCCCGTCGCGAGGACGGGGACGGCGAGATGAACGGCGGCGGGGGAGCCGGGGGCTGGGGAGGGGGGGTGCCGAGCGCGCGATCGAGACCAGCCCACGGCGTGCGGTCGCGATCGCCTTTGGACTTCGCGCGCTCTCCGCACAACGCGCCGGCCCCGCATGGGCCGCGAGCGCCGAAGACGCCCACGACCTGTTGCGCCAGCTCACAGCCGCCGCACGTCTCGAGCGGCGTGGCACAGCGGCCGTTCACGCAGCGGGTGCCGGTGGCGCACTCGACATCGGCGTGGCACGCGTCGCCAGCCTGCTGAAGCGGGACGACCAGGCCACGACACGCGGGGAAGCGTGTGATGTTCCGCGACGCGAGCGTCTCCTTCCAGGAGCGCGACGCGAGCCAATCGCGGCACGCAGCGGGGTCGCCCGTGAGCTCTACGCGGCCTGCCGCCGCTGCCGCCCCGAGGGTCTCGCTGCAGTCCCGCACCCTCTGCGAGGCCAGGGCGTGGAGATGGGCGTAGGCCGCGGTCTGCCGCTCGTCGGCCGAGCAGCGCGCCTCGAGGTGGCGCACCGCTGCGCCCACCACCTGCTCGCAGAGGTTGGCCGCGGTGAGGCTCGGCGCCGAACCCGGGGCGCGCGGGGGGAGACCATCGGGATCGGTCGGCGACGTGGTTGGCGCTGCGGCCTGCGAGCATCCGGCCACGACGACGAGCCACGCGATCCGCCCCATTCGCCCACGAGCCTCGCCGAAGCGCGCGCTCCTCGTCAAGTCGCTTCCTCCATACGCTCCGCGTCCATCACCCCGCGCGCCTCCGCGGGCGAGCCGCTCGCGCGCGGGGGGAGGCGGCGTCGAGCGCCGGGCCAGCGCGTGGGCGCGACGGCGCGGTTGCCGCGCGGCGGCGGCGCCCTCATCGTCGAAGCCTTGGCGGCAGGTGCTTTCGACGGGACGCGGTTCGGGGAGCTTCCAGCGGGAGCGCTCGCGCGGCTCGGGAGCGAGACGCTGCGGCACCCGGACGCCATCCGCGGCGTGGTGGCGACGGTTGGGCGGCTGGTGTCGGCGTGCAGCGAACGTGTGAGGGTGTGGGACGCACAGAGCCGCGCGCTCGTGCACGAGCTCGACGATGGAGCGAGCGCGCTCGCGCGATCACCCGACGGCATCCTGGTCGCGCTCACGTATCTGTCCACGGTGCTGTTCGACCCCGAGCGCGGCACGACGCGCACGATCGAGCATCGCAAGGGCTTCTGCGACTGCATGGCCTTCTCGCCCTCCGGAGACCGGCTCGCCGCCGGGCATCGCGACGGACACATCGCCGTCTGGGCGCTGGCGAGCGGGAAGATCGCGCGCGACATCCGGGTCTCGCGCACCGCGGTGAGGTGCTTGGCGTGGTCGTCCGACGACCGGCTCCGCGCGCTCGACGCGGACGGCAAGGTCTGGAGCGTGGGCGCCCTCGGCGGCGACGTCGCCGCGGTGGTTCGCGACCCGAGCCGCAAGGCCCAGGCCTTCGCCGTGAGCGCGACCGGGCACGTCGCGTACAACCACGGCGTCTACGGGCTCGAGCTCGCGGGAGCGGACGGGCGGACGCTCTGGCGTGCCGACGTGAGCCTGCGAGCCGCGTTGGCGATCGACGCCAGCGGGGACACCGTCTACGCCGTGGACAGCGACGGACACCTCGCGGCGTGGCGCGGGGGCGAGCGCGTGGCGAGCGCGAAGCTGCCCGGTCACGACGCGTCCTGCGTCGTGCTCGACGCCGCTCAGCGGCAGCTGTGTGTGGCGATGAGGCAGCGGCTCGCGCGCGTGGAGCTCGCCGACGACGGCAGCCTGTCGTCGCTCGACAGCGATCTGCGACCCGGTGACGACATCGAAGCCATGGCCGCCGACGCGCAGCACCTCGCCGTCGCGTCGGCGGACGGCGCGGTCGAGGTGTGGGACGTGAGCACCCGGGGCTCGCAGCGATTCGCGCGCGAGTGGCTCACGCGGGCAGCGGTGGCGCTCTCGCCGGATGGAGCCTGGGTGGCGTCCGGAGGGCGCTTGGTGACCGTCGACGACGTCGAGAGCGGGAGCCGGCTCGCAAAGTACGTCACGCCGGGTATCGTGCGGGCGGTCGCGTTCGCGCCACAGGGCGGCCTGCTCGCCATCGGCGCCCCCGAACGCATCGGCCTCGTCGAGCCCCCCTCGGGCGACATCGTGTGGCACGACACGCCGGAGGCGATGACTCGCAGCGTGGCGTTCTCGCCTGACGGCGCGCGCCTCGCGACGGGCGGCGAAGACGGCCTGGTGCGCGTCTGGGAGCTGCCGGCGATGCGCGCGCTGCATCGCTATCGGGTGGGCGCGGACGTTCGCTGCGTGGCGTATTCTCCCGACGGGCGAATGCTCGCGGCCGGCGACGGCGACGCCCTCATCCACCTGTGGGACGCGCAGAGCGGCGACTCGCTGGGGATCCTCGATCCCGAAGGGGGGGCAGCGGTGTTCGGCCTCGCCTGGGCCCCCAACGCCGAGCTGCTCGTCCACCTCGACTTCGGTGGCGTGAGCGTGTGGAACGTGCGGCGGAAGCGACGCATCCAGCGCATCGAGCCGGATCCGGACGACGTGCGGAGCATCGTGGTGCTCCCCGACGGCCGCCTCGCCACGGGGCTCAAGGACGGCACGGTGCTCTTGTGGCCGCTCCACGCGGACGCTGCCGACGACGCCCTCGATCGCGAGCGGCGCCGCCTCTTCCAGGCGCTGTGCCGCGGAGCCGGTCAACCGACGCGCACCGGCGCCGGCGCCTATCGCCAACCGGCGATGGAGCGCGCCGCGGCGTCCGTCGAGCACGAGGGCGATCTGCTGAGCGTGGCCGCCGGTCGTGGTCGCGTGATCGTCGAGCTCACCGGTGCGCCGAGCTCGCCGCGCCGGAGGCTCGTCCTCTACTGCGTTGAGGGCCACGAGCCGCCCTCCGCGCCGCGGGCCCTCCGGCGCGTCCTCCGGTGGATGGGGCGTTGGCTCGAGCCGGCGGCGAAGCGCGCGCACCGATCCGAGCGCGAGCGCGCGTTGCGCGCGTGGGGCGACGCCACGGCCGCGCAGCTCGGTGCACGCCTGGACGCGGTGGCCTGTCTGCCCGACGGTGTGGAGCTCGCGTTCGAGCTCGACGAGCCGCCGGCGCCGGCGATCTTCGTCGCGGTGGTCACGGCGGCAGCGACCACGTGGCTCACGGAACCAGCCGGCGGGTAGGCGCGCGCCAAGGCCGCCGCTCGGGTTCGTCGGGCTCGTCCGCCCCGGGCGCCGCCTCCGTGGCGGCTCATGGTAGGGTGCGGAGCGTGGGCACGTCGGCGGGCCGAGGCATGGGCACCTTCCTTCTGCGGAATGCGCGCTCGCTCGTGCTCTGTTTCCTGGCCGTCACCACGTTGCTCGGCGTGAGCTGCGAGCCCGACGAGTGCGAGCGCGACGCTTGCGAGGAGGGCAACATCGCGCTCTCCTGCGATCGCCCGGGGCCCGAGGCCGCGCGCTCGGCCTATCGTCAGGCGTGCGCCGCGGGCGCGACGTGCCGCGTCGAGGGCAACGAAGCCTTCTGCCCCGACGACGACGCCACGCCGTGCTCCCGCGACACCGCGCCGAGCTGCAGAGACGCCGACGTGCTCGCGAGCTGCCGCGTCGTCGGAGCCGACGCCACGAGTGGGGTCACCACGAGCATCTCGTGCGCCTACCACGGCCTCGCCTGCGTCGAGCTCGACGGCGTCGGCCGCTGCCAGTGACTCGACCGAGTTGCGGGAACAATTCGGCGGTGCCAAACGATGACCCTGAGACGGGGCGCGTGCGTTTGGCTAAGCTCCCGGGCGAGGATGCATGTGGGAGAGTCTTCCTGAGTTCGGCACAGCCGTGCTGTGCGCCATCCTGGTTTGCGCCGGGTACACGTTCGCCGTCGCGTTGGCCGCCGGAGCTGGACGCCCGCGCTTTCTTCAGGCCGCCCGCAAGGGGGCCTACGGCACCGTCGCCCTCGTCGGTCTGGGCGTGCTGGTGCTCGCCTACGCGTTCGTAAGTCACGATTTTCGCTTGGATTACGTCGCGCGATACAGCGATCGCACGATGAGCGTCCCGTGGCTCGTGGCCGCCCTGTGGGGCGGTCAGGATGGATCGCTTTTGTGGTGGCTGTTCCTCACTGCCGTGTTCTCGGCCTCCTGCATCTGGTGGTTGAAGGGGCGCTATCGTGAGCTTCAGCCCTACATCATCGCCACCCTGATGACCGTGCTCATGTTCGTGGCGATCCTGATGCTCTTCGCCGCGAACCCGTTCCGCACGCTGGTGTCGGGGGCGCCCGCGGACGGTCAGGGGCTGAATTTTCAGCTCCGCAACTTCTACATGATCATCCACCCGCCGAGCCTCTACATCGGCTTCACCAGCTGCGCGGTGCCCTTCGCGTTCGCGATCGCGGCGCTGGTGACCGGACGGCTCGACAACGAGTGGATCATCGCCACCCGCAAGTGGATGCTCTTCTCCTGGCTGTTCCTCGGCATCGGCAACGCCCTCGGCATGGCGTGGGCCTACGAGGAGCTCGGCTGGGGCGGCTACTGGGCGTGGGATCCGGTGGAGAACGCGGCCTTCCTCCCCTGGCTCACCGCGAGCGCCTACGTGCACTCGGTGATGATCCAGGAGCGGCGCGGCATGCTCAAGCTGTGGAACATCGTGCTCATCTGCTTGACGTTCTTCCTCACCTACTTCGGCACGTTCCTCACCCGCTCCGGCCTCATCGCGAGCGTGCACTCGTTCGCGCAGTCGGGCATCGGCATCTACTTCGTCTACTTCATGGTGTTCATCATCGCGGTCTGCGGCGGGCTCATCGGCTACCGCGCCGTCCAGGGACACCTCCGCTCCCGAGGCCAGGTGGAGAGCTTGTTGAGCCGAGAGCTCACCTTCCTCCTCAACAACTGGATCCTCGTGATCTTGATGTTCTTCATCGCGGGCGCCACGGTATGGCCGCGCATCAGCGAGTGGCTCTGGGATCAAGAGGCCACCGTCAGCCCCCCCTACTACAACCTCATCATCCCCCCCTTCGCGCTCTTGCTCATCTTCCTGATGGGCACCGCCCCGCTGCTCGGCTGGCGCAAGACCTCCAAAGAGCTCCTCTACAAGAGCTTCCGCTGGCCCCTCGGCGTCATGGCGGCCGCGATCGTGCTGCACATCGCGGTCGGCCCGAGCATCGGCTTCCCGCCCTTCGTGCAGGCCGACGCCATCTACGGGGGCCTGTGGGGCGACGCGCTCACCTGGCTCCAAGGCAAGCTGCCGCTCGTCACGGTGGCCCTCGTCGCCTACAACATCACCGTCGTCGTTCAGGAGTTCCAGCGCGGCGTGAGCGCGCGCCGCCGCGGCAAGGAGCAAGAGACCGTGTGGGTCGCGCTCGGTCGCCTCGTGTCGAAGTCGCGGCGCCGTTACGGTGGCTACATCGTTCACGTGGGCATCGCGGTGATGTTCCTCGGCTTCGCCGGCAAGTCGTGGGAGACGAAAAAGGAGCTCACCATGGAGCCCGACCAGACCACCGAGATCGGCGAGTACAAGCTCATCTATCGCGGCCCTCGCATGGAGGTCGATCACGAGAAGCGCATGGTGTTCGCCGACGTCGACGTGGAGCGCCACGGCCAGCCGGTGGGGCGCCTGTCGCCGGCCCAGTACATCTACAAAGACGCTGGCCAACAGATGTCGTCCGAGATCGCGGCCTATCACACGGTGCGCAACGATCTCTACGTGAGCATCGGCACCGTCAACGCCTCCACCAAGCGGGCGAGCTTCCGCCTCTACATCAACCCGCTGGTCAACTTCGTCTGGTTCGGGGTGCTCATCCTCATCGTCGGCTGTCTGGTGGCGATGTGGCCCGAGGTGACGTTCCAGGAAGCCGGCGCGTTCAGCTACGTGCGAGCCCTCGGCTCGGCGACCACCATGGTGATGCTGTCGGTGCTGCTCGCGCTCGCGCCCTCGCAGGCCAGGGCCCAACAGCAAGACATGGAGCGCGTCGGCATCGTCGAGCAGACCGACGCGGAGCGCGCGCTGTTCCGACAGCTCCTCTGCAACTGTGGGAGCTGTCCGAAGGAGGCCCTGGAGACCTGCACCTGCGGCTGGGCCCACAACGCACGCGAGCAGATCAAGGAAGAGCTCGCCAACGGCGCCACCGCGGACGACATCCGAAAGAAGTACGCCGCGCAACACGGCGACGACTGCGTGATCGTGCAGGCCAGCTCGGGCAAGGAGGCGGCGATGTGGGTGGTGCCGTCCGTGCTCGCCCTCGGTGGCTTCGGTCTCATCTGGCACCTCAGCAGGAAGTGGCGGAGCGCTGGCCCCGCCGACGCCCCCGAGCCTGGCGGCAAGGGCAAGCGCCGCGGCGCGGGCAAGGGGCGCAAGGGTCGCCCGACGGACGGCGACGAGAGCCTGGATCTCGCCGACGAGGCCGAGTACGACGACAAGCTCGACCGCGAGCTCAGGGATCTCGAGTGACCAAGGCCAAAGCCACGGACCCGTTGGAAGCGTCCGTCGAAGAACGCATCGTCGGCCTGTTGTGGCGCTGGTTTCCAGTCGGCGTCATCTTGGGCACGATCGGCGCCGGTTTGACGCTGGGCCCGGGCTTCGGCGTGCTCGTGTTGGCGGCGGGCGCCTTCATCGTCGCCATCGCCAGCATGTGGGGGAGCATTCGCAGCCTCTTCGGCGAGGTCCCCCTCGAGGCCGAAGACGCGTTCGCCATCGGCTCCCCGAGCGCCGAGGAGGAGCAGAAGCGGGCCGTGCTTCGCGCCATCAAAGACATCGAGTTCGAGCATCGCGTCGGCAAGATCTCCGACGAAGACTACCGGGTGCTCATCGCGAAGTACCGGACCGAGGCCAAGCGCCTGCTGCGCGTGCTCGACGAACGCGCGGCCCCGGCTCGGGCCCGGGCCGAGAAGCTCGCGGCCGAGCACCTGGCGCAGCGAGGCATCGAGCTCGCCCCCATGCCGGAGGCGTCGCCGGCGCCCGAGCGGGCACGCGACGACGAGCCCGATGAGCGCGACGAGGAAGAAGACCCCGCGCGCGCCAGCGAGCGCGACGACGACGGCGAGCGCGACGACGACGACGAGCGCGACGACGAAGGCGAGCGCGACGACGAAGGCGAGCGCGACGAAGAAGAAGAAGAGGACGACGACGAGGACGAGGACGAGGACGACGACGAGGACGACGACGAGGACGAGGACGACGACGAGGACGAGGACGAGGACGAGGACGAGGACGAGGACGACGAGGACGACGAGGACGACGAGGACGACGACGAGGACGACGACGAGGGCGAGGGCGAGGGCGAGGGCGAAGAAGACGAGCGCGTCGCGTGCGGCGCGTGCGGCACCGGCAACGAGCGCGACGCCACGTTCTGCAAGAGGTGTGCGGCGCCCCTCGGCGGCGACCGCGAGGTAGACGCATGAGGCGCGCGACGCTCTCCCTCGTGGCTGGGCTCGTGCTCGCCCTGCTCATCGGCAGCTCGTGGGCGGTGGCGCAGACCGCGCAGCCCTCGGCCCGGCCCGCACCTGCCGCGTCGGCCGCGGGCTCGGCCGCGCCCCCACCCTCCGCTGCCAAGAGCGCAGCCCCCGCCACCTCGACCAGCGCCGCCTTGCCCCCGGGCCACCCTCCCACCGACGCCATGCCCCCGGGCCACCCTCCCACCGACGCCATGCCCCCGGGCCACCCTCCCACCAACGGGGGCACCCCGCCCGGGCACCCGCCCGCGGAGGGCTCGCGTCGCATCCCGGATCGGGTGATGCCCGACGACAAGCTGCCCCCCGGGACGGTGGAGGTGATCATCCTCGACGGCAACGATCAGCCGGTGCCGAACGCGCCGATCGTGTTGAACGTGCTGTTCAGCTCGGTGACCAAGGGCGACTCGCGGGAGACCCTCCCCGCCACCACCGACGCGAGCGGGCGCTACCGCTTCGAGCAGCTCAAGCACGGGATGGGCATCTCGTACCGGCTCACCACCCAGAACGGCCCCGCCACCTTCGGCACCCAGCCGTTCGGGCTCACCGATCAGTTCGGCATCCGCGTCATCCAGCACCGCTACGACATCGTGACGAGCCTCGCCGAGAGCGAGATGCTGCTCGAGCTCATCCTCTTGCTCGACATCAAGCAAGACAACGTGGCCATCAACCACCTGCTGCGCGCCTTCAACCGCGGCACCTCCGCGTATGTCGCCACCGACATCCGCATCCCATTCCCCAAAGACTACGAAGGCTTCGACGCTCAAGAGTCGTCGGGCGACGTGGCGATGAAAGACGTCGAGGGTCACATGGTGCTGACCGGGACGTTCCCCCCCGGCCAGACCGATCTCACCTACCGCTATCAGCTCCCGCTCGGGGGCGGCGCCGACCTCGACATGAAGGTGCCGCTCCCGCCGCGCATGGCCATCACCCACGTCGTGCTGAAGGCGAACGACGAGATGACCTTGAAGGTGGCTGGCTTCCCGCCCGCCGAGGAGAGCCGCTGGAACGACGGCGCGAAGGTGCAGCAGACCTCGAAGGTGCCGCAGACGATGACGGATCTGCAGGCCGTCATGGGCCAGACCGCGCCCGGTCAGCTCGAGATCGAGATCGACGGCATCCCCACCCCCGGCCTCAAGCGCACCCTCGCCGTGCTCCTCACCGCGCTCGCGTTGAGCATCGGCGCCGTCCAGCTCTTCCGACGGCGCGAGCAGCAGGGGCCCGCGCCCGACCTCATCGAAGATCTCGAGCAAGCCCAGGCGGCGCTCCTCGACGAGCTCGCCCTGCTCGAGAAGCTGCGATCCAAAGGAGAGGTCGGTCCCCGCACCTACGAGGGCCTCCGCGCCCAGCTCCTCGACGCGCTCGCGCGCATCATGGCCCGCCTCGAGGCAGCGATGGAGGCGTCAGGGCGCCCGGAGCAGCCATCGGCCTCCAAGAAGAAGACCAAGCAGAAGCGCAGGCGCGATCGCGCGCGGGCACGGGCATGACCCGCCGCTTCGCCCGCCTGCGCGTCGACGGACGCGAGTGGTTCGCGGCGCGCGAGGACGACTCGTTCTGGTTGCTCGATGGCCCTCCTCACCGCGAGGACTGCCGGCGCACCGGAGAGCGCGTCGCGGCCGAAGACGCCGAGCTGCTCGCCCCCGTCGCTCCGACCAAGATCGTGTGCATCGGTCGCAACTATCGCGCGCACGCGGCCGAGCTCGGGAACGCCGTGCCCTCCGAGCCCCTCCTCTTCCTCAAGCCCCCCTCGGCGGTGATCGGCCCAGGCGACGACGTCGTCATCCCGCCGGTGTCGCGACGCGTGGAGCACGAGGTGGAGCTCGGCCTCGTCATCGGGAGGCGCGCGTCTGCGGTCGACGAGCGCGACGCGCTCGGCCACGTGTTCGGCTTCACCGTGGTGGGCGACATCACCGCCCGTGATCTCCAGCAGAGCGACAAGACCTGGACGCGCGGCAAGGGGTTCGACACCTTCTGCCCCGTCGGTCCGCTCGTGGTGACCGGGCTCGACGTGGGCGACCTCGCGATTCGCTGCACCGTGAACGGCGAGCTGCGCCAGCGTGGCACCACCGGCCACATGGTGTTCTCCCCAGCCGCCCTCGTGAGCTACATCAGCCACGTGATGACGCTCGAGCCAGGCGACGTGGTGGCGACGGGCACGCCGGAGGGAGTGGGTCCCCTCGTGCCTGGAGACCGAGTGCTCATGTCGATCGATGGCATCGGAGAGCTCACCTTCGGGGTGCGCGCGCGATGAAACGTTACCTGCCTCACCTCGGGATCGCGCTCGGCATCGCCATCGCCGTCTACGCCCTCTTCTTCTCCGAGAGCGACGAGGACAAGATTCGCGGCCTCCTCGAGCGCCTCGAGGCGGCGGTGCGCGTCACCGAGGACGACACCAACGTGGTGGTCCGCGGGGCGCGGATGAAGAACGAGCTCTCGGCCATCTTCATCAAGGAGGTGTCCTTCGACATCCCCGAGCTGAGCAACGTCTCGGCGGGGAGAGACGAGCTCATCGGGCTCGCCACCAAGGCGCCCCAGCTGTGGCGCACCGCCACCGTCGATCTGAGCGGGCTGGTGATCACCCTCGATGAGGGCGCGATGGGAGGCATCGCGGTGGGCGACGCCCACCTCGACGCGACGCGTCATGAAGGCTCGCTGCACCGCGACACGCGCAAGATCTCGGTGAGTCTGGAGAAGATCGACGGCGAGTGGCGGATCATCGCCCTCACCGTGTCGGCAAAAGACAACCCCTCGTAACCGAGAGGCTTGCCTCGGGTGGGCGCTGTCCGTTAGGGTCCGCGGTCCCATTCATGAGCGTTGCGCTGCTGTCCATCGGCAATGAGCTGCTCCGTGGCGACATTGCCAACACGAACAGTCAGTGGCTGGCGAGCCAGCTCACCGAGCTCGGCCTCGTGGTCGAGGCGATCGAGACCGTGAGCGACGACGCCGCTGCCTTGGCCGAATCCATCACGAGGCTCGCCGCGAAGCATCGCTTCGTGATCGCGACCGGCGGCCTCGGCCCCACCACCGACGACCTGACCGCGGCCGCCGCCGCGAGCACCTGGGGCGTCGAGCTGGTCACCAACGACGACGCCCTCGCCGCGATCCGGCGGCGCGTGGAGGGGCGCGGCGACACGCTCCGCCCCGGTCACCACAAGCAGGCCTTGGTGCCGTCCGGCAGCGAGGTCCTCCCCAACGGCGAAGGCACCGCCCCCGGCTTCCTCCTCCGCCGCGAGCACGCCACGTGTTTCTTCCTCCCCGGTGTGCCTCGTGAGATGCGCGCCATGTTCAACGCTCACGTGGTGCCGCGCATCCGAGGCGCCGCCAACCAGAGCACCTTCTTCGTGTTGCTGCGTACGGTGGGCCAGGGCGAGACCTGGATCGCGCAGGCCCTCGAGGGCATCGAGGACCGTCACCCCGGCGTCACCTTTCGCTACCGCGCCCGCCGCTCGGAGGTGGACGTGCGGGTGGAGGCGCGGGCCGAAGATCCGGCCGACGCGCGCGCGCGCGCCACCGCCGCTGCCGACGAGGCCCGCGGCTTGCTCGGCGACTGCGTCTACGGCGAGGGCGATCAGTCGTTGCCGCAGCTCGCCGGCAAGAGCGTGCGCAGCCGAGGCTGGCGCCTGGCGGTGGCCGAGTCGTGCACCGGAGGCCTCATCGCCACCCAGCTCACGAGCCAGCCCGCGAGCGACTTCTTCGTCGGCGGCGCCATCACCTACGCCAACGCGGCCAAGTCGGACGTGCTCGGCGTCTCCGAGGACACCCTCCGGGGCCACGGGGCGGTGAGCGCCGAGGTGGCCGCGGAGATGGCCGAGGGCGCCCGCCGCGTCTTCAAGTGCGACGTGGCGCTGAGCGTCACGGGCATCGCAGGGCCCACCGGCGCCACCGCCGACAAGCCGATCGGTCTCTGTCACTGGGCCGTCGCCACGCAGAACGGCACCGTCTGCGAGCACGCCGTGTTCACCGGTAACCGCAAGCAAGTGCAGAAGAAGGCGGCCCACGCCGCCCTCGATCTTTTGCGCCGCACGATCCTCAACAACCACACGCCCGGCGAGCGCCCATCGCGCGCCACCGTCGAAGAGCTCTCCGGCTGAC
>CAYOAL010000022.1:22995-92989 GCA_964401935.1 uncultured Polyangiaceae bacterium
CGAGAGCGCGCTCCGAGCGATCACCGGCTGACCGAGAGCGCGCTCCGAGCGATCACCGGCTGACCGAGAGCGCGCTCCGAGCGATCAGCATCGCGGAGCCAGCCACGCCTCGGTCAGCTGCACTGGGTGCTGCACTGCGTGTCGACGCACGCGTTGAAATCGATGGCCGCGTCGCGCACCCCTGGCGTCACCTCCTCGCACGCGAGGCCGTCGGGATCCGCCAAGCAGACGAGGCACTGGTTCACCTCGTCGTCGGAGCCGCCCTGAACGCAGGTGGTGAGGTGCCCGCAGCAGAACTGATCCGCGCAGGCGTTGCAGGCGATGTGCGGCTCGCTCCCGAGCGTGAAGCCAATCCCCGTGTCGCAGATGTCGGTGGGACACGCGTTCTCCGAGCAGGTGGTGAACGCGTTGAAGAGGCTGTTGCCCTCGCAACCGGTGGAGTCGGTGAGGCACGCGCTGCACGTGGCGTTGGCCACACACGCGTTGAACGAGGTGCAGCACGAATCAGTGAGGCACCCGTCGTAGTTCGCCGAACCGGTCGTGAGCCCGCTGTTGCAGATCCCGTCGCTGGGTCCGGTGGTGGTGGTGGCCGCGGTGGTGGTGGTCGGCCCAGCCGGACCGGCGCCTCCGACCCCGCTCGCGCCGCCGACCCCCCCCGGCCCCGCGACGGCGCCGCCACCCGAGCCATTGGTCGCGCCCACCGTGAAGCTGCCGCTCGAGTCGTCGTCGTCATCGTCGGAGGACCGACGCCGTTCGGGCTCACAGGCGATCGCGGCAGCAGCGAGAGCGAAGAGCAGGGTGAAGAAGAGGCGGGTAGGCATGGGGAGCTCCGTGTGTGGGCGAGAACAAAGTAAGACCCTCGACCTTACGGTGTCCCCTCCGCCTTTCTTCCCTGCACCACGCCCGTCGCACCGTTCCCGTCTCCTCCCATCGAAGGAGACGGGCGGCGCGGGGGCACCGTCAGCTCGCGCGACGGAACACGATTTCCCGATCTTGGGCGTCGATGACGATGCTCTCACCGGGGAGGAACTCGCCCGCCAACAGGCGCTTGGCGAGCTCGTTGGAGACGAGGCTCGTGATCGCCCGCTTGAGCGGACGCGCCCCGTATTGTGGATCCCAGCCGGCTTCGACGAGCAGGTCCTTGGCCTCGGGGGTGACCGTGGCCGCGAGGTTTCGCTCGGCGAGGCGCGCGAGGAAGCGGGAGAGCTGGATGTCGACGATCCCGTGCATGTGCTCGCGCTCCAGGCGATGAAACACTACCTGCTCATCGAGACGATTGAGAAACTCGGGACGCATGCGCTTCTTCACCTGCTCGAGCACCGTGTGCTCGATCAGCGCACGCTTCGCTTCCGTGTCGAGATCGGTGCGTTGCTCGATCTCCCCCGCGGCCGTCGTGCCGAGGTTGGAGGTGAGGATGATCACCGTGTTCTTGAAGTCGACGACGTTGCCCTGCCCATCGGTCAAGCGCCCATCGTCGAGCACCTGAAGCAGCACGTTCCACACGTCGTCGTGGGCCTTCTCGATCTCGTCGAACAGCACCACGGTGTACGGCCTACGCCGCACCGGCTCGGTGAGCTGCCCACCCTCTTCGTAGCCCACGTACCCCGGAGGCGCGCCCACCAGGCGTGAGACGGTGTGGCGTTCGCCGTACTCGCTCATGTCGAGCCGCACCATGTTGCGCTCGTCGTCGAACAAGCGCTCGGCGAGCGCCTTCGCGAGCTCCGTCTTGCCCACGCCAGTGGGCCCCAGGAAGAGGAACGAGCCGATGGGTCGGTTCGGATCGCCCAGGCCCGAGCGCGAGCGCCGCACCGCGTCGGCCACCGCGCGCACCGCGGCGTGTTGGCCCACCACGCGCTGGTGGAGCTCGTCCTCGAGGCGCAGGAGCTTCTGCATCTCGCCTTCGAGCATCTTGGCCACCGGGATCCCCGTCCACTTGGACACGACCATGGCCACGTCCTCGTCGGTGACCTCCTCCTTGAGGAAGCTCTCGCTCCCGCCGAGGAGCTCCTCGAGCTTCTGGTGCACCAGCGCCAGCTTCTTGTCCGCCTCGGGGATCTTCCCGTAGTGGATCATCGACGCCGTCTCGAGGTCGCCGCGTCGCTGCGCTTGCTCTTCGTCGATGCGCAGCTGCTCGATGGCCTCCTTCATCGCGCGCACCTCGGTGATGAGCTCCTTCTCGTGGAGCCACTGCGCGCGCATGCGATCGCGCTCGCCGCTCAGCTCCGCGATCTCGCGCTTCACCTCGCCGAGGCGCTCCTTCGACGGCTTGTCCTTCTCCCGCTTGAGCGCCTGCTCCTCCATCTGGAGCTGCAAGAGCTTCCGCTCCAGGCGATCGATCGGCACGGGGAGGCTGTCGATCTCGAGGCGGATCTTGGAGGCCGCCTCGTCGACGAGATCGATCGCCTTGTCGGGCAAGAAGCGCTCGGTGATGTAGCGGTTCGACAGGGTCGCCGCCGCCACCAGCGCGGCGTCCTGAATGCGGATGCCGTGATGGACTTCGTAGCGATCCTTGAGCCCGCGCAGGATGGCGATGGTGTCTTCCACCGTCGGCTGGCTCACCTTCACCTGCTGGAAGCGGCGCTCGAGGGCCTTGTCCTTCTCGATCTTCTTGTACTCATCGAGGGTGGTGGCCCCGATGCAGCGCAGCTCGCCCCGCGCGAGCGCGGGCTTGAGCATGTTGGCCGCGTCCATGGCGCCCTCGGCGGCGCCGGCCCCCACGAGCGTGTGGAGCTCGTCGATGAACAACACGATGGTGCCGTCCGAGCCCTGAACCTCCTTGAGCACCGCCTTGAGGCGATCTTCGAACTCGCCGCGATACTTGGCGCCAGCCACCATCGACGCCAAGTCGAGCGCCAACAGCTGCTTGTTCTTCAGCGGCTCGGGCACATCGCCGTTCACGATGCGTTGCGCGATGCCCTCCACGATCGCCGTCTTGCCCACGCCGGGCTCTCCGATGAGCACCGGGTTGTTCTTCGTGCGGCGCGACAGCACCTGCATCACGCGACGGATCTCTTCGTCGCGGCCGATGACCGGATCGATCTTGCCGGCGCGCGCGGCTCCGGTGAGATCGATGCAATACTTCTCCAGCGCCTGGAACTTCCCCTCGGGATCGCGATCGGTGATGCGCTGCTGACCCCGCACCGCGGCGAGCGCCTGAAGGAGGCTCTGGAGGTTGAGCCCACCCTTCTCGAGCGCCCCCTGGATCTCTCCGTCTTTCTTCGCGCCGGCGATGAGCAAGTGCTCGGTGGAGACGAAGTCGTCCTTCATCGCCTTCGCCTCGTCCTCCGCGCCTTGAATCAGGTTGAGCGTGCGGCTCGAGATGCGTGGCTCGGCGCCCCCCGACACCTGCGGAAACGCGTCGAGCCGGCGCGCGAGCGCCCCGCGGATCGCCTCGAAGTCGCCGCCGGCCTTCTGGATGAGCGGCCGCGCCACACCACCCTCTTGCTCGAGCACGGCGAGACACAAGTGCTCCGGATGCACCTCCGGGTGGCCGCGTCGCATCGCGGTGGACACGGCGGTCCGCACCGCCTCTTGCGCCTTGGTGGTCATCTTCTCCATCGACATCACACACCTCGAGTGAGCGACGACGCACGCCAGTGACCGTGCGCCCCCGTTTTGATACCTGCTCGACCGCTCCTCACACAGGGACGGAGCGCCGTGCAACAACGGTAACCTAAGCACGCAAGGCCGCATCGCAAGCGCGCCAGCGACGAGGGATTGCAAGATGCAGGCCGCCATCCGGCTTCGCGAGCCGGCCGACGGGTTGGGCCTCACGGCACAGGGTGACGCGCGCCACGGGGCCCGCGCGACCCGACCGCGACTCCGCGACCGGTCAGCGCTTGGCGTATTTCACGGTGCAGCCCCAGGCCTCGGTCTGGGCCTGACGCACCGGCCGCGCCGCCTTCAAGTCGTCGAGCGCGTTCGTCACGTAGTTGACCAGCTCGGGAGCGGCGTCTTCCGGGTCGCCGCTCTTGGTGTTGTCGAGCGCGCCCGCGTAGATGAGCGTGCCCTCTTTGTCGATCACGTACATGTGCGGGGTGTTCGTCGCCCCGTAGGCGTGACCCACGGCCCCGTCCGGGTCGTAGAGGATGGGGTAGTCGATGCCGAACTTCTCTTTGCCGGCGCGGTTGGTGTCGTCGCCGTGACCCTGCTTGCCCTCGGCGTTGGAGTTCACCGCCAGCCACACGAGCTCCCCGTCGTGAGCGTCTCGCAGCTTCTTGGCCAGGCCCTTCAAGCTGCCGCGCTCGTGGGCGTTGCGCACGTAGGGGCAGTCGGGGTTGAACCACTCGAGCACCACGATCTTGCCCTTGTGATCGCTGAGCTTGGCCTTGGCCCCATCGAGGCCCGTGAGCTCGAAATCGGGCGCTGCCTTGCCCACCACCGCGCGCGCGCTCCCGCCCTTGTCGGCCGCGCCCGAGGGGGTCGTGCGCACGCCGCCGGCCGCCTCCGAGGAGGGGGTCTGCGTCGCGGGATCCTGCGCCATGGGCCCCGGATCGGGCTTGCCGCAGGCCAGCGCGAGCAACGTCGTTGCTACCAGGGCACTTCGTGAGAGCCAGCGTGAGCAGAGCATGAGGCAAGGCGTAGCGCAGATGCGCTATCGGTGCACGCACGGGTCTGCGGTGGGGGACATGAGCGCGCACACCGCTCAAGCGGCGGCGCTCACGCGTCGGCGGGCCGCGTCGGCGACACCGTGTCCTCGGTGGTGCGCACCACGAGCACCGGCACCGTGGCCCTCCGCAGCACCTTCTCGGCCACGCTGCCGAGCATCCAGCGCGACACCCCCGAGCGACCGTGGGTGGTCATCGCGATCATGTCGTGGTCGTAGCGCGGGGTGTAGTCGAGCACCTCGACGGCGGGATCGCCGCGCCGAAGCTCGGTGTGTGCGATCACCCCCGCCTTCTCGAACAGCGCGACCGCGCCCTCGAGGTGTTTCTCGGCGAGCTCCAACAGGTTCGGATCGGCGTGGTCCTCGAGCACCAAGAGGAGGGTGACCCTCGAGCCGAAGAGGCGCACCCCCTCGGCGACGTGCGGGATGATCTGCAGGGCCTGGCGGCTGCCGTCCAGCGGCACGACCACGGAGGTGAAGTTCCACACCCGGCGATCGACGCCGCCTTCGGGCTCGGTGCGCGAGAAGGACGGCACCACCAGCACCGGGCGCACGCTCGCGCGGACCACCTTCTCGGTCACGCTCCCATACACCCAGCGCGACAGCCCGGTGCGCCCGTGCGTCGACATGCAGATGACCGAGCTCTGCTCCTCTTCCGCCACCGCGAGGATGATCTCCGCTGCGCCGCCCACCTCTACCTTCGCGTGCACCTCGAGACCGGTCGCTCGCAGCTTGTCGGCCATGGCTTCGATGTAAGCGCGAGCCCCCTCGACCAGCTCTCCCTCCAGGTCGGAGGCGGTCACCGCGGCGTGCGTGAGCCAGCCCTTCTGCTTGGCGTCCACGACCGACAAGAGCGTCACGCGCGCGTCGGTCTGACGCAGCAGGAAGCCCAGACGAAACACCATCGACTCGGCCATCTCCGAGCCGTCCAGGGGGATGAGGACGCGTCGAATCATGTCGTGGGTGCTGCAAATTCGGCGCCAGCAACCCGGGCGGCGAGAACCGCGCGCCCACCGCGACGGGCTCGTTCGCGACACGCAGCCTCTGCGCGAGCGGCCCTCGAACGGCAAACCGTGCGGGAAGCCCAACCTCGGGGGGAGGTGCCGACGGTCACCAGCGCGCGAAGTGCTGCTCGGTCACGCCGAACACCTCATCGAGGTGCTTCACCTCGCCTTCGGGCGTGCGCACCTCGCCCGAGAACACGCCGTACGGCTGAACGAAGCGGCTCACCACCAGGCCGAGGTTCACGTCGTCGGAGCGCTTGCCGAGCGGGGTGAACACCAAGTCGACCAGGCCGGCTTCGTCGTGGATGCGCCAGCGCCGCAGGATCGCCTTCGGCTCGTACTCGAACTCCACCCGATCGAGCTTGATGCGACGTCCGTCGATCCACAGCCCACAGTCCATGGCGTCGGCTTCGCTGCCCGCGGTGTCCTCGCGACCACTCCCAACCCACGGACGGTGGGCCGTGAGGTTGAAGCCCACACGCGTGCCGTCGCGCGACAAGCCCCCGCCCGCGGCCCAGTTCCACCACGTCTCGTAGGGCCGGTAGCCCATGTTCCAGTCGAGGCCTGCGTGCCCGCGCCCATCGGCGATGACGCCCTCGAGCGAGCCGCAGCGCACGAAGCCGGACGCCTCGAGGCCATAGCACTTGTGCGTGTAGAGCCAGCGCCCGCGCTCGGTCTCTTCCACCACCACCACCGGATCCGGGTCGTGTCCCCAGTCCCAGATCTCGAAGTGGGCCTCGAGCGGCGGCTTGTTGCGGTGACCGAAGGCGCCGTCGAGCGCCGCGTCGATGGTGCGCACGCCGCGCTCGGAGTCGTTGCCGAGCTCGATGCGGCCAAAGCCCGCTCTCTCGATGCGCGTGGTGCCGTCGAGCGAGTTGGCCGCGATCTCGATGCCCCGCGACAGCGGGGTGAGCGTGGTCCACTCGTGGCACTCACCGGTCTTGCGGTCGACGACGTATGCGAACGAGGTGCCGATGTAGCCGGCGTCGACGATGGCGCAGGCGAAGAACACGTCGGGCGAGGCCACGCTCGTGTAGTGCCAGCGCTTGAGACGCATCCGCCGGAAGGTGCGCTCGGCCGCGGCGAAGCGGTGCCGCAGCGAGCGCAGGCGGTGCTCGATCGGCGCGTCGGCGAGGTTCGCCGTCGCAAAGGGGCGCTCGAACCAACCCACGTTCACGAAGCCATTCGGCTCGACGATCGCGGCGGGCGTGGGCAGGGGCTCCAACATGGAGACCGCATGCTAGCGCGACGAGCCCCGCCTCGGAACGGCGCTCGCGCTCAACCGCGTGGGTAGCGCTTGCGCTTGCTCTCACCCTGTTGCGTGAAGAGCGGGCTCACCCACGGCGCGAGCTCGGGGAAGGTGTCGAGCACGCGCGCGAGCCACTTGCGCGTTCGAGGCAAGGCTACCTCCATGGGACGCCGCTCGAGCACCGGTCCCACGAGCTCGGCGGCAACCTCTTCGGGCGTGAGGAAGCGCGGCGCAGAGAACGTGAGGGAGGCCTCCTCGTAGTCGCGTTGCTTGTCGAGCATCGGGGTGGCGACGGCGTCGGGACACACCACCGTCACCGCCACCCCCTTGGAGCGCAGCTCGATGGCCGCCGCGAGAGAGTAGGCACGCACCGCGAACTTCGAGGCCGAGTAGAGCGACAGGCCTGGGATCGGGGCGAAGGCGGCCATCGAGGCGATGTTCACGATGTGGCCTTGTCCGCGCCGCACCATGCGCTCGGCGGCGACGCGGGTGCCGAACATCACGCCCTTGGTGTTGATGTCGAGGTGACGGTCGATGTCTTCGAGGCGGGTCTCGTGCACGTAGCCGGGGGTGAGATAGCCGGCGACGTTGAACAACACGTCCACCGGCCCCACCGTTCGCTCCGCCTCCTCGAAGGCGGCCTGCCAGCCCGCCGCGTCGGTCACGTCGAGACCCCGTCGTGCGACGCGCCCCTCCGGCCAGGCCGCGGCAGCGCGGGCGAGCGCGTCCTCGTCGATGTCGGTGGCGAGCACGGTCCCGCCCTGCGCCACCAACGCGTCGACCACGCACCTGCCGATCCCACTCGCCGCCCCCGTCACTACGCTGTGCCTCGCCATCGCTCGTTCCTCCGCCGCCGGAATACCGCGATGGGCCCCCGAGGCCCAGCCCCGCCGTGCGCCCTGAAACTTCTCGGTGGGTAGCCCGTCTCAACCGCTCGCATGCACCGTCGCTCTCTGTTGGCCCTGCTCACGACCCTCCCGTTCGCAACAGGCTGCCGCGAGACCGCCTCCTCGGCGCGGGAGCCCTCCCCGACCGCGAGCGGCGCGCGGCCCCACCGGCTCGCCTCCGTGCTCATCGAAGGGGTGCCCCACGTGCAACAGAAGCCCGACTTCTGCGGCGAGGCGGTCGCCGCCGCCTACCTCGAGAAGCTCGGCAAGCCCTACGATCAAGATCACGTCTTCGCGCTGAGCGGGATGGATCCGTCGCGCGGGATGGGGGCCACCACCCGCGAGCTCGCCCACGCGCTGCAGCAGATCGGCTTCGACACCGGTCCGGTGTGGCACCAGGTGAACGCGGCCACGGCGGGCGAGGAGCTCGCGGTGCTGTTCGAACAGCTCCACGCCGACCTCGTGGGGGGAGTGCCGTCGATCGTGTGCATGCACTACGACGACGCACCCAACACCACCGAGCACTTCCGCCTCGTGCTCGGCTACGACCACGCCACCGACGAGGTGGTCTACCACGAGCCGGCCGAGGGCGACGGCGACTACCGACGCATGCCGCGCTCGCGCCTGCTCGCGCTGTGGCCCCTCCGCTACGCGCCCGACCGCTACACCGTGGTGCGACTGCGCCTACGTCCGACGACGCTGCGCGACCCACCGTCGTTCGACGGCCACTCCCCCGCCGACTACGCGCAGCACGTGCACGCCCTCAAGAAGCGCATCGCCCCGCACTTCACGGTGAAGGTACAGGAGCCGTTCGTGGTGGTCGGCGACGAGGACGCACCCACCGTGATCAAGCGCGCCCACGGTACGGTGCGTTGGGCAGTGGAGCAGCTCAAGGCGGCCTACTTCGACCGCGATCCGAAGCACATCCTCGACGTGTTCCTGTTTCGGGACGAGTCGAGCTACCGCAAACATGCCCTCGCGCTGTTCGGCACGCGCCCCGACACGCCCTACGGCTACTACGCGAGCGACGACCGCGCGCTCGTGATGAACATCGCGACCGGGGGCGGCACGCTCGTCCACGAGATCGTCCACCCGTTCATCGAGGCCAATTTTCCGCGCTGTCCCTCGTGGTTCAACGAGGGGCTCGGCTCGCTCTACGAGCAGTCTGGCGAGCGCGAGGGCCGCATCGTGGGTCTCACCAACTGGCGCCTCGCGGGCCTCCAGCGAGCCATTCGCAGGGGCAACGTCCCGTCGTTCGAGACGCTGACCCACACCTCACGCCGTGCGTTCTACGACCACGATCCCGGCACCAACTACGCCCAAGCCCGCTACCTGCTCTACTACCTCCAGGAACGAGGCGTGCTGCGCGCGTACTACCACGCGTTTCGGGCCGCCCACACCGCGGACCCCACCGGCTTCGCCACGCTCAAGAAGGTGCTGAAGCGCGACGACATGGTCGCATTCAAGGCCGACTGGGAGCGCTTCGTGCTCGGGCTCCGCTTCGGCTGAGGGCGACGCCTCGGTGGAGGGCGCCGGCTCCTCGCTCGGCTCAGCTCTCGGCGAAGCTCGACAGGGTGCGTTTGACGAGCGAGCGCGTCTGCGCGAGCACCGGCTTGTTCAGGCGACTGCGCGCCACGAGGAGAGCCAAGAGCGCGAGCGCCAAGTCGCCGCCGGCGACCACGCCGACCGCGCCGACCGCGCCGAGCGCAGGCAAGGCGGCGAGTCGGTAGGCGAGAGCGACGTGCCCGAAGAGCAGCGCGAAGAAGAGGAGCACCCCCGCGAGCCCCACCAGCGCCACGCCGACCACGATGCGGCCGACGTCGTTCTTGGCCTCGAGCTGTGCATACTGCACGTGGACGTCGAGCACCGACCCGAAGGCGCGCCCAAGTCCCGACACGAGCGACGAGGTGGATGACGGCGTCGCCGTTCGCGGCTCAGCCTCGGTCACGGCCGCGCCCCCGCAAGATGAAGCCGAGCAGCACGCCGAAGCCGATCGCCAGGAGGAGCGCCATGAACGGGTTCCGTTCCACCCGCGCGCGCGCGTCGGTGACCATGTGCTCCTTCACGTAGTCGGTGACGTCTTTGCTCTTCGCCTGCAGGCGCTCCACCATCTGCCGCAGCTTGCGGAGCTCGCTCTCGCCGGCCGCGGCGCCGTTGTCGTTGGCGATCGCCGAGAGCTCTCGGAGCTGCTTTTTTACCAGGGTCTTGCTGTGCTCGGTCTCGGTGGCGATGAGCGCCACCACCCGGTCGAAGTCACCCTGGGTCTGGGCGAGCGCATCGCCGTCCACCTCCGGCCACTCCTCGCGAATCATCGGGCGGATGCGATCGAATTGTTCGGTGAAGTCGTGCTGAATCGTGTTGCCGGAAGCCATCGCCGCAGATCATAGAGGCGGCGCCGGCGCGTGTATCTGCTGACCATGCGCGCAGTGCTTGGGCCCCCCGGTCGAACCGACGCGCGACCCGCACGCTCTCGGGCGCCGAGAGAGCGAGCCGACGGGGACACGAGGGGTGCAGAGCGATGGGGATCCGAGGTAGACTGGTCGTTCTTCGTTTGTGCTGCGTTGGGGTTAGGGAGAGAGAGCCGTCATGTCGACCTTCGTTCGTTTGTTGTGCACGCTGATCTGCGCGCTGGGAGTGCTCCTCGTCGCGAATACGGCCGAGGCGACCCACTTTCGGTACGGCAACATCACCTGGCGGCTGCCCAATCCGACCACCGCTCCCCAGACCGTGGAGTTCACCGTCACCATCGGGTACCGCGCGAGCGCCAGCAACGCCCTGAAGTCGACTTCGTTCAACTTCGGTGACGGGGGCTCCAACCTCACGCTCAACACCACCAACGGCGTCATCACCGACACCAACACCGACTCGCAAGGGGAGTCGTACCAAATCTGGGAGTGGGTGTTCACGCGCAACTACGCCATCCCCGGCAACTACACCGCGTTCTTCAGCGACTGTTGCCGCCTCAGCTCGCTGCAGGGGGGCGCCGGCGATGCCGCCTATCGCGTGGAGGCCCGCGTGTCGCTCCAGGCCGATGGGAGCAACACCGGGGGTCCGGTGTCGGGCATCCCCGTGATCATCCAAATGGAGGTGGGCGAGCTGAACACCTTCATCCTGCCGGTGTTCGATCCCGACGGCGACGGCTTCGTCTGTACCTTCTCCACCTTCGCCGAGTCTGGGTTGCCGAACAACCCCCCGAGCGTGGGCGGCAACGCCATCCAGTTCGTGGCCCCCGGCTGCACCATCGAGTGGGATCTCAGCACCCAAGGTGTGGGCGACGTCGGAGAGAAGTACTCGGTGAGCATCGAGGTCACGTCGGACCACGATGGGCTGCCGAGCAAGACCACCATCGACTACATCATCGAGTTCGTGGGGCAGAACACCCAGCCGAGCTGCACCGGCTCGGGCACCTTCATCGCGCCGCAGGGACAGCTGTTCACCACCAACGTGGTCGCCGACGACCCCAACGGCCTGCCGATGACGCTCATCGCGAACGGCATGCCCACCGGCGCCACCACCAACCCCGCCGCCGGCGGCCCCTACCTCGATCCGGTGAGCACCGACTTTTCGTGGACCCCGGGCGCCGGCGACGCCGGGACGACCTCGGTGGTGAACCTCCTTTTCGAGAACACCATCGGCGTATTCAACTTCTGCACGTTGATCATCAACGTGCCCGAGTGCAGTAACTTCGGCGATCCTTGCTCGGTGGGGGTTGGCAGCTGCCAGGACGACGGCATCATCGTGTGTCAGGGCACGAACAACGTGTGCAACGCCACCCCCGGCACGCCCGTAGACGAGACGTGCAACGGCGAGGACGACGACTGCAACGGCACCCCGGACGACAACCTCATCGACGAGGGCCTGGCGTGCTCGAGCGGCCTCCCCGGCGTGTGCGACGAGGGGCTCACGGTGTGCAACGCGGCCAGCCTCGAGTGCGATCCCATCATCGATCCGGGCACCGAACCCGAGGTGTGCGACGGGCTCGACAACAACTGTGACGGCGACGACGACGAGGGCTTCGGCGTGGGCGACAGCTGCACCGTCGGGCTCGGGATCTGCCAAGCCAGCGGCACCATCATCTGCGACGGTATGGGCGGCTCGATCTGCGACGCCACCCCGGGCACGCCGCAGGCGAACGAGGTGTGCGGCAACGCCACCGACGAAGACTGCGACGGCGAGATCAACGATCTCGACGATTGTCCCGACTCCGACGGCGACGGCATCGTGGACGCGGTGGAGATCCTCATCGGCAGCGACCCCAACGACGCCGACTCCGACGACGACGGCGTGCCCGACGGCGAGGAGGCGGGTGGCTGCAACGACTACCCGGAGTGCATGCCCGACTCCGACGGCGACGGCCTCATCAACGTGCTCGATCCGGACAGCGACAACGACGGGCTCCGGGACGGCACCGAGATGGGCTACGACTGCAGCCACCCCGACACCGACGTGAGCGTGGGCAACTGCGTGCCCGACGCGGATCCCAGCACCACCACCGATCCGCTCAACCCGGACACCGACGGGGGCGGGGTGAGCGACGGCTCCGAAGACAGCAACCTCAACGGCGCCGTCGACGGCAACGAAACCGACCCGACCGCCGGCAACGGTGCCGATGACAGCGACGACGTCAACGTCGACACCGACGGCGACGGCCTCAGCGACGAGCTCGAGGGCTTCCTCGGCTCCGATCCGAACGACGCGGACAGCGACGACGATGGGGTGCTCGACGGGGACGAGGCCAACCCGAGCCTCGACACCGACGGCGACGGCCTCATCAACGTGCTCGACGTGGACAGCGACGACGATGGCTTGTTCGACGGCACCGAGGTAGGCAACGACTGCAGCCACCCCGACACGGATCTCGGACCGCCGGGCCACTGCCGTCCCGACGCCGATCCGAGCTCGACCACGTCGCCGCTCCTCGCCGACACCGACGGGGGCGGGGTGAGCGACGGCTCCGAGGACAGCAACCTCAACGGCGCCGTCGACGGCAACGAGACGGATCCGACGGCAGGCAACGAGGACGACGACGACGACGCCATCAACGTCGACACCGACGGCGACGGCCTGAGCGACGAGCTCGAGATCTTCCTCGGACTCGATCCCAACGATCAGGACACGGACGACGACGGGGTCATCGACGGCGACGAGCCCAACCCCTCCGACGACAACGACGAGGATGGGCTCATCAACACCCTCGACGTCGACTCGGACGACGACGGCCTCTACGACGGCACCGAGCTCGGGCTCGACTGCAGCAACCCGGACACCGCCCCCGGCCACTGCGTGGCCGACGCGGACGACAGCACCACCACCAACCCGCTCCTCGCCGACACCGACGGCGGCGGGGTACGCGACGGCTCCGAGGACAGCAACCTCAACGGCGCCGTCGACGCCGGGGAGCTCGATCCGAACGACGACGACGACGACGACATGGCGGTGGACTCCGATGGAGACGGCCTCAGCGACGCGCTGGAGATCTTCCTCGGCTCCGATCCCAACGACGCGGACAGCGACGACGACGGCCTGCTCGATGGCGACGAGCGCAATCCGGCCGACAATCACGACACCGACCTGTTCATCAACCTGCTCGACGTCGACTCGGATGACGACGGCCTCTACGACGGCACCGAGAACGGCAAGGACTGCAGCCACCCGGACACCGACCCAGGACCGCCGGCCCACTGTATTCCCGACGCCGATCCCAGCACCGTGACCTGCTCGCTTTGCTGGGACACCGACCGCGGGGGCGCCTCCGACGGGTCCGAGGATCCGAACCTCAACGGCGCGGTGGACGGCGGCGAGACCGATCCTGGCTACGGGCAGGACGCCGACGACGACGACGACGCCAACACCGACACGGACGGGGACGGCCTCTCCGACAACCTCGAGGCCTTCATCGGCACCGATCCCAACGACCTCGACAGCGACGACGACGGCCTCCTCGACGCGGAGGAGAACAACCCGGCCGACGACGCGGACGGGGACGGCGACGCCAACGCCAACGACGAGGACGCAGACGGCGATGGCCTCTTCGACGGCACGGAGAAGGGCAACGACTGCAACCACCCAGACACGGATCCGGCCGCGCAGAGCTGCATCCCCGACGGCGACGCGGGCGCCACGACCACCAACCACCTCCATCCCGACAGCGACGGCGGCGGCAAGACCGACGGCGAGGAAGACTCGAACCAGAACGGCGTGATCGACGAAGGCGAAGGCGACCCGAACGATCCCAGCGACGACGGCTTCGAGTGCTTCGACGACGACGACTGCGACGCCGGCGAGGTGTGCGACACGAGCGACCACACCTGCAAGCCAGGCTGCTTCGACGACGACGACTGCGAGGAGGGTGAGTTCTGTGACCCGGGCGACGGCGTGACGCTCGGCGAGTGCCTCCCCGACGACCCTGGCACCGGCGGCGCCGGTGGCACCGGAGGGAACGGCAGCGGCGGCAGCGGCGGCGCTGGCACCGGCGGCAGCGGCGGTGATGGCGCGAACAGCGCCGAGGGGCTCAGCGCCCTCGGTGGCTGCAACTGCTCCACCCCCGGCGGGAGCGACGGCTCTCCCTGGGCCCTCGTCGCGCTGGCCGGGCTGGCCGCGGTGACGGTGCGGCGGCGCGAGCGGCGGCCGGCGACGGCGCGTGAGCGGAGCCGACGGCGCGCGGCGTGACGTGATGCAGGGCGAGCGGCGCGGATGGAGCGGGGTCGTCGTTGGCACCCTGCTCTACCTCGCGCTCGCTGCGAGCTGTGGCGACGACACGCCGGACGAGCGGCGCGTGCCGCGCCTCGGCGCGGATGGGGCGGGTGGGAGCGGAGGCGGCGGGGCCGACGCGGCCTGCGCCGCCGATGACGACTGCGGCGAGCCGATCGGGCCCTGCGGAGGACAACGCTGCGACGGTGGCCGCTGCGTGCTCGACTACCAACCGATGGGCAGCCCGTGCGTGGACGGCGTGTGCGACGGCGCGGGTCACTGCGTGGGTTGTGCCCTCGACAGCCACTGCGAGAGCGGCGTGTGTTTGGGCCAGCTGTGCCTCCCTGGGAGCTGCCACGACGGACTGCGCAACGAGAGCGAGACCGCGGTGGACTGCGGCGGCGGCGTGTGTCCGCCCTGCGAGGTGGGGCAGGCGTGCGTGTTGGGGAGCGACTGCGTCACGGGGTCGTGCAACGGCAAGTGTCGCGAGCCCGCCTGCAACGACAACGTGCACAACGGGGACGAGACCGACGTGGACTGTGGCGGCCCCTGCTACGCCGGCTGCAGCGAGGGTCAGGGCTGCGACAGCTCGCTCGACTGCACGGGAAAGGTGTGTGTCCAGGGGAGCTGCGCGCCGTCGTGCCGGGACGGTGAGCTCAACGGCGACGAGAGTGACGTGGACTGCGGCGGGAGCTGCGACGGCTGCGCCGAAGGCGAGCTCTGCCTCGCCAGCGACGACTGCGCTGGGGAGCTCTGCGACGTCGTGTGCCTCCCGAGCTGCACCGATGGGGCGTTGAGCCAGGCGCTCGGGGAGAGCGACGTGGACTGCGGCGGGAGCTGCGACGCGTGCGCACTCGGCGCCCAGTGTGGCGGCGACGAGGACTGCGCCTCGGGCGCCTGCAGCGACGGCGTCTGCGTTCCCGCGCCGGGGTGCACCGACGGAGAGCACAGCCCCGGAATCGGCGAGACCGACGTCGACTGCGGGGGTCCCGCCTGCTTTCCTTGCGCCGACGGCCTCGGCTGCGAGGAGGGGACGGACTGTGCGAGCGGGGTGTGCGGCGCCAACCTGTGCCTCGCCCCCACCTGCGACGACGCGGTTCACAACGGCGGCGAGGCCGACGTCGACTGCGGGACCACCTGCCCCGAGCGCTGCCCGCCAGGTGCGAGCTGCAGCGTTCATGGCGACTGCATCGGCGGCAAGTGCCAGGGGGGGCGGTGCGTGGCCACCTGCACCGACGGGTTCCACAACGGGCTCGAGGGCGACGTCGACTGCGGCGCAGCCTGCCCCAACGCGTGCAGCGAAGGCCAGCACTGCAACGGCAACGGCGACTGCGACACTCTCTACTGCGGAGAGGGGAGCTGCGACACGCCGAGCTGCACCGACGGCGTCCACAACGGTGGTGAGGGAGGCGTCGACTGTGGCGTGGTCTGCGGCAACACCTGCCCTGACGGCAGCGCGTGCAACGGAAGCGGCGACTGTGCGAGCAAGGTGTGCACGGCCGGTAGCTGCCAAGCCCCGAGCTGCAGCGATGGCGTCTGGAACGGGGCCGAGGCCTTCGTCGACTGCGGCGTGGTGTGTCCTTACGGATGTCCACCGCTCTACCCGTGCAGCGTACACGGCGACTGCAAGGGCGGGATCTGTAGCGCTGGCAAGTGTGCCCCGAGCTGCACCGACGGCTACCACAACGGCGGTGAGACGGATCCCGACTGCGGCGGCCCCTGTCCGCTCGGTTGTCCCGTCGGCGGCCACTGCGAGGTGAACGCCGACTGCGCGTCGAACCGCTGCGACGCCGGCGGCCACTGCGTGCCGTGAGCGTGTGGCCGAACCTGGTGGCGAAGGCGAGCTGTGCCGCCTGCGCCCCGGCCAACACCGGAGGGCGCTAGATGTCGAGGTTTCGCACCTGGAGCGCGTGCTCTTCGATGAACTGCCGACGCGGCTCCACCTGATCGCCCATCAGGATCGAGAACAGCTCGTCGCTGCCGAGCACGTCCTCCACCTTCACCTGGCGCAACACCCGCGCGTCGGGGTTCATCGTCGTCTCCCAGAGCTCGTCGGCGTTCATCTCGCCGAGGCCCTTGTAGCGGCTGACGGCGATCCCGCGCTTGCCTCGCTCCTCGAGAAACTCGGCGAGCGCCGCCGCGTTCACGATCTCCGTCTCGGTGCCCCCCGAGCGCGCGAGGTACGGGGGCGCGCCGATGCTCAACAGATCCTGCTGCGCGGCGAGGGCCTCCTGATACTCGGACGACTCGACGAGCGCGTAGTCGATCACGTTCACGCGCCCCTGCATCGCCGACGTCGGCGTCACCTCGAAGCGCCAACACTCGTGCTCCGTCTCCCAGCTCACCTCGATGGTGAAGGGCAACAGCTCTGGGTGCTGCTCGGTGAGGTAGCTTCGGAGATCCGAGACCGCGGCGTCCACCTTGGCGCGGTCGGCGAGATCTTCGAGATCGAGCGCCGTCGCCCGGATGAGACCCGACACCACGCGCAGATCGCAGCGCCGATCGAGGTTCTTCACCGCCTTGCGGAACCCCTTCAGGCGTTGCGCCAAGCGGAACAGCGGTTGGCCGGTGAGCGTGATGTTGCCGCCTTGAGCCACCACCTCGAGCTTGTCGACGGCGTTCTCGGTGAAGAAGTTCTCGAGCGCCTCTTCGTCCTTCAGGTAGAGGATCTTCTTCCCCTTCCGCACGCCATAGAGCGGAGGCTGCGCGATGAAGAGGTGACCCTTCTCGATCAGCTCGTACATCTGGCGATAAAAGAAGGTGAGGAGCAGCGTCCGGATGTGCGCGCCGTCGACGTCGGCGTCCGTCATGATGATGATGGTGTGGTAGCGCAGCTTCTCCAGATCGACGCCGCCGGCGCCCGCCACCCCGCAGCCGAGCGCGGTGATGATGGTGCCGATCTCGGCCGAGCTCAGCATCCGCTCCACCCGCGCCCGCTCCACGTTCAGGATCTTGCCGCGGAGCGGCAAGATCGCCTGGAAGCGCCGATCGCGCCCCATCTTGGCGCTGCCACCGGCGCTGTCGCCCTCCACGATGTAGATCTCGGCCTCGGCAGGATCTTTGGTCTGGCAGTTGGCGAGCTTGCCCGACAGCGACGCCACATCGAGCGTGCTCTTGCGGATCACCTCGCGCGCCTTGCGCGCCGCCTCCCGCGCCCGCGCGGCGATGAGGGCCTTGTCGATGATCTTCTTCGCGGAGTCGGGGTTCTCCTCGAAATAGGTGCCGAGCTGCTCGCCCACCGCCTGCTCCACGATGCCCCGCACCTCGCTCGAGACGAGCTTGCTCTTGGTCTGCGAGTCGAACGAAGGATCCGGATGCTTGACGCTCAGCACACACGTGAGCCCCTCGCGGGCGTCTTCCCCCGAGAGCGAGCCTTTGAACTGCTTGAACAGGCCTTGCTGCGTGCCGTAGCCGTTCACCACCTTGGTGAGGGCCGCGCGCAGACCGGTGAGGTGGGTGCCCCCATCCTTGTTCTTGACGTTGTTGGTGTAGCAGAAGATCGCCTCCTGGTACGCCGAGGTCCACTGCAGCGCCACCTCCACCACGACGGGCGCCACGTGGCCGTCGATGGTGGTGTCGGCGGTCGCCTCGAAGTGGATCACGTCGGGATGTACGGGCTCCTTCGACGCCGTCAACAGGTGCACGAACTCCCGGATCCCGCCCTTGTACTCGAAGGTCTCCTTCGCGCCGCCGGGGCGCTCGTCCACCAGATGGATCCGCAGGCCGGCGTTGAGGAAGGCGAGCTCGCGCAGCCGGCTGGCGAGGATCTCGTAGCTGAACTCCGTCATCGAGAAGATGCCCGGATCCGGCTTGAAGCGGATGCGCGTGCCGGTCGCGTCGGTCTCGCCCATCGCCTTCAGCGGCGCCACCGGCACCCCGCGGCGATACTGCTGCTGCCACACGCGGCCCTCGCGCTTGATCTCGAGTCGCAACCACTCGGAGGTGGCGTTCACCGCGCTCACCCCGACGCCATGCAGCCCCGCCGACACCTTGTAGCTCGCGTTGTCGAACTTGCCGCCGGCGTGGAGCATCGTCATCACCACCTCGGCGGCGCTCGTGCCCTTCTCGTGTTGGCCCACGGGGATGCCGCGTCCGTTGTCCTCGACGCTCACCGACTGGTCGAACTGGAGCGTCACCGTGATGTCGGTGCAGTAGCCCGCGAGGTGCTCGTCGACGGCGTTGTCGACCGCCTCCCACACCAGGTGATGCAGACCCGAGCCGTCGTGCACGTCGCCGATGTACATGCCCGGACGCTTGCGCACCGCCTCGAGGCCCTCGAGCGCGGTGATCGAGGCCGCGTCGTAGGTGCCCGCGGGCGCCTTCGGAGCGTCGGTCTTGGGGCCCGCGCCGGCCCCGTTCTCCCGCGCGGTCTCGGGGACGGGGGTGCTGTTCTCGGAGGGGGTCTCCGGCGTGTTGGCAGGCGTATCAGGCATCGTGAACCGGTCGCGCGGGCCATCCCCCATCAGGTCTTCGTGGGTGAGCCGTCGTGGGGGCCCAAGCGCGTCCTTGGAACGTGTAATTGGCTAATGTTCTTGGCTACTTGTCGCCCACGATGGGCGACCGCCGCGACCGGCCGAATCAATCCGCGCCAGGTGGTCTGAGGCTAGCACAATCCCCGGTGCGCAACACCTGCCAACACCCCCGCTCACGGTGGGCTCGAGACGGCTCGAACGCGACCGTCTTCGACCTCGAAATCGCAACGCTCGGCGCCTGGCTCGGCCGGCGTCACGATGAGATCCGGACGCGTGGTGGTGAGGAAGATCTGGCTCTCGGTGGTGGCGAGGAAGGCGAACAGCGCGGCGGTGCGTTCCGGATCGAGCTCACTCGATACGTCGTCGAGGAGCAGGATGGGCTCGAGCCCGCGCGCGCGCGCGATACAGGAGAGCTCGGCGCTCTTGAGGGCCAGCGTGATCGTGCGGTGTTGCCCTTGCGAGGCCACCACCCGCGCTGGGTGGCCGTCGAGACGGAGCGCGAGGTCGTCGCGATGCGGCCCGAACGAGGTGCTCTTGCGCTGGCTGTCTTTGGCGCGATCGGCGGCGAGCTGCTCGACGCACACCGCCACCTCGTCGCTGCCCCCCGGCTCGTACACGGCGGTCAACACGAGCCCAGGCGCCGCGATGCGGGCCCAGGCCGACACGAGCTCGTGCCGGAGCGTCTCGCACGCCATCGCGCGGGCGCGCGTCATCGCCGCGCCGTGCTCCGCGAGCAGCACCTCGTAGGCGGCGAGCTCGGGTCGATCGAACCGGGGCCAGCTGTCGGCGAGCACGCGCTGGCGGTCGCGCATCGCCTTCTGGTAGCGTGTTCGATGGTCGGCCACTTCGGGGTGCGTGAACAAGGTGACCCGATCGAGGAGCGTGCGGCGTTCGGTGGCCGGCCCCATCGACAGCACCATCTGTTGCGGCTCGAAGACGACGACCGGTGAGCGCGTCGCATACTCGGCGAGCGAGCGCGGCGCCTGACCGTTGAGCTTCACGCGTCGGCGCCCCGCCTCGATCCCCACGCTCTGCTCGCGACGCATCACGTCCTCGGGCCAGTGCTCGGCGAAGGTGCCCCGGGTGCTCGCGATCGCCGCGTCGTGGCGCACCACCTCGGCGAGGCGCGCGGTGCGAAAGCTCCGCGTGGTGGCGAGCAGGTAGATCGCCTCGAGCACGCTCGTCTTGCCGTGTCCGTTCTTGCCGAAGATCACGTTGACGCGACGAGCCGGCTCGAGATCCACCTCGGCGAGGTTCCGAACCTGGCGCACCGCCAGGCGCTGAAGCGTGAAGGGTTTGCCCACGAGCGCCGCCGCGACGGAGACTCGATGCCCCGTCGGCCAGGATCCGACTAGATGCGCATCGGCATCACGACGGCGATGTACTGCTCGTCGCCGTCGGCCACCGGGCGCACCACCGCCGGATCGAGCTCGCCGCTCAAACCCAGCGTCACCTCGTCGACGTCTTTCATCGCGTCGAGCACGTCGATGAGATAGCGCGCGTTGAACCCCACCGAGAGCTCCGGCCCGCTGTAGTCGACCGGCACTTCGTCGAAGCCGTTGCCGCTCTCCGGGCTCTCCGACGTGATGCGGAGCGCGTTCTGGGCGACGCCGAGCTTCACGCCCCCCGTTCGTTCGCTCGCGGCGAGGGACACCGCGCGGAGGGCCTCTCGAAACTGCGTGCGAGGCGTCTTCACCGCCCGATCCGTCATCGCGGGGATCACCGACTCGTAGGGCGGGAACTGCGCGTCGATCAGCTTCACCGAGAACTGCACCCCGCTCAGGGTGAAGAACGCGTTGGGGCCGGTTTGTGAGATCGTGATGGTGACGGCGTCGCGGTTCTCGGTCACCTCGTCGAGCAGCTTCTTGATCTCGATGACCGCCTTGTGCGGGATGAGCATGGTGGTCTTCGCGTCGAGGCCCGCCACCTTCGCCTCCATCTTGCTCAAGCGATGACCGTCGGTGGTGACCATGCGCACCGTGGCGCCGTCGCACTCGAACAGCGCCGAGTTGAGGTTGGTGCGCGTCTCGTCGGTCGAGATCGAAAACACCGTGCGATCGATCAGGTTGGCCAGCGTCTGCACCGAGAGCTGAATTCGCGCCGCGTCGTCGGCAACCGCCGGCAGCTTGGGGAAGTCGGAGCCAGGCAGGCCATGCAGGGTGTAGCGCCGTGCCGAGCCCACCGCCTTGATGGTGGTGGCGGCGGTGTTGGACACGCTGATCTGGATCGGACCATCGGGCATGTGGCGCACCCGATCGAACGCGTCGCGAGCGGGCACGGCCACAGCACCCGCGCGCGTGATCTCCGCTTCGATCGCTCCGCTCACCGAAATGTACAGATCGGTCGCAGCCACTTGGAGCAAGTTGTCTTGCGCCGACAGGAGCACGTTGGCGAGCACGGGCATGGTGCTCTTCTTGTCGGCCACGCCCTGACACCGCTGCAACAAGCGGAGCAAATTCTTCTTTGGCGCAACGAGCTCCATGACGAATCCTCGAGGTCTCTTTCAGACCTTTAGCAGGGTTCTTCCCCGGCGACAGACGCTTTGTGAGGTGATGTCACGTAGCGCCTTGACCCTACGTAAGTGAACTACTCACATGAACGTTTGCACAGACCCTTGGGGTTTTGAACCGACCGGAGAGGAATTTCAAATTTTTGTATGAAGTCATCGTAGTAGGTGCTGTGGAAAGTGGGGACAACGCAACAATGTCGAATTATTTCCATGGCGCCAGACACCTCGCAGCTGTGGACCAGACATGTGTACGACTGTAGGCATCTTGTTCTCGAAAGCCGTTCCTACGTTTGACCACAGGTTGCGCGCGCCGTTCTCCAACAGGGGCTCCCCACCACCCCCTGGGTTGTCCCCGTGGCGGCGCCCAGGTTGAGCAGGGGTTGTCCACAGGGGTCGGGTCGGTTGGAGGGGTCGTCACGCGGTTTCGTGAGGGTGAAGCGTCCGGCTCGCGAGCCGTGGAGGGGGCGCGGGGCGACATCGATAGGGCTAGCCAGGAGAAGAACTTTCGCTCACCCTGGAGGACCTGGTCGTGAGCGAGCGGTTCATTCGATGCGCCCATTGTGGGCTTCCGCATGATGCCCATCTTGCGGTCTGCCCCACCACGGGGTTGCGAATCGAGCAGCACAGCCGGCGCCGCGCGAGCACCCCGCGCCGAGCCAAACGCGGCGACCGAGCGGCGCAGCAGCAGCGCATGATCGGGATGGTGATCGACGGCAAGTACCGCGTCAACGCCGTGATCGGTGAGGGCGGGATGAGCTCGATCTACGAGGCCGAGCACCTCGGGCTCGATCGTCGCGTGGCGATCAAGGTGCTGCATCCGTCGCTCGCCGAGGATCCCGAGGCCATCGCGCGCTTGCGCCACGAGGCTCAGGTGGTGAGCACGATCGGCCACCCCAACATCTGTGAGGTGTTCGACCTCGGGCGCATCGGCTCCGGCAGCCCCTACCTGGTGATGGAGCTCTTGGTGGGGGAGAGCCTCGCCGAGCGCTTGAAGATCGGAGGACCCATGAGCTTCATGGAGCTATCACCGCTTCTCAAGCAAGTGCTCGTCGCCCTCGAGAGCGCTCACGACAAGGGCATCATCCACCGCGATCTCAAGCCCGAGAACGTCTTCATCGAGGCCCCTCGTCGGGGCGCGCCACAGTCGGCGAAGCTGCTCGACTTCGGGATCTCCAAGTCGATGTCGTACGAGTTTCAGGAGGAGCAGCGTCTCACGCACACCGGCATGGTGATGGGCACGCCGTACTACATGGCGCCGGAGCAAGCTCGGGGCGACAGTGGTCTCGATCAACGGGTCGATCTGTGGGCGGTGGGCGTGATGATGTACGAGGCCATGACCGGACGGCGGCCGTTCGTGGCGACCAACTACAACGCTCTGCTCGTCAAGATCCTCACCTCGCGGCCGCGGCCCGCGCAGAAGCTCGTGCCTACCATCCCCGACGTGGTGGCGGCGATCATCGAGCGCGCGCTGAGCAAGCTGCGCGAGGATCGCTTTCAGACGGCGAGGGAGTTTCTCGACGCCCTCACCCATGCGCAACGCCTGTGCGCGGCCGAGGATCCGGCGGCCCCCACGATGATGTTTCGCCGCCCGCGCGACTCGGCCCAGCGACCCTCGCGCGCCCACGGCTCGCAGCACGGCTGGGAGATCGACGACCCGTCGACGTTCATCGACGACGACTTCGACTACGACCCGTCGCAGGTGGCTGGCCCGCTGCGCGAGTACGAACCCCCCGCCTATTCGCCGCCCGCGGAGTATCAGAGCTACGAGGACTACGACGTGGAGCCGATCGAGGCCACCATCCGAGACCGGGCGATCCGCGACGATCCCCACGACGCAGCGGTGCGGCAGCGGCGCGACGCGACGGAGGTGCTCGGGCGACCCATTCGCGAGCGGCTCTCGAGCGCGCCGGACAGCTGGAGCGACACCGACGTGATGGCTCGAGGTCCGCTCTTCTCGGAGGCCGAGAACACGGAGGTGGTGATTCGGCCGGCGCTCGAGGCCGAGATCCAGCGCGCTGCTCCACGACCCGCCTTCGTGGCGACGCCGTCCCCCGCCCGCCCCACGCCGCCGGTGCCGCCACCCACGTCCTCGCAGACCAAGACCGAGCCCCACCGCTCCGAGGTACCCGCGCCGCCGCCTTCGCACAGGACCGTGGTGGTGCGGCCGGAGGTGCTCGAGGCCGACGCGCGGGCAGATCGCGAGGCGGCCCGCGCGAGGGCGCCTCGCGGGAGCGCTGGCGGGGAGGCGCGTAGGGGGCCGCCGCGGATCCCGCGGCCCGACCCGCGCCCAGACGACGACGAGAAGACCACGCTGTACAACCCCGAGCTCGCGCGTGCGCTGCGCGAGCGCGGGAACGACTCGGGGAAGCCGAGCGACGAATGAGCGTGGAGCGCGTCGTGTTCAAGCGGGTCGTCAAGACCTTCGGCGCGACGGCCGCCTTGCGCGGGGTGGACGGGGCGCTCGAGGCCGGCCGACTCACCCTCATCGAAGGGGCCAACGGGAGCGGCAAGTCGACGCTGTTGAAGATCGTGGGGACCATCCTCGCCCCCACCTCGGGGGAGGTGCGCTACGAGCCGTTGGGGACGGATCGGGAGGCGGTGAGGGCCCACATCGGGTGGGTGTCGCACGAGGCCCTCGCGTACGGTGACCTCTCCGGTCACGCCAACGTGGAGCTCTCGGCGGCGTTTCACGGGCTCGACGTGGCCGCGGCGCGGACGCGGGCGGGGGAGCGTTTCGGGCTCGGTCGGTTCGCCGAGCGGCCGCTGCGCACGAACTCCCGGGGTCAGCGGCAGCGGGTCGCGCTCGCGCGAGCCCTCGTGCACGAACCGAGCGTGGTCTTGCTCGACGAGCCGACGACGGGACTCGACCGCGAAGGCGTGGCGCGCCTTGTGGAGATCGTGGCCGAGGAGGTGAAGCGTGGCTGCGTGGTCACCGTCGTCAGCCACGAGCCGGCGATCTTCGAGGCGCTGACGCCGAGGCGGATCGTGCTCGAGCGGGGGCGGGTGGTCGACGCCGGCTGAGCGCCGGCCAGCGCCGCGTTGCGCCGGCGAACGGGCCCGAAGGACGAGCGCGAGGCGGTCCGAGACCGCAACCTCCGAGGGGAAGCGCAGCGCCCGAGGGGACGCGCGGGGGTGCAAGGTGGTTGACGTGGCAGGGGGCTGTGCTTCCATGCGCGCATGGGGGCGCCCTGTGCATGGCCTACTGCAGTGTCCGCGATCGGACCGGCCGCCGTGGGTACCTTGTTGTGGGAGAACGACGGGGTGCCCCACCTCGGCGTGGTGGTGAAGGCGTCCTTCGCGCTGCGGCACGACGCACCGATGGTGATCGCGAAGTCGCCGGAGGTGGTGGAGCGCGATCTGCACGCGGAGGACGATCCTACCCGGAGCCTCGTTCGCGCGAGCGACGTGGTGCCCTACCGACCGATGGCCGACGTGTGGCTCACCGGCCACGCGCACGCCCCGGGGGGCCGAGCGATCAGCGTGAGCGTGGCGCGGCTCGCGCTTTATCGGGGGCGAGAGCGGCTCTTCGAGAAGGCGGTGCAGGTCATCGGGGATCGCGCCAACCTCACCACGAGCCCCGGCCCCTTCACGTCGATGCCGCTGGTGTACGAGCGCGCTTACGGTGGCATCGGCTTCGACGACAATCCGGTGGGGGTAGGCGCCGACGAGCGGCCCCTCGTGCCGAACCTGGTCGATCCGGAGCAGCCCGAGCGACCGGCCGGGTTCGGACCGATCTCCCGCTACTGGAAGGTGCGGCGGGGAGCAGTCGACACGGCGCTTCGCCGCGAGCTCGAGCACGAGATCCCGCGGGTGCCACGTGGTTTCGACTGGTCGTACTTTCAGGCCGCGCCGCCGGACCAGCGGGTGCCGTTCTTGCGGGGTGACGAGTGGCTCGTGCTCGATGGGCTCCACCCCGCCCGTCTGCGCATCCAGAGCCGGGTGCCGAAGGCACGGGGCGTGGCGCGCGTCTTGTCGCTGCGCGGTGACGATCGCGGGGACGCCATCGCGATGGTGGCCGATGCGCTCACGATCGACGCGGACGAGCAGACCTGTGCCATCACGTGGCGGGGGAGCGTGGTCCTCGACATGAGCCTCGGCCTCGAGGAGTTGGTCGTGGCCGGTGGGGTGGAGATCGACGGCCGCGGGGTGGATTTTTCGCGGGCCCGCGCGCTGGCGAGGCCGCCCACCCACACCGCGGCCCTCGCGCACTTTCGGCGCCAACGGAGCGGCGAGAGCGACGAGCTCGATCGGACGAGCGTCGATCCGCGACGCCCGAGCGGCCCCTTCGATCCGCTGGCGAGCTCGGACCAGTCGTCGGGCACGTACCAGCGGCTCGAGGTCGACTCGGGCGAGTGGTCGAGCGACGGGTGGCCCATGTATCCACTCGCGGGCATCGACGACGAGGTCACGGAGACCAAGACCCGCGCCGAGCTCCATCGCGCTTTGTCGGAAGAGCGTCCGACCGAGGTGGAGCGACGGGGCCTGGGTCTGGCGATCGACACCGAGCCAGGGACGCCTCCCCAGGTGAGCGAGGACGAGCTGCCATGGGTGACCGAGCCCGCGCTCGAGCCGGTCGAGCCGTTGGACGAGGCCGACGCGCCGGCCACCGATCGGCCGCCGGCGTCGGCACCGCCGATGGCGCTCGAGGTGTTGTTCGAGGCGGGGGCGGCCGAGGCCACCGGAGACGACGACGACGGGGGTGACGACACGCGACCTCAGCGTCGGTCGGCGTTGCCCCTCGACGGGGGAGCACGCTCGGCGCTGCCCCTGGGCGGGCGGCGGCGCGGGAAGCACGAATCCGTCATGCGGCCGCGGGTGACCTCGATGCCGCCGGCGCCGCTGGATGTGGCGGCGTACGAAGCGGCGCTCCGGCGCGCTGGCGCGAGCGATGAAGACATCGAGCGGCTCTTGGCCGACGTGCCCGGCGCCCGCCCCGAGCCCTCCGACTGAGGCGGTGGCGCGCTCGTTCGGGCCGCTCCCACGCAGACAGCACGGATACGGCCGTCCATCCTTGGGCGACGGCGGTTATCATGTGAAACTCGAGGTAGCGCGCATGAAACAGCTCACGAAACAACGGAACGCCGGGCTCGTCACACTGGGTTTGCTCATCGCCGCGTCGGGATGCACCACACGCCGTGCGGCGCCGCAGCCTCCGCCGCCGGGCTACGTCCAGCCCGGTCAGGCGCCACCGCCAGCGCCGGCTGCGCAGGGCCCCGCCGCGTGGCCCTGGCTCGCGTTCCAGCTCCCCGCCCCGTTGCCGGCGCCGGGCATTTTCCGGCCGGTGAACGTGCAGGCGTTGGTGGGCTCGCTTGGGAAGTCGCCGTGCCGACCTCACGAGGTGTCGCCGGGCAACTGGGTGGGCTTCGACTGCACCCCACCTCAGTTCGTGCTCGGGGCGCTGCCGTTTCAACGCACCCAGCAGTTCAACTCGAGCGTCGGGGCGATCCCGGCGAGCGTGGATCACCGCGCCACCGGCCTCGAGGGGCCGGTGAAGAACCAGGGCGCGGTGGGCACGTGCACGGCAGTGTCGCTCTCGACGGCCATGGAGCACCAGCTTCGCAAGATGCGCCACACACAGAACGTGTCGTCGCTGCACATCTGGTCGAACTATCGGATCCCGAGCATGGGACCGGCGGGCGACTCGAATATGAACAAGCGGATCGCGGCCGAGCAGGTGTGGCCCTACGATCCAGCGCAGGCGTGCAAGATGATGGAGCGTAGCTACGACAGCTGCGGCTCCGCGTACGACGTCACCCCGAACACGGCGAGCTCGGATCCGCAGATCACGGCGTCCAAGTCGCGCGCCGACGGGGCCGGGCTCTACACCCTGGTGGGGGTGGAGCGCTTGCCGAGCCACGATCCGAACGAGATCGCCACCATCATCGCCGGTGGCGACTCGGTGTGGGTCGCGTTCAATGTGAACATGGACGCGTGGACGACGCGCAACATGGTGAACAACGTGATCCAGGACTACACCATGACGTCGTCGACGGGCCACGCGGTGGTGCTCAGCGGCTATCGCACCGTGGGCAGCCAGAAGCAGTTTCTCATTCACAACAGCTGGGGCACGAGCTGGGGTGAGGGGGGCTACGCGTGGATTGGGGAGAACATGGTGCGCACGCAGCTGCGCTACGCGTATCGCGTGCGCGTCGCCGATCCCGCGGGCGGGAACACGCCCAATCCCACGCCAGGAGGCAACACGTGCCCCAATGGCGCGCCGGCCATCGGCGGTCTGTGCCTCCCCGCGCTGCCGGGCTTTGGGCCGCCGCAGCCGCAGCCGAATCCGAACCCTGGCTCGAACCAGAGCGGGTGCCCCGCAGGCCAGACGAAAGATCTCTTGAGCGGTCAGTGTGTCAACGCTTGTGCGAATGGCACGCCGGCGATCGGCGGCATGTGCCTGCCGCACGTGCAGCCGAAGTAGCCGACCGGCGCCGGTGGGAGCAACGCCCGTGCGGCGCGTGCTCCTCGTTGGTATAGACCGCCGAGATGAGTGTCTCTGGACTTTGGCCCGTGGCGGTGGTGCCGGTGGGGCGCGTGGCTTGCGCCACCTCGTTGTGGCGCGCCAAGGGGCGGCTCCACGTGACGGTCGTGGTGAAGGCGCGCTTTGCCCTGGTGCCGAACGCGGAGATGACGCCGATCATGCCCGAGCCGGTGCGTCCGGATCTCGGCGAGACAGCGCCTTACCTCACGCAGGCCGACGTGGTGCTCGCGAGCGGCCACGCCCATCCGCGCAGCCCTACCCCCGCGCCGGCGCTCGCGGTGCGCCTCGCCGTGTTCCGGGAGTGGGCGGTGATCGACAAGAGCCTGCTCGTGTACCCCGTCGACGGCCAAGGTCGGCGCTCGCACGCGGTGACGGGGGCGATCGCGGTGGTGGCGGGGCCGATGGGAGCGCGCGAGCCTCTCGGGATCCTGGTGAATCCAAACGATGCGAGCCGCCCGGGGACGCTCGGCGCGCTCGGGTCGATGGCGCCCGAGCGCCGCGGGCTGCTCGGCGAGCACCCTGCGCCGAACGCGCCTCGTGGCATCTTGGAGATCCCGGACATGTTCCCGTGGTCGTACTTCCAGGTGGCGCCGCCAGATCAGCGGACGAGCTTCCTCCGAGGCGATGAGTGGGTGGTGCTCGACGGCCTCGACGCCGAGCTTCCGCGGCTCCAGAGCCGGCTCCCTCGGGGCGTGGCGCAGGTGTTCGTCTACCCGCCGGGGTTCGCGAGCGGGCCGAGCTACCCGGTACACATGGAGGCCGACCTGCTGAGCATCGACGCGGATCGGCGTGAGTGCTCGCTCCTGTGGCGGGGGAGCTTCCCCGTGGCCGACGAGCTGTCGGCGCGATCCGTCATCTTGGTGGCTGGCGTGGCGCTGCCGAACGAGCCCGTGACATGGCCCGACATCCCCACGCTGACGCGCAATCCGATCCTCCACGCGCACGGGCTCGCGCAGCCGGTGTCGGGGCCGATGCCTGCGACCGCGGCGAGCCAGGGCGCGGCGAGGGTGGCGGGCGGTGCGGTCGAGGATGCGGGCGACGAGGACGAAGACGACGCAGACTCGATGGCCGCGACCCGGCACCTCAACCGCGATCAGGCGGCGGCGATGTTCGCCGGGCTCGAGCTCGAGGAGGCGCCGACGAGCGCGCGTTCGACCGAGGCGGCGGAGCTCGAGATGAGCCTGGATGGTGTGATCAGCGTGCACTCCCTGAGCGACTCGGTGATCCTCGAGGTGATGAAGCTCGTGGGGGAGGAGGCCGCGGTGCAGGTGACCAACGAGCGCGTGGAGAGCAAGCCGAGGACCGCGTTGGGGCTGCCGAGACCCGATCGTTCGCGCGCGCTGCGACCCGTGGGGGTGGAGCCGGCGGCGGCTTCGAGCGGGGCAGCGACGAGCCGTGGTGAGGCGCCGAGCTTGGATGAGACCTCTGTCGACCAGCTCGAGCTCACGCTCTCGGACGCGCTCACCGCGCAGGGGCTCGGGACGATCGACGAGCTGGCGTGGCGGCGGGGCAGCGGCGACGTCGAGGAGCCGCCGAAGCCGCGACGCTGACGCGGGCCGCGGGAGGCGTTCTGAGGGGAGGGCGACGGCGCGCGCCCGCATCGGTTAAATTAGTGCCAAAATGCGCATTGTGCGTGGGGGGCGAGGGCGAGGCGGTCCCCGCCGTGCCCGCGCTGGGGGATGCTCTCGTGCTCGTCGAGCGGCAAGGGCGCGTCGGGCGGAGGGCGACGCGCTTGGCCGTGGGTCACTTCTCGAGGGCGTAGCGGCGGGACGGCTCGTGCCGGTTGCCGCCGTCGAGCACGACGACGCGCTCGGAGACGCCGAACACCCACGGGAGCGGAGAGATGGCGTCGTCGGCGCGGTAACCGCGGGGACGGCAGGACCAGGCCTTGGCGTTGGCGTTGCGAGGTCGAACCAGCGGGAGCGAGACGAGGTCGCAGTGCAACCGGAGCTCGTGGGGCTGGGCGCAGTTGGGCTCGACGCCGCCGCGGTCGGACTGTCGCTGACACTCCGCCGTGTCGGGCTTGAGCATGATGCGGAGCGTGTCTTCGGCCTCGGTCCACGTGCCGCTCCAGCGGCGCTGCCACGTGGTCTGCTGAGCGTGCGTGCTCGTCGTGGAGGACAGGCGCTCGATGAGCCGTCCTTCGTCGTGGGCGGTGGCGGCCCCGGACTCTTGGAGGTGCAGGGTGATGGACGTGGTGGCGTTCTGGAGGAAGTTGCAGCGAAGCCCACAGTGGTCGTGCACCTCGAGGACGTGTTGCGTGGTCATCGGCGTGGTGGGGACGTTGCGCCGGTCGTACGAGGGTGACTTGATGTGGCGGGGGACGGTCTGGCCTCGCGCGCCGGGTGGAGACATCGCGTCGCCGCAGCCCAAGGTCGGGAGGGACGTCGCACAAACCACGAGTGCCAACGCGGCGCGGAGCATGGGGGGATTGTACACAGGATTGAGGGACGCGTTACATACTTGACAGTATGGTGGGCCACGGGTGAACGGCGCTGGAGAGGTCGCCTTTTGTTTCACGTGAAACATGCGGGGCAGCGCGGGCCGCTGGCGGCGAGCGTTTCACGTGAAACACACCGGCGGGACGAACGCGTCACCGCCCGTCCGCGCCAGCGCCCCAACGGGCGTCCCGCGCGCATCGCGGTCGGCTCCGATGGGCTACAATGAAAGAGCAACCGGCGATGAGCACCCCCCGAATCCTCCTCATCCAAGCACGCGCCGCCAACGACCCGGCCGCCGACCACGAGCGAAGCTGCGTCGCCCAGCGCATCGGTATCGGCAACGCGACCCTCACCACTCGCAGCGCGGTGTCCGAACAAGCGTCGCCCGCCTGGCTCGACGGGCAGGACGCCATCATCATTGGCGGCTCGGGCGCCTTCTCGGTCCACCACCCGGAGAGCGACCCATGGGTGTCGAAGCTCCGGACCTTGGTGGACGCCGCGCTCTCCGCGAACCTCCCCGGCTTTGGGATCTGTTTCGGCCACCAGCTCATCGGTCGCCACTTCGGCGCCGAGGTCCACACCGATCGGCGTTACGCGGAGGTGGGCACCATCGACGTCGACCTCACCCCGGCCGGGCGCGCCGACCCCCTCTTCTCGAGCGTCGACCCCAGCCTCCCGGTTCATACCGGCCACAGCGACCACGTCGACGCCACTCCCGAAGGCCTCGAGCTCATGGCCTCCGCTCCATCGCTCGAGACCCAGGCCTTCCGGGTGCGGGGCACCTGCTTCTACAGCACCCAGTTCCACCCCGACCTCACCGGCGCCGAGGCGGTGGCTCGCTACATGGCGTTTGCGCAGAACAAGCCCGACGCCCTCGCCAACGCGAGCCGCTTCCGGCCCGGCGCCGACACCTCCGTCACGCTCTTGGCTCGCTTCGTCGAGCTCCTCGACGGCTGACGCACCGGACGTCCGTTCACCGTGAACGAGCGTTCTCGAAGCGCCACACTCCGCGGACGCCCCTCATCCGAACGCTTCGGTGGTGTACCGCTCCACCGAGACCCCTGACGACCAGTAGTCCCGGCCGAGCCCCGCCTTGCGTTTGAGCTCGCGAACGAACTCGGCGGCCTCCGGGATCGACGCCCAGACGTCGGGGAGGAACGTGCCCAGGTGCGACCCCTCCTGCAGGATGACCCCGTCCACCCCGGGCCGGAGGGCCTCGACGAGTGCGCGCTCCGAGTCGACGTGCAGCCGTTCCGGCACCGAGAGCACCGAGATGTGGACCGCGAGTCGCTCGACCTCGCCGAGCGTCACCGGCGGAAACCGAGGGTCGCGAAACGCAGCCATATGGGCCGACCGCGCCACCTCCGCGACCAACGGTCCGCGCGGGCGCAGCGACCCCACACACCCGCGAAGCGCTCCCTCGAGGTGGAGCGTGACGAAGACCCCCCGCGGCACCCGGAGCTCCTCGGCGTAGGTATCAGGCTCGATGGGGAGGGCGCAGCCGGTCGTGGCCCCGTGGGCGATGGCCTCCCGCGCGACCCCCAGCAAAACCCGCCGGGCCTCGGCTCCCAAGACCTCAGCCGACGACATAGGCCCCGTAGCCCACCACCTCCCGACGCGGCCCGGCGGTGTCGCCCGAGCTCCGGAGATCTACGTTGGCGACGTGCAGCCCCCGCCGCTTCGCGGTGTGGAGCAGCCCCCGAATCGGCTGGTACCCGCACGCCCGCTCCCCATCGAGCGCCTCGAACCGCAACCCCTCGATGAGCTGCGTGGTCTCCGCGTCGAGCGCCCTCGCCGCCTCATAGCTGTGGAAGTGACTCAAATCGGAGCTCACCACCACGAACGTCTCGTCTCCCCCCCAGAGCACGTCGAGCACCTCCCCCACCAGCGCCGCGCTCGCCTCACCCACCACCAGCGGCACGAGGGAGAACGCGCCGAGCGCAACCTGCAAGAACGGGAGGTGAACCTCGAGGCTGTGCTCCTGGCGATGCGCCTCATCGTTCACCGCCACCTGGGGCAGCTCGAGCAGGCGGTCCACCACCTCCCGATCGATCGGCACGTCGCCCAGCGGCGTGGCAAACACCTCGGCGCTCGTCGCCGCCAGGCCACGAAACCACACCCGGTGAGCCGGCCCCAAGAGCACCACGCGGCGAATGCGCCCCCTCGCCCGGGCGAGCCGCGCGTACACGGTGGCGGCGATGGGCCCCGAATACACGGTGCCAGCGTGCGGCGCGATCACGGCCTTCGGCGCCGTCGCCTCCGGGCCGAGCGTGCTCCCCGCCGCGGCGAGGAAACCCCTGATCTGCTCCTCGAGCTCCTCTCGGTTGGATGGATAGAAGGTTCCAGCTACTGCCGCGGGTCGTCGTCGCACCCCGTCATCTTAGCGAATCGCTCGCTATAATGGAGTGTGCCCATCGACGTCGCCCTCGCCCCGCACGAGCTCAGCTCGATCGCCCCCACCAAGTACTTCACGGTGCTCGACGACGGTCGGGCACGTTGTGACGTCTGTCCCCGCCAATGCAAGATGAAGGACGGCCAGCGCGGCCTGTGCTTCGTGCGCGCGAACCATCACGGGGAGGTGGTCCTCACCACCTACGGTCGCTCGAGCGGCTTCTGCGTCGACCCCATCGAGAAGAAGCCGCTCCATCACTTCCTGCCCGGCTCACCCGTGCTCTCGTTCGGGACGGCGGGCTGCAACCTCGCTTGCGATTACTGCCAAAATTGGGACATCAGCAAGTCGCGAGAGATGGACACGCTCATGGCCGCCGCCACCCCCGAGCAGATCGCGGCGGCCGCCGCGGCGTCCGGCTCACGCAGCGTCGCCTTCACGTACAACGACCCGGTCATCTTCATGGAGTACGCCATCGACGTGGCCCGGGCGTGCCACGCCCGCGACATCAAGACGGTCGCGGTGACCGCCGGCTACGTCTCGCCGGGCGCTCGCGAGGAGCTCTTCGCCCACATCGACGCGGCCAACGTCGACTTGAAAGCGTTCTCGGAGGACTTCTACTTCCGCGTGACCAAGGGCCACCTGCAGCCGGTGCTCGACACCTTGCGCTACCTGAAACACGAGACCGACGTGTGGCTCGAGCTCACCACGCTCCTCATCCCCGGTCTGAACGACTCCGACGATGAGCTACGCCGCATGGTGGCGTGGGTGGTCGAGGAGCTCGGCCCCGACGTCCCCATGCACTTCTCCGCCTTTCATCCCGATTACCGGATGCGCGACCGCCCGCCGACGCCGCCCGCGACCCTGGCGCGAGCGCGCGAGCTCGCGCGGGAGGCGGGGATTCGCCACGCCTACACCGGCAACATCCACGACCCGCGCGGCGGCAGCACCTACTGTCACGGGTGCGGCGGCCTCCTCATCGAGCGAGACTGGTACCAACTGGGGACCTACGCGCTCACCGACGACGGCTCGTGCCGGGCGTGTGGCACCGGCTGCCCCGGCGTCTTCGACGGCCCGAAGGGCTCCTGGGGGCGCCGCCGGCTCCCCCTCACGATGTGATGTTTTGCGGCACACGTAGGGACCGCGTGATACCACTCAAGGAGCATGTTGCTGGACAGCGGTGACGTCGCTCACATTCTGGAGCAGCCGCCCACGCTCGGCGCCCTCCCGCATGTCGATCCGCTGACGCTGCCCGTGCTGGTGCTCAACCGGGTGTTCCAGCCCGTACGCATCACCACCGCCCGTCGCGCGATCAAGCAGATGTTCAACGACACCGCCTGCGCGATGACGCCCGACGGCGACCTCATCGACTTCGAGCGCTGGCTCTCGCTCCCGGTGCGCGATGGACTGGACGACAGCATCCGTCTCCTTCACGGTCAGCTCCGTGTGCCCCGCGTCGTGCACCTGCGACACTACGCGCGTCGCCGCCAACCTCAGGTGCGGCTCACGCGCCGGAACGTGATGCTTCGCGACGCATTTCAGTGCCAATATTGTGCCCACCGAGGGCCCGCGGTAGATCTCGACATCGATCACGTGCTGCCCCGCTCGCGGGGTGGCGCCGACAGCTGGGACAACCTCGTGACGGCCTGTCAGCCCTGCAACCGTCGCAAAGGCCGCCGCACCCCACCGGAAGCGGGGATGCCCCTCATCCGCAGCCCGAGCCAGCCGCGCTGGTCGGCGGTGGTGCAGCTGCTCGCGGGAACCGCTCGCCGCTACACGGAGTGGGAGCCCTTCATCAAGGCAGGCTGACATGAGCTGGCTCGTGTATGGAGCGGTGGCCTACGTGGTCTACCGCTTGGCGAAGGGCGCCGATCTCCTCGGTGGCGGCTCCACCACGGCGAAAAGCAAGGCGACGGCCAAGCCCGCTGCCAAGAAGAAGAAGAAGAAGAAGAGGCAAAGGAAGAAGTCGCGCGCGGCGGACCGCGACGAGGCGGCCGAGGCGCTGCCCGCCCACGAGGTGCTCGGGGTGGCCGCGAACGCTTCCCAGGCCGAGATTCGCCAGGCCTACCAGGAGCTGATGCGAAAATACCACCCGGACCGCGTCGCCAACGCGGCCGACGAGCTGCGGGCCCTGGCCGAGCAGCGCTCCAAGGAGATCAACGCCGCCTACGAGCGGATGATGAAGCACGCCGAGGCCTGACCCGACCGCTCTCCCGGCCCGAACCCACGCGCAAACTTGCCCAGGTGTCGAGCGAGTGCGATCCTCGGGTTAGGATGGCGCTCGGAGTGAAAGCAGCGTGCGGTCTTTGGCTGATGGCGTGTTCGGCGTGGCTCGGGTGCGCGGCCCAGAGCCAGCACCACGACGATCGCGACTGGACCAAGGACCATGGAATCCAGACCGGCGCGTGGCGCGAGGTGGAGACGTTGTTCTCCCTCGAGGACAGCGACGCGGATCAATACGACGCCACCCCGCGCGGCGTGAGGCACGACCTCACCTTCGCGGCGAATGCGGAGCCCGACACGCGCTGCCACTGCATCGACGTGGTGGTAGGGAACGCCAACGAAGGTAAGTTTGCCTGGGCCGGCAGCAAGCCCAGGGTGTCTCAGAAGAACCTGTTGGTGGCGTTGAAAACCGACGGCTCGAAGTGCTCACTGCCCGAGGGCACGCCCCGCCGACCGTCGATTCAAGCGGTCGACATCGTGGGGCAAGACGTGGTCATCGTGATCGAGGAGCTGCCCTACGATCGTCCGCAGGCGCTCGGCGCGGTGGTGCAGAAGCCGGGCCCCGAGGGCAACCTCTACGTGCGCCCCCGCAAGTACAAGAACCGGGTGTTGCCCTACGCACGCGGCGTGCAGACGTCGCAGTGCCTCATCAAGACCGACAAGCGGGAGCATCACACACAGAGCACCCGCAACATCGAGCTCTGAGCGCGCGAAGGCGCGCGCGTCGGCCGCTCGCGTGGCGCCGATCCCGCCCTCGCGTACCACGGTTCGAGCGCCAAGGGCTCTGCGAAGGCCCGCGCACGCCGTCGGTGGGTGATACGTTCAGCGAGCATGGCGGAGCGCCACGACACGAGCCCCCCACCGCGCGAACGCGCGCCGTTCGGCCGCTACCTCCTCGAGGAGCTCCTCGCACGCGGGGGCATGGGCGAGGTGTTCCGGGCGGTGGCGGTGGGCGCCGGCGGATTTCGGAAGCCCGTGGTGGTCAAGCGCATCCTGCCCGGGCTCGGCGGCATGGGGTCGGTGAGCGAGATGTTCATCGAGGAGGCGCGGCTGATGTCGCGCCTCTTGCACCCCAACATCGTGCAGGTGATCGACTTCGGCCAAGGCGAAGACGCCGACTACTTCCTGGTGATGGAGCTGGTGGACGGGGTCGATCTCCGGGCGTTCGGAAAGTGGTTCGCCGACCACGGTCAGGCGATCCCCCTGGGCCTCTGTGCCCACATTGCGCTGCAGGTGTTGCGAGGCCTGGGACACGCCCACACGAAGGCCTACGGTGACGGACGCTCGCTCGTGCACCGCGACGTGAGCCCCGGCAACGTGCTGCTCTCCCGCGTGGGGGAGGTGAAGGTGGCCGACTTTGGCGTGGCGCTGGTGGCGCAGCCGGGGGCCACGGGAGAGCCCCGCACCCTCGCGGGGAAACCCGGCTTCATGGCGCCCGAGCAGCTGTTCGGTCAACCGGTGGACGCCCGCGCCGACGTGTTCTCCGTCGGCGTGGTGCTCGCTCATCTGCTCATCGGCGACACGCCGTTTCACGGGGAGACCGCGGTGGAGCAGCAGGCCTCGGCGAACCTCGGGCGCTTGCGCGACCTCGAGGCCTTGCGGCCCGACCTCACCGAAGAGCTCGCGCGAGTGGTGCGGCAGGCGCTGACGCCCGAGCCCGGCGACCGTTTCCCGAGCGCCCGGGCGATGGCCAAGGCCGTAGAGACGGCGTGCTCCGATGGCGGGGTGACCATCGCGTCTGCCGACGAGCTGGCCGAGCACGTCGAGCGCGTCGCCGAGGGTCGCGCGCGGGGACGGAGGGTGCTCGCGCTCGGCGCTGACCTGGTGCGACGCGAGCTGACACGGACCGGTGCGTCCACGATGCGCGTGACGACGGCCACGCGGAGTGACGTCACGAGCCACTCGACCTGGGTCGAGCGCCCCTCCGCCCGCGGTCCCGAAGGTGCGCCGCCCGACGAGCGGCTCGACGCGCTGCCAGCGCCTCCATCGACAGCGCCCTCCGGCCCTCCCTCCGCCGCGGCTCCGCCGGCGAAGGGGCGTGTGTGGCGGACGGTGGTGCTCGCGCTGACCCTCGCCGTCGGCGTCGCCGGGGCCACCTGGCTCGCGCGTGCGTCGCTGGCCGCGTCTCGCACGAGCGAGGTGCCGCTCGGCACCACGAGCACACCCCACAAGGACGAGGCCTCAGCGTCGCATGCCGGGGGGGAACCCGCGCCCGACCCCGAGCCAGTGCCGCCACCAGAGCCGGCGCCCACGGCTTCGACCGAGGCGTTGGAGGACGCTCCGCCGCCGCGCGCGCCCAAACCGCCGCCCATGTCGTTGTCTTCGCCTTCCGTCGCCGCTCCCGTGCCCCCTCGCCCACCTCCGCCCCCGGTGGCGACGTGCCAGGGAAGCGTGCTGCTCTCGGGGAAGGGGAGCTGGTGGGTGAACGGCGGTCCGAGCGGGCGCGTGCAGGCCCCCGGCACCTACACGTGGCCGTGCGGCGGCTACAGCCTCACCGGCACCTCGCGCATGGATGGCCGGGTGGTGTCTCGTGGCGTGACGGTGCAACAAGGGGGGACGGCCACGGCTCGCTTCGAGTGACCGAACCCACTACCCTGCGCTTGTGAGCCGAGAAGCCAGCACCCTGCTCATCGCGCGCGCCGGTTCCCTCGAGGTCTTCAAGGCGCCACGCTTCTCGCTGGTGGTGGAGCGTGGTGCCGACGAGGGTCTCCAGGTCGACTCGGTGGACGGGACCATCACCGTGGGCACCGCCGACCGCGTCGATCTGCGCCTCACCGATCCCACGGTGAGCCGGTACCACGCCGAGCTGACAGCCACCGCCGAAGGCATCGCCGTGCGTGATCTTGGGAGCACCAACGGCACCGTGGTGGGCGGGGCGCTCGTGCGTGAGGTGGTGCTGCGCGACGAGATGAGCGTGCGCTTCGGCAAGACCAAGACGCGTCTGCGCCTCGCCGGCGCGCACGAGGAAGTGCGCACCAGCGACCGGGTCTCCTTCGGCGCGCTGATCGGCGCCTCGGTGGCCATGCGTCAGGTGTACGCGCTGCTCGAGCGGGCGGCGCCGACCAGCGCCCCGGTGCTCGTCATGGGTGAGAGCGGCACGGGCAAGGAGCTGGTGGCGCGGGCCGTCCACGACGCCAGCGACCGTCGCGATGGCCCGTTCGAGGTGGTGGATTGTGGTGGACTGCCGGCCACGCTCATCGAGAGCGAGCTGTTCGGTCACGTGCGCGGCGCCTTCACCAGCGCGTCCTCGGATCACGTGGGAGCGTTCGAGCGGGCCGACGGGGGCACGCTGTTCCTCGACGAGCTCGGCGAGCTGCCGCTCGAGCTGCAACCGAAGCTCCTGCGGGTGCTCGGGGCGCAAGAGGTGAGGCGGCTCGGCGCGCGCGATCTGCGCAAGGTCGACGTCCGGGTCGTGGCCGCCACCAACCGCGATCTCCGGCGAGAGGTGAACGCTGGCACCTTCCGGGCAGATTTGTTCTATCGGCTCGCGGTCATCCAAGTGCACATGCCGCCGCTGCGTGAGCGGCCCGACGATCTCCGTCCGCTCGTGCGCACCCTGCTCGAGCGCATCGCCCATGAGCGCGTGCTCGACGCCGTGATCGAGCCCGACGAGGACCTCTTCGCTGCGCTCGCCCGCCACCACTGGCCGGGGAACGTGCGCGAGCTGCGCAACTACCTCGAGCAGCTGCTCATCTTGCGAGTGCCGCCCAACCTCCCCGTGGTGGGCGTCGCCCCCGCCACCGGGTCGCGAGGCGTGGTGGGCGAGGCGCTCGGGGAGCTCGCGAGGTTGCCGCTTCGGAGCGCGAAGCAGCGTCTGATCGAGCAGTTCGAGCGGGCCTATGTGGAGCGCCTCCTCGAGGACACCGAGGGCAACGTGGCCGAGGCAGCGCGGCGCGCGGGCGTCGATCGCGGCACGCTGTTCCGCACCATTCGACGCTACGGGATCGACGTCGAGCGTTGAACGCCGCGCGTGGCGTGCGGGCGTCCGCCGGTCTGCCGCCACACGAGGCGCTCAGCAGCCGTCCATCGGGCAGAACACCGTGTCGCGTTGGCTGTCGACGATGAAGCCGATCGCGATGGCGGCACCGATGGCCGCCACGACCGCGAACGGCCAGATGAGGTGGGGGTTCACGCCGCTCTCGTCGGGGCACTTGTCTCCGAGCAGCGCGCACACGTTCTCGCGCACCGCGTCGTGGCCGGCCGCGGTGGGGAGGGTTCGCGTCCGCACCGACCGACCGGTCAGGGCGTCAATCAGGGCCACGCGGATCGCGATCGACGGCCCCGCCGGCTTGCTCAGCCGCACCAGCTGCTGTGCTCCGGCCCAGGAAGCGCTCGCCAGATCGAGCTCGTGGGCGCTCACCTTGCGCACCCCGTCTCGCACCTCCCCGAGCTGCGCCCGCAGCGTCCGTCGCTCGGCGTGGCCGAGCACGAACCGCACCTTGCTCCCCGGCTGGAGGAGCGCCTGCGTGGTCTGTGGCTCGTAGCGGAAGCGCCGCAGCGTGACGAAGTGGTTGCCGAGGCGCGCGTTCACCGAGAGCGGGGTCACGCCGTCCACGCGGCGGCCGTCGAGCCACACCTCGGCGCCCGGTGGGTTGGTCTCGATGCGGACCAGACCCTTGGCCCGCGCCAGGATCTCGCTGCGCTCGTGCTCGTGGGCGAGCTCGGCCTCCTCGCGGTGCAACCCACGCTGCGGCGGCGACTCGTCGAGCAGCGATGCGGTGCGGAAATGGGGCTGCGCGTTCGAGAGCTGCCCGGCGAGACGCATGCACGCGCCGATCTGGATGTGCAGGTCGCGCAGCAACGTGAGCTTGCCCGAGGTAGCGAGCACCTCGGTCGCCACGCCGAGCTGCCCGGCGGCCACCTCGACACAGTCGTCCCAAGCCGCCACCTCCTCGTGTTTGCGCGCGCGCTCGAGGGCGAGGCCGATGGCCTTGACGCGTTGCTCGTTGGCCAGCTCCTCGGGAGAGCGGCCCCGCTCCGGGAGCGGCTTCAGGGGGAGCACCGAGCGCCGCGTCTCGAGCGCCGCCTCGATTCGCGTGGCGAGCCCGTCATCGATGGGACCACGACGGATCACCACGAGCGGCGAGCCCTGACCGTGCGCGCTGCTCGCGATCGACGCGAGGGCGAGGAGGAGGAACCAGGCCGCGACGCGCGAGGCTGTGCGTCGGTCAGCGCGGGCCGTCATCGCGATCCGCGCGGCTCGTCAGTGCGTTGGCCAGGGTCTGCTCCGCGGTGCGCAGCTTGCGCGAGAGCTGACGCGCCATGTTCATCACCAAGAGGGCATACATCTTGATGTTCGACCGATACACCGCGTCGAGATCGGTGGGGCACAGCATGAGCAAGCGGGTGGCCTGGCTCGCGCGGACGGTCACCGGTCGGGCCATCACGTCGAGGAGCGCCATCTCACCGAACCAGTCGCCGCTCCTCGCGGTGGCCACCTGGGTGTCGTTCCCGCCCGGGCTCTGCTTGAACAAGCCAACCTCGCCGTGGAGCACGACGAACATGGCTCGCCCCGCCTGCCCTTCTTCGTACACCACCTCCGCGACGCCCACGTCGCGCACGCGCAGCCGGCGCGCCAACAAGCGCAGCGTGGCCTCGTCCAGGCTCGCGAACAGGCCGAGCTGGGCCAGCTCTTCGACTCTCGGTCCCTCCTCACCCGAGGTCGTGACGACGCGATCAGAGGCAACCGCCATATTCCTTGGTACCGACAATCACCGGTGTTTCGAACGAGGCACAAGTTGGCGCGCTCCCCGGGCAGCTGGGCAGATCGACGTCGCAGTATTGATGGCAGCTCGTCACGCTGTTGACCGTGAGGCAGCCGAACCCCGGCGCGCAGTCATCGAGGCTGTTGCAGGCGCTGCCCTGGGTTCCGGTGCCGGCCGCTACGCACTGGGTGTACCAATCCATCGTGACGTTTTGTTGTAGCAGCTCGCACTTCGACCCGGCGACCGCGCAGTTGCCGTTGGTGATCGGATCGCAGTTGTCGGAGCACCACTTCTCGTTGCCCGGGTTGAGCCCGAGCTCGATGGTGCACTGTCCGCCAGGGCCGACGCAGTCGGCGTTGCTCTCGCAGAAGTCGCGGCACACGCGGTGCCCCCCGAGGTTCATGCAGAAGGTGCCCGCCACGCAGTCGCTGTCGGCCACGCACGTCTGCCCGTGGCTGTTGTTGCCCGCTGGCCGGCACGCCCGCATGTAGTTGAGCAGCGAACACTTCTCGTCGCTCGGGCAGCCACACTGGGGCGCCATCACCTTGCACGGATCTTCGTCGCAGGGCGGCTCCTCGCCCCCTGCGCCGCCGTTGCCACCGGTGGTCGTGGTCGGCGTGCCCCCGAAGCCGCCTGCGGTGGGCGCGGTGGTGCCGCCCTGGCCGCCGTTGCCGCCGGCGGTCGTCTCCGTGATGTTGCCGTCGTCGCCCACGTCCACGCGGCTGCCTCCGGTGGCGCACGCGACCACGAGCCACGCGCCGAACGCGCCGCCGAGCATCAGCTTCGAGGCCGAGCGTACGAGCCGAACAAAGGCCATACCCCAACGTTACGCCTGTTTCGCTGGGCATTCCAAGTCTCGGCGCGACGAAGGCTCCGAGATGCCATCGAACGCGCGCCCGAAGAGGACGGGCGCCAGGTTCCAGCGCAACATGGTTCGGGGGACCCGCGGCCGAGCCGTGGCGGGAGGGTGCCCCGCGCGAAGCGTGGGGGGAGGGTGCGGAGCACCCTCCAGGAAGATCCAAGCGCTGACCGGAAGAGGGCGGAGCTCTCGGGAAGCGCGCTTGGGCGTTGGGGCCCCAAGCGCCACGCGGTGGGAGGGGTGCCCCGCGCGAAGCGTGGGGGGAGGGTGCGGCGCACCCTCCAGGAAGATCAGTTGTCGACGTGTTTGATGAACACGATGCGGGTGCGCCCGGGGCCGGCGTAGTCGGTGACCTCTTCGCTGGTCCAGCCGAGCGCCTGGTGGAAGCGCACCGAGCCTTCGTTGCCGAGCGTTGTGATGGCCTTGAGCTTCTTGCAGCCCGCTTCGACGCAGCGCTTCTCGAACATCTGGTAGAGGAGCGAGCCGACGTGTTTACGGCGGTACTCGGGATCGATGCCGACCAGGTGAACGTAGCCCGTGGTGCGCTCGGGGGTGATGAACCCGAGCAGGAAGCCCACGAGCCTCCCGTCCGCTTCGGCGATCATGGCGTCGGCGCCGAGCTCGTAGAACCACACCGGGTGGGCGAGAGCGCTCGTCGGACCGCCCCACCACTTGTCGATGACGCGGACGATGTGGAGGTAGTCGGCGTGCGTGAGCGCACGAGTGCGTAGGTCGGCTTCCATGTCGGGTCCTCTGGTGGCCAGAGATGAGAACGTCGGATCCGGTGGCGGCCCCAACGGGCCATCTTCAACGAGCCAGTCCTGTTGCATGCGTTTTTTCCCCCTCTGTGAAACTGCCGCGCGGCGCGATTGCCGACTTGGTCGCCCTGCGACCCCCCCGGGAGTTTCTTCGCGGGTTTTAGTAGTCGGGGTTGCCCACCTGCGCAACGAAGCAATGAACTTTGTGGCGCTTCCCGCCGCAGGTGCGCGCCAAGGCGGGGTCGGTCGGGCGGGGGGCCCCTCCGCGGCCCCGGGGTCGCCTCGCGAGCGGGCCGCCGGGTCGCGCTCGCCCGCGACCTTGCGCATCTGGCAGGGAGGTGGCAAATCGGGGTGGTGTTGATCGCCCCCTCCATCCTCTCCGCTGATTTTGGACGTTTGGGAGAGGAGGTGCGGGCCGTCGACGAAGCCGGCGCCGACTGGATCCATGTCGACGTGATGGATGGCCGCTTCGTGCCCAACATCACCATCGGCCCCCTCATCGTGCGCTCGGTGCGGGCCGCCACGAAGCGCATCGTCGACGTGCACCTGATGATCGTGGAGCCCGAGCGCTACGTCGGCGCCTTCGTCGACGCCGGGGCCGACTTCGTGTCGGTCCACGTCGAGGCGTGCACCCACCTCGAGCGGACGCTGCGCGACATCCGCGATCGTGGGGCGAGGGCGGGCGTGGTGCTGAATCCACATACGTCTGAGGAGCTTGTGCGATACGCGCTCGACGCGGCGGATCTCGTGCTCGTGATGAGCGTGAACCCTGGCTTCGGAGGCCAGTCGTTCATCCCGCAGGTGCTCCCGAAGCTCACGGCCTTGGCCGAGCTGTGTGCGGGGCGCGATGTGCATCTGGAGATCGACGGCGGGATCAGCCCGAAGACCGCGGGGGCCGCGGCGCGTGCCGGCGCCAACGTGTTGGTGGCCGGCTCGGCGGTGTTCAACGCCGGCTCGGTGGTCGCCGACACCCCCTTCGACGAGCGAGTGCGCCAGTATCGAGAGGCCATCGGCGCCATCCGCGATGCGGCGGCGCAGAACGAGGTGGTGTGATGCGCGCGCTCACCGTCGCCGCCCTGATTGGGCTCGCGGTGGGGTGTGGAGAGCCCGCGCCCCTGCGGAACCCGGCCGGGCTCCCCAACGCCGACCCCTCGGCGTCCGCGGCCGGGAGCGCGGAGGAGCCCGCCCCCGCCCCCGCTGACGGCGCCGATCTCTCGCTCGAGATCGAACCCATGCTCGCGCGTGTCGCCAAAGCGCGCGCGTTGGCGCCAAAACACCCCGTGCAGGGGGAGCGGCTCGATCGGAAGCGGGTGATCGAGCTCATCATGGCCAAGACGGAGAAGGAGCTGCCCCAGGGGGTGCTCGAGGCGCAGGGCGAGATGTTGCGCGCGCTCGGCCTCATCCAGCCCGAATACGACTTCGCGGGAGGCATCTACGAGCTCATCCAGCAGAACCTCGCGGGCTACTACGACCAACACGTCGACAAGATGTTCATCCTCGACGATCTCCCTCAGGCGGCGGTCGACGAGACGCTCGCCCACGAGCTCGTGCACGCGTTGCAGGATCAACACTTCGATCTCACGGCGCTGCTCACGTACCGACCCGGCGACAGCGATCGGGTCACCGCGGGCCACGCGCTCGCCGAGGGCGACGCGATGAGCGCGATGTTCGAGCTCACCCACGGCGACGCGCGCAAGGTGAGCGTGACGAAGCTGCGGGTGGCGATGGTGGCCTCCGTGGCGTTCTCTCCGAGCGGCGCGAGCACGCCGCGAGTGCTTCAGGCCTCGCTCATCGCGCCCTACGTCGATGGCTTCCGATTCGTCCAAGAGCTGCGCGAGCGCGGCGGCTGGGCGGCGGTCGACGCGGCCTACGCGCAGCTGCCGATCTCCACCGAGCAGCTCCTTCACCTCGACAAGTACCTCGCCAACGAGCAACCGGTGGCGCTCGTGGCGCCGAAGTTGCCGGCGGGCTTCGAGCAACAAGATCACGACGTGCTCGGCGAGCAGGGTCTGCGCATGGTGCTCGAGCAGTGGGCCTCGAACGACGAAGCCGCTCTCGGGGCCGCAGGGTGGGGCGGCGACCGCTTCGCGATCGGCAAACGTGAGGTGTCGGGCGGCGCCGACTGGACCACCGCGTGGCACCTCGTGTTCGATACGCCCGAGGATGCGCACGAGGCGGGGGCGCTGCTGAAGAAGTGGCATCAGGCGAGCTGCGTGGAGCGCACGGATCTCGGGCCCCTCGCGTGGAGACAGGACGGGCCGAAGCTGGCGATCGTGGCCGGTCCGTTCCGCAAGACGAGCGCCGGGAAGCTGTCCTCGCAGGGCAGCTGCAAGGGCGCCGCGACGTGGCTCGCCGAGGTGCTCGCGCAGCGCTGAGACGCCGCTCATCGAGCAAGGGCGCTGCCTGAGCGCTCGTCGCCCCCGGTCGGTGGGGGGCTTCGGCGGAGAGGGCGGGATTCGAACCCGCGGTAGGAGTTACCCTACGCACGCTTAGCAAGCGTGTGCCTTCAGCCTCTCGGCCACCTCTCCAAGCGATTCGGTTGTCAACGCGCCGGGCGATGCGCCGAGCGCGACCACCAGCGACTTAGCCCCGAGCAGCAAACGCCGCAAGTGGGTGTTTGATCTGGCATCGCGGTCGGCGGTGCGTGTCAGTCGACGCTCTTTCGGGTCACGTAGAAAAAGTCGCGCGGGGAAGCCTCGGTCACATACTCACCAGGCTCCACCTTGAAGCCCTCGAAGAGCGGCTTGCCGCTCGGGGTGCCCGCCGCGTCGCGCTCGAAAATCACGATCTTGGGGAACGACCAGTTCACGTCGAGCTGCGCTACGTCGCTGGCGCCCACGTGATGCATGCCGTTGGCGAGCACGTGCGCGGCGGTGTGGTTGCTCACGCCGACGAAGAGGATCTTGCGCGCCGGATCGAGGCCGATCGCGGAGCGGCGGATCACGGTGTCGCCCTCGAGCGCCGCCCCCCAGTTCTTGCTGTCGGGATCCCACAGGCCCCCATGGCGCTTGCCCTCGTGAAACATACAGGGCGGCGTCTGGCGCCACCAGGCGGCGTCTGCGAGCAACGCGTCGTCCGCTGCGGTGGCCATGTAGGGATGGATCTGGAGCGCGCCGCTCGAGTGCTTCACCACCGAGCAGCCGTGTTTGCGCGCCGCCAGCAGCGTCACGCCGTCGACACGCATACCCCAGCGGCCGTGGGTCATCTTGAAGCCGCCGTTGAACGCGAGCAGGAGCGGGCTCCTGTGCTCGGCCGCGATGAGCCCGCTGCGGGTGTAGCTGCGACCCTCGGGGTTCGTCGCCTCGGGCTCGGCGGTGCCGGCCACGAGGTGCAGCGCGATCGCCGAGACGTCGAGCGCCACCACGAAGAGCTCGGCCCACGGGCGCTTGGGATCGGGATGGATGAGGGTCTTGGCCATCAGCGCCACCTCGTCCGGCCGCCCGGGATCCGTCACCGGTACCCACACCCCGTCACCTTGGGCCGCGAGCTGCTTGTGCAGAGGCCCCACATCGGGCGGCTTGAACGGGGGACGACGCGCTGGTGGTTGGCCCGATGCGTCGGGCGCGGGCGCGTCTTTAGGCGCCTCGTCGCTGGCGCTCGCGGTGGGCACCTCCCAGTAGCTCTTCGGGGCGTCGTCTTTGCGCCACCACTGATTGAACCTGTCTTCCACGCCGTACACGAAATCTTCGAGGCGCGAGACGCGCTCGGTGCCGAGCATGGCGCGCAGGCCGTCGCCGACGAGCGGCCCGAGCCCGGGAAACGTGTGCACGGCGATCCACGCGAGCACCACGAACACGGGCGCGCCCACGGCGCAGCCGAGGGCGCCGCGTTTCAGGCGCCGTCGCCACGGTCGCGGCGGGGCGGTCTCGGTCGGGGGGGCCATTCAGCGCGTCCGCGGAGCCGCGGGAGCCGAGCGTGTCACTCGGGGGAGCCTCCCGCGTCGCGCTCATCGAAGAGGGTCTCGAGCACCGGTTGGGCCTCCATCCGGAAGAGGGCCCCTTGAATGGCCTCCCCCTCGATGATGAACATCACGCCGAAGCGCCGCTCGAGATCGAGCCACGGGGTGGCCCCATAGGCGCCGCCATCGCTGATCACCGGCATGCTCCGCGCGATCCACCAGCCCATCCCGTAACCAGGCATCGTGGGATCGAGGCTCGTGGTGCCGTCGTACACCTCCGCGATGCGATCGTGCTGCATGCGCTCCACCGCGCCCTCGCTGAGCACGCGCTCGTCGCCGCACACGCCACCGCGGAGGTGCATGAGGAGGAGCTCGGCGTAGTCGCGTACGACGGTGTACGCGCCGCCCTCGATGCTCGGGTTGTCGGTGGGGTCGAGGGTGCCGAGGTCGCCCGAGAAGAACGCAGGGTACGACAACGCCCCATCCACGCCGCCGCCCTCGAGCGTCGCCTTGGTGAAGTGGTTGTTGTATCCGGTCGAGGTGAGCCCGCAGGGCGTGACATAGATCTCCTCGATGAGCTCTTCCCAGGTCTTGCCGCTGACCACCTCGGCGATGCCGCCCGCGAGCTGCCACTGCCCGCCGCCATAACGGAACTGGGTGTCGGGGGGCACAAGGTCGGCGGCATCGTCGGCGGTGTAGATCGTCTCGGCGCAGTCGCGCAGGCTGCCCTCGTTGAGGAACTGGCAGATGTAGGGACCGTAGGTGGGGTTGTCGAGGATGCCCACCATGCCCGAGCTGTTGGAGAGCAGCTGGGCCACGGTGATGTCCGTCTTGTGCTCGCCCCACGCGCCGAGATAGCTCGAGATGGGGGCGTCGAGATCGAGCAACCCGTCGTCCGCGAGGCGCAGCAACACGCCAGCGCTGATGATCTTGCTCGCCGACGCGATGAGGGAGACGCGGTCCTCGGCGAAGGCGCCATAGCTCTGCACGTGCAGCACCCCGTCGTCCTCGTGGACGATGGCGGCGGTGGCCCCGGCGAGATCGTTCTCGGCAAGATACGCGTCGACCAAGTCGTCGAAGGCCTGGAACGCGTTGGGCGGCTCTGGCGTGGTGTCGCCCTCGTCGGAGCCGCAAGCAGTAAGCAGGGCGAGCGCGAGGCACGGGCTGGAGAGAGAGGCGCGAAGCATGCGAGCAAGGTATCGTGGGCGCGCTCGGTTGGCGACCCGCACGCGGCACGTCGCCCTCCGACCACCCCAAGACCCGACGTGCGCGCGTGCCTCGCGGACGGGTGCGCGGCGCGCGATCAGCCGATCGCGCCGCTGACGAACGACGTGAGGCGCGCCTCGTTCTGAAGGCCCATCGTGGTCGCCTTCACCTTCCCTTTGTCGAAGACCATGAGGGTGGGCAAAGCGGTGACGTTGTAGCGGGCGCTGGATGCCGGTGACGCGTCGGCGTCGACGTACACGACGTCGATCTCGGTGTGCGCGTCGGCGAACTTCTCGAGGATCGGCTTGAGCATGCGGCACGGCGCGCACCAGGTCGCGGAGAAGTCGACCAGCACGGGTTTGTCGGCGGCGAGCACAACGGTGTCGAAGTTGGTGTCGTCGGCTTTCTTCATGGGAGCTCCTGTTTCGGCGGTGTTCGATTGCGTTGGTTGAAGGCGCGCGTTGGTTCAGGGGCGCGCGTTGGTTTGAGGGTGGGGGCGACGCTGGGGTTGCGCCTCGAGGGTGACCTAGCGGGGGGCGGCCACCGCCACGGCGAGGCCAACAGGGGGCTGCGTTGGACGCGGGCCATCGAACAAGGCCTCGAGCAGCGGCCTGGCGCGACACTCGGTCAGACCGTAGATGCGCTCGCGCCCTCGAGGCGCGACCGAGAGCACCCCCTCACGCCGAAGGACGGCGAGATGTTTGGAGATCACCGGTTGCGGGAGACCGACCTCGGCGACGAGCTCGGTGACGGTGAGACCGTCGTGCCGCCGCAGCACCTCGAGGATCTGGAGGCGGATTGGGTGCCCAAGCGCCTGCAGCAGATCGGCCGCGTGGCGGAGCGACAGGGGGCGACAGTCATGTCGTGTGATCGATATCACATACCGTATGTAATATGTATAACGACGCTGTCAAGCGTGGCGCTCGGTTTGCAGCCCCGCTCAGGGCTTCACGCAAATGAAGACGGGTTCGGTCGGGTTGGCGGCCACCTTGGTGATGGGGTGGTCCTTCTGCTGCTTTCCTTGCCCCGGAAGGTAGCCTCCCACTGCGCTCCCGCGCTCCACGGGGAAGCTCCCCCAAGTGTTGCCAAGGCTGTCGGTCTCGCCGCCGCGTGCGAGCAGGCCTGCCGATCCGAATTTTCCGGCTCTGTCCTCGGTGACCCCCTCGTAGATGAACACTTTGACCCCGGGCACGACGACGTGGGGCTGAGCGCAGTCGGTGACGCGGATCCATTGGCTGATGCGCGGACCGCAGGCGACGGAGGACGAGGCGAAAACCATGGCGAGCACGAGCTGGGAGGTCTTCATGGGCTCCTGATCTACCGACGTGCGCGTCGTGCTCCCAGCACAAATCGCCCTCCCTCGATCAAGGGACGGGGTGCTGGCCGGGGCACGGCTCCACCTCGACGGTGATGTGGGAGATCTGCGTGACGCGCTCGATGGCCTGGCGGTACACGCTCGGCGGCTCTGGGTTGCTCGTGACGAGCGAGACGATGCAGGCGCGCTGGCCCGGGCCGATCTCCCACAGGTGAAGATCCGCGACCGCGGCGTCTCCGATCGACTCCACGCAGGCGCGAATCGTCGCGAGCATCGGCTGGGACGGGACCGCGTCGAGCAGCTGGAGTCCGGCGCTGTGGCACAGGCCGATCCCCCACCGCATGATCACGAGGCCACCCACCACGCCCATCACCGGATCGAGGAACGACCACCCGAGGTAGCGCCCGCCGACGAGAGCGGCGATCGCGAGCAGGCTCGTGAGCGCATCGGCGAGCACGTGCAGGTACGCCGCGCGGAGATTGTGATCGCCGTGCGTGTGTTCGTGCGTGCCGTGACCGTGGCCATGGTGGCCGTCGTGGCCATGGTGGCCGTCGTGGCCGTCGTGGTGGTCGTGGCCGTGGTGCCCGTCGTGGCCGTCGTGGTGGTCGTGGTGGTCGTCGTGGCTCACATGGAGGAGCTTGGCGCTGACGAGGTTCACCAACAGGCCGAGCACGGCGACCGGGAGCGCCTGATCGAACGAAATTGGGAGCGGCTCGAGCAGCCGGCTCCCCGACTCGACGAGCATGAAGACGGCGACAAGCGTGAGGGCCACCGCGCTCGTGTAACCGGCCATCGCGTAGACCTTCCCCGTGCCGAAGCTGAACGACCCGTCGCGGGCCCTGGTTCGCGCGAACCAGTAGCCGAGGAGCGACAGGCCGAGCGCTCCGGTGTGCGAGCCCATGTGCCACCCGTCGGCGGTGAGGGCGATCGAGTTGGTGAGCTTCCCCACGATGAGCTCACCTACCATCATCACGGCGGTGAGCAGCACCACCCAACGCGTGCGCGACTCATGTCGATCGAGCATGGGCGGCGCGTGATCGTGTCGGTACTTCTCGAGCGTCTCGCTGTGCATGGATGTCCTGTTCATCAGGTTACCACCCCGTCGAGAGGCGACAGCAAGGTGTGCCCAACCGCTCGAGCGCGGGCGCGCAACGTGACGCGCCGTCCCTCGCCCCACCCGCAGCTACGGCGGCCCGCCGAGGAAGTGTCCGTTGGGACCGCGCTGGATCGTGGTGCGGGTGAGGATGTCGAGGCGGTGATCCACGCCGGGCAGCGCCAGCCAGCGGTGGAAGTCTGTCGCGCTCTGGGCGGCGTAGACGTACTTCGTCCCGTCGATCGCCCAGGTTCGGAGCAGGATCGAGCGCTCGTCGATGGGCTGGGCGAGGAGGTTCTGGCCGAGCCCGCTCGAGTAGTGGAAGTAGTCCTCCACGTTCGACAGGTAGATGGTGCGCACCGGAAGATCGAGCGCACGGGCGGCGGCGGCGAGGCCGGCGAGGGTCTTGCGCCCCGTGAAATCGCCACGGACGGCGCGGGCGTGACCGCTCCGATACAAGCCCGCCAGGTGTTCGTATTGCTCGGGATCGGTGAGCCAGGTGGGGATCTTCCGCCCGCGATAACCAACCTGTTGGTTGATGAGCTTGGAGTAGACGCCGGGCTGGGTGATGTTGTGCATCTCGAGGACGCGCTTGCGCGTCGCGGCATCGGCGACCGCTCGAGTGAGCAGCTCTCGCGCCTTGCCACGCTGCGCCTTCGACCAGCGCTCGACGAAGGTCACGGGGTCGGGGGAATCCTGCATGAGCACGCTGTGGATGAAGTGCACGTCCACCACCCACTGATCGAAGTCGGCGAGGAGGAGCACCTCCGGCCGAGCCCATCCAGCGAAGAGATAGTTCTGTTCGGCGCCGACCCCGAGGTAGATGCCGCCGCGACCCTCGGCGTGCAGCCGGAAGGCCTCCGGCTTGTGCTCGTTGGACACGAAGTAGTGGGTCTCTCGGATGATCTGCGGGGGAGGCGGATCCTCCGGGATGGCCGCGAGCACCTCACGGATGCTCGGCCGCGTGGGCGCCTCCGGTGCGGGCGCCGCCGTTGGACCTTCTGGCGCCGTGGGTGACGTCGGAACCGAAGGAGCTGGCGCGACAGGCGCAGCGGTGGCGACCTGCCGCGACGAGCCAACCCCAGCGTCCGTGTCGGCGCCAGCCTCGACGCAGCTCGTGACGAGCAGCACAAAGGCGAGTCTGGAGAGGCGGCGAGTGATCTTCAACGCGGGCCGCGGATTGTACGCCGGGTCGCGCGCGGAGTGCTCGACAGAACACGGCGGGGTGGCAGTGACCGGCGCCGACACCGACGCTGCAATCGCAGCGGCTTGCGGGTCATGACGTTGGCGGATCGGCGGCTCACTCCGCGCCGGTGGCCAGGCCGGCGAACGAGGCCGACGAGGGCGACTGGCTCGGAGGTTCCGCCGGGGAGAGGAGGGCGGCGAGCTGGGCCTCGGCCTTCACCGATCGCGCGTGGAGGCTCGTGCCACGGAAGACGACCTCGCCGACGTCGGTGCTCTCGGCGCCGACGCGCGGCACCCATCGGACCCTCGCTTTCGGGTGGGACGCGTAGGCCGGCGCCGCGGGGACGGTCGCGAGATCGAGCCGCGCCACCCCGTAGCTCGAGGTGCGCATCGTCGCCACGTAGCCGTTCGAGAACCACACCTCGACGGTGGCCCCCGCCATGGGCGTGAAGCCACACACCTCCCAAGAGCTCGAGCGCCGCAGCGGCTCCGCCTCGACCGTGTTGGTGGTGTCGATGGTGCCGAAGGCGTTGCCAAGGAACACGGCGCCGAGGGCGCCCGCCACGACGAGGAATCCCACGCCCACGCCCGTGTTGATGTCTTGCGCTTGTTCCACGCAGGGGAGGCTGACGCCGCTGGCCACCGTGCACGGGTTCGCGAGCATGTAGCCGCCGAACGCACCTGCGCCGGCCGCGCCCCCGAGGAGGAGCAGCTGACCGATCCAACCGCCGGGGGTGAGCGTGCGCTCGGTCACCCGGTCTTCCACCTGGGGCGTGAGCGCGGTCGTGCGGCACAGCGTGGTCTCGGCCATCGCGATCGTGACCGTGTCGTCGAGCGCGTGGGTGGTGGCCACCGGCTCGCCCCTTCGGGTCTCGCGCATCGTGGTCGGCGTGCGGTCCGGATCCGCCCGTGGCACCGCCGGGTGCGTTACGGTCTCGATGCACCCGGCGGTGCCGGCGGCGAGGAGGAGCATGAACACGGAAGAACAGGGGTCGCGCACACCCCACGCAACGGTCAACCCCGCCAAAGCTTGAGCGACGACACGCAAGCGCCGCCTCGGTATGCTGGCGCGATGCCACCGCTGGCTCCCCTCCGCACCGGCTCCGCCGCAGCCTCGGCGCTGGCCCAGCTCGTGCTCGTCGTCGCCTGCTCGGCGACCTCCACCCCTCCGCCTCCCCCCGATCCAGTGGAGTCAGTGGTGGCACCGACCCCGCCGAGCACCGACACGCCGCCACCGGCGGCACCCACCGCTCCACCTCCGGCACCGGAGGCGCCGGTCCCCGAGCCGCCCGCCACCACCCCTGCGCCGCCGATGGCGCCGGTGCCGAGCAGCCCCGCCCCGGGCCGCCAGGCGTGCGGGCGCCTCCCTTCGCAGCCGATCGCGAAGAAGTCGTGGCGGTATGGCGGCGGCACACCCAACCCCGAGTGCGACGGCGCCGAGACGGTGTGGGCGAACGTGCCTCATGGCGACCGGGCCTGCCACGTCGACACGGACTGCGTGGTCATCGATCGCGGCTGCTTCGTGACCGCGCTGAACCAGCTCGGAGCGAGCAAGCCAGCCTACGAAGCGACACCTTGCGGCCACCCCGCGGCCGGGGCGTGCGCCCAACGCGAGCACCACGCCACCTGCCAGGCGGGCTGCTGCGTGGTGCACTGACCGAGCTGCCGCGGGGTGCCCTCATCGAGCTGCAGCGCAGACCACCGCCGCGCGAGGGGGCGAGCGCGGCGAGTGCGCCCCCGCTGTCGCGGGAGGTCGCGTCGCCAAGAGACGGTCACTCGGCGTCCTCGCCCTCGCCCTCGCCTCCCTCGGCGGCGCAGGTCTCCGCCTCGCCTCCGGTGGTGGGGTTCTTGTCGAAATACATCACGCAGCCCGTGTCTTTCGCGGCCAGCTTGGTGCAGTTGAGGGCGCCCGGCGGATCGCCGCTCGTGTCCTCGGCCGCTCCCGCCACACACAGCTGACAGCAGCGCTTGCGGCGCTCTGCTTCGGTCTCCTTCGGACCCGTGTCGGCGGCGGGGGTGATCGTGCCCGCGTCGTCCGAGCCCATGTCGTCCGCGTCGTCGCCGGTCTCTGCACTGCCGGTGTCATCCGGCACGCGCGGTGGCTGCTGTTGTTTCACGTCGCCGCAGGCCCCCACCCATCCAGCGAGGCTGGCCACGACCACGACCTTTGTCATGCGCTCGAGCATGTCTCTCGGTAGGCCAACGTCGGGCGGGCCTCAACGACGAAGGGGCGATTGTCGCCTCGCCGCACGCGCGGAGCACTCAACAGCTGGTGGGGCAGCTGCACGACGCAGCGCAGTCGTTGACCCGCGGCTTGCCGCCGCCCGCACACGTCACGTCGCAGCTGTTCGAGCCACAGAACACATCGGTTCCATCGCAGGTGTCACCCCCGACGCACTCCACGCGGCAGGGTCCGTCCTTGCAATAGATGTCCGCGTTCTTGCACTTCTTGTTCCCGCTGCCGCAGGCCACCGTGCAGGCCTGCGCGGCGGGGCAGTCGATGCTCGAGCCCTCGCACGCGTTGTCCTCCGTGGAGCAGTCCACCACACAGTCGAAGCCGACCGGACAGGTGATCGTCTGCGCCTTGCACTCGCCACCTTCGCAGCGGATGGTGCAGAGCCCGTCGGCGCAGCCCCCGTCGCACTCGGGAGGGCACGCTCCTTCCGGGGCGGGCGGCGCCTCGCCGCAGCACAGCCCGGCCGCGAAGCAGCCGTTCATTCCGGCGCACTCACCCTCGGGGTCGTCGCCGAGTGGATAGGGCACGCAGATCCCGGGGGTCTCGCCGTTGCAGGTCTGACACTTGCCGTCGCAGCGCCGGTCGCAACACACGTCGTCCTGGCAGAACATGCTCGTGCACGTGTCGTCTGCGACGCAGGGGTCGCCGTCGACGGTGATGCAGCGCGCGTCGGCGGAGCACACCTCGTTGGGCCCGCAGTCGTCGTCGGGATCGCTGTTGGGGGGGTGGGGCGTGCACACCCCCTCGCTGCCCAGCAATGCGCACGACACACACCGTCCCACGCACGCGGTGTCGCAACACACCCCGTCGCGACAGTGGCCGCTCGCACACTCGGCCTCGCTCTCACATGCGAAGCCGAGAGGTTTGCTGCTCGCCCCTCCGCCGCCTGGTCCAACGTTGCCGCCGCCCCCGGGTCCGTCGCCGCCCGCCCCGGTCTGTCCGGGCTTGTCGGCCAACACCCCGTCCGCGAGCACCGTGCAGCTCACCGGCAGCAACACGCAGATTGCCCCCAACCAGAGGCGAGGCGACGGGTCTCGACGAGGCCGCACGACAGGATCGTACACGAACCGCCGCTTTCCCGTCGCCCATCGGCGTACTACTCTCTTTCAAGGTGCCAGGAACCTTTCCAAACGCCGAGACCGACGGGCGGGCGGGCGACGAGCCGTTCACCGCCTATCGCGAAGGCGACGTCATCGCGGGCAAGTACCGCCTCACGCAGGTGCTCGGCGCGGGCGGCATGGGCACCGTGTGGCTCGCCCGAAACCTCGTGCTCGAAATCGACGTCGCCATCAAAGTGTTGCACAGCGACTTCGCTGGTCAGGAGGAGGCGTCGCAGCGGTTCCTCCACGAGGCGCGCGCCACCGCCAAGCTCGCGCACCCCGCGATCGTGCGCATGCACGACTTCGGCACCACCCCACAGGGCCACGCCTTCATCGTGATGGAGCACCTGAAGGGCGAGCCCCTCGACGGGCTGCTCGAGCGCCGCTTCCAGCTCCCGCCCATCGAGGCGGTGCAGCTCCTGCTCCCGGTGCTCGAGGCGCTCGACGTCGCCCACGGGCGTGGGATCGTTCACCGCGATCTCAAGCCGGAGAACATCTTGCTCGCCCCCGAAGGCGACGCGCTCATGCCCAAGGTCGTCGATTTCGGCGTGGCCAAGGTGAGCACCGATCCCAACCCCGTGCCCCCGCTCGCCGACAACCTCGACGCGGCCGTGAAGCAGCGCGCGGTGCGCCTCACCCAACACGGCGTGCTCCTCGGCAGCCCCCAGTACATGTCACCCGAGCAGGCCCGCGGGGCGGCCGACGTCGATCACCGCGCCGATCTGTGGAGCTTCTCGGTGTGCCTCTACGAGTGCATCCACGGCGATCGACCCTTCGACGACGACGCGCTCGATCAGCTGCTCTTGCGCGTGCTCATCCACGAGCCGGAGCGACCGCCGGCGATGGACGACGCGCTGTGGCAGATCGTGGCGCGCGGGCTCGACAAGAATCGGGATCATCGCTGGCAGCACGCGAGCGAGCTCGGCGAGGCGCTCGCGCAGTGGCTGGTGTTTCGCGGCGTCGAGGTCGACGTGGCGGGGCGCTCGGTGCGTAGCCGCTGGCTCGGCGAGGCCTCGCTCACGGGAGGCTTTCCCCCCGCCCGCGCCCCCGCCATCTCCCACGTCGTGCTGGCCACGCCTCAGGGGACGCCCGCGCGGAGCGCCGCGTGGCTCGCCGGGGTGGTGGCCGCGACGATCGTGGTCGCCGGCGTGGGGATCTGGCTCGCGATGTCACCCGACAACGACGTGCCCGAGGCCGCGCGCAACGGAGAGCCCACCGCCGAGCCTTCGGCCCAGCCCCTGGGAGCGACCCCGCCACCGGCGCCCGCAGCGTCGATCACCATGCCCGAGCCCAGCGCGGCGACCGAGGCGCCCCCCCCCCCCCCCCCCCCCGCGCGCACGTCGTCGACCGCCGCTGCGGGGCCTCGGATCGGGCCCGTCGCCCCCCCGCCCCCGCGCGGCGCCCAACCCGCCCCGCGGCCGAAACCCGGCGGAGCCCTGCCGATCCCGGACGAGCCCGACTTCTGACCACCGCGTCTCCCGTCGTCGTCTCCCGTCGACTTCGTCGTCTCCCTCCCGCGTGTCGGGCGCGGCGAGGCAGCGGAGCGCCCTGCGGTGTCGCGGCCCTGCGACGCGGTGCGCGTGGCACGCGGGATGCACTCCCGGTCGGGTGCCGTGTTCGTCTCTCCCTCCCGCGCCGGACTGTTCCGGCTTCTACGAGTCGTTCCCGTCGCGGTGACGGCTTCGATCTTCGGCTGTTCTCACCCTCGAGCCCCCGATCCGCCGATCCCGCCGGCCGCACCGTGGCCTCCCGCGCGCGCCTACGACGCAAGCCCTTCGTTTGAAAACGAAGACGATGCGTGGTTCGACGAGGAAGCTGCGGTATCGGACGACGATCCGAGCGGCCTCGTGATGTACGAGGACGAGCTCGAGCCGTACGGCGCGTGGGTGGACGATCCCACCTGGGGCACGGTGTGGATCCCGAGCGTTGTCGTGGTGGGCAGCGAGTTCGTGCCCTACAAGACCGCGGGACGCTGGGCCGTCGACGACGACAACAACTGGGTGTGGGTGAGCGACTACGGCTGGGGCGACATCCCGTTTCACTATGGGCGCTGGGTGTGGCTCTCGGAGCGCCGCGTGTGGGCCTGGATCCCCGGTCGCGTCTACGCACCGGCGTGGGTGGTGTGGCGCGTCGGAGACGCCGGCTACGACTACATCGGCTGGTCGCCCATGCCCCCCGCGTGGTGTTGGTACGACGGCTTCGCGTCGGTGTGTTACGGCCGCCCCCTCCTCGCGTTCTGGTTCGTGCCGAGCGTGTACCTCTTCCACGTGCACTGGCACCGCTACCTGCTGCCTCCCCACCACGCCCACGTGATCGCGCGGCACACCCACGTCCACCCCCGCCACCGCTACCGCCCTCCCCGCGTTGGCGCCCACCTCCCACCGAGGGGCGTCCGCGCCACCTTCCAGCCCGCCTCGCCTTCCTTCACGGAGGCGAACGTGCCGCGGGAGGCCGTGCCGAAGACGCGCGTGAAGAGCCACCCCGCGGTGACCCCCGGCAGGAAGGCCACCCGCACGCCGGGCCTCGTCACGCCTACCCCGTCGCGACGCGATCGCAGCACCGCTCCTTACCGGAGCACGCCGCGCGAGCGCGCCACACCCTCGCGCAGCCCGGTCCCTCGCGAGCGCGTCACCGCGCCGCCTCGAACCCGCGTCACCCCCTCCGCCCCGAAGCGCCAGAACACCACCGCCCCACGCGCCACCCCAAGCAAGAAGACAACCCCCCGACCAAGCCCCAAACCAACACCCAGCCGCAAAGCCACCCCAAGCCCGCGCTAGCCAACCGCAGCCCGTGTGCTTTCGCCGAGCGCCTCGGTGCCTGGGTTCGCGAGCCCGCTCGCGAGCACCGAGGCACTGGGAAGTCGCGCGCGGGTCAGAAGCGGAGCTCGACGCCGGCGGTGGGGCCGTGGACCCACGGGCGGATGGCCGGGTGGGGGGCGCTCGATGAGGCGGGGTCGGCGGGCCCGTCGTCGAGGAGGTGCAGCACGAGCAACAGCAAACCCACTCCTGCCGCCACCCCGCCGGTCACCGCGAGGACGTCGCCCGCGATGGTCTTCTGCCGCGCCGCGTCCGCCTCCGGCCCGTCGCGCGTGGGGGCGTCCTTCGCCTCGCCGAGGCCTACCACGCCGAGGGCGATGCCCACCCCGAGCACCACACCACCGCCGGCGAGGAGCGCCACCGGCAGCACCGGGAAGTCGTCTTCGGGGACGCCCGCGTCGTGACCCTCGCCGGGCACCAACGCGATCTCCAGGTCGAGATCTTCGCCCTCGTTCGCCGTCAACGTCTGGCTGACCGACCGGTGACCGGCGGCCGAGGCCTCGAGGCGATGCTCGCTCGGATCGATGCGGAGCCGTCGCCCCAGCGCCTCGAGAGGCAGCTCCTCCCCGTCGAGCTTCACCACGAGCTCGCGGAGGCCGCTCGGCGTGATCGTGATCGTCACGCCGGCCACCCGCTTCTCGAGCTCGGTGATGGCGTCGCGGGCGGGCTGCACGAAACCCTCCGTCTTGTCGGTCATCGGCTCCGCCAAGAAATCGCGAAAGTGTCCGAGCGCGGCCACGAGGCGCCCGCTGTTCTTCTCGGCGACCGCCAGCGTGTAATAGGTGAGCGCGGTCTTCTTGAGGGCCAGCGAGCCCAAGAGCCGCTCGCGCGCTTCGTCCCAGCGCTTCTCCTTGCTGAGCTCGATGCCCTCGCGAAACAGCACGCGGGCGGTCGCGACGTCGGCGGGGTTCTCGCCGTCACCCGTCCCCGCGCTCGGAGCGGGGTCGTTCACCTCGCCCGCTCCGCCGTCCTGCGCCCACGCCGTGCGTGGCGCACAGAGGCAGGCCATCACGACAGAGATGACGAGCCACGCTTTCGCACCCATGCGCAGACAGCATGACACGGCCGGGCGAGGAGGCGAAGCGTCCGCCACCCCGCGCGGGCTCGGGCGCCCAGCCGGCGCCTAGATGTCGTAGTAGAGGAAGAACTCGTACGGCACGGGGCGCGCTCGCACTTCGTCTACCTCACGCTCGCGCTTGTAGCTCACCCAGGTCTCGATCACGTCGCGCGTGAACACGTCACCCTTGAGCAGGAACTCGTGGTCGCGCTCGAGCGCGTCGAGCGCGGCGTCGAGGCTGTGCGGCACGTGGGGCACGTCCTTCAGCTCCTCCGGTGACAGCGAGTAGATGTCCTTGTCGAGCGGATCGCCGGGATCGATGCGGTTCTGGATCCCGTCGAGGCCGGCCATCATGAGCGCGGAGAAGGCGAGGTAAGGGTTGCACGAGCTGTCGGGGAAACGCACCTCGCACCGGCGCGCGTTCTCGCTCATGCCCCCCACGACGGGGATGCGGATCGCGGCCGAACGGTTGCGGCTCGAGTAGGCGAGGTTCACCGGCGCCTCGTAGCCTTTCACGAGGCGACGATAGCTGTTGGTGGTGGGGTTGGTGAGGGCCGCGATGGCCGCCGCGTGCTTGAGGACGCCGCCGATGTACCAGAGCGCCGTGTCGCTGAGACCGGCGTAGCCGTCGCCCGCGAACAGGTTCTTGCCGCCCTTCCAGAGCGACTGGTGGCAGTGCATCCCGTTGCCGTTGTCGCCGTAGAGCGGCTTGGGCATGAACGTCGCCGTCTTGTTGTGGCGCTTGGCCACGTTCTTGATGACGTATTTGAACCACAGCAGGTTGTCGGCCATCTTCGTCAGCGTGTTGAAGCGGATGCCGATCTCCCCCTGACCGGCCGTGCCTACCTCGTGGTGGCCCACCTCCACGTCGATCCCGGTGGCCATGAGCGTGCTCATCATGTCGCCACGCACGTCGGCGGTGGAGTCGGTGGGAGGAACGGGGAAGTACCCCTCCTTGTGGCGCACCTTGTAGCCGAGGTTCTTGCCGCCGGCGCCGGTGTTCCAGGCCGCCTCGTCGGAGTCCACCTCGTAGAAGCAGCCGTTGGCGGTGTTGTCGTACACCACGTTGTCGAAGATGAAGAACTCGCTCTCGGGGCCGAAGTAGACCGTGTCGCCGAGGCCACTCGACTTGAGGTGCGCCTCCGCCTTGCGCGCGACGTAGCGCGGGTCGCGCCCATAGGGCTGACCGGTGATCGGGTCCTTCACGTCGCACACCATGCTGAGGGTGGCGAACATCGAGAACGGATCGATCTTGGCCGACGTGGGATCGGGGATGATCTGCATGTCGGAAGCGTTGATGGGCTGCCAGCCGCGTACCGACGAGCCGTCGAAGCCGAGGCCCTCCTCGAAGAGCTCCTCGGTGAGGCGCGTGACCGGCACGGTGGTGTGCTGCCACATCCCTGGCAGATCGATGAACTTCAGATCGACGAACTTACAGTCGTGGTTCTTGGCAAGCTGGATAACTTCGTTGGGCTTCATGGTCGTTCGTTCCCCTCGTTGGCCGCGGGCTCAGATGGCGTCTTCGTCACGCTCGCCGGTGCGGATGCGCACCGCGTCGCTCACCGGGAGCACGAAGATCTTTCCGTCGCCGATGCGTCCGGTCTTGGCGGCCTTCTCGACGGCGTCCACCACGGCGTCGACGAGGGCGTCGGGCACCACGATGTCGATCTTCACCTTGGGGACGAAGTCGACCACGTAGGCGCTGCCGCGATACACCTCTTTTTTACCGCCGGTGCGGCCGAAGCCTTTCACCTCGGTGATGGTCATGCCCTGAACGCCCACCTCGGCGAGAGCCTCTTTGACCTCGTCGAGCTTGAACGGCTTGATGATCGCCTCGACCTTCTTCATCGGCCTCACGCACGTAGCCCACGATTGTTTCGGCCATGTTTCCGCGCTCGAGGAATCGTCGCGCGGTGCACGGCCGCGGGCTCAGGCGTGACGCCGCTCGCGGCGCGGGGGCTGCTGCGCGGTGAGGCGAATCCCTGCTGGTACCACCACGAGGGCCACCAACAGGCCGCTGATGCTGCCGATGGCCCCCACCATGCCGAGATGGCGCAGACCGTCGAAGTCGCACAGGATGAGGCCGCCGAAACCGGCGGCGGTGGTGAGGGCGGTGGTGGCCACCGGGGGTCCCTCGCGGCGCAACGTCTCGTCGATCTCGTCGCCGGTCTCGCGCGCCCGAAACAGGAGGAACATGCCCTCGTCCACCGTGATCCCGAGCAGCACCGGCAGCACCAGCGCGTCGTAGGCATGGAGCGGCACCTCGAGCAGGCGGATCGCAAACAAGACGATGCCGATCTCCGCGATCACCACCGCGCCGGCGAGGAGCACGTCGCGCAAGCGCCGCAGCGCGAAGGCGAGCGCCGCCACCACGAGGAGCCCCGCCACCACGCCGATCCGCGGCATGTCGGCGAGCAAGCTCTGCTTGAGCGAGCGCTCGAGGCGACCGTAGCCGGTGATGAACGTCGCCGGATCGGCGCCATGGATTGCGCTCTCGATGGCCGCGACGTGCACGTCGTCGCCGCTCGCCCCCAGCTTCGGCAACAGGTACTGCACCACGATCGCGTCGTCGCCGTCGCGCCCGAGGTAGCGCGACAGCATGATGGCGCTGTCCCCCTCACCCTGCACCTTCTCGAGAGGGATGAGGTCGTCGGGCGGCCGACGCATGGCCTCGAGCACGGTCTCGAAGCGCTGCGGGGCGAAGCCCACGTCGGTGAGCGCGCGCTCTAGCTCCGCGGCCTTCGCCGGCAAGTCGAGCGCGTCGCGTTCGGCGAGTCGCGCACGCTGCGTCACCTCGGCCGGCGCGATCGCGGTCAACGTATCGAGCGAGTCGATGTGCTCCGCCACGCGGCTCAGCGCATCGGCCACCGCGTCTGCCCGCTCCCGAGCGCGCTTCTGATCGGGATCGGCGGTGAGGATCACCCACTGGCCGGGGCGCCCTCCGAACGCGTCGTAGATCTCTTGCTGCACGTTGAGCGGCTCGAGCCCCTTGGGTCGCATCGCGATCACCGCGTCCGCGATCTCCGGTCCCGCGCCGCCGAACACGAGCACCGCTGGCACCGCGGTCACCACGAGCATCACCAGCGCGCGTCCTTTGCCGCGCGTCAGCGCGCTCGCCCACGCCGTCCAGCGCGGAGGCTGGTAGCGCGGCGGCTTCTTCCGCTCGAGCAGCGCCCCGAGCTCGGGCGTCACCACCACGATCGCGATCGCGGTGAGGATCTCACCTCCCGCGCAGAGGATGCCGAGCTGCCGCAGCGCCGCGATCTCGCTCAGCGCGAGCGCAGCGAACGCGGCTCCAGCGGTGGTCGCGGCCACGAGCACCGGCTTCTGTGTCTTCTGCCGTGCCACCGCCGCCGCCGCCCGCGGCTCGAGCCCTTGTTGTCGCGCCTCGATGAGCGCGGCGTACACGTGCACGCCGGTGTCGACGCCGACGCCGATGACCACGCTCATGAACGACACCGCGATCGCGCTCAGGCCCTCCGGCCAGCTCGCCGCGATGCCGGCCGTCCAGAGCGTGCCGAGGACGAGCGGCGGCATCACCGCCAGCAGCGCGCGCAGCCTGCGAAAGGTCAACACGAACGCCAGCGACGCGAGCAACATCGACAGCGAGCCGGAGATCTTCAGATCCGCTTCGAGCATCTGCTCGGTGGCGGCGGCGATGGCGTGGCCCCCGGTGAGGCCGAGTCGGACCCGTGGGTGACGCTCCTCGAGATCGGCGAGCACGCCTTGGGCCTGGCGCACGAAGGCTTTGGCGTCGTCGCCGCGCAGCGCCTGGCCGGCCGGAAACACCAACACCAGCCGGGCCAGCCCGTCGTCGGTCGCGAACGTGCCGTCGGCCTGGGTGCGGAACCCGGAGCCGGTCTCACGCGCCTCGTAGAGCAGCTGCGAGAGGCGGAGCGGATCGCGGGCGATACGCTCCGCGGCGGCGCCTGCGCCGGGAGCGAGCAACATGTCGCGGCTGGTGCGGAGTCGCGAGCGCATGCCCTCCGGCGTGAGCGCCTCCGCGAGCCGCTCGCGGGCAGGAGCGTCCGCGTTGCGCCACACCAGCATCGGATCGAGGTGGGGCTCCGCGTCGAAGCCGTTGGCCGCGAGCTGCACCGTATCGAGGCCGCCGAGATCCTTCACCAGATCGTCGGCCACAACCTTCACCTCGGCGGCGAGCCGGTCGGCTTCCTCGTCGCTCGCCGGTGCATGGTCGGCCTTCACCAACACCATCGCGAGATCGCTGCCGCCGAACGCGCGCAGATAGCGTCGCAGCGCCGCCGACTCTCCGCGCTCGGGCAGGAGCGACGCCACGTTGGGGTCGAGGCGCAGCCGAAACACGATCACGTAGGCCGAGGCCACGGTCAGGAGCACGAGGACGCCGACGACCAAGCGGCGCCACAACTTCGAGTCGGCGATGATGGGCAGGAGGCTACTATGCCCAACCCGGCGCGTCGAACCGGCGCGTCAAAGCCGGGAAGGGTGGGTCATCGCCCTCCTCACGCGCCGAATCGAGGCGTGGACCCCGAGCCGAGCTTCAGCCGCGCTCGTCGCGCAGGCCGCCAACCGCGCGATAGGCGCGCGCGAGGGCGCTGGCGAGGGTGGCCTTGCCGCGGGGGGTCTGGGGCAGCACCTCCTCGAGGCGGCCGGGACGACGTCGCTCGAGGATGGCGAGGGCCTCGATAGCGCTGTTCGACACCACCGACTGCCGCAACGCGAGGCTGTCGATGGCCGAGGTGATCATGCTCGCCGGGCGGTCTCGATCGTGCCGCTCGAGGAGGAGCCAGATGGCCAGCGCGGCCCCGTCCGACGACCGCTGCTTGGCCGCCCAACGCAGGAGAATCTTCACACATTCCCCACCTTCGAGGGCGGCTCGGGCCTCGGCGCCGCTCCCCACCGCCACCCCGTCCACGAGCTGATGCCTCCCCGCCATCACCCGCGCCACGAGCGCCTCGGGGGTGAAGTGCCCCACGGCGATCGCCACCGCTACCTCCACGTCGCTGAGCACGCGCTCGGTCCACTTCTCCACCCGACCCGAACGGGGACGCTCTTCGCGCCGCGCCGCGGCGAGGGCCCCCGCGTGATGGCGGAACACGCGCCCCAGCATCGTGCCGTTGAGCTCGCCACGCCAGCTCGGCAGGGCGGTGAGCACGTAGCGAACGCGCCGAGCGTCGAGGGCCACCACCGAGAGGGCTGCGCGTGGGCAGAACGTGGCGCTTCGGTTGGCGGCCATCACCACCTGCTCGAGGGTGCCGAGCGAACGTAACGCGGGATCCAGCTCGAGGTCGTCTTCGGGCAGATCCTTGCCGCGACGCTTGGCCGGCGCGAGACGCCCAGCGATGTCGATCACCTCCTCGTCGGTCACCGCGGCGTGGTTCCATGCCACCTCCAGCACCGACGGCGGCACACTCGTCCCGTGGCGCGCAGCCGCGCAGAGCTCGCGCGCAACGCTCGGCGAGCACGCCACCATGCGGGTCATCACGGGCGCCTCTCCCGCAATCTCCTCCCCCGTGAGGCCCGACACCAGCGCGCTGCACGACAGGTGCCGACACGCGGCGAGACCTTCCCCCAGCCACGCCGCGAGGCGCGCCTTGCCGGTGAGCGCCCCATATTCGTCCGCCGCCTGTGACAGCGCCTTGCACGCGTCCACCACGAGCTCGCGCCGTTCTTCGAGCGGATCGTCTCCGCGCAGCGCGAGCCCTGCCGCAAGCCCCACGGAGATTTCGCGCCGTGCCAGGCCCTCGCGAAGGAGCGCGACCACCCGCGCCGGTGGGAGCACCCGCGCGGCGAGCGCGGCACCCTCCTCGTCGAGCGCGTCCACGTCGCCGAGGGCGCCGGTCACGTCCGGCGCGAGCACGCCTTGGGTCTCCATCGCCCGCAGCGCCGCCGCGAAGCGCGCTCCTCCCACCGCCGCGGTGCCATGGGTCGCGATCGGGTGACGCGCCCGCGCCCTCACCTCGGGTGCCGGATCGCTCGCGCCGAGCTGCTCGCGAAGAGCACCGGCGGCTGGATTCGACGCCACCGCGCGACGAACCGCCCGTGACGGATCTCGGCTCAAACGCGACAGCAGCGCAGCGTCGGCCGACACGCGGGCGACCGTCTCTCGGAGCAGCACGTCCTCATCCTGGGCCCACACCTCGGCGAGGAGCGGAGGCAGCGCGCGCTCCGCGATCAGCCCAAGCCACAACCGATCGAGCACTGGAAAGCGAGCCGGCCACCGCGCCGCCCGCCCGAGCGCGGCCTCCGTCGCCGCCGGATGAACCGCACCCGCGAGCACGTACCACGGCTCGAGCGCGTGGCGGGCGAGCACCGTGTCGAGCAGCGTCGGCGGGGTGTTCGGGTGCGAGACCAAGAGCTCGTCCAGCTCCACCAGCACCGACTTCCGAACCACCTCGTCGTCCGGCGGCGGCTCGAGCGCCTTGCCCTCACGCTCGATCCGCGCGCCGATGGTCCCGAGCGCGTCCCCACGCGTCGACGCGGACCGCGCCAGCGCCACCAACACCGTTCCATGCCCCTGCTCGGCGAGCGCCACGTTCACCTCTGGAGCGTTCCTCTCCGGGTGCGCGGCAAGTTCGTCCAGGAGCTCCGGATCAAGCATCTCTCGCTGGCGTTATAGCGAAGAAGCTCCCCGCGCGCCGACGCGAAGTCGATGTCGCTGTCCCCTCCGGTCGCGCCGCCGCCCCCTCAGCGCCTCCGCGGCGCCCTATCCCCAACGGCGCGAGGCAGCCCTCCTCCAAGACCTCGCCTCGGCACACCCGAACGCCACCCCCCCAAGAAACGCCAACGCCGCCGCAGAAGCGCCAACACCGCCGCCCTAGCGCCGCCGCAGAAACCGCTCCAGCCCCCGGCCAAACGCTGCCGCAGAAGGCGCGCCCGCAGAAACGCCGCGGCAAAGAAACGCAACCGGCAGGAACGCACCGCGCGGGAACGCGACCGGCAGGAACGCACCCCGCGAAACGCTGGCGCAGGAGCGCGACCGTGGAACCGCTGGCCTACAAACGCGGCCGCGGAGACGCGATGCAGGAGCGGTGGCCAAAGCGCGAGCGCGGACGACGCTGAGGTGTAGCCGCGCAGTCTTGGCCGCGTGGATGGCGGCCGGAACGTGTTGCGACGACCGTGCCATGGGGCCCGGACGCTGGTCCCTGGTGCTATAAGGCGAAGATGTTGGCGCTCAGCCCGCCCGAGTTGGTGGAGCTGCTCATCGCGCTCCCCGCCACCCGGACCCCTTTCGTTTGGGGGCCGCCGGGCATTGGCAAGAGCGCGCTCGTTCGCGACGCGGCCGAGCTTCTTGGGCTGCCCTGCGTGACGCTCCTCGGCACCCAGCTCGCGCCTGAGGATCTCATCGGCGTGCCGCGCATTCGACCCGGCACCGCCGAGGGGCGCTTCGTCACCGAGTTTTGCCCTCCGCGAGCCATCCTCCGAGACGAGCCGTTTCTGATGTTCATCGACGAGCTCAACAGCGCGGTGCCGGACGTGCAGAAGGCGTTCTACTCGCTCATTCTCGACCGGCGCCTCGGCGACTATGAGCTCCCGGCGGAGTCGCGGGTGGTTGGCGCCGGCAACCGCGTCGAGGATCGCGCGCTGGTGCGCCCGATGGCCACCGCCCTCTCCAACCGTATGATCCACGTTGCCCTCGAGCCGAACGCCGACGCGTGGCTCGACTGGGGCGCGCGGACGGGCATCCATCCCCTCGTGGTGTCGTTCGTGCGCGCGCGGCCCGATCGCCTGTGCGAGGCACCCCCCAACGACGCGACCCCCGCGTACCCAACGCCGCGCGCCTGGCACATGCTCTCGGACAGCCTCCACAGCGTGAGCGACGAGCTCTGGCCGGCGCTCGCCGCGGGAACGGTGGGCGACCGCGCCGGCGCCGAGTTCAGCGCGTTCGCGAAGCGCGCGCTCCTCGCACCCACCCTCGAGGATCTCGCCGCCGGCCGCGCCGTCGTTCCCGACGATCCCGATCTCGTGTACTTCCTCGGAGCGAGCTGCCTCGCCCGCATCGGGAGCGACCACCCGCCTGACGGTGTGCTCGCCGCGCAGGCCCTCGAAGTGCTCGGGGCCGCGTCGATGGAGGTGGCCGTGTGGACCGTCGATGCGGCCATGAAGCGTGCACACCAGCGCGCTGCGGCCACCGCCTTCGAGGACCACATCCGCGGCACCGGCTCGCGTGTTCTTGTCGACGTGCTGCGACTCGGGCGCTTCACCCGTGACGCCACCGCATGACGCGCGCGGCACAGACCCACGAGGCCGGCATGACGGGCGGGTGGCGGTGATGGTGGAGCACCTCGAGGAGCATCTCCTGAGGCAGCTCTACGCGGATCCGGCGAGCGCCGCGCGCCAAGCTCGAGACAAGCTCGCCGCCGCGCGCGTGTGGCTCATGAAGCACAAGCCGTTCTTCGGCGTGCTCGCCCGTGCCTTGCGACTCGAGCCCACCCTCGAGGTGGCGGGCTTCCGCCTCCTCCCCGACGACCGCCTCCGGGTGAACTCGATCGTCGTGCTCCAAGCGCGCTTTCCCGCGGTGTGCGCGCGCCTCGCCCACGTGTCGCTGCACGCCGCGCTCGCGGCCTTCGGACGCCGTCGTGAGCGGGAGCCTCGACGTTGGAACGTTGCGCACGATCTCGCGATCAACCCGCTGCTCGACGCCGCTGGACTCTCGGTGGGCGTGCCTCTCGCCCCAGGCTTCGCCGAGCTCCCCGCGCGCGGAAGCGCCGAGCTCTACTTCGATCTCTTGCCGGAGGGCACGAGCCCCGACCCCCTGTGGTGCGACCTCTCCGATCCCGAAGCGTCGGACGAGGCTCCTCCTGCCGGCACGTACACGCGCCAGGATGGCGGCGACCAACCCGAAGGCGATCAGAGGGACGGCCCCAGCGGTGAGGGCGAGGGCGAAGGCGGTGAAAGCAGCGACGACGAAAACGCCTTGGAAGGAGACGCCCCCCGCTTCGACGCTGCCGCTCCCCTCGCGCTTCCCGGCGCGTCCGCGGTGGACACCCGGGCGCGCGAGCTGCAGTGGAAGATGCGCCTCGCGGCCGCCTACGAGGAAGAGCTCGCCTCGGGCGGCAAGACCTTCGGCGACATGCCGGGTTGGATCGACGAGCTCGTACGCGCCACCATCGAGCCCCCTGCCGACTGGTCGATCACCCTCCAACAAGCCGTCTCCAGCCTGCACCGCACCAACCGCACCTACCTGCGTCCGAGTCGTCGTATGAGCGCCCTCGTGGGGGCGGACGGCAGCTGGCCCGACGTCGTCAGCATGCCAGGCCGCCGCGTCGAGCAGGCGGGCCAGCTCGTCGCCGTGGTCGACACGTCGTCCTCGATTTCTGCGGAGACGCTCTCACGCTTCTTCGGCGTCGTCGCCTCGGTCGCCACCGCCGAGGGCATCGATGAGGTGCGCCTACTTCAAGCCGACGCCATCGTCACCGCCGACCGCACCGTCTATGCCGCCGAGCTCCTCTTCGAGCACATCGCCATCACCGGCCGCGGCGGCACCGACTTCTCGGCCGCCCTGCACGTGCTCACCGCCGACGCGAGGCGCCTCGTCCAACGCTTCACCGTGGCGTACTTGACCGATCTCGAAGGACGCTTTCCGGCTCGACACTCCGATCGCTTCCTCGATCTCCTCTGGGTTGTTCCCCAACCCCCCGCGTGTGCCCCACCCTTCGGCCGCGTCGTTGTCATGCACGAACGCCGAGATCCTGGGCGCTGAGGGACCAAGGCGCCGAGCGCTCACGAGCCTCATCGCTCTGCCGCTTGCAGCACGTTGGGGAAAGGGGCGCGGGCGAGACAGCCAAAGAGCGGGTGCCGCGTGAGACGAGCGCGGGTGGTGAGGGGCGATGGGAGGCCGCACAGAAAGCGCGCGACGGCCCGTGGCTCGCCGAGGGCCCGCGCCTCTCGGTCGCCTTCTCGCGCGAGTGCGCGGGCCGCGGCGATCGACGACGCGATGAGCTCGGGGGCCGGGCCGACCGCTCGCGCCGCCGCACCCGCGACGTCGGCCCCCCGTCCCTCGACACACACCGTGCAGTGACCACACGGTTCGCTCAACGTTTCGCCGAAGTGGCGCGAGAGGAGCGCGGGTTGGCAGGTGTTGGCGCCGAGCAGGGCAAACACCTCGCGCAAGCGCTCGAGCTCGCGGCGCTCACGGCCAAGGAGGCGTTCGTGGAGGCTGCGAGCGAGCTCGTCCGTCGCGCCAGGAACGCGCACGACCCGCAGTGGGTGACGCATCCCGCTCGTTTGCAGCTCGATGAGGTCGAACGCGGCGAGCTCGTCGAGAGCCGCGACGATCTCGCTGCGGCTGGTGTCGAGCGCATGCACCGCCGCGTCGACATCGATGTCGAACCAAAGGCGAGCCTTCGTGCTCCGCGCCAAGAGCCGCTTGAGGAACGCTCGCCGCGAGGGCTCGAAGGTGGCCAGGATCTCGGCCGAGGTTCTCTTCGGCTTGAAGCGGAACCGCTGATAGAACGGCGTGCCGCTCTCGAGGTAGCCGTCGAGCTCGAGGTAGGTGACGAGCGTTCTCACCACGAGCTCTCGGATGTCGTGCGTGTTGGCGAGATCCATGTAGCTCACGTCGAATGAGTCGCCCTCGTCGACGAGGCGGAAGAGGCTCTCCACGAGGCCGGCCACCGCCCCCTCGGCGGGCGTGTCGCCGTAGGCAAAACTCTGCAAGGCGTGGAGGTCGGATGCGCAGGCGATGGTCTCGCAAATGGATGGCTCGCCATCACGCCCGGCGCGACCAATCTCCTGCGCGTAGCCTTCCAAGCTCTTTGGGGCGTTGTAGTGGTACACGTAGCGAATCGCCGCCTTGTCGACGCCCATGCCGAACGCGATGGTGGCGACGACGACGCTGGGGGAGCCCCGCATGAACCCCTCCTGCAGATGGGCACGCTTCTCGGCGCTGAGACCAGCGTGGAATGGCGCCGCGTCGAGGCCGTGCGCGGCGCAAAGCGAAGCGACCTCCTCCGCCGTCTTCTGTCGGGTGACGTAGACGATGGTCGCGCCGCCCGGGCGCTCTCGAAGGCGTGCGAGCAAGACCGCGTCCCGCTCGTGCTCTTCGACCAGCCGCGTGAGCAAGGTGAGGTTCTCGCGATGGAAGGGCGTTCGCACGGCATGCCGGCGGTCGATGTGGAACTGGCGGCACACGTCGTCGAGCACCGCTGGGGTGGCGGTGGCGGTGAGCGCCAGCACTCTCTCGGCCCCGAACGCCGGCGCGAACGCGGCTAGGCGCAGGTAGTCGGGACGGAAGTTGTGGCCCCACTCCGAGATGCAGTGGGCCTCGTCCACCGCGAACAGCGACAGCCGTACGCCCCGCAACGACTCGCGGAAGCGCTCGTTGTTGAAGCGCTCGGGTGCCACATAGAGCAGCTTCAACGAACCGCTGCGAACCGCTGCCATGACGTCTCGCAGCTCATCGCGGTCGAGCGTGGAGTCGACGCGGCGGGCGGCCACGCCACGCCGAGTGAGCGCATCGATCTGATCTTTCATCAAGGCGATGAGCGGAGACACCACCAAGGTGAGCCCCTCGAAGAGGAGCGCAGGGAGCTGGTAGCAGAGCGACTTGCCCCCTCCCGTGGGAAACACCGCCGCCGCCGACCGCCCGGCGAGCAGATGGGCGATCACCTCCTCCTGCCCTGGCCGGAACGCCGTGAACCCCCACCGCCGCTCGAGCAACGCTCGCGCCTCGGCGGAGACGGCACCCGACCCCACGCCACCGCCGTCAAGGACGTCCCCTGGCCTCGCTTGTGTGTCGTCCGCGGGGGACCGCTCGACGGCACCCACGGCGGGCGGCTCCGGCGCAACCATCCTCGTGTCGTCGCAGAGGTGTGGCGGCGTCGCAACGACGCAT
>CAYOAL010000023.1:0-10130 GCA_964401935.1 uncultured Polyangiaceae bacterium
CGCAGTACGACGATCCCGAGGCCGCGTCAGGAACGCGGCTCACCGAACGCTTACGACCAGCCAACAAGATGGCTCACTCATCGCTTGAACGCCCTCCACTGCGATTGCCTGATGCTAGGCGCGTCGTACCGATCTGAGCGATCGGTAACGCAGACCGCTCCTTCTTCCGCCGTCGTCGCACATGAGGTTGTCGATCGAGCCGCACCCGCGTCAAGGCCGGGGGTACGTTGGGGAGGGCGCCTCGTGCACGTACGGGGGGCTGGGTGTGGACCATGTGACACCAAACTTTCGTTCCGCCCATGCCTCGATGCGGGCGTAGTGTTCGTTGCTCGTTAGCTCCTGTTGGAGCACCGGCTCCCGTGGGAATATCCCCGCCAGAGCCGTCACGACGTCGGCGCGCACCATGCGTTCGCTCCCGTGGCCCCAGATGTACACCCCCGGATGTCGCAAGTCGCGAGCGAGCGCGATCACGGCAGCAGCGGTGCCCATTCGCCGCATGTATTGCGTCCACCTCTCCGCCTCCAGCAAGTCGCCCTGTGGGTCCATCGCTTGGTGATAGCGCGCGAGGCTCGCCATTTCGGCCTCGGTGTCCCCGAGCTTTCCGAGGACGATGTCGCGCTCGACAGCCCACATACCCGGCGCGACTCGGCGCTCGGCGACCATACGCCGGGCGCGCGCCGAGCCCAGCTTGGCAGCCAACCACGCGCTGGTGGAGTCTTCCGGGTGCGCTTCGACCACCCGCATGAGCGCGGCCGCGTGATCGCGCGCAAAGTCGTCGGGTACATCACTTACCACGACGGATACTGCTACAGTGTACACCTTGTAGTCGGGATCGCCGCATAGCTGGACGAGGCCCGCCATCATATCCGCGCGAATGTCGTTCGTGCGTCCGAGGTGGCTTCGGAGAAAGTGAACCAAATTGACACGCTCCTCCACCGGGCGTCCAGCGAACGTGGCAACCAGCGACGGCACGTCGATGATCGCACCTCGGATGCTCATGTTGTAAATGTCGCCCGTGGCGATGGCTTGGATAAGCTCCTTGGGCACCGTCTTCTCTCCCGTCGTGTTGGAATTAGCGAGATGGCTGCCTGCCGGATTAGAGCTCGACGTCGCGGAGCTGCAATCGTGGGGTGCGCAGCCCGGTAGCAGCGCACACGCGAGCACGGCGACAACGCTGCCAAGTCGAGGGATCATCGCTTGAACGCCCTCCACTGCATCCACGATGAAACCTCCCACGACGCGCTCGAGCTCATGGCGTGTCCACGTCGTCGGTATCGCAGCGGCATGGCTCGGCGTGGCGAAGATCTCCGCGAGCTCCTGGGTCATGGCGCGACTCGCGAGCCATCCGTCGAGGAGGCTCCTCACGTCCAGAGCATCCATGCGATCTGTCGATGATGGCGCGTAGAGCTCGGGCTCGGCGGTCAGCACGATGTGCTCACCGGCGCCACCGCTCAGCGTCCAACTCCTGCGCGTCATGCGGATTCACCATCGTTCGAGGTGCGAAAGCCCTTCATCGTCCGCTCATCGTGTGCGGCCGTCGGATGACGGGCGGGGTCTGGTAGTGGACGGGAGGCTCGCCCCTGGCGCGTGGCGCGCACCGAGATCTACCGCTGGTGGGGGGATCCTCCGGCAACTGCGTGGGGCCCACGTGGAGCACAGAAGCTTGGCGACCGCGTCCATCACAGGGAACATGCTTACGATGCTTTCAGGGCGATGGCGACGGCGCTTGATACACGAAGGGCGGGCGTGGCTCGTCCCAGGTGACCCCAAGGCGTGCAGTGGCCCACTTCTCGATGCGCTCGTAATCGGCGTTGCTTTCGGGGAACTCGAGGTGGGGCACGACGTCGTGTGGAAACGCGGCCATGAGGGCAACGACGACGTCGGCGCGCACGCTGCGCTCGGAACCATGATGAGTGGGGTATACGCCTGGATGACGTAGGTCCCGAGCCAACGCGACCGCGGCGCCCGGCGTCGCCATGTAGCCCGCGCGTTCGGTCCATCGCGGCACCTCCGCATAGTCGCCGTCGCGCTTCATGGCGTCTCGGTACCGCTCCAAAGAGCGCTGCTCGGCGCGTGCGTCGCCGAGCTTGGCCAAGATGACATCGCGGTCGACGTCTGTGAGCGACTTGCCGACTTGGCGCGATGTGATGAGGTCACGCGCCCGCTGAGAGCCGAGACGGCCAACGATCCACGCGGCGCGATCGAGGTCGGGATATCTTGCGATGGCGCTCAAGATCTCTTCGGCGTGGTTGCGCACGAGGTCGTCCGGCACGTGCTGCGAGAAGTCGCGCGCAACCGTGTTTCGTACCTCCGGCGCCGGGTCGGTCAGCATCGATGCGAGCGCGCTGACGACGACCGGGTGAACGATGTTGCGCGATGCGTCCATCACCCCGAGGTCGCCCAGGACCGAGGCGAGCCGCCCGCGCTCCATCGGCGTGCGCGAGCGGAATGCATCGACGAGCTTTGGTGCGATGTCGCGGTGCGGCTCCAGACCCTGGAGGTCTTGATTGAGCACGACTTCGCCTCGTGCGATGCGGTCTGCCCACGCGTTGATCATGTCGTTGTCCATCTTGTCGGCGTCGGTGGTGGAAGATGCGGTCGTCGTGGTCGAGGGGATCATGTCTTTGGGAGGGTCCTTGGGGGTGCAGGCCGACAAGATAACCAGTGCGAGTGCCCACCTCATCGTTTGAAAGTCTTCCATTGCGACTCTCTCGTGCTCGGCGCGAAGAACTTCTTGAGCGCCCGATAGCGTAGGCGGTGCTCGTTCGAGCCGCCATCGAACAGGAGGTTCTTGATCTCGGCGACGCCACTGAGACCTCCAGGCTTGTGGCCGAGCTCGTGGGCGATGTTCCGAGTCATCTCGGCGAGCGACCTCTCGGTGGTGTAGAGCAACAGCTGCGAGCCGTGATCGACGGCGATGCCTCTGAGCGTGTGGAAGAGGGCCGCCTGGTTCGCGATGCGGAAGTCGGAGCCGATGGCCGCTTGCAGCTCGATCGTGCCGGTGGCTGGCGTTGTCTTCCTGATCCTGACCGCTTCGACTTTGCCTGTGTTGTCGCGCAGATTGAAGGACTCTCCGATGCGAATCTGGTTGGATGCTTTGGGGTGCACCGTGATCACATCGGTGGGCGGCACCGCGTCCGCGTTCAGGAAGAATGCGTGCTCGAGGTTCTTGACCAGCACGATCGTCACCGTGTTCTTGCGTGCGACAGCGGCGAAGACAGCAAGCTCGGCGGACGAGTGGGCATGCATACCCACCACCATCGTCTTCGAGTTGAAATGATCGTACGCTATGCCACGCGGGGTGAGGCTGCCGGATAGGGTTGCCTTTGCCACCACATCTTTCCATTCCTCGGCGATGCCCGCCTCGAGCGCGGAAAACCCTCCAGCCGGCGCCGCCGCGGTTGTGGCCCCAGGGCTCGCGGTGTCGAAGATATTCCACATCTTGGCGGTGTGGGTGACCTCCTTAAGAATGAGCACCCGCAGCGCCGTTAGCTTGGGCCCGCCGACGCTGCCGAGGCGAACTTCGATGTCCGTCTCTTGGTGGTTCGTTCCCTTCGCGTCGATCTCGAGTACGAACGACACGCTCGAGGCATTCGAGATCTTGGGTACGCACACGGAGCTCAGCGTTTCGCGGAAAAATACGTGTCCCGGCGGAAGGCCGCTGATCTTGACTTTCACCCTACCGCTATCGTTTTCATCAATGGAGAGCGCATCCATCTCCGGAGGCGGCTTCTCACTCGAATTGACGCCAAACTTGTCGCGGTAGTGCACTGTTTCGAACTTGTCGAAGCCGAACTTGTGCGTGGGCTCCTCCTTGAACTCGACGACGGGAACCTGCAGAAGCACGCTCATGCCGTCGGCGGCGTTCGGTCGTGGAGGCGGCGCCACCGCGTGAATCGCTCGGATGAACGCGACGATCTTTCCGCTCGCGTCGCGGCGGACCACGGTCAGCACGTAGTCGGTCCCAATCGTGACGTTCAGGTACTGTACGAAGACGGACACACCGCGCTTCTTCTTTCCCAGGTGGGTCAACGGCGGGCCGGGCCCGGCTGCTTCGCGGAAGTCGATGTCGAGTTCGTCCGGCTCGAGCGAGACTCCCGCTTGGCTGATTCCGATGACGATGTTGACCTCGTTTCCCGGGGTGGTCGTGCCCGGCTCTCGTCGCCCTGGCGGTGCTGGCTGCGGCGGCTGTGGTGGGGGCGTCGGCTGCTGCTGCTGCTGAGGCTCCGAGAACGAGGCGTTTTGAGCGGATCCGTGCCTCGGCGGCGGCCCACCTTCGTGCCAGCACTCGACGTCGTCGTAGACGTCGCCCAGCCTGCCGGTCTCGGTTCGCTCGAACCTTCGCTGAAATGCGCGGACTTGCTCCTCGAGCTCGGAGTAGCGGCCGAACCCCAGGTTGTTGAGCATTCGACGGCCGCGTTCAGCGCCGATTGCGAAGTCGAGAAAGACGCGACGACGATAAGGCCACGCTTCCGCTGCGACCTCCTCAGCGACCGTCCACTCGAGCTCGCACGTTATCTGGTCCACCTCGCATGGCACTTGGACCCAGCCCCCGACGTCCGCTGTGAGATGGCCGAGCTCGGGCCGATCCACGACGCGACACGCGGCGTGCTCCACCGCGTTGAGCGCAAAGTCCTTGAGCCGGAAGTACACGGGATGGGTGATTCGCTCCGAGAAGTCGTGGGTCTCCCGTGCGCGCTTGCGCCACTCCGGATACTCGGGCGAGGACGGACGCGACAGCTCGCCGGGCGGAGGAGGCTGAATACCGAGCGCCTTGTCGAAGAAGTAGAGCTCCACCCGCCGGTGCTCCACCCGATCCTGCTCGGGGATGTGCTGGGCGACCGCGGCGATCTCATCGTCCGAGAGTGGAAACGACTCCCCACACCCGTGCGTCGTCATCGGCGTGCCGCTGTGGAGCGTGGTCTCGTCGTGCGCCATGTACTCGCTGATGAGCCGCCGACGCGTGGCCTCGTTGGGGAGGCCGGTTACCTGCAGGCCGCGTGTCCTCTGGTACCAACGGACCGGCGACTCCTCGGCAGGTCGCGCCGCGAAGTCGGTGAGGGAGGTGAGCATCAGGCGATCCTCGTCGGCGCCCCACCGCTTCTCGAACGCGTGCGACGGTGCGTACCACGCGTACCATGCATCGACGTCGTCCGTCAGGAACGCAGCGACGCTGTCCGCGCGCTCGAGACTCAGGGGGTCGTTGTACCAGGGGTCGCCGGTCGTGTCCGTATGGCCGACGACGAGGAGATGACTGGAGGGATGCTGATCGTACAGTTGCTTAATGCCACGGATCCCGGGCATGGCGGTCGGAAGAAGGAACGACTTGTTGGTGTCGAAATACATGCCAAGAAGTCGCGCCCGGATGCACCACGGCTGCACCACGACCGTGTGGAGCGTCTCGGCGAGAAGCGGCCCGCCTATCTCCCGGCCCTCTTCGAGCGGGTGAAAGCTGTGATCGGCTTGGGGCTCGAGCCACGGCTCTTCGCGGATGGTGTCCCAACGGGGACGCAAAACCTCCCGGAGCGCGGCGAGATCGGTGACTCGGGTCCGGCCGAATTGTTCGCGCGCGTCGTCGAGGCGACACTGCCCTGCGCCGTCGGTCACTCGCGGGTGCTTGTTGCCCACTTCGAGCTCGACCGCCGCACCCGCGATCGGCTCGCCGATCTCATCGGTGTAGCGCGCCTCGAAGTAGGTGACGGTCGGGGCGGGCCGCGAAGGCGGTGGAGGAGCCGGCTGACTCGGGGGACGAGGACGAAGCCCAGGACCGGTCTTCCCGCGCGCATCGGCGTGGACCGGCGAACGCAACGCGACCAATCGTCCGCTCCTGCATGCATCCACGATGAAGCTTCCCACGACGCGCTCGAGCTGGTGGCGCGTCCACGTCGTGGGAACCTCAGCGGCATGGCTCAGCGTGGCGAAGATCTCGGCGAGCTCCTGGGTCATGACAGCCGAGCCCGAGCTCTACGCGTCATCGCCGACAGATCGCATGGATGCTCTGGACGTGAGGAGCCTCCTCGACGGATGGCTCGCGAGTCGCGCCATCGCGTCTCGTCTCCACGCCCTTCCGTATCGGTGTAGAGCGGAGAACGCCAGGGGGAGGTGGGCGCGGACGAGCGGGGGGCTGCCGTGTTGCTCGCACGAGCGCGCAATTTTGGTGCTTCCCCCGGCCACCTCACTAGCATCGAGGGGAGTGGCTGCTTCTTCGGTCGAGCTGATGGTTGGCGAGCTCGTCGCCGGGCGCTACCGGATCGAGCACAAGCTCGGCGCGGGGGGGATGGGTGTGGTCTATGCCGTGCGCGACGAGCGGCTGGAAGAGCGCGTGGCCCTCAAGGTGCTCACCTCCAATGCCGGCAACGAGCAGGCCTCTCTGCGCTTTCAGCGCGAGGTCCGCCTGGCGCGTCGGGTGACGAGCCCCCACGTCGCGCGGACCCACGACATCGGCACTCACGCCGGCATGCATTTCCTCACCATGGAGCTCATCGAGGGCGAGTCGGTGCGGGAGCGGCTCGCGCGCGGTGGTGCGCTGCCGCTCGAGGAGGGGCTCCGCGTGGGGGAGGGCGTGGCGCGAGGCCTCGCCGCGGCTCACGCGGCGTCGGTGCTGCATCGCGATCTCAAGCCAGCCAACGTGATGATCGATCGCGAGGGGCGCGCCGTCATCACCGACTTCGGCGTGGCGCGACCGACCGAGGAGCTCGGCGATGGGGTGGTGACGGTGGGGTTCGTCGGCACGCTGCGGTACCTGGCGCCCGAGGTGCTCGAGGGGGCGCCCTTCGACGAACGCTCCGACTTGTACGCGCTGGGAGTTGTGCTCTGGGAGCTGTTCCGTGGCGTCCCGTACCGTCTCAGCCAGTTACGCGACGATGAGCCCACCCGCGCGGATACTGCGGATGCTTTGCCACGAGGGACGCCACCCGCCCTCGAGCGCTTGATCCGCAGCCTGCTCAGTCTGGTGCCGGAGCGTCGCCCCGCCACCGCGACGGAGGTCGCGACGAGCTTGGCCGTGATGCGCGCGGAGCTCGTCGCGAACGCCGAGGACGCCGAGGAGCGGGCCGTGGACACCAGCCCGCTCCTGGCAGGTGCGAGCTCGAGCGCTAGGGCGCCGAGCACATCCATCGCCGGCGGGGCGCTCCCCCGGGCCCCGCTGCCCCGTGGACAGCGCCTGTTGGTGGCTCCATTCAAAGGGCGAGGTGGGGACGAAGCGGGCGAGCTCGCCGAGGTGCTGTCGGAGGAGCTGGTCGACGTCTTGTCGCGCAACAAGGCCATGCAGGTGCTCGCGCACCGCACAGCACCCGAGGGAGCGGGTGAAGCTGTCGCTCGAGAGGCGGCGTCGGCGGGAGCGGAGTGGGTGGTGTCGGGAGCGGTGCTCCGCCGAGGGTCGCACGTACGCGTCAGCGTGCGCCTTGTGGAGGTGGCGAGCGGGGCTCAACTCTACAGCGAGCGCTTCGACGCTGTGGTGACCGACCTGTTCGAGCTGCAGGATCGCATCGCGGCCCGCATTGGCGAGGCGCTTCGCGTGAAGATCTCCGTCGTGTCGCGACGCGGCGAGTTGGACGAGCGCGCGGTCGAGTGCTACCTCCGCGGGCGTGGCAAGCTGCTCGCGCAGCGCACGGTGAGCGACTCGGGGGTGGAAGACTTCGAGGAGGCGATCCAACGTGCGCCACAGTTCTCGGGCGCCGTGGCCGCTCACGCCATCGCCATCGTCCGCCGCTGGTGGGTGTACGGCGCTGCGCCAGAGGGAGAGCAGTTTCCGCTGGCCGTGGAGAGCAGCGTGAAGCGAGCGGAGACGCTGGCGCCGGACATCGCCGAGACCCATCTCGCGGCTGGCCTGTGGGCGGCGCATCGCGGCGAGTATCGCGCCGCGGTCGAGGCGCTGTACCGCGCGATCGACATTGCTCCGACCTGTGCGCTCGCCCACGACCACCTCGGCCAGCTCGAGTGCGAAGCGGGGCGAGGCGAGAGCGGCGTGGAGCGAATCGAGCTCGCGCACACTCTCGACCCGCTCGTCGTCGCCGGCCAGGTCTGGGTCGCCCGCTGGTACGCCCTCGGAGGGCGCGTCGAGGAGGCGCTGGCGCGCATCGCCGCCTTCGACGAGCACCAGGGAGTGAGCACGATCGCGCGACTTCACCTGCGGATCCGCATCGCGGCGTGGCATGGGGAGCATGCGACGCTGAGGCGGTGTCGAGCTCTCGTGCCCGGCGACCAAGCGTCCCAGCTCACGGTCCTTCGCGACTACGCGAGTGTGATCTTGGACGAACACCCACTCGAGGAGCTGCTCGCCGACGCCGACAGAGCGGCGCGGGCGTCGACCAACGCGCGCCTTGCCACCTTCCTCATGCAGCTCGTCGCGGAGGCCGCGAGCCTCATGGGAGCAGCCGAACACGCTGCGACTCGGGTCGCGCTGGCCGCCGATCGGGCGCTCGCCGATATCGACTGGCTCGAGCGCTGTCCAGCCCTCGCCGCGGTGCGGGAGCTCTCGCAGTATCCGTCGCTCCATCGGGCGGTGTACGCGACGGCACGGACCGTCTGGGCCGGCTGAAGGCCCGACCGGAAAAGAGAGGGGCTCTCACGAAGCGCGCTTGGGCGTTGGGGCCCCAAGCGCAACGGGGTGGGAGGGGGGCCCCGCGCGCAGCGTGGGAGGAGGGTGCGGCAGCACCCTCCAGCAACTGAGCGCGACCGCTCAACCCTGCGGCGTGGGTTTGCGTCGGGGACCGGCCTCGCGACTGACCCTCGCGCGGAGGAGCTCCTGACACTTCCGCGCCGCGCTCTGGGTGCGTCCGGCGGCCCGACGCGCCATCGAAGCGACCGTCGAGAGCGGTGTCTCGCCATGGATGTCGGCAGCGAGGGGGTTGGCACCCCGGCGCAGCAACAGCTCGATCACCCGGGGACGCGAGAACATGGCGGCGAGCATCAGCGGGGTGCGCCCGTCTTCGCTGCGGGGATCCACGTGGGCGCCGTGCTGGAGGAGGAGGACCACCGCGTCGGGACGACCGCGAGCGGCGGCCGTGTGGAGCGCCGTGGTGCCGTGGGCGCCCGCGGCGTTCGGGTTTGCGCCGTGCCGCAACAACACCTCGAGCGTGGCGGTGTTCGCTTGTCGCGCCGCCCGCTCGAGCGGCAGCGACCCAGCCGCCGGGATGTTCGGGTTGGCGCCGAAGCGCACGAGCAGATCGATCAGATCCGCGTCGCCAAGCTCGGTCGCTCGCAAGAGCGGGGTGATCCCGTCGCGATCCGCCTGCGCCGCCGAGACGCCCGTCTCGAGCAACAGCGCCACCCCTCGGCTGTCGCGCGCTGCGATCGCCGCCGCCAACGCCTCGGCCGCTCGCTGGTTCGCGGCGGCGCGCGTCGGCAAGAGCTCGCGCGTCGCCTTCGCGTCCTTGTGACGCTTGGCGCCCTCCGTTCCGGCCACTTGCAGCCACGTCGCGTGGCCGACCACCTCCGCTGCCGTCGAGCCATCCTCTGCGATCGCGAGCGGGTCGGCGCCCGCGGCGAGCAGCGCGCTCACGAGCTTGGGATCGGCGAGCCGGGCCGCGAAGTGCAACGCGGTCTGACCGCCCGACCCGCGGCCGGCGTTGGGTGAGGCCCCTCGCGCGAGCAGCTCGCGCACGATCTCGCGAACCTTGGGGGACGGGTCGGCGAGGGCGGCGACGAGCGGCGTGGCACCGTCGTGATCGGGGGCGTCGACCCGGGCGCCGCGCGCGAGCAGATCCTTCACCACGCCGAGCGAGCGCCCGGAGGCGGCAGCGGTGAGCAGCGTCTTGCCGGCGAGGATCGGCGCGTCGAGCTCGGCGCCGGCGTCCGCGTAGGCGGCCACCACCTCCCGCAGGCCACCTTTCGCGGCGGAGGCCACATCCCCCACACGGATGAAGCCGTCCATCGTGACCTGCTCGAACATCACGCCCTCGATGGAGAGCCGAGGGTGCGCCCCCCGCGTCGCGCGGGTCTGGGCGAGCAGGCGCGAGGCCTCCCGTCGCAGCTGCGCCTCGCGGAGCTGCTCCCAGGGCGGCGGAGGCACGGCCTCACCGCCCTGCCGCCGCGCTCGGGCAGGTTTGCTCTTGGCCGTCCTCGTCTTGGAGCGCTGCTCGGCCTTCTTCTCGGGGGGGCGCCGCTTGCGCTTCTCGGCCTTCTTCTTG
>CAYOAL010000023.1:10230-89731 GCA_964401935.1 uncultured Polyangiaceae bacterium
GTGGCCTTCTTGTCGGCCTTCTTCTTGGTGGCCTTCTTGTCGGCCTTCTTCTTGGTGGCCTTCTTGTCGGCCTTCTTCTTGGCTGCCTTCTTCTCGTCGGCCCTGCTCTTGAGCCCCTCGTGGTTCGACTTGGCGTTCCCCGTTCTTCGCTCGGCCTTCTTCCTCGCGCGACGTTGAGCGGCTCTCCACGCCGTCTTCTTGCTGGACGTCTTCGGGCGCTTCTTCCGGCGCTTCTTCTGGCGCTTGGGGGTGGAGCTCCTCTCAGCTGCGCTGCTTGGGCGACGAGTTGCCATGCGTTACCTACTCAGCTCGAGTTCCTGGACGGCTCCTGGAGGCTACCTGGCCCCTGGGCGCTCGGACTCGCCGAGCCGACGGTCGCCAAGGGGTCTCATGTTCCGGACGGGAGGGGACAAGGGCGATGTCGCGATGAGAGGTCGCGTTCAGCGTGGGGACGTCATGGACGGTGACCCATCATAGCCGCTCGCGCCGAACATGGACCCACCATCCTGCACCGCTTTGCCGCTGCACCGCTTTGCCGCTGCGGTGAAGCCCCAGTCGCGCCGGTGCGACTCGGGCCCTCTCGTGCAGAGGAGCGTCGGCGCGGGAGAGGCGTGCTACGGTGGCCGCGTGACGGGCGGCAAGGGATCATGGCGCGGCGCGCGGTGGGTGGGGAACCTCGCCGCGCTGCTCACGCTGTCGGCGGCGGCGGTTGGATGCACGGCGGAGGCTGGGCAGGACGAGTCGTTTCAAAGCGCACGTGTCGTCAACGGGTACGGTTCGACCGGCCTGAGCTGCGGGGCATGGCCACGGGTGGCGGTCGATACGGCCGACGGGATGTGTCTCGGCTTGGTCGCAGCCTCGAGCGACGAGCAGTTCCGTCCGCGCGTGCTGCTCGAGCTCCCCGGACGACCCAATGAGCTCCTGGTGACGGATCTCACCAAGGCTTGGGCGCCGAAGAAGGGGCGCATCTGGTATCTCGACGCGCGCAATCCCGCCGCGGTTCGCCTCGAACCCGTGCTCGGTGGGCTCACGGTGCCGCATCAGCTCGTGGTAGGCCCCGACGGCTGGATCTATTTCGGGGAGGATGCACGCATCAGCGCCTTCCCTCCGGAGGCGGTGGGCGACGATGGCTCGCTCGACGCGAGCCGGATCGCGGTGGTGCTCGATGATCTGCCTCCCATGGATGTGGCCGGCGAGCGCAACAGCATGCACCCGATCAGCCACTTCGTGTTCGACGCGGCGGGCAACCTGTTCGTCAATGTGGGGGCCTACACCGATCACTGCACCGCGTTCGTGGGGCAGGCGTGTCACGAGTCGGATCGGCGGCTCGGCGGCACGAGCACCGACCCCCGTGACTGGGGTGCAGTCATCCGTCGGTACGATCGCGTCGGGGAGCGCAGCTACGATCCCGCGTACGCGGTGGTGGCGATGGGGCTCCGCAACTCGATGGGGCTCTTGTTCACTCCCGCGGGCGATCTGCTTCAGGCGGAGAACAGCCGCGACTTCGAGGAAGGAGGCCGCCCCTTCGAGGAGCTGAACCTCATCCCCCGCGCCGAGCTCTACGGGGACGCGCCACCCAAGCACTACGGCTGGCCCTATTGTTACGACGCCTTCGAGACCAGCGACGAGTGGTCGGGCTACGTCGACTTCCGCTGCTCACCCGACAACGAAGACTATCGCCCACCCCACGTGCTGCTCCCACCGCACGGCGCGCCTCTCGGCCTCGCCTACTATCCCGGTGGCGTCTTCGATGAGCTCCGTGGACAGCTCGTCGTTCCGCTCCACGGCTATCGCCCGGCTGGCCAGCGCATCCTCGCGTTCGAGGTGAACGAGGCGGGGCTGCCCGTGCGCTCGGAGACGGCGTATTACCTCGAGAACCCCACCGAGGGCGCGACGTCTCAAGAGCGACCCTATCCGGTGAGCGACCACGGTCAATTCGCGGCGCGCGCGAGCCACCTCGTCACCGCGTGGTTCGCGGTGGAGGGCTTCCGCCCCAAGGGGGCACCGGTGGCTCCCTACGTGGCGTTGGACGGCGCGATTTGGGTGGCCGACGACAAGAACCGGGTCATCCTGCGCTTCGATCGCGCCGAGGGGCCGCTCCCGCCGCTCCAGAAGGAGAACCTCTATCCTGCCTATCGGCGTCACCTCGACGAGCATCCCGAAGCCAAGGCGCTCTACGACACGGTCGTCGCCAACGTGTTGCACGCGCCGCAGTGCACGGGCTGCCACGACAACTTTCAGCTCGACGGAGACACCTCGCGCTACCCCGACCTCCGCTATCTGTTGACGCTCGGGAGCTGGATCACGCCCGGGGAGCCAGAGGCGAGCGCCCTCTACACCAAGCTCGTGCCGGTGGGGGAGGCGTCGATGCCGCCTATCGACCGACCGTGGGACGACGCCGCCCAGGGGGAGGCAGCGGCGGAGGCCGTGCGGGCGTTCATCGCGCTCTTGCCCAAGCTGTCCCCTGGCCTCAACGACGGTTGGATTGGCGGCGAGTGCAGCCCCTCCTTCGACGAGGACTGCCCCTTCGACGGCGGAAGCTGCACCGCCGATGGCTTCTGCACCGCCACCTGCACCACGGCGGCCCCCTTCTGTCCGGATCGCGACGGCATGCGCAGCACCTTCTGCGTCGAGTTGGAGGCCGGGGTCGGCGGCTGCGTCGTCAAGTGCGATCCCAACAACCCCAGCTGCCTCCCGGGCCAGACCTGCGAGCCGCGGGTGCGCTTCGGTCGCACCACGCCCACCGAGCACGTCTGCCTCGGCGGCTAGCCCGGCAACGAGCTCGAGCACGGGGCTCGAACGTCGGTGGCGTCAAGGGCGCGCGCCGTGGAGGCCGATGAGCTCGGCGAACGAGCTCTGTAGGTTGGCGTTGCCGTTGCACCCCGCCATGTGGTTGGCGTTGCACACCCACGTGCTCGAGGTGGGCTTGGCGTGGCAGAGCGCTTCGAAGGTGCGGTCCTGCGCCCCGGCGATCACGTGATGCATGATGTCGGTCACGCCGTTCACGGGCTCGAGGCCCATCAAGAGCCCAATCGTCTGCGCGACCACCGTGGCTTGTTGGCCCGGCGTGATCCCCTCGTCGGCGTTGGACTGCGAGGAGAAGATGACGAACGCGACGTTGTCGTCATCCTGGTCGCCGCAGTCGGGCGGCGGCGCCCAGATCTTTTGGTCCGGATCGAAGGCGCTGCCCGATGGCGTCACCACCACCATCTGGTAGGGCGTGCCGGCCTCGGGCCGCGTGCGCGTCACCGTGATGTCGAAGGGCTCGAAGCTCGCCACGATCGGATCGAAGATCGCGGCCTTGTCGAACTCCGTCCCCCCGTAGGGGCTCATGTTGGAGGGGAGCGCCTCACTGCTCACCTGTTGGATGTTGAGGCTCGCGTCGTCGTTGCTGCCGTAGCTGAACGTTCCGCCGTCGAGGTTGACGTAGACGATGGCGCTCGGCGAGCACACCTCCTCCACACAGGTTTGCCACGGCTGACAGCCTCCGCCGCACGGAGGAGGCGGCACACACACGTTTTCGTCCCCGCAATGATCACTCTCGCAGTCGCTGTCGAGCATGCACCCACGACCGAGCGCGCACCTGTCGGGACAGACACCCCCGCAGTCGATGTCGGTCTCGCTCTCGTCGCGCACCATGTTCGAGCACGCGTCGCTCGCCGCCCCCCCGCCCCCGTCGGTGGTCGTGCTCGTGCCGCCGCTGCCGCCCGCCGCCGTCGTGCTGCTCCCGCCTGCGCCCTCGTCTACGGTGAAGTCGTTGCCCAGGATCGACGTGCACGCACCCACCACGCAACCTGTGAGCGCGAGCATCGCGAACGCCGGCGCCGCGCTCGGCGCCGGAGCGCTTGCGCCACGACGGCGTCGCTGTGGGGTTCTCATGAGCATCGTCGCGGCATCTTACAGGACCACAGCGCCCGGGGGGGGGCCGAGCTTCGGCGACGCGTCAGCGCAAGGAGGTCATGGCGATGAACGACCAGTCGCCGGGGGCGGTGGTGACGCTGTAGCCCTTCTCCCAGCCGCGCGCGCGGATCTGCACCTTGTGAGCGCCGGGCTTCACGCGCAGGCGGGCGATGGCCACGTTGGACGGCAGCGTCACCCAGCTGCGGGTGTCGGGCGTGTCGAGCACGGCGAGGGTGGCGGTGGTGGCGAGGCCGGCCAAGAGGCCCGCGAGGCCAGCGCCGCTGTTGCCGCTCGCCGCTGCGCCCCGATGCAACAGCTCCCCCGCGACGGCGCGGGTGATCATCCGGGTGATGGCGGCGAGGATGACGGTGCCTTCGTTCTCTTCCCACTCGCGCCGCACCTCGGCCTCGATGTCGATGGCGTGTTCGAGGCGAGCCTCCACGCCGTCGACCCACAGCCGCGGCACGGCGTGCTTCCCGCGCGACTTGCCGAGGCGCGGGAAGTTGATCCACGTGACGAGGCCCTTGGCGACGAGCTCGTTGGCGGTGGCGTGGTCGTTGGGGCTGAGGTGATGGGCCACCAGCGAGAGGGCGACGCCGACCGGCAGGCGCGTGGGCACCTTGGGCGGCACCCGTCCGTAGCCCACCACCACCATCAGCTCGCTCTCGCCGGTCTCTGCCACCGAAGGCAGAGGCCCGGCGCCGCCCACGAGGGCGTCGATGCGCTGGCTGCGAGGGGCGCCTTTGGTGAGCACGCGCAGAGGCTCACGGAGCGTGGCGTAGTCGCCGTAGGCGAGCGCCTCCTCGTAGTGGTTGAGCGCCGGATCGACGCGCCCCGACTTCTCGTAGGTAAAGCCGGCGAGGATGCTGCCGATGCCGTTGAGGGAGGTCTTCTCCTGTCGGTCGGCGAGGTAACGCTGCATCACCTCGAGCCGGCGCGCCTCGATGCGCGCGCCGTTCAGATCGCGCTGGGCGAGGTAGTTCATCATGTTGAACGTGTTCACCATGAGCTTCTCGAACGCGGGCGCTCGATACGGCCCCACGTCGTCCGAGAACATGTAGCGGCCCACGTCGTCGGCCGCGCCGCGCGACAGGTCGAGCACGTCGATGGCCTTGTCGGCGACGCCGAAGTCGCGGGCCGACAACGCGTACTCGTCCATGCTCTGGAGGATGGTGGCGCGGTCGAGCAACAAGAGCGCGTTGTCGCTCCCTGTGAGATCGCTCGGGACCGCCTGGTTCGACTCGACGTCCATCTCCGCGTTGAGCTCGGCGGTGGCGACCTCGGGCTGACCGGCGTCGAGGGCGTCGAGGGCGGCCTTCACGCGCGCTTCGTGACCGGCGCAGCCGAGCTGCCCCACCGCGAGGCACGCCAGCACCAAGACGCCGAGCACGCTGCGGAGGGCGTGGGGCATCAGTCGAGGATGGCCTTGCTGACCTCGGCCTTGTTCTGGAAACGGATCTCGCTGGTGGCCACCGCGATCACCTGGAGGTGCATGAAGTACTGCACGCGGCGCGCGTCGTCGGTGCGCTCGTCGGCGGCGAAGACCTTGCCGGTGATGTAGAACTCGGCGCCGAGCTGCTTGTTGTACTCGGCGATGCGGTTGCGGTCGAAGCCGCCGCCGTGCTGCTTGTCGACCTCCGCCATCATCTGCTCCTGGCGCTCGAGGCTGATCACGGTGACCGCGTTCGAGTCGACCAGCCACCCCTCGATGTCGCCGAGCAGCGACTGCAGCTGGCTGTCGACGTGCTCGGTGGTCTCGTTGGCGAGGGGGTAGATGGCCACCTGCGGCTTCGCCCCCGAGGAGCGCCACTCGTTCATCAGCGGGGAGTTGTTGAGCTTCCCGAGGTTGTCGGCGAGGAGCTTCTGCAGGTCGCGCTTGTCGAGACCGGTGCTCATCGCCGGGTCGTCGAGCCCGTCGAAGTCGGTGCCGCGCACGTACTCGGGGCCGCAGGCGATCGACAGAGAGAGCGACAGGAGCCCGAGCAGGGTGGTGAGGCGAGCGGGCCAACGGCCTTGGGTCAGCGAAGTAAAGCGAGTCGCGCGAGCCATTTCAAACCAGTAGCGGATGTCGTCCGGAGTGCAAACCAGCTTTGTCACCCGAGCACGAATGCGCGGCGTGCGCGGGCACCTCGACTACTCCGGGGTGGGGATGACCACCACCTCGTTGATCTGCTGCACGCTCGCGCCGGCGGGGTAGGCGTAGCTCACGTAGGTGGAGGTGAAGGCGGGCTGGGTGGCCTCGGTGCCCCAGCCCCACACGGTGAGACCGAACGGCGCCTCGCTCGACATCTCGCGGCGGCCGTTGTCGCACGCTCCCTGTTGCTCGAAGTTCCCTCGCACGAGATCGGTGCGGGTGTACTCCACGTCGCCCGCGCCATCGATGGCCTGCCAGCCGGTGAGCGCGCCGGCGCAGTCGAGGATCACGTCCTTGAACTCGCCGTCGCTGGCCCGCGTCCTCACCACGACGAGGTTCGTCTCGGGGTAGGTTGGATCCGTGAAGAAGATGTACCCGGAGCGGTACTGGAGCAGCGGGATCACGTTCACCCACTCCGGATCGCCGATGTTCTGGAAGTCGCCGGCGCCGGTCATGTAGGTCGCGACGTAGAACGGGTGGTCCTCGTCCTGGCTCGTCACGATGAACGGGCCGGGGCTCCGAAACTCCGCGACCTGTCCCTGATCGAGCGTGGTCGGTGCGCCGGCTGGAGCGGCGGGCTCGTAGGTGAGCTGGGTGCCGTCGACCGCTCCCACGAAGCGCCACGGCACGCTCTCGTCGTCGCCATCGATGCGGCTCCGGTAGCGCACCGCCGCGTATTGGCTCCCCCACGCTTGCACCGGCGGGAGCTGCTCGTGGGTGCTGTCGCAGCAACAGGCGTCGATGTTGAAGCAGCTCGCGCTCCCGAACACGCCGATGGGTTTGTCGGCGAGGATGGGGCTGCCGGTGAGCTCCTGCTCCTGCTCGATGCGCAGCGTCTGTCCGCGGTTGAGCGTGTACGTGACCGGCGTGTTCGCGAGGGTGGTGGCCGCCGCGGCGCCGTCGATGAAGGCCGCGGTGACGTCGTAGAGCGGGTTGATGGTCACGCTCGTCGCGTCTTCGGCGGCGGTGACGGTGAGCCGCGGGTTGGTGGAGTTGGGGCCGAAGGGCCACGCGTTCACCGCGATGTAGTTCAGATCCCATGCGGAGGTCGGGATGAGCAAGCTGGCGCTCGTCACCGCGCTGTCGCCACCGCCGTAGGGATCGATCGCGTAGGCCACTACCGGTCGCGACGTCTCGATGTGGAACGCCGACTTCGGCTGGAGCCCGGGGGGCGTGACGCCGCCTGGACAGGTGTTGCCATCGAGGAACACGATGGCCACCTCGCCCTCCGGGAGCGCCCCACCGGGGAGCGGGGAGTAGACGATGCTCTGGCCGTTGCCGCTGGTGATGCGGGAGAACGGGCTCGCGTCGACCGGGACGCCTCCCACCTCCACGCTGATGGTGACCTCCGAGTCCCACGTGTTCGCGATGAAGACGGCGTAGCACCGCCCGGCGGAGGCTCGCTGGGCGTAATACTCGCAGCCGATGGTGGCCTTGGCGGCGTCGGCCGCGTCGCACGCGGGGATACAGGTGAGATCGGGGCCGCAACCCTGATCGCTGGGACACGTCGACACGATGGTGCCCGTGCAGTCGATCACGTGGTGCAGATCGGCCGAGCACGTCAGCGCGCAGTTGCCGCCACCGCCGACGCCGGTGAGGTCGACGCCGCCGGTGCCGCCGGCACCGCCGTTGCTCGTCCCGCCGCCCGCACCGCCCGTCGACGAGGAGGAGGAGGAGCTGGTCCCGTCGCTCCCTGCCTCGCACGAGGCGATCAGCGCGAAGACGAGGCTTACGCCCAAGAGAAGCCGTCCGAGTCGAGAAGTGAACACGTCTGCCAGGATAGGCAACAACGCGGCGTCGGGCGACCGTTCTGTTCACGCCCACGGCCCAAGGACCGGGGCGTGAACGATGTTCATCGACAAACATCGAGGGCTTGCGGAGCGCCCCATCCTGGCGTAGCCCTACAGCGAGAAGCGGTCTTCACCGCTCGATCTCGTCCGAGGAGCCCGGAGGAGCCGCGTCGTGCTCGCCTTCTACATCCCCATCACCGTCATCCTGATCCTCGATGGCGCCATCCTGGCGTTCCTCGCCTGGGCCTATCACGCACCCCGCTTTGCCCCCTATCGCATCAGCATGATGCAGTCGATGAAGGTGCCCGCCAAGGAGCGCTTCATCAACATCGCGGTGAGCAGCGTGCTCTCGCTCTTGATGGTGTATGGGATGACCTACCTCATCTACGACTTCACGTTTCACACCCGGCCTACGCCGTGGTGGCGCATCGCGGGCGAGGTGCTGCTCATCCTCATCGTGTACGACTTCGCGTACTACTGGCTTCACCGGCTCATGCACCACAAGAGCCTGATGAAGTACGTGCACGCCGTGCATCATCGCGTGCGCAACCCCACCGCGATGGAGAGCTTCTACCTGCACCCGGCGGAGCTCTTCGCGGGCCTCGCGCTCCTTCAGCTCTGCACCTGGGCGGTCGGGCCGGTGCACGGCTACGCCTACGCGGCCGTCTTCTTTCTCCACTCCACCTTGAACATCGTGGTCCACTCGGGCCTGGTGTCGGGCCACTGGCTGCTCAAGCCGATCGATCACCTCACGCGCAAACACACCGTCCACCACAAGGACGACTTCGATCGGAACTACGCTTCCCTCACGCCGTTCCCCGACATGCTCTTCGGGACCTACGGCTGAGCCGCGCCCCGCGCGCTCGGCGGCCCGGGGTGGGGAGCCGCGCAGGGGGGTGACAGGTGAGGTCGACTTCACCGCTCCACGGTAAGGTCGCCGCCGTTCCCCGCTGGGTCACGCAGCTCCACGAGCACCACCTGAGCGAGGGTGGCCGCGTCGAGCGCGAGGGTGGCCGTGCCGTCGGCGTCGGGCGTGACGGTGCGGGGGAGGGTGGTCGTGTCGTCGAGCGTCAGGAGCACCGCCCAAGTGTCGCCGGGGAGGGGGACGAGGCCGTCGCTCACTCCGTCGCGGAGGGCGCGCAGACCTGGCGCGGGACCCAAGAGGGCGGTGAGGGTGAGGCCCTCGGCGGTCGGCGCGGCGAGCGAGCTCTCGTGCAGCGTGGCGGCGACGACGTCGAACGGCGCCGAGAGGACCTCGTAGTCGCTCGGTCCGCTCTCTCCGAGCGCGCGGCCAGTCGCGCGCAGGCGGTAGGTGCCCTCGGGCAGGCTGAACGGAGCGACCGCGTCGCCGTGCCACGGCGCCACCGCGGTGGGCTGCCAGGTGGCCGCGTAGAGGTGGCTGCTCGGTGTCTCGCTCTCGAGTGGATGCGGCGTGTACGTGAGCGCTACGACGCCGCGCGACGAGGACGCCAACCGCCCGTCCGAATCGGTGAGAGCGAGCCAGTCGCCGTCGTCGAGCCGCTCGACGACCACCTCGGGATAGTCGACGGCGGGGTCGCCGCCGTGCCACGCGAAGCGGGCCACCCCCACCCCGCGCTCGATGCTGGCCGCAGGTTGGGTGGCGACCGTGTCCGTCGTGTCGGGCCAGAACAGCGTCGCGTCGACGGCCGCTGCCGTGCCGTGGAGGGTGGTGACGCCGGGATCGATGGTGCCTTCGAAGGGCATGTCGAAGTCGACGAAGCGCGTGGTGCCTGCCTCGGGGTCTTCGATCTCGGGGGTCCAGGCGAGCTCGGCGGCGGCGACGAGCGCCTCGAGCACCTGCTCCCCTTCGCGGGGGCCCCACAGGTTGGTGCCACACTCGTAGCCGCCGGTGAGCCAGTCCTCGCTGGTGAGCATGTAGCCGGTGTACTCGTCGGCATAGCCCACGAGCAGGGTGCGCTCGGGGCCCGCCGGCGAGCGCGCGCGCAGGTAGTGGGCGAAGGGCGCGGTGGGCTCGCCAGGGATACCGACGAGCAGCCAGTCGCCGCTCGCGAGGCCGCTCACGCGGAGCGCGGCCCCGGTCGCCCTCACGCTGCCGCACTCGGGCAAAATGGGGGCGGTCATCTCGAAGATGGAGAGCACCACCCTGGCGCCTTCGTCGAGGTTGATGCACGACTTGTACGGATCGGGCAGCGCGACGCTCGCGGGGAGCGGGGCGAAGGTGGGCGTGTCGCCCCCGCACAGGCCGGCGCCGGCGATGGTGTTGAACTCATCGAAGGGGCTCTTCGCGCGCTTGTCGTCGTCGAACAACACGAAGTCGGGCACCGCGTCGGGATCGGGCGGCAGGTAGTAGAGCTCGTGGCCGTCGGGGCGCGTGACGACGCCCCCGCGCCCTACCGCGAACGAGCGCGTCACCATCTCGAAGGCGGCCTCGGGCTCGGTGACGATGCCCTCGAGCAGCGGCCCCATGCTCGCTGCGGCGCGCGCCCCGAGCGCCTCGAGCCGCGGGAGATCGTAACAACGCGTGGCGCTCGGACAGCTCTCGCGCCCGCTGCTCCCGGCGGGGGACACGTCGCCCGCCGCCCCTTGGAAGTGGAGCACGGGATATCCGACGCGGGCCTCTACGGCGCGGGCGATGGCACCGGGCGCGTCGGTGGCCGCGATAGGGTTGGCACCGTCCCCCACCGTGCCGTGCACGGCGAGGTTCACGATCCCGGCGATGGGCCGACCCTCCGCGTCGTCGACACGCATGGCCCACGCGAACGGATCCTTGTCCGCTCCCGCCGTGTTGCCGTCGGGGCCGACGAGCGTGTCGTTCTCCTCGCGGCGGTCGCGGCTGATGCGATCCTCGGGGTCGAAGGCTCCGTCTACCGCGAACCCGAGCCGCGCCGGCTCCATGCCGTCGAGCGCGGCCACCGCGGCCTCGCGCAGGGCGGCGACGGCCCGCTCGAGGAGCTCGCGGCGCGGTGCGTCGGCGCCGGGGACGAGGTGCATGGTGGGCATCCAGGCCGCCCACGCGGCGTGGCTGTGCGACGCGGTGAGGAGGATGCGACCCCGCAGATCGGCGCGATCGGCGAGCGCCTTCTCGAGCTCGAAGAGCACGCCCTCGGTGATGAAGCCGGCGTCGACGCGCATCAGGAGGAGGGGCTCGTCTCCAGCCGCCGCGAGGGCGATCGCCTCGGCGCGCATGGCGTCGAACGCCCCCACCGAGGGTGTCATCGCGGTGGCCCACCGCGCGGGCCGCGCGTCGGGCGCGCTCGAGCTGCCGAGGGCCACCACCCGATCGCCGTAGGCGGCGAGCGGTGTGCCGAACGGCATCCGCAGGATCGCCGCGCCGTAGCCCGCGGAGAGGGGCGCCGGCGCTCGCGGCGGCTGGGCGGGGCGGACCGGCGGCGCCTCGAAGGCGCAGTGACCGAGGCGCGTCGTGTCGTCGTCCCAGGGCGGCGGCGTCACTGGCGGTGCCGCGTCGTCGGTGCACCCGGCGAGCGACAACACCAACCAGCCAAGGCGCGCCCTCCTCACTGGCAGAGGATACCCTTCACCGCGGTTCCGTGGGGTCGTGTTTGGGTTATCGTCTCCGTGTGCGTCCCCCCACGCTCCCCGGTCTGCCTCTCGTCGGCTCGCTCCTCGACATGCGCCGTGATCGGCTCGGCACCCTGATGCGCGCGGCGCGCCTCGGGGACGTGGTGCACCTGCACTTTCCCAACCTCGAGACGGTGCTCCTCAACCATCCCGAGCTCGCGAGGCGGGTCCTCGTCGACGATCACCGCTCGTTCTCCAAACAGACGCGCGGCTACGACACGCTGCGCATCGGCCTCGGGAACGGTCTGGTCACGAGCGAGGGGAGCTTCTGGCGCCGGCAGCGGCGCATCATGCAGCCGGGCTTCCACCGCCGAAAGGTGGCCGGCTTCGCGGAGACGATGACGCAGGCCGCGCTCGACATGGTGGAGAGCTGGGGCCGCGCGGCGCGCATGGGGCAACCCATCGACGTGGACGCGGAGATGATGAGCCTCACGTTTCGCATCGTCGGCGAGTGTTTGTTCGGCACCGACATCCGCGGGGAGGCGGGGCGCGTCGGGGCAGCGGTGACCACGCTCCTCGAGGGGGTGGTAGATCGTGTGACGCGGCCGGTGCTCTTGCCGTTGTCGTTTCCCACGCCAGCCAACCGCAGGCTCCGGGACGCGCTGCGCGTGTTCGATGACCTCGTGCTCGGGATCATCGCGGAGCGGCGGCGAAGCGGCGTCGAGCACGACGACCTGCTCGACATGCTGATCCGCGCCCGCGACGAAGAGACCGGGGAGAGCATGACCGACGCCCAGCTCCGCGACGAGGTGATCACCCTCGTCCTCGCGGGTCACGAGACCACCGCCACCGCGCTCTCCTGGACGTTCTACCTCTTGTCGAAGGCGCCCGCGGTGAATGAGAAGCTGCGCGAAGAGCTCGAGCGGGTGCTCCCCGGCGGCCGTCGCCCTACCGTCGAGGATCTGCGCGAGCTCACCTACACCGAGGCCGTGTTCAAGGAGTCGATGCGCCTCTTTCCGCCGGTGTGGCTGGTGGCGCGTCGAGTCACCGAGACCCTCGAGCTCGGGGGCTACACCGTGCCCGCCGGCTACGTGGCGTTCGTGAGCCCCTACGTGATGCACCACGACAGCCGCTCGTTCGCGAACCCCGAGGGCTTCGTCCCCGAGCGCTTCCTGGGCGACCGCGAGCGGGCCATCCCGAAGATGGCCTACGTCCCGTTCATCGCCGGGCCGCGCCAGTGCATCGGGAACATCTTCGCCATGATGGAGGCGCAGCTGATCTTGGCGGTGGTGTTGTCACGCTACGACCTGTACCTCGTGGCCGGACAATCCATCGAGCCGTTGCCGTCGGTGACCCTGCGCCCGAAGCACGGGCTCCGCATGACGCTCGCCCCGGCGGCGAGTGCCCCCGTCGTCACCGCGACCACCCCGGCCGACGTCCCGAGGGCGTGAGCCCGACGCCGCCGCGTCAGTCCTCGAGGGCGAGCTTGGCCGCGCGCAGGCCCACCAACATGCTGGGCGCGTTCATCGCCGACACCGGCGTGGTCGGCACCGCCGAGGCGTCGGCGACCCGCAGCCCCTCCACCCCGCGGACGCGGAGCGCGGTGTCCACCACCGCCCGCTCGTCGGTCCCCATCCGACACGTGCCTGCGAAGTGATAGGTGGTGATGGCGTTCTTCTCCACGTAGCGCGCGAGCGCGGCGTCGCTCTTCTGAAAACCGCCCGGCATCAGCTCGCGGGCGGAGATCTCGGCCAGCGCAGGGGCGGCCGCCAGGCGGCGCGCCATGCGGATGCCGCGCACCATCGTCTCGAGATCGGAGCTCGCCGAGAAATAGCCGGGATCGAGCACCGCTTGATCCGCCACGTCGCGGCTCCGAAGCCGCAGGGTGCCGCGGCTCTGGGGTTTGCCGAGGATGATGATGATCCCAAACAGGTGATCCACGAAGCGGCGCACCGCCTCGAAGCCGAACGCCGTCTCGATGGCGCCGCGGAGCAGGTGTTTCACCCTCGTGTCGTAGAGCGCCGCGGGCAACAGCTGGGCGGGGAGCATGCGCTGCGTCGCCTCCTTCATCGCGGACGGGGCGGGCCAGAACACGTAGCAGGTGTCGCTCTGTCGGGGAGGGAGCGGCGCGCCGGGGTGGGTGCGGAAGAAGCTGTAGAGCTGGGGGTAGTAGCAGTCCACCGCCGCCTTGCAGCGAAAGAACACCGGGACGTTGGGGTGATCGTGGAGGTTCTGCCCCACCTCGGCGCTCTCGGCGACCACCGCGATGCCGTGCTCGCGGAGGTGGGCGGCGGGGCCGATCCCCGACAGCATCATGAGCTTCGGCGTCTCGAGGGCGCCGCCGCAGAGGATCACCTCCCGCTGCGCGCGCGCGGTCTTCACCACGCCGTCGTGGGCGTACTCCACACCGACCGCGCGTCGGCCCTCGAACAGCACCCGCTGCGCCCGCGCTTGGGTGTGCACGGTGAGGTTCTCGCGGGGGCCCAGGTCTCGAATGAACGCGACGTAGGAGCTGCGGCGGCGATCGCCTTCGTAGCTCATCCACTCGTAGCCGATCACGTCCTCGAGGTGGCCGTCGTTCAGATCGTCCCGCCGCTCGAAGCCGCAGCTCTCGGCCGCCCGAATACACGCCTCGGTCCAGCGCGTCGGCTCACGCCGGCGAATACGGAGCCTCGCTTCGAGCCGCTCGAAGTCGGGGACCACGTCGTCCCAGCGCCAGCCGATGGGCCACTCCTCGTAGTCGGCGCGCGCCCCCCGCGTGTAGACCATCCCGTTCACCGAGCCGCTCCCGCCGAGCACGCTGCCGGTGCCCATGAACACCCGCTGCCCGCCGGCGTGGGCCTGTGGCTCGCTGAAGCGGTCCCAGATCACGGCGTCGTTGATGAAGGCGTCCTTGTAGCCGTCGGCGTGCAGGGTCTCGGGGTGCTCCTCGGCGCTCGGCCCCACCTCGAGCAAGAGCACGCGCTGCCCCGCCTCCGCGAGCCGACCCGCCACCACGCAGCCGGCGGAGCCGCCGCCCACTACGATGAAGTCGTACATCAGAGCATCGACCGCACGATGTGACCGAGGCCCTCGAGGCGTCGGCGCAGCCCGCGGCCGTAGAGCAGCCGCAGCGCGCCCTGAGTGAGGCCATAGTCTTTGGCGTTCACCGGATACACCTTGCTCGGGAAGGTGATCCCGAAGCGGTCGTCGAGCACCGCCTTCACGTTGCAGAGCGCGCGCAGCCCGTCGCGCCCGTTCATCCGACCGAAGCCGCTGTGCTTCACCCCCCCGAAGGTGAGGTCTTGCGCCATGTAGGTCATGCCGCCGTAGTCGTTGATGCCGGTCATGCCGGCCTCGAGCTCCTGCGCGATCCGCCGGGCTCGGCGTCGGTTCGAAGAGAACACGGTGGAGCCCAAGCCGAAGGAGGTGCCATTGGCGACCGCGATCGCCTCGTCGTCGGTCGCGAAGGTCGACAACAAGAGCACCGGTCCGAACGTCTCCTCCTTCATGATGTCCATCGCCGGCGTCACGTCGGCGAGGATGGTGGGCGCGAAGAACTCGCCGCGCTCGGCGAGCACGCGGCGGCCACCGGCCACCACGCGGGCACCCTCGTCGATGGCGCGCTGCACCAGCCGCTCCACGATCTCGAGCTGGAGCGGGGTCGCCATCGCGCCGACGTCCACGGTCTGTCCCCCGAGCGCGGGGCCCTGACGGAGATCTCGCGCCACGTCGGCCACGATCGCCTCGAAGCGCGCCGCCACCTTCTCGTGCACGAGGATGCGCTCGGCCGCGACGCAGTTCTGGCCGCAGTTGATGAACGCGCCGGTCAGGGCACCGTGGGCGGCGGCCTCGAGGTGGGCGTCGTCACACACGATGAACGGGTCTTTGCCGCCGAGCTCGAGCACCACCGGCGTGAGCTGGCGCGCGGCGGCCTCCGCGACTCGGCGGCCGTTGTTCACCGAGCCGATGAACACCAAGGCGTCGACCCCTGCGTCGATGAGCGCCTTGCCGGTCTCGCCGAAGCCGTTCACCAGCTGGACCAGCGCCGGATCGTGCCCCTCGGCGGCCAGCGCGTCTTGGAGGAGCGCCACGAACGGGGCGCTCGACCAGGCCACCCACTCGCTCGGCTTCACCACGTAGGCGTTGCCAGCCATGAGGGCAGGGATCCCAGGGTTCATGATGTTCTGGAGCGGGTAGTTCCACGGCACGATGGCACCCACCACCCCGAGCGGGTGAAACTCGAGCCGAGCTCGCTTGTGGAGGAGCAGGCCCGATGACACCGTCTCCGGCGACAGGTGCCGCTCGCCGTTCCGGAGCATCCAGCGCAGCTTCTCGCATACCGGCCAGATCTCGCCCATCAGCGCGTTCTCGCGCGTCTTGCCGCAGTCGCGGCTCACGAGCTCCACCAAGCGATCGTCCTCGTCGAGCACGCGGTCGAGCACCCGACCGAGCACCCGTCGGCGCTCCTCGAAGGAGGTCTTGCGCCAGCTGCGCTGGGCCCTGCGTGCGCGGTCCACCACCCGCGCCACCTCCGCCGGCGGAGTCACCGCCACCATGCCCAGCGACTCGCGGGTCGCCGGATCGAAGCAATGGATCACCTCTTGTCGCGAGGTGTCGGCCTTGGGTTGCGGCTGCATCGTCATGACTGGTCTCGTTGGCTCCTCGCCACGCCCATTTGCCTTGCTGGGTGGGGGAAGGTCGGATACCAGAACCAGCGCGTCACGACTAGAACGAGGTTCACACAAGGTTCACCATGGCACAGCTCAGCGTCGTCACCGGCGGGGCCGGATTCGTAGGACGCCACCTCGTGGCCTCGCTCCTCGCGCGCGGTGACGAGGTGCGGGTGATCGAGCTCGGCAACCCCCGCGACGTGCCCGAGCTCGAGGGGGCGGAGCTCGTCAGCGCCGACATCACCGACGAGGGCGCGATGCTCGAGGCGGTCGCCGGTGCCAGCGTGGTGTTCCACAACGCCAGCGTCGTGCACACCAAGCAGAACCAGGAAGACTTCGTGTGGCGCGTCAACCTCGACGGCACGCGCAACGTGCTCGGTGCCTGTCAGAAGCAAGGTGTCGGCAAGCTCGTCTACGTCTCGAGCGGCAGCGTGGTCTACGAGGGCAAAGACATCGAGAACGGCGACGAGTCGCTGCCCTATTCGTCGATCTCGCAGGCTCCCTACGCCGACAGCAAGATCGAGGCGGAGAAGGAAGTGCTCGCCGCCAACGGTCGCGAGGGGGTGGCCACGGTGGCGCTGCGCCCCCACGTGATCTTCGGGCCCCACGACCGGCGCTTCCTCCCCGCCGTGATCGCGCACTCCAAGGCCGGCCGGCTCAAGTTTCAGGTGGGGCGCGGCACGTGGCTCAGCGACTACACCTACGTGCAGAACCTGATCGACGCCCTCCTCGCCGCCGACGAGCGGCTCTCCCTCGACGCACCCATCGCGGGGCAAGCGTATTTCATCACCAACGGCGAGCCGATGCCGTTCTGGGATTTCGTGCGGAAGGTCATCGACCGCCTCGGCCTGCCGCCGATCCGCGGGAAGATCCCACACCAGCTCGTGTATGCGATCGCCGCGGTGAAGGAGGGCATCGACACCCTCCGAGGGGGGACCATCAGCCCCGAGGACGGGCTCACGCGCTTCGCGATCCGCTACATGTGTACGCACCACTACTTCAGCATCGACAAGGCGCGCCGCGATCTGGGCTACGACCCCAAGGTGACGGTGGAGCAGGGGATCGAGCTGACCTGTCGACACCTCGTGGACAGCGGCGCGGTGTGACGTCGATGGACCTCGCCGCGCGCAGGGTGGCCGTCACCGGGGCCACCGGCTTCATCGGGCGCTACCTCGTGAGGGCCCTCCAAGAGCGTGGGGCCCACGTCGTGGCCGTGGCTCGCAACCCCGCCAAGCTGGCCGGCCTCGGTGACGTGGAGCCTCGCGAGGCGGAGCTCGACGACCTCGACGCGTTGACGCGCGCCTTCAGGGGCTGCGACGCCGTGATCTCGAACGCGGGCGTGGTCTCGATCGGCGTCCAGAGCCGTGAGGCGTTGATGCGAGCCAACGCGGAGGGCACGCGCAACGTGTTCACCGCGCTCCATCGCGCCGGGGTCGGGCGGGCGGTGATGACCTCGTCGACCTCGGCCTACGCGCGGCGCCGCGCGTCTTCTCGCCGCGCCTACGTGGAGGGCGATCCCCTGTGGGAGGCGTCGCAGTCGGTGTCTCGTCCGCTCTACTATGCGTTGAGCAAGGCGGTGGCGGAGCGTGAGGCTTGGCGCCTCGCCGGCGAGCACGACATCGCCCTCAGCGTGGCGCGGCCCTCGGGGGTGTACGGCGCCCACGATCGCACGGGCTTCACGTCGTGGCTTTTTCGTTTCACGCGGATGCCGCTGATGACCCTGTTCCCCACCCGCCTCCACGTGCCCAACGTGTACGCTGGCGATCTGGCCGAAGCGATGGTGAGGATGCTGGAGCGCGGGGTGGCGGTGGGCAAGGCCTACAACGTGGCTGGCGATCCCAGCCTCTCGTTCTGGGACATGCTCGAGGCCTTCCGGCGGGCCGGGGGGCGGGTCCCCCCGGTGGTGGTGCCGGTGCCGGTGCCGCTCCGCTTCGCGTATTCGCTGCGCCGCGCCGAGCGTGAGCTCGACTTCGCCAACCGGGATCCGGTGGCGGCCTTCGAGGAGACGCTCGCCCTCGACGGCGCCGGTCGCTGACCTGCCGCCGATCGTAACCGCACGCCGCCGCGCATCTGCGCTAGATTGAGGGCTACATGCGCTGGCACGTTCTTCTCGGCTTGGCTGCGGCGAGCATATGGCTCGGCTCGCAGCTCGGAGGGTGCGGTTGGGACGGCTTCGACCCGCGCCTGTCTCCCGGCGGAGGCAGTGGCGGCGCGGCAGGGGGCCAAGGGGGCGCAGGAGGGAGCGCAGGCGGTGAAGGGGGCGACGCGGGGAGTGGGGGCAAGCCGTCGACCGAGGGCTGTGGCCGGATCGATCTGTTGCAAGACACCTTCAACGACGGGGTGATGAGTCACGTCTGGTACGTGTCCGGGACGGGGAGCGTCAACGAGAGCAACGGGATCAACCTCGCCGCGGATCCGGGCACGACCCACGCGCTCTACCGCTCCAGCCGACGGTACGACTTCAGCGGAGGCACGGTGTCCGTGCGCCTCCTCGCCGCCCCGGACGCGGCGACGGGAGAAGCGGCGGCGTTCTTGCTCGAGCGCGACGACGCGAACTGGGCTGGGTTCGTGGTAGGGGACGGGAACCTCTACGCCGGCGTGCAGCGAAACGGCGGCTTCACCCCCTACAACGAGCTGACGCCCTACGACGCGGCCCAACACGCCTATCTGCGCTTCCGAGAGCGGAACGGCGAGCTCGCGTGGGAGGTGTCGGCCGACGGCACCACCTTCGACGAGCTCCTCGCCTTGCCCCTCTCGGTGCTGTTCCCGATGCAGCGGGTGCGGGTGGGCCTCGGCGCCATCCGCGGCGCGAGCGGACCGGTGTCGGTGAGCGAGCTCGACAACATCGCGGGGCAGTCGCAGGGAGCCGATTTCTCGTGGTGCGCGGCGAGCACCCTCGAGGACGACTTCGCCGACGGGCTCCGATCCGATGAGTGGATCAACTCGGCGGGCGACCCGCTGTCGACCGCCTTCGAGCTCGACGGGGAGCTCCACATCACGCTCTCTCCCGGCGATCCGGCCACCCGCGAGTACATCTCCTCGCAGGCGTTCGATCTCACCGACAGCGAGGTGCTGGTGGAGGTGCCCGAGACGTCGGCGGCGCCGAGCCAGACCTACCTCGCGCTGCGGGGTCCGGAGGGGACGCTCTCCATCCGCGTCGTGTCCGCCATCGACGGGACGACCATGGAGGAGACCCACCTGCTCGAGGCGGTGCTCGATCTGGTCACCGACGACGAGGACGTGCTCGCGAGCACCGACTACGACCCCTCGACGCATCGCTGGTGGCGCATCGGTGAGCGGGGCGGCGGCCTCGTCTTCGAGCACTCACCCGACGGACAGGCGTGGGAGCAGCTCGCTTCGCGTTCACCGAGCCCGCTCGCGGTGGACGATCTGCTCGTCGTGCTCGGGGCCACCACCCCGGCTGGCGGCGACCCGCCCGGCCAGTCGCGCTTCGACAACCTCAACCTCGCGCCTTGAGCGCGCTCGCCAAACGCGACCCATCGCCATGGCCTCTCGATCCTCGCTCTACCTCTTGCTCTGCACCGTCGCGCTGGGGGGCTGCGACGACAGGGGCGCGGGTGCCGCCGGCAGCGCGAGCGCGCCGCCGTCGAGCGCGAGCGCCGCGCCGAGCGGCAGCGCGCCGCCGACCTGTGAGGAGCTCGCGCTGGCCACCGTGGAGGCGCTGCGCGCGGCGCCGCGAGCGTGCAAGACCGACGCCGACTGTGCGGTGGCCGGCCCGATCGAGTGCAAGCGCCGTGGCGAGCGCGCCGCGTGCATGGTGGCGGTCACCAAGGGCCACGAGCGCGTGGTCGACGCCGCGTCGGCGGCGTGGCGCGACGCCGACTGCGACCAAGGACTCGCCGAGCCGAGCCGCGGCCTCACGCAGTGCCGCGCCGGCAGCTGCTCCATCCGAAACTGAACCCCTTGGTGCGCCTGCGCTCCGCGCGACGTGGGCGTCCCCGCGGCCCCCCCGCGGCCCCCCGCGCGTGGCACGCCACGCAGCCGGGCTGGTCAAGCCGCGCTGTGTTTGATATTGCGCGATTCATGGGCTGGCGGCGTTGGGGGGTGGCGTGTGGGTGTCTCCTTGGCTGTTCGAGTGAGCCGGTGGTCCCCGCCGAGCCCACGCCGCCGGACGGCTGGGGTCCGGCCGACGTCGTGCCGTCTTCCGCTATCGAGGGACCTCGCGGTCTCCTCGACGTTCGTGGGCTCATCCACGCCCACTCGGTGTATTCGCACGACGCGTGTGACGGCGAGCCGCGCGAGGGCGACGAGTCGACCGGGCCCATCAACGAGCCGTGTTTCGACGATTTCCGTCGCGACATGTGCGTGGTGGGGCACGACTTCATCATGCTCACCGATCACCGCACGAGCTTCGGTCGCAGCGACTTCCCCGACGTGCTGCTCTACCGACCCGCGCTCGGCGACGAGCTCATCGAGCGCGGGGGCGTGCCGGTGGCCAACGTGGCGAGCTGCCCCGACGGACCGCCGGTGACCATCCTCGCCGGCGTGGAAGCAGGGACGATGCCGGTAGGCCTCGAAGGGCACGCGCTCGACGACGCGGACGCGCGCCAAGACCTCTACGGGCAGGTCTCGGCGGAGGCGGTGGCGGCGTTCAAGGCGAAGGGAGCGGTCACCCTCGTGGCCCACACCGAGGAGTGGACGACCACCCAGCTCATCGAGCTTGGGCTCGATGGGTTCGAGATGTACAACCTCCACGCCAACCTCATCGCCGGGGTTGGAGAGCTGCTCGCGCTGCTGCCGTTGCTCCATCAGCCCGAGGAGCTCATGCACCCCGATCTGCTCATCGCGCCGGTGATCCACGAGCAGGACAGCTACCTCGACACCTGGTCGGAGGTGCTCGCGTCGGGAGCGCGGCGGGTGACGACGATGGGCACCGACTGCCATCGCAACGCATTCCAGCACGTGCTCGAGGACGGCGAGCGCGTCGACAGCTACCGCCGGATGATGTCGTGGTTCTCGAACCACCTGCTCGTCGACGACCCCAACTGGGACGACGCCTCCCTCAAAGAGGCGCTGCGGGGCGGGCGGCTCTACGGGAGCTTCGACGTGTTCGGCTACCCCGGCGGCTTCGACTTCCACGCGGCGACCGGCGCGGAGATTCACGAGATGGGGGCCGAGGTGTCGCTGGCGGACGGCGTGCTGCTGCACGTGTCGATGCCGGAGGTGCTCGACCTCGGAGCGGAGCCCGAGCGCCCGGAGCTCACGGCGCGTGTCCTCCGGGCGACCTCGAGCGGCTGGGAGGTGATCGCCGAAGGGGACGGCGATCTCGACGTGACGGTCGAGGCGCCGGGCGCCTACCGCGCCGAGATCCGCATCAAGCCGCGCCACCTCACCTTCTATTTCCGCAAGCACACCGCGCTCGCCGAGCGCGACTTCCCCTGGGTGTACGGAAACCCCATCTACGTCGTCCCGTGATGAGGGTGCCCAGGGATCTTTCCAGGTTTACTTGACGGCAGGTGCTGGCTCTGTAGCCTTCCGCCCGTGAACAGAACGGTGATGGGGGTGGTTCTCGCCGGGCTCGTCGTGGCCGCGGTGGGCGCTTGTGGCAGTGACAGTGACGTGATCGTCGGGGCCGGCGGCAGCGGCGGCCAGAACCCCCTCGGGGGCAACGGCGGCACCGGGACGGGGGGCGGGGAGGTGGCCACGTACACGATCGGTGGCACCGTCACCGGGCTCGACGGGCAGCTCGTGTTGCAGAACCTCGGGGAGGACGATCTCACGATCACCGCCGACGGCGCGTTCACGTTCACCACCGAGCTCGCCGACGGCGCCGACTACGCCGTGACGGTGGCCGCGCAGCCCGGCATCCAGGGCTGCACCGTGGCCGGTGGGGAAGGCACCGTCGATGGCGCCGCGGTCACCGACGTCACCATCACGTGCCACCACCTCCTCTTCTTCTTTGCGACCGACGGCACCACCGGCGTCGATCTGTGGAAGACCGACGGGACGCCCGAAGGCACCTTCCCCGTGGCCGACATCAACCCGCAGGGGGGCGCTGCCGGCGAGGGCGACGAGGGCATCTTCGTCGGGGGCTACTGGGTGTTCACCGCCGAGGACGGGAGCCACGGACGCGAGCTGTGGCGTTCGGACGGCACCGAGGCGGGCACCGAGCTGTTGCTCGACATCCAGGAGGAGCCCGACCTCGGGAGCTTCCCGGGAGGCCTCACCAAGCTCGGCGATCGGGTGTTGTTCCGTGCCATCGACGACACGGGCAGCGAGCTGTGGATCACCGACGGAACTCCCGACGGGACGGTGCGGGTGAAGGACATCCACCCCAGCGGCTCGAGCTTTCCCACCGCTGCCGTGATCCACCAGGGCAAGGCGTACTTTGCGGCCTACGACGACACCACCGGCAGCGAGCTGTGGGTGACCGACGGCACCGAGGCGGGGACCACGCGCGTGACCGACGTGGCGCCAGGCACCGACGATGGTGTGTTCGGCACGCCGGTGTCGCTCGGCGGCCTGCTCCTGTTCCAAGGGGCCAACGCCGCGGTGGGGCGCGAGCTCTTTCGCACCGACGGGACGAGCGGGGGCACTCAGTTGGTGAAGGACATCTTCCCCGACACCAGCGACTCGCGCCCAGGGGGGTGGCTCGTGCGTGGCAACCAGGTGCTGTTCAGCGCGCTCGATGACACCTTCGGGGTGGAGCTGTGGAAGAGCGACGGCACCGAAGGGGGCACCGAGCTGGTCTTGGACATCCACGTCTCCGGCAACGCGCAGCCGCAACACCTCACCACCCTCGGCGGCGACGTGATCTTCGTCGCCACCTCCGAGAGCGAGGAGCGTGAGCTCTGGAAGACCGACGGCACGGCGGCTGGCACCGTGCTCGTGAAGGACATCCATCCCGCAGGTTCGAGCAACCCGCAGCACCTCTCCCGACTCGGCGGGGTGGTGGTGTTCTCGGCCGACGACGGTGAGCACGGCAAGGAGCTGTGGAAGACGGACGGCACCGCGGGCGGCACCACGATGCTCGCCGATCTCGATCCTACCGACGACGGGTTCAGCTACGTGGTGGGGATGGTGCGCGGGCTGCTCGTGTTCGCCGGTCAGGAGGCGACGACGGGCCGCGAGCTCTACGCCACCGATGGAACGCCGGAGGGCACGGTGCTCGTGCGGGATCTCTGCGCCGGCGCCTGCTCGGGGCTCTGAGTCCCTTGGAGGGGGCTGCCGCACCCCCCCCGCTGTGCGCGGGGCCCCCTGTACCGTTCAGCGAGCTGCTGCGCTTCACGAGAGCCGCTCTCGTTTCCGGTCAGGTCTTGAGCTATCACGATGAAGCGCGACCACGGCGAAGTGCCACCACGATGAAACAGCTGCACAAGGCTCACCTCTACTGCTGGTCGCAGTTCGACACGGCCCGCAACCTCGACTTCAACAGCTACCTCTGGGTTCGACCGGGCGGAAACGTGGTGATCGATCCCCTGCCGATGAGCCCACACGATCGGGCCCAGCTCGACGCCCTCGGGGGCGCGGCGTGGGTGGTGATCACCAACTCGGATCACACGCGCGACGTCGCGTCGTGGGTGGCCCGCGGGGTGAAGGTGGCGGGGCCGATCGCCGAGCGCGATCGGCTGGGGGTCGCGTGCGATCGTTGGCTCGACGGTGAGGACGAGCTCGAGGGCGCGGAGATCGTGGCCCTCCACGGCTCGAAGACGCCGGGCGAGCTCGCCCTCATCCTCGAGCACGACACGTTGGTGACCGGCGATCTCATCCGGGGCCAGCGTGGCGGTTACCTCAACCTGTTGCCGTCCGACAAGCTCGCCGATCCACGAGCCGCGCGGGAGTCGGCGGCCCGCCTCTCCATGCGTGAGTCGCTCGTCGCCGTCCTCGTCGGCGACGGCTGGCCCGTGTTTCGCGACGGGCACGCCCGACTCAACGAGATGCTCCGCGAGTAGCGCGTCGCGAACGTGCTCGGGCGGTGGTTGTCGGGCCACGTCGAGCCGAGATGTGGGGCGCGCGGGCGGGTCGCCTGCGGCGGTGACGACCCGATGGAGTCCACCCAGGATCGAAGCACGCGGCATCTCCAACCGCGTACGGCACCGTGCCGTCCTCGAACGCCGGCAGACCCGCCCGCGCGCTCACGGTGATACGGAAACTCGGCTCGGCGAAAAGTTCCCGTGTGAATGTAGCCGACATCACCTTCGCGGGCTGGGGGCCGAGGGCTGCGGGCGGTCGTGGTACTCGACGCCGGAGCGTGAGAACCCGTCGCTCGCCAGCTTGACGATCGCGATCACCAGCCCGAGCACGAGCGCGAGGCTCACCCAGATCACCACCCGCCGCGGCGTGCTCTGCCACGCGGGCTCGGGAGGCAGGGGATCGCGCTCGACCCGGACGGGGGAGAGCGGCGCCCCCTCGTCGCGGCTCTCGTCACGCTCGCGCTCGTCGTTGCGCTCGTCGTTGCGCTCGTCGTTGCGCTCGTCGTTGCGCTCGTCGTTGCGCTCGTTCTCGCGCTCGTTCTCGCGCTCGTTCTCGCGCTCGTCGTTGCGCTCGTTCTCGCGCTCGTCGTTGCGCTCCTGCTTGCGCTCGTCGTTGCGCTCCTGCTTGCGCTCGTCGTTGTCCTTTGCCTTCGCCTTGTGGACGCGAGGTGGAGTGGGCGCCACCTTCGGCGTCTCCGGGGCTGCGGTGAGCTGAGGTCTCTGGCTCGCCCGCGCCGCGATCGCGCGCACCATGGCCGCGAGATCCTCGGCGTCTTCGAGCTTGATGGCCCGCGCTTGAGCGACCGCGTCGGGCTCCCTCTGGCGGAGGCGCGTGCCCTCGGCGAGGGTCTCCGTGGGCAAGCGGGGGAGGAGCGGGTCCGTCGGCGGAGCCTCGACGGCGGGCGAGGAGTCGATGAGCGAGACGGCCGCGGTGCTGCGCGCGACCAGGCTCGAGGACGCGCGCTCGATGTCGGCCACCAGCTGCGCTCGTGCGGCGAGCTCTTCCCCCGCGATCTCCTCGAGCCAACTCGACACCTCGAGGATGTCGGCCGGCGCCTGCGCCTTGCGGAGGGCCTGAGCCATCGCGCGCGCCGTCTCGAAGCGGTCGCCGGGCTCCTTGGAGAGCGCCTCGAGCACCACCCGATCGAGCTCGGGTGGACAGCTCGGCGCATGTCGCGAAGGGGGCTCCACGTCTCTGAACGTGATGTCGGTGGCGATGCGGGCCGGGTTCTCGTGGGCGAAGAGCCGTCGACAGGTGAGCGCCTCCCAGAGCACGATGCCGGCCGCGAAGATGTCGGACCGCCGATCGAGCTCCTCGCCAGCGACCTGCTCCGGCGACATGTACGCCCATTTGCCCTTCACCTGGCCGTCGCGAGTTTTGTGCAGCTTCTGGGCAGCCTTGGCCACGCCGAAGTCGGCCACGCGGGCCGAGCCGTGCACGTCGAGCAAGACGTTGTGGGGGGAGAAATCGCGGTGGACGAGCGAGAGCGGCTCGCCGCGATCCGACTGGGCCTCGTGGGCGGCGTGGAGGCCGAGGAGGGCCTGCACCCCGAGCGCGGAGACGACCCGCGGCGGAATGCGCTCGCCCCGCGCCTCTCTGGTGAGGATGAGCTCGTCGAGGGATTTGCCGTGGACGTACTCCATCACGATGAAGAGCTCGGTGCCGTCGCGCACGACGTCGAGCGTGGACACGACGTTGGGGTGGCGCACGCGTGACGCGAGCCTCGCCTCGTCGACGAACATCTCCACGAACTCCTGGTTTTGGGCGAGCTCGGACTTCATGCGCTTGATGACCACCGTGCGCGCGAAGCCTGCCGAGCCGAGGAGGCGGCCGAGGTGAACGGTCGCCATCCCCCCTTGGGCCACCTCACCAAAGAGCGCGTAGCGCCCCAGCTGGCGGAGTGGCTGCGTCGAGACGGACAAGGCGCCCTATCGTAGTACGTGCCCGGGCGCGGTGGAACGCCCGGATCCGGCGGTGCGCGCGCGCGTCACGGGCCACCCACGCCGCGCCACACGCCCGCCGCTCCCGCCAGCCACACGGCATCCTCGGTCCCGATCACGAAGGCCAACGGGCCGTCCACCCCTGCCACCTTGCGCCACGCAGTCCCGTCGAAGTGTCCCGCGCCATCGTCGCCAACCACCCACACGTCGGTGGGGCTCCGGCCCCACACCGCGCGTGGGGTCTTCACCGGCGCATCGTGGCGCTTCCACGTCTCGCCGTTGAAGTGGTGGAGGGCGTCCCCCGCGCTCACGTACAGGTGCTTGCTCACGTCGGCCCAGAGGCCGCGAGGCGCTCCGAACGGTAGCGCCGGGAGGCGACGCCAGCTCTTGTCGCCCACCTCCGCGATGTGATCGTCGTGGAGCGCCCACGCGCTCTTCTGAGCGATGACCACGGTGGGGGTGCCCGGTCCGCTCGGGATGATGGTCCAGCCCGTGAGGCGTTTGATGATGCAGATGTCGTCTTGCTTGCACACCACCTCCGGGTCGTCGTGGCCGAGGATGCCGAAGAGCGCGCGGTGCGGCTTGTTGGCGAGGCTGCCGATTTCGCGATGGGCCTCCACCCAGCCGTGTTTGTAGCGGAGATAGACGAAGCCGGTGCTCGTCGCGCTCGCCCGCGTGCCCATGAGGCGCGGCCGGTTGTCCCGCCCGAACCAGATCTGCACCTCGTCGCTCGCCCCCTCCGGGGGTCGGAGCGCGGCGGGGATGGGCAGCTCCTGCCAGGTCTTGCCGTCGAACAGCCACGGCTCGTCCTTGAGCGCGGCCGCGCGGCCCTCGATGCCGACCGCGAGCGATTTCACCGGGCCCGCGAGCACGCGCGTAAAGTCGAGCACGTGCACCGGTTTGGCGACGGGGGGCGGAGGCGGAGGCCTCTCTGTCGCTCCACTCGAGGCAGCGCTCGGTGGGGAAGGCAGCGGCCGAGCGGTGGTCGCCGATGCCTCCCCGGGGAGCGCCGTGGAGGGGGTGGGTGGGGCCGGCTCGGCGCCCCTCGGCGTCTCGAGGGCGGGCTGGCTGGCGCAGGCGGCGAGGAGCGCGACCGCGCCGATGACGTGAGCGAGCGATGACGGGTTCATGAGGGTCAATCGTATGGCGTTGACGTTTCCAATCGCGTCATGCTTAGTGCAACCCATGAGCAAGATCGACGCCTCGAAGCTGCTGCTGCAACAGGCCTACGCGAAAGAGAAGCGTCGAGCCGACGATCTCTACATGACCCAGCCGGTGGGCGACGGTCGGGTCGAGCGCTACTCCTGGGCCCGCACTCTCGACGAGGCGCGTCGGATCGCGGCGTACATTCGCGCGCAGAACTTTCCGCCCAAGAGCCAGATCGCGCTCATTTCGAAGAACTGCGCGCACTTCATCATGACCGATCTCGCGATCTGGATGGCGGGACACGTCTCGGTCGCGCTGTATCCCACGCTCAACGCCGACACCGTCGCGTACATCCTCGAGCACAGTGAGGCGAAGATGCTCTTCGTCGGCAAGCTCGACACTTGGGACGAGATGAAGGAGGGCGTGCCCGATGGGCTGCCCCTCGTGTCGTACCCGCTCAGCCCAGAGAACGACTACCCGACCTGGAACGACATCATCGCCGAGCACGAGCCCATCGAGGACAGCCCCACCCGTGAGCCGGAAGAGATGGCGCTCATCATCTACACCTCGGGCAGCACCGGCCGTCCCAAGGGCGTCATGCACAGCTTCGGGGCCATCTCGATCGCGTCGCACGGCATCATCGCGTTGCTCGAGCTCACCAAAGACGAGCGGATGCTCTCGTACCTCCCGCTCGCGCACGCGATGGAGCGCTGGCTGGGCGAGTGCGTGTCGCTCGTCGCTGGTTTCCAGCTCTTCTTCGCCGAGTCGCTCGACTCGTTCGTGGCCGACCTCCGGCGCGCCTCGCCCACCGTGTTCATGTCGGTGCCGCGCCTGTGGCTCAAGTTCCAGCTCGGCGTGTTCAAGAAGATGCCCCCCGATCGGCTGCGGCTGTTCTTGAAGATCCCCATCCTCAACAACGTGGTCCGAAAGAAGATCCTCACCGGGCTCGGCCTCGAGCACGTGCGCTTCGCGGGCAGCGGCTCGGCGCCCATCCCCGGTGAGCTCATCCAGTGGTACAAAGACCTGGGCCTCGAGCTGCTCGAGGGCTACGGCATGAGCGAGAACTTCTCGTACTCGCACGTCTCGATGCCCGGAAAGACGCGCGTCGGCTACGTGGGCAACACCTACCCCGAGGTGGAGTGCAAGATCAGCGAAGAGGGTGAAATCCTCGTGAAGAGCCCGGCCAACATGATGGGCTACTTCAAAGAGCCGGCGATGACGGCGGAGAGCTTCACCGACGACGGCTTCCTCAAGACGGGCGACCGCGGGGAGCTCGACGCGGAGGGGCGCCTTCGGATCACCGGGCGCGTGAAGGAGCTCTTCAAGACCTCCAAGGGCAAATACATCGCCCCCGCGCCCATCGAGAACATCATCAACACCGATCCGCACGTGGAGATGTCGTGCGTGTCCGGCAACGGCTACCCCATGCCCTACGCGGTGGTGCAGCTCGCCGAAGATCTCCAGGGCGAGGTGAAGGACAAGGCGGTGCGGGCCGAGGTGGAGGGCGCGCTCGAGAAGCTCCTCGCGAAGGTGAACGAAGAGGTCGAGCACCACGAGCGTCTGGGCTTCATCGCCGTGTCGAACAAACCCTGGACCATCGAGGACGGTTACCTCACGCCCACGATGAAGATCAAGCGAGCCAAGCTCGAGGAGGAGTACGATCCGCTCCTCGACGGCTGGTACGCCGCGAAAAAGAAAGTGATCTGGCAAGAGTAGCGGCGGCCCAGGGTTGCGGTATGCTAGCCGCGGCATGACGGATCCTTCTAGCCCGCTCACGCTGTCCCCGGGGGACACATTTGCCGAGCGATATCAAATCGTTCGGTGCATCGCTGCAGGCGGAATGGGCGCCGTCTACGAGGCGATCCACGCCGACACGCAACGCCGCCGGGCGCTGAAGGTGATGCTCCCGCAGCTCGTCGCCAACGATCAGCTGCGGTCGCGCTTCAAGCAAGAGGCCACCGTGGTGGCCGACGTGCACAGTCAACACGTCGTGGAGATCACCGACGCGGGGGTGGATCACGCGACGGGCGCGCCCTTCATCGTGATGGAGCTGCTCTACGGTCACGACCTCCAGGAGCTGCTCGAGGCCAAGGGGCCGATGAACCCGCACATGCTCGCGGAGATGCTCCGGCAGGCGGGCCTCGCGCTCGATCGCACCCACGCCGGCGGTGTCGTGCACCGCGATTTGAAGCCGGAGAACGTGTTCGTCACGCGCCGCGACGACGGGGCGCCGCATATCAAGATCCTCGATTTTGGCATCGCCAAGGTGGTGGCGGACGGGGTGAAAGCCACCAACCAAACCGCGACCATCGGCACGCCGCTCTACATGGCGCCCGAACAGATCCAGGCCAAACAGGACATCGGGGGCGCGACCGACGTGTATGCCCTCGCCCAGGTGGCCTACACGATGCTCGTGGGCGAGCCCTATTTCGCGGAGGAGTCGGAGGCGTCTGGCAACACCTTCCAGCTCATCATGGCGGTCGCCCAAGGGGTGACCGAGTCGCCCAAAGACCGTGCTCACCGCCGGCGCGGGTACTCGATGAGCGACAAGGTGAACGCCTGGTTCTTGCGCGCCACCGACAAGGAGCCGGCGCGTCGCTACGCCAGCGCCGGAGAGCTGGCGGCGGCGTTCAAGGAGTCGATCGGCGGCACCGGCGATTTCCGGCTCTCCATCCCCGACACGAACGACCTCGCCAACGCACCGGAGACCTCGGAGCTCACCACCGGCGAGTTCCTCGCGTCACAGTCGCCGGGGCAGCTCGCCTCGGCCCAGCTCGCCGCCGCCGGGGGCCACGCGACCACGCCCGCGTTCACCCAGCCGTCGGCGACCGACGGGCGCACGTCCCACGACCCGCGCCAGGGGATGACCCAGGTGGCAAACCTCGGCGATCTGCCGCTGGGGCCCACTGGCGGTGCGGCTGGGGCCGGCGCCACCAGCTCGGGGCTGACCGGGGCCACGACCTCGGCTGCGATCGCTGCCCCTCCCAAGGCCACGCGCAGGGGCGGCGGCGCGGGGGCGGTGCTCGCGGTGGCGGCGGTCCTCGTCGTGGGCGGCGGAGGCATCACCGCGTGGCGCATGCTCGGCGCGGAGAGCACCGCCGAAGACGAGATCGAAGACATCTCGAACAAGAAAGAAAAGCGCACGGACAAGCCCGCGACCTCGTCCACCGCCACGCCGGCCGCGGCGGGATGCGCGGCCGACATGGTGAAGATCGAGCGCGGCGCCTTCATGATGGGCTTCGGCGACGGCGACGATGGGCCGGTGCACGAGGTGGAGATCGGTCCGTACTGCATCGACAAAACCGAGGTGAGCGCCGAGGCGTTCAAGATCTGCGTGGACGCGGGGCAGTGCGAGGCGCAGAGCTCGATCTCGTGGGTGGGGGCCGAGGCGCGCGATCGCGAGCGTTTCGACGCGAGCTGCAACCTCGGCCAAGCGGAGCGGGGCAAGCACCCCATGAACTGCGTCGACTGGACGCAAGCCGACAAATACTGCCAGTTTGCGGGGAAGCGTTTGCCCACCGAGCCGGAGTGGGAGCTCGCCGCTCGCGGCACCGAGAACCGGGTCTTCCCGTGGGGGAAAGACCTCCCCTCGGGCTCGATCGTGAACGCCTGCGGCGCCGAGTGCAAAGACAAGTTCGGCAAGGGCCCCTTCGCCGGCATGATGTACCAGGAGAAGGACGAGTGGCCGGACACCGCGCCGGTGGACGCCTTCGACAACGGGCAGAGCCCCTACGGGTTGCTCAACATGGCCGGCAACGTGATGGAGTGGACGGCCGACTGGTACGTTGGCTACGAAGGCTCGACCTCCCTCGAGAAGGACCCACCCTCCCCGCCGAAGCCCGCCGACGATCCTCGGCGCGCGGTGCGTGGCGGCTCCTTCCTCAGCCACGCGAGCGACGAGGTCGCCACCTTCCGCCGGCGCCAGTTCTCCGAGGACATGCGCCACGTCACCATCGGCTTCCGCTGCGCGAAGAACCCCTGAGTTGCTGGAGGGTGCTGCCGCACCCTCCCCCCACGCTGCGCGCGGGTCCCCCCACGCAGCGCGTTGCGCTTGGGGCCCCAACGCCCAAGCGCGCTACGCGAGAGCGTCGGTCTTTTCCGGTCGGGTCTTGAGTTGCTGGAGGGTGCTGCCGCACCGTCCCCCCACGCTGCGCGCGGGTCCCCCAACCACCGCGTTGCGCTTGGGGCCCCAACGCCCAAGCGTGCGTCGCGAGAGCCACCTCTCTCCGGTCGGCTCTCGAGTTTCGTGGAGGGTGCTCCGCACCCTCCAGGGTCGGCGCGCGGGTTGGCTCAGGGGAGCTGGCACTTGCCGCCGAAGCAGGAGTTGTTCTGGCACTCCGAGTTGGAGCCGCAGGCCGCGCCGTTGGGCTTTTTGGTCGTGGGCTTCGGCCCGGTTCCACCGCCCCAGTGGGGCTTGTTTTGACAGCGCGCGTACTGGTTCTGGGGGTTGTAGCCGCAGTACTTGTTGGTGCTGTTGAGGCTACAGTTCTCCACCTTGAGCTTGCCGCCGATGCAGTACTTGAGGGTGGCGCCCTCGCACTTGCCCTTGGTGCCGTAGGTGTCGCACGGACAGCTCTGCTTGCAGATGGTCTTCACCTTCGCGGTGCAGGTGGAGTCCCAGTTGTTGTTGCAGCAGTAGGAGTCGGCCTGGCAGATCTTCTGCGTGCAGCTGTTGCAGCTCGACAAGAGCGGCCCGCCGCTCTCGCACACGTCGTGGTTGCACGCGGCGGGGGTGACGCAGGTGGAGCCGTTCCACGACTTGCCGGACGGGCACACGCACGCCGAGCCGTTCCATGTCTGGCCGCCGCTGCAGGTGGGGGTGACGCCGGCGCACTTCTTGTTGCAGAGCGACACCACCTTCTGGGTGCAGCTCGCGTCCCACTTGTTGTTGCAGCAGTAGGAGTCGGCCGCGCACACCTTCTGCACGCACGGGTCGCAGGTGGGATCGAGCTTGTCGCCCTGCGCGCAGATGTCGTGGGCGCACCCCGAGCAAGGGTTCTTGCACAGAGCCTTGGCCTTGGCGATGCAGCCGCCGTCCCAGTGGCTCTTGCAGCAGTAGGAGGCGGCGTCGCACACGGCCTCCGCGCAGGTGTTGCACTTCGCGTCGAGGGCGTCGCCGGCCTCGCACAGATCGTGTTTGCACTTACCGAGCTTGTCGTCGGCCCCCCCCTTCGAGAACGTGCTGAGCGCGATCTTGAGCGGCACCGCGCACAGCTCGTGGGGGTAGTTGCGGAGCTTGTCGGGGTTGCTGGTGCAGGCGGAGGCCTCGCCTTCCTGGGTGAAGATGGCGCGCGAGTCGCTGCCGAAGAGATTGTTCTCCTTGTTCAGCTCGGCGGCGACGCCTTGCCCGGCGGCGAAGCCGCCGACGAAGATCTTGCTCACGTAGTGCGTGGCCTCGACGCAGCGATTGCCCTCGAGATCCTGCTTGCGAAACTGCTGCGTGGCCGAGGTGGTCGTCGAGAACACGCCGACCATCGTCTGATCGACGCGGAGCATCTGACCGCCCGAGAGCTTGTGCTGGAGCGAGTCGGCGCCGAGCGGCATCTCCGCGAACAGATCCGTCTCGTTCCGGATCGACTTCGACTCCTTGCCCGACTTCGGTCGGTAGCTGTAGAAGCCGGGGAGGTTACAGTCCTCGAGCACCTCGACGTTCACGTCGCAGCCGCTCACGGTCAGCTTCACCGGGATGATGCCGACCTTGCGGCGGTCGTCCACCTGTTGGCGCACGCGCTGGCTGGCCGCGAGGTACACCTCGGCGATGTTGTCGTGGTTGCAGCTGGCGGCGGGGGCGGGGCCCCCCGGCTCGTTGGTCGGTCGGGGCACGGGCCCATCGGGTCCGTCGCTCGGCGACGGACAAGCGGCCAGCAGCGCACACGCGTAAACACCCACCCAGGCAGCAGCTCTCATAATCTGAGAACGGTAGTCAACGGTCGCCAGGGCAGCAACGATCATGCGCGACCGCACGCGTGCTGGAGCGCGTCTCCCGCGCCGACCGACGCGCTCAGGGAGCGCTCGGGCTGCCGCTCACGGGAGCTGGCATTTCCCGCCGAAGCAGGAGTTGTTCTGGCACTCCGAGTTCGCGGTGCAGGCCGCGCCGTTAGGCTTCTTGAAAGGAGGTGGAGGCGGCGGCGGCGTCGTCGCGGCGCGGCAGCTCGCGAACCCGTCCGGGCTCTTGCCGCAGTACTTCTCGACGGGGTTGAGGCTGCAGTCGACCACCTTGAGGTTGCCCCCCACGCAGTACTTGAGGATCTTGCCCTCGCACTTGCCGTTGGTGCCGTAGTCGTCGCAGGGGCACTTCTTCGGCGCGCAGAGCTCTTTGACCTTGGCGGTGCAGGTGGAGTCCCACGTGTTGTTGCAGCAGTAGGAGTCGGCCTGGCAGATCTTCTGGGTGCAGCTGTCACAGCTCGAGAGGAGCGGGCCGCCCGTCTGACACACGTCGTGGTTGCACGACGCGGGGTTCACGCAGTTCGAGCCGTTCCACGTCATGCCCGAGGGGCACACGCAGGCCGAGCCGTTCCACGTCTGACCGCCGCTGCAGGTCGGGGTGACGCCCGCACACTTCTTGTTGCAGAGCGACACCACCTTCTGCGTACAGCTCGCGTCCCACTTGTTGTCGCAGCAATACGAGTCGGCTGCGCACACCTTCTGCACGCACGGGTCGCAGGTAGGATCGAGCTTGTCGCCCTGCTCGCAGATGTCGTGGGCGCAGCCCGAGCAAGGGCTCTTGCAGAGGGCCTTGGCCTTGGCGATGCAGCCGCCGTCCCAGTGGCTCTTGCAGCAGTAGGAGGCGGCGTCGCACACGGCCTCCGCGCAGGTGCTGCACTTCGCGTCGAGGGCGTCCCCGGCCTCGCAGAGATCGTGCCCGCACTTGTCCTTGTCGTCGCCGCCGCCCTTGGAGAACGTGCTGAGGGCGATCTTGATCGGCACCGAGCAGAGCTCGTGGGGGTAGTTGCGCACCGAGTCGGGGTTGCTGGCGCAGGCCGCCGCTTCCCCCTCTTGGGTGAAGATGGCGCGGGAGTCGCTGCCGAAGAGGTTGCTCACCTTGCCCAGATCGCTGGCGCTGCCCTGGGCCGCGGCGAAGCCTCCCACGAAGATCTTGCTGATGTAGTGGGTGGCCTCGATGCAGCGGTCGCCCGTGAGATCTTGTTTGCGGAACGTTTGGTTGGCGGCCACGGTGGCCGAGAACACCCCCACCAGCGTCTGATCGACGCGGAGGGTCTGGCCGCCGGTGAGCTTGTGCGCGAGCGAGTCGGCCCCGAGCGGCACCTCCGCCAACAGATCGGCCTTGTTGCGGATGGTCTTCGACTCCTTGCCAGACTTCGGGCGGTAGCTGTAGAAGCCGGTGAGGTTGCAGTCTTCGAGCACCTCGACGCTGACGTCGCAGCCGCTCGCGGTGACCTTCACCGGGATGACGCCCACCTTGCGGCGATCGTCGACCTGCTGGCGAACGCGCTGGCTCGCCGCGAGATACACCTCCGCGATGTTCTCGTGGTTGCAGCTCCCGGCGGGCGAGGGGTCGGCGGTGTTGCTCGTGGGCTTGGGGGTCGGGGTGTCGGGCCCCGGACCCGACCCGGGACATGCAGCCAACAGCGCACACGCGTAAAGACCGGCCCAAGCAGCAACCCGCATGAGGGCGGACGCTAAACCATGCGCGGGTTCCCTAGCAATCGGGATTCTTCGACGCTCGGCGATCGTGAGGAGCGCCGCTTCGTTTTGCGGTGGCGGCCCGACGTTGGCGGCTTGGGTGGCCCCTCAGGGAGCTGCACGCATGTCCACGTTCCGCACCACGTGGGCGCCGGCGGCGAGCGTGACCTCCTGCTTGCGGGGGCCGGTGTCGTCACGATACGTCACCAGGCTGTGCGTGCCGGCGCCGAAGGCGCGTTTGTGGAGCGGCGAGACGCCCACCTGTTTGCCGTCCACGATCACGATGCAGGCCGGCTCGCAGGTGACGGTGAGGAAAGCGAGGTTCGCCGCCGCCGCCTGCGGATCGATCGGCCCGTCCGCCGGCGCGGAGGGCGCGCCATCGGGCGCCGGGGCTGCGGGCTGGGAGGGCCCGGGCTCCGAAGGCTCGGGCTCGGACGGCGCGGGCCGTGACGGCGCGCTCTCGGCGGGCGCGGGGGGCGGCCGAGGGGCCGAGGGCGCGGGCTCGGACGGCGCGGGCTCGCGCGTGGCCTTCGCCGGCGGTGAAGCCGCAGGCGCGTCCGGTGGTGACGCCCCCGTCGGCTCGGTGGCGATGCTGCGCCACGCTACGAAGGCCACCATGGCCAGCGCTGCCGTCACCGCGGCCAGCGCCCAAGCGGCGCGGCCGTGAGGCTTGGGCTCGAGGCGTGGCGGCGCTGGCGGAAGCTCCGCGTCGTCGCCTTCGCGGCGAGGCGGCTGGCTCACCCCGGCCGGCGGTGGCTGGCTCACCGCGGTCGGCGGTGTCCGTTCCCGCGGCGTCGGCTCGGACGTCGTCGCCGTCGAGCGCCTCGAGGTCGCGGCGTGGTGCCCGTTCGTCGCCCCGTGGCCGAGCGGCGCGGTGTCGGGGACGAGCGTCTCGTCCACACCGCGCTCTCGGCGCGCGACGATCGACGTCAGCGCCTCCCCGGGGAGCATCGTCGCGGCGTCTTCGTGGACCGTCTCGGGCCGCGTTCCCGGGGGCACGATGCGCTGCCGCCGCGGCGCCCCGTGGGTTGGCAAGAACCCGCCGAGCGTGCGCACGTGGGTGCTGCTCTCGGGGCTCTCCGCCGCCCGCGCGGCCTCCTCCACCTCGCGCGCGCTCGCCCCGTCGAGGGTGGCCGCCGCGACGCTGACGCTCGCTGCGCTCAGCTCGTCGAGGTTCGCCCGCGCGCTCGCCGCGGCCGGTCTGGCGGGCTGCCCGCCAGCGGGCGTGGCGGGCCGCGGAGTGGGCGCCCGTTGGACAGCGAGCGGGATCTCGCGCGTCTCCGTCACCGAGTCGGGGGCTGGCTCGTCGCCCTCGACCGCCTCGCCGCTCGGCGGGATCGGCTGCGTGGTGGTGAGCGCCTCCACCAGCGCCGCCGCCGCGGTCTTGCGCGTGGGCGGCTCGTCCCCGATCGTCACCGTCTTTCCGTCGTCGGCGTCCTCCCCGAGCGCCCGCTCGAGCTCGAGCACCAGCTCGGAGGCGCTGCGGAACCGCGCGTTGCGGTCGAGCCGAAACGCCCGCGCGAAGAACGGCTCGAGCGCCGCCGCCCCGCCCACCTCCGTCACCGCGCGAAAGCGACCCTTCAAGATCTCGAACACCAGCTCGGGGAGCGACGGCGCCTCGAACGGCTGCGCGCCGGTGAGCACACGGTAGGCGACCGCCGCGAGCGCCCACATGTCGGCGCGGCTGTCGATGTCCTTTCCTCCCTTCACCAGCTGCTCGGGGCTCATGAAGTAAGGCGTACCCATCAGCACGCCGGTCTGCGTGAGGCTGTGACCGCTCACCCCCCATGGCTTGGCGAGGCCGAAGTCGAGCACCTTCACCAGCGTCTTTCGCCCCTCCTGGCAGAGCAGGATGTTCTCCGGCTTCACGTCGCGGTGCACGATGCCCCGCGCGTGGGCCGCGTCGAGCGCGTCCGCCACCTGCCGGAGGAGCACGAGCGCGGCCCCCGGCGGGAGCGCGCCCACCTGCTCGAGCAGCGCCTCGAGCGACTGCCCCGCGAGCAGCTCCATCACGATGTAGGGGCGGCCCCCCGGCGTGCGGCCGAACCCGAACATGCGCACCACGTGAGGGCTCGCGATCTTGGAGGCCATCTTCCACTCGCGCTCGAGCCGCTTCACCGCCGCCTCATCGTGGAGATAGCTCGTGGAGAGGAACTTCACCGCGACCGGTCCCTCGGTGGTGCTCTCCCCAACCCACACCTCTCCCATCGAGCCCCGCCCGAGCACCCGCACGAGCCGCAGGTCGGCGGTCAGCTGCAGTCCTTGGGCGGGCTCGCTCATGTGCGCCTCATGGTAGTCGCACCCGTGGAGCCTGGGGAGCGCTCGCCGGTCGGCGGGGCCGGTCAGGGCGGGCAATAGGTGGTGGCGTCGTTCGGGCCGCAGCCCCCCCGCTCGGGGAAGCTGCACACGCCGCTCGGGCAGAAGTTGCGGGTCTCGCCGGTGCGGAGGAAGAGGTCGAGCTGGTCGTTGGCCGCTTGGAGGTGGCGGATCTCGCCGTGAGGATCGTCGCAGGCGGTCATCGGCAAGTTGCAGATCGGCTCGGGGGGGAGCCCGAAGTCGTACTCCACGTACGACGAGCCGCTCGGAACGTTGTCCACCGTGGCGAGGCCGAACACGGCCCGTACCCCGGTGTCGAGGTGTGTGGCGCCGGCGGCGCGGGCCATCAGCTGTCCCCCCACCGTCGGCACCTGGTGATCCCCCACCGCGGTGCGGAGCAGCACGCTGTGCCCAGGCGTGTTGGGCAGCGGCTCGGAGAGGTAGGGCACGTAGCCGTTGGGCTCGGTGCGATCCCAAAACATCTGCACGATGGCGAGCAAGAGCTGCTGATCCCGAGGATCGGGGAAGGGGAGGGCCATGATCGCGAAGAACGGCCCGAAGTCGACGCTGCGCTGCAAGAGCAGGTTGTACGGCATCCCGGCCACGCCGAGCACGCCGCGCTCCACGTCGGTGCTGAGCGCCATGTACGTGCCGCCGAAGATGCCGCCCTGGCTGATGCCGTGATAGTAGCGCTCGCTCGCGTCCACGTAGCGCCCGTAGGTGGGATCGTCGGCGAACGCGTTCTTCATCATGCGCATCGCCAGGAGGTACTGGAGGATGCCCTGGTGCTGGCGATCGAACATGGCGGTGAGTCGATCGATGCGTCCGCCCGCGAGCTGCTCTGCGATCCAGCTCCCGTCGTCGTCGCCCATGCCGCTCAGCGTGAGGCCGAAGATCACGTAGCCCTTGTCGTTGATGAGCTGGCGGAAGTTGCCGGCGGCGAGCTGATCGCGGCTGCCGAGCAAGCCGTGTCCGTACTGCAGGAGCGCGGCTGGCTCGGTCTCGGCGGCGCGCGGCACGAGGGCGAGGAAGGGCACGTCCACCGTCGGGCGCTCCGGGTTCGGGGTGGGCAACCCGTCGGCGCCGAAGACGAGGCGGCCGCCAGGGCCCGGGTCGTCGAGGTAGAGTGGGGCCTCGAAGGTGCCCTCGATGCGAAAGAGGACGTCCTCGTCCACGTCGCTCTCCACGTTGGTGATGGTGTACGCGGGGCCGTCGTCCCCGGCCGCGGCGAGCGCCCGATCGCGCATGTGCAGCATGAAGCGCGTGTTGTTCTCGCGGCTCGCGGTGGTGAAGTCCCACGCGAGCTGAAGGGTGTCGCGGGCCACGCCGGCCTGCTCGAGGCGCCCGAAGATGTCCGCGTAGAGCGGGCGCCGCGCGTCGACCGACGGGTCGGCGTCGAAAGGCAGTCGATCGCGCAGCGCCGCGAAGGCAGGCGACGGCGCGATCACCCCCGCCTCGTTCCGCACGTCGCGGATGGCCACGATGTAGCGCTTGCCGTCTTCCAGGCGCACGAGCGGACGGATGAGGAGCGCGCGCTCCGGCACCGAGGGCTGGGCCTTGTCGAGCTCGCTGAAGTGGGGGATCCGCTCGAGCGTCTCGGCGTCGAGCAGCACCGTCGGCGAGTCGGCCTCGAGCGAGCGCTCCGCTTCGAACGGCGCGATCAGGCCCACGTCGATGGCTCCCGGGAGCTCGGCGAGGAACGCGGCCGCGCTCGAGAAGCCGTCGTGTGTCCACTGGCCCTCGAGGGAGATGGTCGTCCCGTTGTCGGGCTGAGGCACCAGCTCGTCCGCCAGCGCCACGCGGCGCCCGGTGACCGCGTCGGCATCGTCCACGGTGAACACGTTCGACGGGAAGGGGAAGCCGCAGTAGCTCGGTACGAGCGGGTCGCAGGTGAGGGTGGGCCACGCGATCTCGGGGGCTGGCTCCTCGATCCGATCGTCGCCGGTGCAGCCGGCGGCGAGGAGGGCGAGCGCCGCCGCAAGGGCCGCGCGGAGTTGACGGCGTCGTCGGAGGCTCATGCTCGGATCATGGCCGGTGTCGACGAGGCCCCACCGAAAAAAGAAAAAAAAAACGCCGCGGGGGTGAGGGGGACGGGCGCGGCCCGCGTGGTCGGAGAAGAAGGCTGTTGAAGCAGACGGCGCAACGACGCAGCTCTCGGCGGGCGACCCCTCGAGGGATGACGCGTTGCACCACCCGCATCAACGGAGAACGTCACACATCGGCGCCAATAAATACGCGCCATCATTGTTCTTTCCGGTTGACTGACGGGTCTTCTTGAGTAGTATCGAACGCCTCTCGCGAAATGTGGCCGGGATGCCCGGCATGGGCGAGGGACCAAGAAACGAGATGTTGGTGGGGCGTGCGTTGGCCAGCGCGGATGGGCCGTAGACTGAGCACCAGCGGGCGCAATCATCGACAAAGGGAAATCAGAACATGGCTCTCAATGCATATCTGAGGCTCAAGGGCGAGACCCAAGGCGACGTCAAGGGCTCCTGCACCCAGGCGGGTCGGGAAGACTCGATGGAGATCTACGGGTGGTCGCACGAGGTGCTCTCGCCTCGCGACGCCGCCAGCGGCCTCCCCACCGGCAAGCGCCAGCACAAGCCGGTCGTGGTGACCAAGCCGGTCGACAAGGCCGAGCCCATTCTCTACAACATCCTCACCAACAACGAGAACGTCACCGAGTGGCGCCTCGACTGTTGGAAGCCCTCGCGCGCCGGCAAGGAGTTCCAGTACTACACGATCGAGCTCGTGAACGCCTCGATCGCGAGCATCCGCGCCGAGATGCTCAACAACAAGTACCCGGAGAACATGAAGCACGAGGTGCGCTCGCACGTCGCGTTCTGCTACCAGAAGATCATCTGGACCTGGCAGGACGGCGGGATCACCGCCGAGGACGACTGGGAGACGCCCGTCGCCTGATGATCGAGCGGCCTGACGTTCGCGCGGCCTGACCGCCGCGTGACCGAACAGCCGACGCTTCGATCGACGCAGTTTGATCGTACGCACCGCCGAGCGGCTCAGGCCTCTCGGCGGTTCTCATTTTGTGTTTGAACTTTGTGGTCCTGGAGAGGAGCGGTGTCTCACCTCCGCCTACCAAAGTTTCCTCGCTGGCCGGATTTTTTTGAGACGGTCGGGGCGCCTCGCCTCCTTGTGGATGGCAGAGGAACCGATGCGGTCGCTTCATCATTATTTCATACTCTTGGGCTTGCTCTCGGGGACGCTGGTCCTCGCCTGCACCGGGGACATCGGGGGCGAGGAGCCGCCGCCGGGCCCACCCCCGCCGCCCGACGTGGAGCCGCTCGAGGTGCCGGCTCAGCCAGAGGTGCTCCAGGCGTCGGGCAGCTGCACCCCCCTGCGCGCCGACGAGCGGCTGGTCTCGGTGAGCCCCGAGGGCCACGCGTGGCTCGTGGCGCCGGTGGACGGGGGGACGAGCCTCCGCGTGCTCGATCCGCTCGACCCCTCGGGCATGGGGGAGGTGATCGAGGACATCGAGCTGTCCAACGTGGCTCAGCTCCAGGCGTGGTCCGCGTCGGACGCCGCCGTGCTGGCCGACGGCCTGTGGGTGCTCGACGCGCTGGCGCGCATCGAGCTCACGCCCCCGGACGGCTTCGCGGCTCCGGCGGTGCTGTGCGGGGATCCAGGCGACAACGGCTTCTTGCTCTCGAGCGGCGGGCTCTTCGAGCGCCGCGACGACGGCTTGTGGTGGGGCTGGGATCCGGGCGCCGAGGGCGACGCGGTGCCCACCCAGGTGGTGGCCTACGACGGTGAGTGCCTGAGCCGCGACGACGTGCTCTGGATGACCTCGGCCGATGGCACGTTGTGGCAAGTGGAGGCCACCGAGTACGCGCTCCCGGTCCGGTTCGCGACGCTCCGGCACGCGGCCGCCACCCACGAGCACCTCGCCGTGCTCGAGGCGGATCGCCTGTGGCTCGGGCCCGAGAGCTGGAGCGCGTGGATCTTCCCGAACGGCACGCCGGCCGCGCTCACCGCGTCGAACGGCGTCTTCTGGATGGTGTCGGGCGAACAGCTCCTGCGCTTCGACGGCGAGACGTTCTTCGAGATCGCCCACGAGCTCGAGGCGCCGATCGAGAGCGTCACCGCCTACGCCGGCGGCGCGTGGCTCGTCGGCGGCGACACCGTCTGCCACCAGGCGGTCGCGCCGGTGGTGCGGGTGGAGGGGCTCCGGCCCTACGCGCGCAGCAAGGAGCTCTTGTACGACTTCTCCGTGGTGACCAGCGCGCCGGGGGCCGAGCTGTCCGCCGCGCTGAACGGCGAGGCGCTCGAGCTCACCTGGGACGAGGATCTCGCGGCCCACACCGGGCGTGCGCGTCTCGATCACGCCGGCTGGCACGAGCTCGTGTTCTCCGTGTCGGGCGAGGAGGAGGCGGAGCGCGCGTTGCTCGTGAAGCGCTTGCCCGAGGTGTCGCGGAGCTGGGAGGGGGACATCCAACCCATCTACGAGGCGAGCTGCACCGGCAGCGCCTGCCACCGCGACGAGAGCACCGCCGGTGCACCCGACCTCAGCACCTTCGAGACGTGGAAGGCGCTGTCCGACAAGATTCGAACCCGCGTGGTGAACGCGGCCACCATGCCTCCGCCCGCGAGTCGCGGTCCGGAGTGGGGAGACGACAAGGTGCAGATCATCGCCGAGTGGCTCGAAGGAGGAATGAACCCGTGACCATCCAACCCACCCGCAAGCTGCGAGGCGTCGTGCTCACCGCGCTCGCCCTGACGTTGGGCGCGGCCTGCGCCGACGACGGCGCGGTGCCAAAGACGAAGCCCGGCGAGATCGACGACCCCAAGAAGAAGGACCCGACCGACTGGAACCCGTCGGGTGAGACGGGGGAGTGCAACGTCGACGCGCTGCTCTCGCCGCACGCGTACGGCGCCAAGGTGAAGTCGCTCCTCACCGCGCTCCCGCTCGACGAGACCGAGCTCGCGCAGCTCGAAGACGATGAAGACGCGCTCCCCGACATGATCGACGGCTGGCTCGACACGCCTGAGGCGACGTTGGTGCTCGAGCGCTTCTTCATGAACGCGTTTCAGCAGACCACGCTCGACGAGGAGTCGTTCTTCTATCTCTTGGGGCGGGCTGCGGCGGCGACCGGGTTCTTCAACGCGCCGCGGAGCCCCAACGTTCACGAGATGCTCAACCAGAACATGATGGAGAGTTTCGGGCGCACCGCCGCCGAGCTCGTGCGGCAGGGCCGCCCGTTCACGGAGGTGATCACCACCGACGAGCACATGGTCACCACGGCGATGCTCGTGTACCTCGCCTACCTCGACGACGACGTCGTCGACGACGACGGCAACCGGAGCCTCCGCACCACCGTCGGTGATTTTCCCACCCTCACCATCTTGCGCGACGAGGCCGCGGCACCCCCGCCCGACGAGGTCCTCGACCCCAGCCACGAGAACTTCGGCAAGCTCTGGCACGCGCAGCTCAGCACCCTCGAGCCCGGCTGCAACGTGGTCGCCTCGCAGACCATCGACACCACACAGCTCCAGAGCGGCCAGTGGCGCATCGCCAACGCCGCCTTCTCTCCGTCGCACTTCATGCTGATGGCGATGTTCGGGCGACACGAGTCGATCCGCCGCCACCCCAACACGTGCAACACCGGCGCGGCCAACCGCACGCCGCTCCTCCGGCGCGAAGACTTCAGCGACTGGCGGATGGTGAAGCTCTCGAAGCCGGGCTCGAGCGAGTCGGCCACGAAGTTCTACGATCTGCCCACGCTGCGCGGCGCCTCCGAGGTGAAGCTGCACACCCACCGCCGCGGCTTCTACTCCACGCCGGGGTTCCACGGCACGTGGCAGAACAACGAGGACAACTCGTCGCGCGTGACCATCAACCAGATCCTCATCGTGGCGCTCGGCGAGAGCTTCGAGGGCGAAGCCGTGACCGACTTCTCGCCGGAGAACCTCGACGAGGAGCACGCGGCGCCGGGGAGCGAGTGCTACGGATGCCACCAGACGCTCGACCCGATGCGTGACTTCGTGCGCGCGTCGTTCACCAACTTCTACGGGCAGCAGCTCGACAGCGAGCGCGCTCTGTTGCAGGCCGACTTCGTGTTTGGCGACGTGGTCGACGAAGGCAACGGGCTCGACGATCTCGGCACGATCCTCGTGAGCCACCCCTCCTTTCCCTACGGCTGGGCCCAGAAGCTGTGTTACTTCGCCAACTCCGCTCCGTGTCCGGAGGGGCCCGAGCTCGACCGCGTGGCCGGCGCCTTCGCGGCGAGCAACTTCGACTTCCGGGTGCTCGTGCGCGAGCTCTTCTCCTCGCCGTTCATCACCGGCCGGATGTGCCTCGAGGGCGTCGACGCGGGTACGACGGCGACCATCGCGCGTCGCGGCCAGTTCTGCGACCAGCTCTCCCATCGCCTCGGCATCGAAGACATCTGCAGCTTGCGCACGCACTTTCGTGACGCGAGCGATCTTCAGGACGACGTATCGTCGGCGGTGGCTTCGGTGCCGGACGACAGCTTCAGCCGCGCGGAGATCGCGCCGGTGGTGATCGGCGAGACCGGTCTGTTCACCCGGTCGAACCGCGAGGCCGCCTGCACCGTCGTGGCTCAAGAGGGCTTTGGGGAGGTGTTCACCGACGTGCCCGCCGCCACCGTGCTCACGGTGTTGGTGGAGGGGGTGATGGGCTTGCCGCCCGGCGACCCGCGGCACGCGACGGCGCGCACCATCTTGGCGGAGCACGTCGACGAGGTCCTCGCCCTCGAGGAGACGGAGGAGGTCGCGCTCCAGTCGGCGTTCGTATTGGCATGCATGTCACCCACGTCGGCAGGCGTAGGTTTCTGATCACGGAGCAGGAGACACCATGACGAAGTCATCCAAGTCTTTCGAGTTGTCCCGGCGGGCCGCCCTTGGCGCGTTCGCCACCGCCTCCGGCAGCCTGATCCTGCAGTCGCTCGCGACCGGCATCCCTGCGAGCGTGCTGTTGAACCCGCTGAGCGCGGAGGCAGAAGACCAGCTCCCTCCCGCGAAGATGCTCATCCTCTCGAGCTCGCGGCAGGGCGATCCTGTGAACGCCAACGTGCCCGGCACCTACGGCTTCTCCGATCTGTACCACCCGCTCGATCCCGAGATGGCCGAGACGAACATGACCCTGTCGGGAGTGGCGACGAGCGCGGCCAAGCCGTGGGCGTCGCTGCCCCAGAGCCTCCTCGACCGTACCGCGTTCTTCCATCACGCGACCTACACGCCGGTGCACGGAGAGATGCCGCGGGTGCAGCGGATGATGGACGCCACCGAGAAGAGCGACATGCTCATCTCGCTGCTCGCGCGCGAGCTCGCGCCGCGGCTCGGCACCGTGCAGGCCGACCCGGTCAGCCTCGGAGCGACCAACGGCGGTGAGCTCTTGAGCTCGTCGGGACGCATCCTCGGCAACGTGGCCCCGCTCTCGGTGAAGGCCGCGCTCGGCGGGGTGGACGGGCCGCTCAAGTCGCTCACGAGCCTGCGCGACGCGCAGATCGATCGCATCTACGCGCTCTACCGCGAGCACGGGACGCCGAGCCAGCACCGCATGCTCGACGCGTGGGCGCGCTCTCGCGACGAGGTGCGCTCCATCAGCACTGCGCTCATCGGTCGCCTCGACGCGGTCACCGGCAACGACGAGGTCAACCAGGTGCGCGCCGCCGCCGTGCTCGCGGCCATGAACATCGCTCCGGTCATCACCATCCACCTCGACTTCGGTCGCGACAACCACACCGACGCCGACCTCGCCCTCGAGGCCACGCGCCACCAGATCGCGATCCCACGCCTCCAGATGTTGATGGACGAGCTCGACGCGCTGAAGGCGGACGGGCACCTCGCGCACGACGTCATCGTCGGCTCGCTCAACGTGTTCGGGCGCACCCTGAAGAAGAAGGGGACGGCAGGTCGCGATCACAACTCCGGCCATCACTGTATGGTGCTCATGGGCAACGGCATCCAAGGAGGGATCGTCGGCGGCGTGGAGCTCAACGGCAACGGCACCGAGTACATCGCGCAGCCCATCGACTCGGCGACGGGCGCGGGCGGCGCCGGTGGCGACATCCCCTTCGAGGAGACCCTCGGGGCGGCTGGGAAGACGCTCGGCGCGCTGATGGGCGTGGGCGAAGAGCGCCTCGACGAGCTCCTGCCGCCGGGCAAGGTGGTGCGCTCGATCATCGCCTGAGGCCAGGCCGCCTCCTGCTGCGGCGGTCGCGACCTCGCGGCCGCCGCGTGCATTTTGTGGCAGAAAATACGGTCGGGCGGTCACACGGCGCCGAGCTGTGCGTTTCCCCGGTGAGCCGCCGCTGCTGATGGCGGGGCCAACCGAGGAGAGATGCCATGAAGACCCAAACGTTCGTCGTCGCCGCTTTCGTTTCGTTCGTCGCCGCCTGTGCCGCCGACCCCGTCGAGACACCCCCCGCGGAGGGGACGGAGGACACCCGCGAGGAGGCCGCGCCGTCGGCGAGCGATCCGGCGGTGCTGACGCTCCTCCGTGGCGGCGACTTCCGATTCTCCCTCCGCGACAGCGCGGTGCTCGCCGGTGTCGAGAAGCTGTGTGGGGTGGAGGCGGAGGGGAGCGAGGGGGAGACGGCGCGCGCGGCCCAGCGCGCCTCGTGCCTCGAGAGGTACGCGGCGGAGGCCGCGGGGGAAGGGGTGGAGCTCACCCCACTCGAGGACGGCCGGCTCCGTTACGTGTCGTACGGGCACGAGGCGGGAGCGCGCGTGGTGCACATCGACGCGCGGGTGTCGGTGGCGCCGTTCGAAGATGGGGTCGTCGAGCTCACCGACGTGGAGGTGACGACAGGGCCCAAGCTGCCGCCGGGGGCGCGGCTCTTGGTGGAGGTGCTCGACGGCGGCTCGATCGCGATGGACAAGCAGCCGGGAGCCCACCCCCGGACGGGTGACAAGCGGCTGGTCTTCCATCGCTCGGCGCGTTGAGCCAAGCTGCCGGCGGAGGTGATGGGCGTGCTCACGTTCTTTGAGATGGGCGGCTACAGCATGGTCAGCGTGCTCCTGTGTGGGCTCGCAGGCCTGGCGGTGGCGCTCTACGCCACGAGCCGCCCGTCGGAGGCACGCATCACGCTCGCCGAGCGGCTCTTGAAGGCGGAGCTGTTCTTCGCGGTGGCCGGCTACGCGAGCAACGTGGCCGCCACCCTCCACGCGGTGGCACAGAGCGAGCAGGAGGGGGACGGGATGTGGCGCATGCTCCTCATGGGGCTGTACGAGTCTACGGCGCCCGTGATCATGGGCTTGTCGTTCATCGCCCTCGCCCACCTGGCCTTGGCCATCGCTGCCCATCGGCTTGCCCGCCGAGAGGCGTGACGTCGAGGACGGAGGTGGGGCAAGACGAGCGCCTCGTCATGGGTCTGCGGGCCGCCGACGCGGGCGCGTTCAACGAGGCCTACGAGCGCTACGGAGACCGTCTCTACAGCTTCGCGCTGCGCCTCACCGGCCGACGCGACGCGGCCGACGAGCTGTTTCAACACGCCTGGGTGACCTTGGCCGAGCGTGCTCCACGCCTCCGCGCCGACACCTGCCTGATGGCGTGGCTGCTCACCGTGGCCCGCAATCACTGGCGCTCACAGCATCGAAAGGCAAAAACCCACGACCGACACGAGGACGCGCTTCGCCACGCGGCGCCCAGCGTGGCGGGACCAGAGCGGAGCGTGGAGCGGGCGGCGATGCTCGCGCGCCTCGAGGCTGCCTTGCTCGCCTTGGCCGAGCACCATCGCGAGGTGTTGGTGCTCATGATCGAGTCCGACGACGTCCCGCAACAGGAGCTCGCGGCGGTGCTCGACGTTGCGCCGGCGGTGTTTCGCAAGCGGCTCTCACGGGCTCGCGCGGCGCTCGCGGCGCTGCTACAACCCGAGGAGGAACGCGACGATGGATGACGACCTCGAGCTCTTGAAGGCGCTTCCGTGTCACCGTCCGTCGGACGCGCTCCGGCGCGAGGTGCGCGTTCGTGCGCTCGATAGGCTCGCCGTGGCCGAGCCCACGCCGTGGTGGCGCCCGATGTTCGACCAGCTGGCGATCCCGATGGCGCTCGCCGCGCTGTCGATCGTGTATCTCGCGCGGGCCGCAGCCGACACGCCGCTGTTGCGGTGACAACGGCGGCTCGGGCGCCGTGGCGAGCGTCACGGGTCGGGGGTGCGGCTCTGCAACAGGCGCATGATGCTGAGATCGAGCTCGCTCCTCACCACGCGCATGATGCTCTCGAACTCGGCGCTGTCGACGCGCAGCGTCGCTGCCATCCTTGTGCGTGTCCCCTCGAGCACGTTCTGTTGGGCCGTGAGGCGCCAGCGGCCAGCGGTGGCACGCGAGATGTTGTAGATGAGGGCTACCTGATCGAGGTTGAGCCCGTCGAGGTAACAGTAGCGCAGCACCTGGCGGTCCCGTCTCGAGAGGGCTTCGAAGGCGGCCTGAAACGCGTCGCGGAAGGCGGCCTGGTACTTCCCCTTCAGGTGGTCGAGCTCCGGATCGCGCGCGTCGACGGCGCGATCGGCGAGCATGTGGTCGCCAAGCACCTCGCGCTGGCCCTGTTTGCGCAACATGCGCACGATGCGATACGCCTCCCGCACGGCGACCACGCGCAGCCAGCTCCCGAGCGCGCCCCGCCCGGCGTAGTTGGCGATGAACGGCTCGCGATCGGTGTCGGGGGCGAAGAGCTGACGAAAGAGGCTCTGCACGATCTCGTCGTTGTGCTCGTAAAGGCCCATCCGGTGGACGACCGCGGTGACGTCTGCGGCGAAGTGGTTGCGGAAGGTGGCGATGGCCAGCTCGTCGCCAGCGCAGCAAGCGGCTGCGAGGTAGAGGCCGTCGCCGTGCAGCTGACTCACGGGGGTGCCGGTCTCCACGACACGGGTGAGGTGCGCGAAGAACGCGTCGGGCGTCAACGCGATGGCCGGCCACGTGCGCCGGCCGAGCTCGTAGAGCGCCTCCATCTCGTGGGCCATGCGGGGTCCTTCATGGTTACCACGAAACACCCAACGTCACGTTGCCCCCGTCGCGCCCCACCCGGGGCAGGACCGAGAGGCTCGTGGAGGGGCCTTGGCTCTTGGGCGCGGTGAGCGCGACCGTGAGCCCGACGCCGATGGCTGCGGCGCTCGCCGCCACCGCGACCACGGCGCTCTGCTCGAACGTGCGCGCAGCGTCGCGGAGCTCGGCACCCTCGGGGAGGCACACGTTCGGGTCGCTGGGGCAGTAGGCGTCGGAGGCGTCGTCGAGGACGCGCGCGTGCACGCCGAGCGCGATGCCGACCACCACCCCCGCCGCTCCCAACCCCAGCACCGCGAAGCCGCCCACCGTCTGGGGATGCAGCGCCCCGTCGGGGCGACCTGAGGGGGGGGCCGCTTCAGGCGGGAGAGCGACGAGGGGAGGGACGGTGACGACGCTCACCGACCCCGGCGCGGTGACGCGCATCGTCGTCTCCCAGGGCTGGTACGCAGGCGCGGTGGCGCGCACGCGGTGCTCCCCAGGATCGACGGGGATCGCAGCGCCCCACATGCCCCGATCCACGCGCTTGCCGTTGCGGGTGAGGGTTTGTGCGGGGACGGGCGCCTCGACCACGACGCGCACGCGGCACAGCGTGGGCTCGAGCGCGTCTGCGCGGCTGGTCGCGAACTGGGCACGACGGGCGTCGCCTTGGGCGCGGGCCAGGCTCGCGGCCTCGCGGAAATGAACCCAGGCGCTCGCGGTGCGTCCGAGCTGGGTGTAGCAGTCGGCGATGTTGAGCTGCGTGCCCACCGCCGGTCCGAGTCGCTGGCTGGCGAGGAACTTCTCCACCGCGCGCGAGCAGTCGCCCTTGTCCTTGAGGAGGCGCCCTTCCTCGAAGAGCGCCTCGGCGCTCGCACGCTCCTCGTCGGTGTCGGGAGCGGGTTGGGCGTGCGCGGCGTGGTGACCCAAGAGGACGAGCGCCACGAGGCATGCACCCGCCACGAGCGGGGAGAGCGCGAGGCCACGCGCTCGAAGCGCGAAGTACGGCGCCGCCCACATTGGATCAGCATCACACCAAGGGTGCATCCACGCGTAAAGGGCCGTCGCAGCGCTTCGGGCCGAACGCCTCACGGCTCGGCGCTCAGGGAGCCCAGCTGATGACGACGCGCCCGTTGCCTGCCTGGACGCCGGCGGTGAAGGTGGGGTTCGAGAGCGTGCCCGTCCACGACGCGCCGCCGCCCCCGCCGCCGCTCCCGCAGTTGCCCACCGACGAGCCACCTCCCCCGTAGTAGCCGCCGCCACCGCCGGAGGTGCCGCCGTAGGTGTTGAAGCAAATGCCGTTCTCCCAGGTGTCACCGGCGCCGCCGAGGCCGAGGACCCCGGTCGCGCCGCAGGTCTGCGTGTAGCCGGTGTTGCACGAGCCCATGCCCCCGCTCTGCAAGCCGCCCCCGCCCGCGCCACCGGAGTGCGTGCTCGAGTGGCCCGTGCCGCCGGTGAGGCCACCCACCGCGCCGGGGCCTCCGTAGCCCTGCCCGGCCCCGCCGCCGCAGTAGTTCGCGCCGCAGGTGCCGCCGCCGCCGTTGCCACCGGCGTGGTTGCCCACGTCGGTGGGGCCACCCCCTCCTCCGCCGCCAGCCACGATGACGCGATCCGCGAGCGTCTGACCGCCGACGCGCACATCCGAGGCGCCGCCGCCGTTGCGCAGCACCGCGGCCCAGCCGGCGCCGCCGCCGTTGAAGCCGTTCTGGCCGCCCACCGAGATGTAGAGCGTCTCGCCGCCGGCCACGACGAGCTCGCCGCGAGCGTAGCCGCCGAGGCCACCGGTGCCCCCTTGTCCCTGCGCGCCCCACGCCTCGATCGTCAACGTCGTCACGCAGCCGGGCACGGTGAACGTCGTGATGGCTCCCGTGAAGTCGAACTGCTGCGAGCCGGTCGAGCCTCCGACCGCGTCGAAGACGCAGCCCGTCGCGGTGTCGCAGCTGTCCAGCGTGCAGCTGTCGCCGTCGTCGCACGCGAGGGCGGTGTGAACACACACGCCGTCCGCGCCGCACGTGTCTTCCGTGCAGGCGTTCTGATCGTCGCAGTCGTCGCAGGCGCTCCCCCCGCCGCTGGCCCCCGCGCTGCTGCTGCTCACACTGCTGCCACCGCTGCCACCGCTGCCCGTGGGCCCCGAGCCGCTCGAACCGGACGTGCTGGTGCCGCTGCCGCTGCCAGTCGAGCCGCTGTCATCGTCCGCTTCCACCACGCCGTTCGCGCAGGCCGAAGCCGCCAGCATCACGCCCGATAGCGTCGCCCAACCTCGCAGAGCCATGGCCCGATCATTACCCCTTCGTGCGCCGTCGCGCGCGCGAAAACGCTCGGCGGCACAGCGCGGCCGCTCGGCGAGCGCCGCGAGCGGGCCCGGGCGCTCCTCTGGACGTCGGCGCACACCGCCACCGGGATCGTCTCGATCCCCCCCGGCGCTGCACCTCGGCGAAATCGCGTCGCGTGGAGGTGGCGTGTGGCTTGCTTTGCAGGCGCGCATGAATGCTGGGTCACTTGCTCGAACAAGGGTCGCGCTCGCCGGCGTGCTCGGCGCGCTCCTCTTCTGCCCCCTGCTCGGCTGTCAGGAGGGCAAGGCCGAGGAGACGGAGGAGGAGCCGAAAGAGCGCAAGAAGAAGAAGAGCGCTGCGGAAGGGGAGGGCTCCGAGAGCCCGCGCGACGGTGCGAAGGCGGGGGCGTCGAGCGCCGTCTCCGGTTCGGGAGCGACCGGCGGCAAGAAGCGGAGGTTTGCACCTCCTTTGAACATGCTGCGTGCCGAGTTCAAGAAGAACCACAAGGCGGCCACGGCGACCTACGCCGGAGTCGAGGCCACGTATGCGGGCTTCGTGAGCATGACCATCAAGAACGAGTTTCGCTTCAACGAGACGGGTGCAGCGCGACAGGGCTTTGCCGACATCCTCTGCCGGGTGGACGACGCGGCCGTCGTGGCTGGCCTGAAGGTGAAGGATCCGGTGCAGGTCACCGGGACGATCACGGGGACGGCGTTCGATGTCCCCGGAGGAAACATCGAAATGAAGCCGTGCGTGGTCAAGAAGCTCAAGAAGTAGGGGCGGCTCGAGCACGCCGCGCCGGGGCGATCGAGCCGTTGCCCCGCGCCATGCGCGGCGCTCGCTCCAGACCGACGCCACGCCGGTGACGATGTCGGCGGCGTGAGGGCTGGTGCGGATCGGTTCGTTCCGCTCGCGGGATCGACGGGATCGTTCGTACCCCCCTCCGCGCCAACGTGGTCAGCCTGGGGGGGGCGAGCGGCTCCACCCTGGTGAGTCCACGCTGGCCACACGGAGGGCGATGGGTCAGCATGGAGCGGTGCCGTGCTTGGGCGAGAACACCATGGTGGATCTGCTCGAGCAGCGCTTGACCGGCGAGCGCTTGGCGCTGGTGCACGCTCATCTCGAGGGCTGTGATCTCTGCCGCGAGCTGGTCGCGGCCTCCGCCGGGGCGCTACAGACCACGCTCCACGACATCGAGGACGAGCCGACGAACATCGCGCCGGTTCCGATGATCGTGCACTCGGAGCTCGGCCCAGGGTCGCGGATCGATCACTACCGCATCGAGCGCCTGCTGGGGCAGGGGGGCATGGGGGAGGTGTACCAGGCTCACGACACCAACCTCGAGCGCAGGGTCGCCCTCAAGGTGATCAAGCCCGAGCTCCTCCAGAACGAGAAGAGCTACCAGATGTTCCTCACCGAGGCGCGGGCCACCGCGCGCCTCGCCCACCCGAACATCGTGACGATTCACGCGGTCGGCGCCTACCAAGGACAGCCCTACGTGGCGCTCGAGCTGTTGGTGGGGCACACGCTGCGCGATCGGCTGCTCCTCGGTGAGCTCGAAGGTGAGCAGCGGGTGAAGATCGCGCTCGCCATCGCCGACGCGCTCGCGGCCGCGCACGCGGCATCGGTGTTCCACCGCGATCTCAAGCCATCGAACGTGATGCTCTGCGCCGATGGCCGCACCCGCGTGCTCGATTTCGGGCTCGCGATGATCGCCGACGCTGACGTGATCGCCGCCGTTCGTGAAGGCCGCTTCGCGCCCACCCTCGATGGGACGATCGCGCTCGCCGGTACTCCCGCCTACATGGCCCCTGAGCAGTGGACCGCCGGGCCCGTGACCGGCGCGGCCGATATGTGGGGTCTCGGCGTCCTCATGTTCGAGATGTGCACCCGAAAGCGGCCCTACGATCATCTGCGTGGTTCGGGGCCGCCGACCGCACACGACCTGGTGCGTCTCGCAGAGGCCATCCGCTCGACGGAGGAGGCGCCCATCGCGGGCGCGCTCGAGGCGGCGTCGGTGCCGCCCGAGCTCCGGGCCATCATCGGGAGGTGTCTGGCCAAGGAGCCCTCTCGGCGGCCCACTCCGCACGAGGTGGTGAAGGCCCTCCAGCCGCTCGAGCTCCAGCACACCGTGAGCGCGATGAGCCTCTCCGGTGGTGCGCTGGCTGCGGCACCCCCTCGCCCGCCATCGACCCGCTGGCGCTGGCTCGGGGCGGCGGCGGCGATGGTAGGGCTCGGCGTCGTCGGCTGGCAGACGTTGGAGAGATCGTCGGGCCCCGAAACGCCGCGGCGGTTTCCGGCCGCGGTGCTCGCGCCGTCGGTCGACATCGGAGCCTCTCCGCCGCAAACCAGCGCCGTCCCCGAAGCTCCGCCTTCCGCCGCGGTCGCCCCCGCGCCATCATCACCGCGGGGTCCGGCTCCGCGAGCCACGACGTCTGCGCTCCCCTCGCTGCCCGAGCCCCAGCCGTCTGCAACCACAACCGTTCCGCCGTCATGGGATCCGATGAGCTATCGCTGAGCCGCCTCGCCGCGCGGGCGTCGTGGGTGGCGCTCTTCGCGGTGGGCGCGGCGGGCGCCTGCGTGGGCGACTTCGCCGGGCTCTGTCGGAACGGCGCCAGCGAGTGCGCGGGGGTCTGCGTCGAGCTCGCCGTCGATCCGAACCACTGCGGCGCCTGCGGCGTCACCTGCGAGGGCGACCGCTCGTGTGTGGACGGCGTCTGCCAGCCGCCGTGCGGGAGCTCCCCGGTGTGCGACGGAGCCTGTGTGGATCCCACGACCGACGTCCGGCACTGCGGCAGCTGCGGCAACGCCTGCGACGCGGGCGCGATCTGTGTCGATGGCGCGTGCGAGCCCGGCTGCGCCGGTGAGAGCCTCGCGTGTCCGTCGGGCTGCGTCGATGCCCTGAACGACGAGGCGAGCTGCGGCGCGTGCAACGCACCTTGCGCGAGCGGCGAGGTGTGCACGCTCGGTGCCTGCTCGTGTGTCGACACGTTCACCGATGACGCCAACTGCGGTGCCTGCGGACACCGCTGCGGCGTGGGTCAGCGGTGCTTCGACGGACGGTGTCGCGTGCTCTGCGCCGGCGAGCCATGCCCCCCTGCCACCGTGCTCGGCGCCTTGCGCCTCGGCGAGGATGGAGCGGTTCCTCCCACGAGCCAGCGTGAGCAGGCGGCGACCGCCGCCGACTTCGACGCGGAGGGCGCGGCGTGGGTGGCCTTCGAGGCGCGCGGGGACAACTTCTTGTTCGACGATCGGGTGAGCGCGCCCAACAACGGCGACATCCTCCTCGCTCGACTCGAGCCACGGGGGCGCGTGCTCGAGCGGCGCCTCGTAGGGGGCACCGGCAACGATCGTGCGCGCGCCCTCCGGGTCACTCCCGACGGCGGCCTCGTGGTCGCCGGTACGTACAGCGGCGACGGCGCTCTCCTCTGTGGCCTGCCGCTCGCCACGTTGTCCGATGGCTTCGTGGTGCGCTTCGAGGCGGATGGGAGCTGCCGTTTTGGCGTCGCCCTCGCGAGCGCGGGGGTCAACGAGGTGCGCGCCGTCGAGCTCGCGCCGAACGGTGACACGGTGGTCACCGGCTGGGTCGCGGAGGTGACCAGCGTCGTGCCCTCGGTGGGCGACGCGGTGTCGCTGCCCGGCCTCGGATCGGACGACGTGGTGGTGCTCGCCATCACCGAGACCGGCGCGCTGCGTTGGCACCAAGTCGTGGGGGGGCCGCTGCGCGACCGCGCCTACGGTCTCGCCATCGACAGCGCCGGCGCTGTGACGGTGACCGGAGAGTATCGCGGCGCGATCCAGGTGGGGGCCGACCTGCTCCCCGCCAGCGACACGGATCAGGACGCGCTCCTCTTGGTGAAGCTCGCCGGCGCGACCGGAGAGATCGTGTGGGGCAAGGGCTTCCCGATCACGTCGGCACCGGTGGGGCACAACGCCCAAGGCAGCGCGGTGGTCGTGGGCCGCGACGACCACCTCTGGGTGCTCGGCGACTTCGTGGGGGCCATCGAGCTCGCGCCTTCGACGACGGTGTCGAGCTTCCTCACCTCTCGCGATCTGCTCCTGCTCGAGCTCGATCCAGACGGAGAGCTGCTGCGACACGAGCGCATCGGGAGCGAGGATGTCGAGGAGGCGGCGAGCGTTCACCTCGCCGACGACGGCAGCGTGGTGATCGCCGGCACCTTCCGCGCGAGCCTCGATCTCGGGAGCGACACGCTCGTGGCCGTGGGTGGGCGCGACGTGTTCGTGGCGGCGCTCCACGCCGACGAGGAGGAGCTGTCGTTCTCGTGGAGCCGCGCGTTTGGCGGGCAGGACGAAGACCGCCTCCGCTCGGCGGCCGTGCATCAAGGGGTGGTGTGGCTGCTCGGCACCTTCGAGTCGGACATCGATCTTGGGTTCGGGCCGATGTGGAGCCCGTGGGGGGAGACAGACACGCTGCCGGAGGTGAGGGACGATGGCTTCGTCGCCGTTCTCGCTCGCTGAGCCGCTGCGGCTCTCCGGGGCGGTGGCCTTTGGCCTCGCCCTCTCGCTCGGCTGCGTGGGCGACGCACCCACCGTCGTCGAGTGTGTGCTCGGCACCGTGAGCTGCGGTGGGCGCTGCGTCGACACCGAACAGAACCCGGCACACTGCGGCGCGTGCGGGCGAGCCTGCGCGCTCGGAGAGAGCTGTGAGGGCGGCGCGTGTACCTGCCTCGGCGCTTCGTGCGGGGACGCCTGTGTGGAGCTCTCGAGCCACCCCGCGCACTGTGGCGCGTGCGACGCCCCCTGCAGTGATGGGTCGTTCTGCCGCGACGGGCTGTGCACGGTGACGTGTAGCGGTGCGCTCACCTCGTGCAGCGGAGCGTGCGTCGACACGAGCACCCACCGCGAGCACTGCGGCGGATGCGACCGCCCCTGTCCGATCGGGGCAGAGTGCCACGAAGGCGCCTGCGCTTGTCGGCCGGGTCTGACCGCTTGCGGGGACCGATGCGTGGAGCTCAGCAGAGACGCCGCCCACTGCGGGGACTGCGACACCGCGTGCGGGCTCGACGAGCTCTGCGAGACCTCGAGCTGCGTCTTGGCCTGCCGCGGCGAGCCATGCGCCTCGGGCGACGTGCTCTGGGGTCGCTGGGCAGGCGCAGAGAACGCGGACGTGGTGATCGCGGGGGTGGTGACCATCCCCGGCGGTGATGTCGTGCTCGGTGGCACGTTCGCGGGGACGCTCGAGCTTGGGAACGGCGCGCGTTTGTCGGCCGCGGGGGCGCGCGACGTGGTCGTCGCCAGGCTCGACGCGACCGGGAAGCCGCGCTGGGTTCGGCGCTTCGGGGTGAGCGGCGCCACCCAGGAGATGTTCGCTCTCGCCGTGGAGGGAGACGCGGTGTGGCTCGCCGGCTCCACCCAAGGCGACGTCGACTTCGATGGCTTCTCCCTCGTCGGAGCCGGGCGCGACGCCCTCGTCGTGCGCCTCGCCGCGGACGGGGCGGTGCTTTTCGCGGAGCGTTTCGGAGGCGGCGGCGTCGAGCGGGCGAAGGCGGTGAGCCCCCTCGGCGCCAATGCGTTCGCGGTGGGCGGCAGCTTCACCGGCGTCTTGTCGCGCCAGAGCGTCGCGCTCGCCACGAGCGACAGCGCGGTCGACGTCGACGGCTTCGTGATGGTCGTCGACGGCGCCGGGGCCACCTCGTGGGTGGCGCACCTCGGTGACGACACGGTGGAGCTGTTGCAGGAGGTGCATGGCCTCGCGGTGAGCGGGGGGGCGCTCGTAGCCGCCGCCAGGGTCGACGGCCCCGCGACGTGGGCAGGAGAAGCGGTGAGCCACGTGGGCGGCAGCGATGGCGTGATCGCCTCCTTCACGGTGCTCGACGGGGCCCCGAGCCTGCTCGCGCAGGTGACCGGCGCGGGCGTGGACGCGGCCTATGCGGTGCTCGCCGCCGCCGATGGCATCTTCGTCGCTGGCGAATTTGCCGCCCCGGCGTCGATCACCGGTGAAGGCGGTCAACTCTGCGCGCTCGGCGACCTCGGTGGGGCGGGCGACGTCGACGGCTTCGTGGCCAAGCTCGGCGCCGATGGCTGTCCGGTCTGGTCGCGCGCGCTCACCGGCGCGGGGACGGATCGCGTTGTCGCGCTCGCCCTCGGCCCCGGCGGCGACCTCGCGCTCGTGGGCCACCACAACGGCGCGCTGAGCTTTGGCGGAGCGCCCGCGCTCGACACCACCACCGTCGACGATGGCTTCGCGATGCGCGTGTCGAACGCCGGCGACCTCCTGTGGGCGCGACGCTTCGGCGGCGCGCTGCGCGGCTTCGGCCAGGCGTCGGTCGCCCTCGACGACCGACGCCTGTGGGTGGCAGGCTCGTACGTCGGCACTGTCTTCTTTGCCCCCACCGCGCTCGCGAGCGCGGCGAGCGTGGACGGCTTCGTGGCCGCCTTCGCGCGGTGAGGCTCACCGCGCCGGCACGGGCATGCGCGCGAGTCGGGGCGCCTCGAGGGTGCCGAAGTACAACATGCCTTGGTGCTCCTCCACGGAGGTCACCGTGCTCACCGAGAGGCCGTCGGGATCTTGCAGGGTCTCGACGACCTGGCCCCGTTCGTCGAGCGCGACCACGAAGCCATAAGGCTTCGGCTTCGGCCAGAGCGCGCGAGGGAGCCGATAGACGGCCTTCTTGAAAAAGGGGCGCGGCGCGAGCCACGTCGCCACGGGGTTGACCACGGTGAACATCGCGAGCCAGAAGCGCCCGCGACGATCACTGGAGATGCCGTCCGGGTAGCCGGGGAGGCGATCGATGAACACGTCGCTCGTGCCCTTCCGGTCTCCCTTCAGCCAGTAGCGCGTCACTCGCTGGGCGCCGGTCTCGGCGACCAGGACGAAGTCTTCCTTCTCCGACAACGCCACGCCGTTCGCGAAGAAGAGGCCGTCGAGGAGCACCTCGGTGGTCTTCTGAGCCGGGTCGTAGCGCAAGAGGCGCCCGTTCCCGCGCCCTTCGAGCAGATCCGGGACATGATCGCCGTAGCCCCAGCGGCTGCTCGCGTCGGAGAAGTAGATCCGTCCGTCGCTCGCGACGTCGGCGTCGTCGGTAAACCTCATCGGCACACCGGCGGCCTCGGTGGAGAGCACCGTCACCGCGCCGTCGGGCGCCACGGAGAGCAGTCCTTTTTGGGCGTCGCACACGATGAGGTGTCCGCGAGCGTCCCACGCGAGGCCCAGCGGGCGTCCCTCGGTGCGGGTCCACACCTCGGCCACCGAGCCGTCCGCCTTCACCTTCATCAGCGCGCCATCGTGCGTGCCCACCACCATGGTGCCGTCGCTCATCACCGCCACGTCTTCGGGACCCGCCACCGCCGCGAGCGAGAACACCTCGGCGCTTCGCAGCGCCTCGTTGGGCGCGAAGGGGCCCGTCAGCGGCGAGGGCTCCGGGAGCGTGACGGCGACAGGATCGAAGCGCACGGGCCAGAGGAACACGTAGCCGAGGAGCAGCAAGAGGCCCGCTGCGCCTAGACGCAAGGCGCGGCGCCCCCGCCGCTTTATCGCTCGCTCCTCGCCCGGGTCGTCCCCCATCCCCCGACGCGTACCACGAGGTTCCACGGGGGCGCCAGGGTGAGCGCGCTGGAGGAGCGTGGGGGGCGCCGGCTGCTTGTGCGATGATGGCGTGGTGAAGGCGTTGGTGTTCGACGGCGTGCTGCCGCGGCTCGACCTGGAGCACCCCGAGCCGGTGCCAGAGCCGGGAGAGGCGCTCGTGCGGACCGTGCTCGCGGGGATCTGCAACACCGATCTCGAGATCGTTCGCGGCTACATGGGCTTCACCGGCGTGCTGGGCCACGAGCTCCTCGGGGTGGTGGAGGCGGGCCCGCGCGAGTGGCTCGGCGCCCGCGTGGTGGCGGAGATCAACTGCGCCTGCGGACGCTGCCGCGAGTGCGCCCGGGGGCTCTCACGCCACTGTCCAACGCGCACCGTGCTCGGCATCTCGGGACGAGACGGTGCGTTCGCAGAGCGGGTGGCGGTGCCGGTGGCCAACCTCCACCGGGTGCCCGACGCGGTGCCCGACGCGGCGGCGGTGTTCGCCGAGCCGCTCGCCGCCGCGTTCGAGATCCGCGAGCAGCTCCCCATCGCCGCCAGCACCGAGGCGGTGGTGCTCGGGGACGGGAAGCTCGGGCTGTTGATCGCGCTCGTGTTGCGCGACGCGGGAGCCGACGTGCTGCTCGTTGGCAAGCACCCCTCGCACCTCGAGCGTGTACGTGGCCCTCGCCTCCGCACCTCCACGCTGGAGGCGTGGGACCGGACGCCGTGTCGCCTCGTGGTCGACGCCACGGGGAGCGCGACCGGCTTCGCGCTCGCGCTCGCGGCCACCGCGCCACGCGGGACCCTGGTGCTGAAGAGCACGGTGGCCGAGCCCACGCCGGCCGCGCTCGCCCCGATCGTGATCCACGAGATCACCGTCGTCGGCTCGCGCTGCGGACCGTTTGCGCCGGCCCTCGACGCGCTCGCGAGGGGCGTCATCGATCCAAGGCCCCTGATCGCGGCCGAGCGCTCGCTCGACGACGCCACCCTCGCGCTGACCGAGGCGGGGACGAAGGGCACGCTGAAGGTGCTGCTCCGCCCTTGAGGGGGAGGGGTGGGTCGCGGCGCCCTCGCGCGCGCCTCAAGGAAAGAGCGCGCGGTGGTAGGCGTGCGCGAGCGCGAGCGGGTCGGCGGCCGCTTCGAGCACGTCGCTCGGCAAGACGAGCGTATCGACGCCATGCGCGAGCAGCTGCTGGGCCGCGACCGGCGTCACCTCGTCCGAGACGGTGAGCCAACAGCCTGGCGCGCTGGCCTTGAGCTCGGCGCAGAGGGCGGGGGACGCGGTGCGCTGGCCCTCGTAGTCGAGCGCGATGTGGCGGTAGCCGACCATCGCCGCGTAGCGGCAGTACTCGGCGAGCGTCGTGTCGCAGAGGATGGGGTGGGCGTCGAAGTACCGCTTTGCGGTGGACTCGCTCTGGATGAAGTAGGCGACGGGGAGAAAGGGGCAGCCGAGCCGCGCCGTCGCGAGCGCGGTGGCCACCGCGCTCGGGCCGAACGGGCGCGCGTGGGACGCCTCCGAGTTCATTACGTCGGGGAGGATCACGAGATCCGCCTCGCAGACCCCGCCCGGTCCGGCGGGATAGAGCACCACCTCGAGGTCGGTGGCGGCGCGGACGGCGCGGACGATGCGGGCCACCGCGTCGCTGCCGGTTCCCCCCAGCAGCACCTGTCGGTAGCCCATCGCCGACAGCGCGACGAAGAACGCCAGATCGGAGAAGTGGTCGGGATCGAGGAGCGGGAGGAATCGCGACAGGACCGGGGTGGCTCGGCTGCGGACGGGGGGACGGAGCGGCGCGTTCATGAGACCTCCAGGGAGCTGGGGTGCGAGCGACGCAGGGCCGCTCGGGGGGTGGCGCAGGGCATCGCAACGCGCGTGCCACCGCGGACCGTCCGCGTGTACGCGCAATTTCGCACACATCGCGAGCTCCGCGCGCTCGCCTGGGTGCCCTCGGACCCACGGCGGAGTCTCTCTGTACCCGAGCACCAGGCCGCGGCGATCGCCGCCGCCTCTCAGCGACCGACGAAGGTCTCGAGGAGCCACACGAGGAGCGCGAGCGCCACGATGGGCGCGCCGATGAAGAGCAAGAGCTGGCTCCAGCCGCTCCGGAGCGAGCGCCCGCCGGCCGCGCAGTCGCGGCACACCGCCCAAGGCTTGGCGCTTCCCTCGGTGATGACGCAGCAGTCGCCGCAGAGCGGGGCGTGGCAGCGCGCGCAAGGGCCCACCGCCTGGACGCCGCAGTGCACGCAGGTGGCGACGGGGCCGCCGTCGCCGCGCAGCTCGAGCTGTCCGGTCATCCGGGGAGCATAGCTTGCGCCCGACGCCACCGCCTCGTACAGGTGGCGCGTGAGCTCTACTCCCCCGCGCCATCAGAATCGCCTCGTCGACGAGACGAGCCCCTACCTCCTCCAGCACGCCCACAACCCGGTCGATTGGTATCCGTGGGGGGAGGAGGCGCTCGCGCGGGCGCGGGCCGAGGACAAGCCCATCTTGTTGAGCATCGGCTACGCCGCTTGCCACTGGTGCCACGTGATGGAGCGCGAGTCGTTCGAGAACGAGGACACCGCGCACCTCATGAACGAGCACTTCGTGTGCATCAAGGTCGACCGCGAGGAGCGTCCCGATCTCGATGAGATCTACATGGCGGCCACGGTGGCGATGAGCGGGTCGGGAGGGTGGCCCATGACGGTGTTCCTCACCCCCGGGGACCACCGGCCGTTCTTTGCCGGCACCTATTTCCCGCCCGTGGACAAGTTCGGGCGCCCGGGGTTTCCCACGCTCCTCCGTCGCCTCGCCGAGCTGTGGAAGAGCGAGCGTTCGGTGCTCGACACCCAGGCCCAGGAGCTCGAGCGAGAGCTCGTCGCCGAGGCTCAGGCCGCTTCCGTCGCCAACGTCGCGGAGTCGGCGATCGACGCCGCGGTGGCCCAGCTCGCGCGCGCCTTCGACCCCACCCACGGGGGCTTCGGCAGCGCGCCCAAGTTCCCGCCGTCGATGGCCCTCGAGCTCTTGCTGCGCCACCACCGGCGAACCGGCGATGAGCGGTCGCTGGTGATGGTGCGGCGAACCCTCGACGGCATGGCGCGCGGCGGCATGTACGACCAGCTCGGCGGCGGCTTCGCGCGCTACGCGACCGACGACGCGTGGCTCGTGCCTCACTTCGAGAAGATGCTGTACGACAACGCGCTCCTCGCACGCGTCTACGTTCACGCGTGGCAGGTGGCAAAGAACCCCGAGGACGAGCGCGTGGTGCGCGAGACCCTCGACTACGTCCTCCGCGAGCTGACCTCCGAGGAGGGCGCGTTCTACTCCGCTACCGACGCCGACAGCGAGGGCGTCGAGGGGAAGTTCTTCGTGTGGACTCCGGAGGAGGTCGAGGCGGTGCTCCCCGCTCGGGAGGCCCGCGTCTTCTGCGCGTATTACGACGTGACGCCGCAAGGCAACTGGGAGGGACACAGCATCCTGCACCTGCCGCGGCCCGCGTCGGAGGTGGCCGCCGAGCTCGGGATCGCCGAGGACGAGCTCGCGCGCGACGTGGCCAAGGCCCGAGAGAAGCTCTACGCGGCGCGTCGCGATCGGGTGCCGCCGCTCACCGACGACAAGATCCTCACCGCCTGGAACGCGCTCATGATCGGTGCGCTCGCGGAGGCGGGGCGTATCCTCGCCGAGCCGCGCTACACCGCCGCCGCAGCCCGGGCCGCCGACTTTCTCCTCGCGACGATGCGGCGCCCGGATGGAGGCTTGTTCCGCACGAGCCGAGCGGGCAAGACCCACCTCGACGCGTATCTCGAAGACTACGCCTACCTCTGTGATGCGCTGATCGACGTGTACGAGTCGGGGCGAGGTGCCCGCTACCTCGAGGCGGCCAGGGGCCTCGCCGAGCGCATGCTGACCGACTTCCACGACGCGGAGACAGGGGGCTTCTTCACCACCGCCCACCAGCACGAGGCGCTCTTGGTGCGTATGCGACAAGGGCAGGATGGAGCCATCCCGTCCGCCAACGCCATCGCCGCCACCGCGCTCACGCGCCTCAGCTGGCACCTCGGCCGCTCTGCCTGGGCGGAGCTCGCGCGGGAGGCGGTGCGCGCCCACGGCAAGCTCATCGAGCGGGCCCCGCGGGCGTTCGCGTCGAGCCTCTGTGTCGCCGACATGCTGCTCGAGGGCCCGGTGGAGGCCGTGCTCGTGGGGGACGCTCAGCCTCTCGCCGACGCCCTCGCCCGACGGTATCTGCCCAACCGGGTGATCGTGTTTCATCGACCGGGGGAGCCCACGCTCGCCCCCGCGGAGCTCGTGGCAGGCAAGGAGCCGATGAGCGGCCGGCCCGCGCTCTACGTGTGTCGCGGCTTCACATGCAAGCGGCCGGTCACGGAGGTCGCCGAGGTTGCGTCGGTGCTCGAGGACGAACAGCGGGTGGGCCTCGCCCGTCGCGGGCGTCGCCTCGGGCAGCGGCTCGCTGGGCGCGCCACCCCCGAAGGGACGAGGCGCTCGTGCGAGCGTCACGCGCTCGGTGAGCACGCCTACGTCACGCTCGGCCGCACCGACCTCTCGGTGGCGCGCATTGGGTTTGGCGGCTACCGCGTGAGCGACGGCGTTCCCGCGTTCGAGGCCGCGCTCACCGCGGCGTTGCGCGGCGGCGTGAACCTCGTCGACACGTCGACCAACTACACCGACGGCGGCAGCGAGCGCCTGGTGGGGAGCGTCGTCTTGGCGCTCGCCGGCCAGGGAGCCGTCGCACGTGATGAGATCGTGGTGGTGTCGAAGATCGGCTACGTGCAGGCGCAGAACCTCGCGCTGGCCCGCCAGCGCGTTTCCGAGGGGCGCGGCTTCGAAGAGATGGTCGAGTACGAGCCGAGCTGCTGGCACTGTATCCACCCCACCTTCCTCGACGATCAGCTCGAGCGCTCGCTGGATCGGTTGGGCCTCGACACCCTCGACGTGGTGCTGCTCCACAACCCCGAGTACTTCTTCTCCGACGCCCTCAAGCGTGGCGGCGTCGACGAGGCCACCCGGTCGACGTTCTACGAGCGTGTCGAGCGGGCCTTTGCGTTCTTCGAGGCCGAGGTGCGCCGCGGCCGGATCGGCTGCTATGGCGTCTCTTCGAACACGGTGGCTCACGATCCCGACGCCGATCCCGAGGCCACCGAGCTACCACGTTTGTTGGAGGCCGCACGGCGCGCCGGTGGCGAAGACCACCACTTCCGGGTGTTGCAGCTCCCGCTCAACCTCGTGGAGTCGGACGGGGTGCTCGACAAGAGGGTGGGTGAGGCCACGGTCCTCGAGCACGCGGCGTCGGTGGGGTTGGGGGTGCTCGCCAACCGGCCGCTCAACGCCATCACCGCCACCGGGATGCTGCGGCTCGCGGCCGCGCCCGAGCCCGATTCCGCACCCCGGCCCTTCGGGGACGCGCTGCGCGAGCTCGCCGCCCTCGAGCGTCGTTTCGCCGACACCCTCGGCGAGCTCGTGTCGGGGGAGAACCCGTTCGTGCTCGCCGGCGAGCTCGCCACCCTCGACGGCAAGATCGGGGGCCGCGATCAGTTCGAGCACATCGCCCGCGCCCAGGTGTTGCCTCACGTGCGGGCTGCCATCGCTCGGGTGGAGCGGGGCCTCGGCCGCGATCGCCACGCGTGGTCGGAGTGGCGGAGCGCCTACATCGCCGCGCTCGAGAAGGCGCTCGCCGCGCTCGAGGCGCAGACGCTCGCTCGCGTCCACGCGCAGGCCGTCGCGTTTGCGGAGATGATCGATCCCCTCCTCCCGCTCGCGCGCCAAAGCGAGCCGCTCCAGCACAAGGCGCTGCTCACCCTCGTGAGCACGCCTCACCTCTCGGTGACGCTGCTCGGGATGCGCCGCCCGAGCTACGTCGACGACGCGCTGGCCGTGCTGCGCTTGTCGCCGATGGACCGACCGCGCCGGATCTACGAGGCGGTGCGCGAGGCGCTCGGCTCAGACTGACCCCCGGCTGACCGCGAGCGCGAGGAGCGCCTCACCGAAAGGGTGACGCCGGGAGGCTGCCTGCGCGGTGCCGGCGGGAACGGTGCCCCCTGGCCCCCCAACCTCAGCCCTTCTTGCCCTTGCCCTTGTCCTTGGGCTTGCCCTTGTCCTTGGGCTTGCCGCCTTTCGCGGGCGTGTCCGACACGGCGATCTTCGGCGATTCGTCATCCGCGCCGAGCTCCACCTTCTGCTCCTTGCGTGACAGCTTGGTCAGGTAGGGCTGCCACATCAGCGCTTCGATGGTGCCGAGCATGCGGTCGGGCTTCACGACGGCATCTCTCACCTGCTTGTCAGCCTGGGCGTACGCGGCGCCCGACATGACGTTGAGGAAGACCATCGAGCCCTTGATGATCATCTGACCATCGACGGTGAAGCGGATCCCGCCCTTGGCCTCGAGCGTGATGTTGGGGCCCTCCAGCACCAGGGTGGCCTTGCCCGTCGTCAGCGTGATCTTCGGCTCCTTCATCTCGATGAAGGTGTCGCGCGGTGACACGGCCGGATCGCCCATGTCGGGGATGTTCAGCTCGTTCACCTTGACCATCTTCACCAGGTGCTGCTTGCCGACCTGGAGCGAGTCGCTGTGCGCGATGGCGCGGACGTGACCCCCGCCGACCACGATGGTGCGCACCTCACCAGTGCGCTCGGTGTCGTTGCGCTTCACGAGCTTGAGCAGATCGCGCTCGGCTTGGAAGAAGTACAGCTCCTCCCCGGCCTTGTCCTCGAGCATGATCTCGTTGAACTTTCCGGGGGTGTGGGGGGTCGTGGCGGTGCGCAAGATGCTCTGCGACTTGAAGTCGGGCAGCTTGCGCGGCACCTGCGTGGTCTGGTTGAACACGCGGCCCACCACCGCAGGCTGGTCGGGATCGCCCTCGAAGAACTGGACGATCACCTCTTGGCCGACGCGCGGCACGAGCATGGTGCCGAAGCGGTTGCCCGCCCACGCCTGGTTCACGCGCAGCCAACAGGTCGCCTTGTCGTCGAACTTGCCCTCGCGATCCCAATGAAAGCGCACGCGCACGCGACCGTACTCGTCGGTGTAGATCTCCTGCCCCGGCGGACCGACCACCATCGCGGTCTGGATGCCGGCGACGCGCGGCTTGGGCGTGTGGACGCGCGGCCGGAAGGGAACGTCGGCGAACACGGCGGTGCCGAGCACGTTCCAGTCGAGCTCGGTGATGAAGAACTGCGACTCGATCACCATGAGCTTGGTGTCGGGCGACAGCTGCTCACGCGGATGATCTTCGATGGAGAAGATGGACGACGCGCTGAGCTTGGGGTGGTTCGAGCGGAAGTCGACGGTGCGCTTGCCGAACCGAGCCGCCTCGATGCCGATGTTTGCGCGGCGCTTGTTCTCGTCCTTCTGATGGCGCGCGGTGCTCTTGTCGTCGGCTACCGGTAGCACTTCGTCGGCGCCCGACGCGTCGATGCGCGAGACGTTGGGATAGTAGTGGTACTGTTCGTACTGCTCTTCGATCTCCTCGCCCGGCGCGAACGCGAACTCCGAGGTGTCGATGAGCTCGAGGTTGGGCTTGCGCTTGGTGAAGTCGCGGTAGGTCGTCTTGCCGGGCCGCACGTTGTGGGCGAGGCGCACGTCCGTCATGTAGAGCCCCGACAGGTGACCCTCGTTCGGCGCCTCGTAGTAGTTGATCTTGCCGATGCTCGCGCTCTGGGTGGGGCTGTCGGTGATCACGAGCTTCGACTGGGCCTGCGTGCCGGAGAGCTCGCCCTTGAAATAGTAAGAGATGCCCGCCTCTTCGAGCAGCCGGTTGACGAACGCGAAGTCCGTCTCGCCGTATTGCACGCGGTACTCGTAGGTTGGGTGCTGCTCGCTCAAGAGCCAGCTCGCCTCGATCTGGTACTCGTCGAGGATCACCTGGACGATGTCCTGAGCGGTCTTGTGCTGGAAGATGCGGTGATTGCGCCGCTGGGTGAGCAGCCACAGCGCAGGCACGATGCGCAGCACGTAGGTCGACTGACCGTGAGTCTCTTCGGCGGGCTTGGTCTGCTCCATGTGGTTGCACACGCCCGACCAGGCCAGGAAGCCGGCCTCGGCGATGGCGCCGAGCGCCGCGCCTTTGCCCACGATGGCGCCTATGTCGACGTTTTCGTCCCTGGAGCGCGCGAGCACGTCGACGGTGAACACGTCGCACAAGCGCTCGTGAACCGTCACGCGGCGTACCTCGAGCGAGGTCTCGCCAGACTCGAAGCTCATCACCGGGCGCAGGGTGCTCATGACTGAAACCTCAACCTCGCCATCACCACGTCGAGCGCGCGCTTGTTCTCCATCCAGGCCATCACGTCGTGCTCGCGGCGCATGCTGAGCACGCCGCCCAGCACCCACACCTCGTCGTGGAGCAGGATGCGGCAGCGCACCTCCCCCGGGAGCGTGTCGCGCAACACCGGCGCCGTAAGGTGCCACGACTGCTTGAAGGGCTTCTTGGCGGGCTGCGACACCACCTCGTTGTCGCCGATGGCGAGCCCATGCTCACGCACCGCGTCGAGGTAGACGTCTACCGTCTCGCGCGCGGTCTTGTAGAGCGAGCGCTCGAGCACGGCGAAGGCCATCTTGCCGACCATCTCGCTGCGTTCGCCGCGCGCGCGGTGCAGGTTCTCGGCCTGGAACGAGGCCGCGCGCTCATGCTCGGTGCCGGGCTCGATGAGCCACGACGCGGGGACGCGCGTCGTCCACGGGATCGGCGTCTTGGCCCCGTAGGCGCGCAGCGGCTCGGCGTGGCGATGCGGCGGCGGCACGACCGGCTCGAACGACGCGATGGCCGCCTCGAGCGCCGGCAGCGCGGCGTCCCAGCGATCCTCCGGCGCGGAGCAGCTGATGAGGAACATGCGCGGGCCAGACTTGATGGCGCACAAGCGGCTGCGCTGCCGCGCTCCGGCGCGCTCCCACTGCACGTCGAGGGACGCGTTGCTCGGGCGTCGCGCCTGCTCGCGATGGTCGACGACGCGTCGCTTGTGCGCGAGCGACGTCGACGCCAGCCAGTCGGCGGCGTCGACCTCACGAGTCAGCTTCGACGCCATCACGTCGATCTCCGCCTTGTCGGAGGCGAGCTGGAAGCGCACCAGGCGCTGCAGCGCGCGGCCGGGCGTCTCGGGGGGCTCGGGCATCGCACGATGCGCCTCGGGCAGCAGCATTCGGAAGTGCCACTCGGCGTCGAGCCAATCCTGCGCGCCCACCGTCACGGTCGCACCGTGCGCGTCGTGGGCCTTGTTGCGCGAAGCTCCCATGCTCGTAGCCATCATCCTCCCACGATGACGGTGAAATCGCCCAGCGCGAGCGCGTTGGGCCCCCCGCCGGGGCCTCCCGAGCCGGAGCGGCTCCCCAGATCGATGTCGAGGCTCAGGTCGTCGAGGAACGTCGCCGGCTGTCGCTCCGGTTGCACGTCGCGCGGCGGCGGGCTCTCAGGCTCGTCCGGCGGCTCGGCGACCATGAAGTTGTCGTCGTTGAAGACGACGTCGACGTAGTTGTCTTCCTTCTTCACGCCATAGATGCTGACCGGTCCGTGCGAGCCCCCGCCGGGGGGCGCGCTCCCCGCCCCGCACGCCACGAAGTCGGCGATGCGCGCCGCCGGGATCGAGTTGATGAACACCGTCGTAGATCCCGAGACGATCTTCCCCGGCGGAGGCGTGCAGCACACCGGACATGGCGCCGTGAGATCGCCAAGGCGCGCCGCGAGCAAGCCGCCGACGATGGTATCGGGCGAGCCGCTGATGACCGGCGGGGCATGAAGCGTGAGATCGGTGAGTCTTGACTGAGGTTTCGCCATCGGGTCGCTCTCGTGCCGTGTCGGTGTCAGTTCATCGTGTCGGTGTCTTCCACGTCGGTGGCGCCGATGCTCGGCAGCAGCCGCTCGACGATGTCGTCGTGGAGGCGCTGCCACGCCGCCTCGGCGCCATCGCCATCCGCTTCGAAGAAGATGTCGATCTGGTAGCCCTTCTCCGGGTCCCCATAGATCTTGAGCATCGCCTCGTCGGGGCGGGCGCGTGCGCTCAGATAGTCGCCAAAATAGTCACTGTCGCGTGGCGTCCAAGACCACGGTCCGGCCGCGTCGAGCCGTGTCTTCAGCTCGGTCAGGTCGCTGCCACATTGGAACGCGTGAGCGCGTGTTCTCTTGAAGAGGCTCATGGGAGGATCGGGGTAGACATGGGCAGGGCTTCATCGAGGAGGTTCAGCTTGAAGTCCACGCCGTCGACGTCTTCCTTGCCGTAGAGGATCTTGTTCCACTTCTTGGAGAACGCGTCGAGGCGCTCGCCGGCGGCGGTGTTGGAGAAGCCTGTCCCCTCGGGAGTGGTGTTCTTCACGATGGAGTACTTCCCGTTCATGATGACCTTCTGGTTGACGGGGGCACCGATATCCATCGCTTGCTCGAGCGCCTTGGGGCTGTAGATCGCGAAGTCGGCGTCCGACGTCGGCTGCCAGAACTTTGGCGGGATCTTGTGCGGGTTGCCCTGCCAGCCGGTCGTCGCCGACCCGATTTGAACGACCTTGGCGTCTTTGATGCCGGCCGCCGCCAGCTCCTCCTGCAGCTCCTTGCGGAACTGATCGAACTGCTCGCGCGACTGCCAGTTGAGCGGCACGCGCCGTCCGTCGGGGCCACCCTCGACGGCGAGCTTCAGGCGCTCCTTGCTGATGTGAGGTGGCAGCTCCATCTCGCCGGCCATCACCTTCTTGTAGTTTTCATCCAGCAGCTCGACGCGGTCTTGCAGGAGTTTCTGTTCCTTGGCGACGGTCGCCGGATCCTGGGGCGGTGCGCTGTCCGCCATCTTCTTGCCCCAGTCGCGGGAGCGCTGCGCGGCTTGCTGGGGGCGCGCTCGGCGCCAGGCATCTCTGAGCTTGCCCGAGGCCCAGTCTTTGATGGCCGCTCCCTTGGAGGCGAGCTTGTCGCCGACCGCGCGCACGATGCGCTTGACGCCGGGGATCTTGCCTAGTCCGAGCAAGGCGATATCGATCAGCCCTGCGACCAACGCCGCGTTGGCGGCGCACTTCAAGCAGAGCGGCTCGCCGTTGATCGCCTGCTCTGCGAGTGTGCCGACGAAGGTGCCCGCGACGCCGCCCACCATCGCCCCCGCCACCAGGCCGACCGGACCGCCCACCAGTCCACCGACGATGCCCCCGATCACCGCGCCGGCGCCCTCGATGGCCCCCGCCGCGGCAGCGCCGGCGATCTCACGCAAGCTCCCACCTTGCGCCGCCTTGACGACCCCGCCGATGACACCGCCGACCAACGCACCCACGCCGACGGCGATGGCGGCGACGGCCAAGAAGGCCAAGCCGCCGAACGGATCGACGTAGTCGTAGGGCTGGTTGGCCGCGTAGCTGTAGTTGGTGGCGCCCCCCTTGTGCCAGAACGGATCGCGCGCCAGATAGGTCTTCAGCCACGGGGCGTAGTAGCGACACAGCTGGTAACACAAGCCGGTGTCGTCATCGTGGTACTGCCCCGCGAGGCGCCACGGCTGACGCACCCGCGCGATCTCGACGTGTGCCTGGCCGAACGCGTCGTAGCGCGCGCTCCACACCACGTCGCCGTTCTTGTCGAACACGCGGACGGGGGCTCCGCGCGCGTCCGCTTGGATCCAGTAGGTGCGCCCGCGCTCGCGAAACGCGACCGGCACCACGCCGTCGGGACACCAAAGGTAGTCGCGCCTCACCGCGCGCGCCCCCGGGCCCTCCTGATGCTCCTCCCACAACAGCTGGTGTCCGACGTAGCCGTAGCGCCACGAGTGCGTCCCGTCGCTCTTGCCCACGCGACGACCGAGCGCGTCGTACTGGTAGCGAACGACCGTGTCGCCGACGCGCGTCTCCGCGAGCACGCCGTTGTCCGCGTAGCGGCAGCTCATGGCGCCCATGGGGCTCGGGAGCGCCACGACGTTGCCGAGGCCGTCGTAGCTCAGCGCGTCCTCGCCATGGCGCAAGAGCTCATCCATGGCGCCAACCGCGAGCGCGTTCACGCCATCGCGCACCATGTTGCCCTTGGCGTCGTACTCGAACGACTCGAGCAGCCGACCCGCCCCATCGATCACGCGGGTCACCCGACCGTCGATGTCGAGGTGGATGCGCCGCTGCCAGCCGTCGCGTGGGTGCGCGTCCTCGATCTGGGTGAGCCGCCCACAGCGGTCGTACTCGTAGCGCTGCTCGCTGAGCACGCGCTTGTCGCCGCGCGTGGCCCCGCGGACGCGCGCGTGAGCCAGCCGTCCGGTCGCGGCGTAGCGCTGTCGCTCGACCAGGCCGTTGCCGTAGGTGATCTGGTTGACGGTGCCGTCCTCGGCGTAGCGGAAGCGCGAGAGCCGCCCGTCCCAGTCACGGATGGTCTCGAGACGGCCGTCGGGATCGTAGCTGTAGTGGATCGTGTCGCCGTGGGGCGTGGACAGCTGGGTGACGCGCCCCTCGGGGTCGTAGGCCAGCTTGACGATGCCCTCGGGCGTCTTCTCGCGGATGGTCTCGCCGGTCGGGCCGTGCTCGAACGACACGAACCCGCCGTCGTCGTGTGCGCCTTGAAGCCTTCCGTCGCGCACGTCGAAGTGCACGTAAGAGCCGTCGTCCCAAGACACGTCGCTCACGACCCCCGCCGTCAACGACTGATAGACGACGCTCCCGTCGCGGCGCGTCACTCGGCCGACTTGCAGGTCCGCGTCGAAGGCGTATGCCTCGGCCGAGCCGTCGGGGAACACGACCGCGTGGAGCGCCCCGTCTTCGTATTCGAAGCGCGTCTGGCGGCCGAGCGGATCGGTGATGGCCTGCAGCTTGCCGTCGGCGCTGCGCACATACTCGGTGCGCGCACCGCTGCGCGCGATGCGCGCGACGAGGCGCGACTCGTGATCGTACTCGAACGCCTCCTGGCTCTCGTCCGGGTAACGCACCGCGGCGAGGTTGGCGTCGCGGTCGTACAGAAAACGGTGCTCATCGACACCCGGTCGCCGCAGCTTGGAGACGTAGCCGGTCGCTGCGTCGTGCTCCACCTCCACCCGCGCGCCGCCCGAATGCTTGAGGGTCGCGAGCCGGCCCGCCGGGTCGAGCGTCAGGTCGTAGAAGCTGCCGGAGGGGAGCGTGAGGCGCTGCGGCGCTCCGTCGGCAGCGAGCGACAAGCTCGTGTCGTAGCCGCGTGCGTCGGTGGCGGTGATGATGCCGTCTCCGCGCACGGCCTCGAACCCGGCGGCACGCAGCGCTGCGAAAACCGTGTCGGGGAAGCCGCCGCGCACCGTGGCGCGCAGCGCTTCGAGCTGCTCGTCGCGAATCTCAAGCATGGGAGACGCTCCGCCGAGGCGTGGCCACGTCGATCGTCTCGACCATCACACCCTCCTCACCGGGAACGATGCGCAGCGCGAACCCGCTGTCCTGCGACTCGACGAGGTACGCCGACACCGGACCAAACATCGCCTGGAGCTGCTGCTTGTCACAGGTGGGTAGGAACGCCCGCAGCACCCGGGGGTCGTAGAAGCGGAAGTAGAGCTCGGCGGCGTCGCTCTGCCTGCGTACCATCAGCAGCGAACGGAAGTGCTTTCGCAGGGCGTCGAACTTCGCCGAGGTGGAGACGAACACCCCCCACGCCTGGCCCCAGCCCTTGCGCAACAGCGCGGGGAGCACGTCGCCGTCGCTGGGGAGGCGCACCAAGTAGGGGCCCGACGGACCGAGGCGCGCCTCCGACTCGCCGTCGTAGAGCGAACGCATCTCCGGCCCAAAGCCGTACAAGAGCGTCAGCACCTCGGGACTGCGACCAGCGTCGACGACCGCGTAGAGCAGCTCGGGCTGGACGCGCATCAAATCGAGCAGGGGTGACACGAGACGCTACTTCGCCTTCTGCACAAACGGTGCTGCGACGCCGGAACCCTTCTCGAGGCAACCTGCCTGCGCGGAACCGCCGCCCTTGGGATTGATGTGGATGTTGGGGCCGCCCTTGACGATCACGTTGCCGCCCGCCTTGAAGCTGATGAGCGACTTGGCCTCGAACACGGCGTCGGGGCCATCCAACACCACCGTTGCCTCGCCGCTGGTGCACAGGATCTTCTTGTCGATCATCTCGAGCTTCGTCGACAGCGGCTGCACCTGCGGCTTGCCCATCGCCAAGATCTGCAGCTGCTCCGGCTTCGGGGTGTCGATCATTTGGAGCGAGTACTTCTTGCCGACCAGCGTCGCGTCGACTTCGCCGACGATGACCGAGCGGTTGCCCCCCACCAGCTCGGCGCGGTTGTGACCGGTGCGCTCGGTCTCGTGTCGCTTCACCAGCTTCTGCTGATCGCGCTGAGCTTGCGTGAACACGAACTCTTCGTCGAGCTGGTCTTCGAACCGGATCTCATTGAAGCAGTTGTCGGCGTGTGGCGAGGTGTCGCTGCGCCAGCTGCTCCGCGTCTTGTACCGCGGTGTCGCTTGCTCGCCCGCGATGAGGTTCACGGCGTTGTAGTTGCGTCCGAGTACGAACGGTCGATCGGGATCGCCTTCCTCGTAGCCGACCAGCACCTCTTGGCCGACGCGCGGGATCAGGATCTTGCCGAAGCCGCCGCCGGCCCAGCCCTGACTCACGCGCATCCAGCACGAGCTGTCGGGATCCATCTTGCCGTCGCGATCCCAGTGGAACTGCACGCGGATGCGGCCGAACTCGTCGGTGTAGATCTCCTCCCCCGCCGGACCCACCACGAAGGCGCTCTGCACACCGCGGATGCTCGGCCGCGGCGTTCGCTCCACCGGCCGGTACGGCAGCTCGGCGTACACCGCGTCGCCGAGCTGCACCCACGCTTCGTTGCTCGTGCCGCTGATCGTGAAGGCGCTGATGAGCAGCGGCTTGCCGACGTCGGGCCGCGGGTGCTCGTCGATCTTGAACACCGTGCCCGGGAACAGATCGACGCAGTTGGTCTCGAACGACACCATGCGCTTGCGGCAGCGCTCGGCCTCGAGGCCGCGCTCGGCGCGCGCCTTCGCTTCCGCGTCGACCGAGCGCACCGGCCCCTTGTCGTCGGCGACCGGCGTGCCGCCGCCGCCACCGCCGTCGAGGTACACCGAGCCTCCCGGCATGTAGTGGTACAGCTCGTAGAAGTCTTCGGGCGCCTTGGCTGGCGGCGCCTCGCCCAGGAGGTGGAAGTCGGGTCGGCGGAAGTCGAAGTCTTTGAGCGTGAAGCGGCCTGGCGCGACACGCTCGGCGACGCGCGCTCTGTTGACGTGCTCCTCGGCGGCACGGCCGAACGACTTGTCGTTGGATTTGATGGGCGTCCGCGGCGCGTTGGTGTGCGGCGCGTCGTGCAACGTGAGCTTGCCCTGGTTGCCGCTGGCGAAGTCGAAGTAGTAGGTGATGCCCGCCCGTTCGCAGAGGCGCGACACAAAGGTGAAGTCGCTCTCGCCGTACTGCACCACGTAGTCGAGCTGCTTGTATTGGCCGCTCAGCCTCTTGTCGAAGTCGATCTCCCACTCACCGAGCAACAGCTCGACGATCTCGGGGATCGTCTTGCGTTGGAAGATGCGGTGCTCGCGGTTGTGACGCATGAGCCACATGCGCGGGACGATGCGCAGGAAGTAGGTGGTGAGGCCCTTCTCGGCGGCGCCGTATTCGCTGCGCAAGAGCTCCATCTGGCTGCACACGCCCTCCCAGGTGCGCTCTGGCGTCTCGACGTGGGGGTTGCCGGTGCGGATGACGAACAGCGCGGCCTTGCCGACGATGGCCTCGAGATCGATGTCGGGGTTCGGCGAGCAGCACAGGATGTTGCACTCGAAGATCGAGGACAGCTCCTCGTGCGTGTCGAAGCCCCGAACGCTGAGTGTGTTCTCTCCACACTCGAACTCGAGCTCGAACTTCAGTTCCATCGGGGCCTAAACCGTAGCATTGAGAGGGTTGTATGTCGTCTGCGATCATCCCCGAAATCGCGTCCAAGCACGAGCTCGTCGCCCCTTCCGAGGGGGCACGCCTCTGTCGCTTGTCACCCGACGGCAAGCGCATCGCGTATTGCGCCGACGATGGGGTGTCGGCCGCCCTGTGGGTCGCCCCGTCGGGCAGCGACGAGGCACGCAGCGTGGTGAGGCTCGGCGACGCGGCCGTCGACGAGCTGCGCTGGTCGCCGGGCGGCGAGCATCTCGCCTACGTCACCGGTCGCGGCCTCCCGGTGGGCGCCGAGCGCGAGGTGGGCTGGGCATCGCTCGAGGGCGGCGAGCTCGGGCGCGCTCCCGGCTCTGCGTTTTGTTGGGGCGTGACCAAGCCGGCGCTCGTGTTGGCGAGCCCCACCCGCAGCGCCTTGCTGCACGTCGACGTCGCGACTGGCGAGACGCTCGCGCTGTGCCAGCTCTACGACGACGGTCACCTCGGTTATCCGCCGCACGTCGCCATCGCTGCCGATGGCCGGCACGTCGCATGCTCGCGGCGGAGCGCGTTCCAAGAGCTCAGCGAGGTGTGGCTGTGCCGGCGGGTCAAGGACGCAGACCAGCCCAGCAGCCCGAGCGGCGACGTGCTCACGCAGATCCCGGGCGCCGACGTCCGCATCCGCCTCTTGTGGTCGCCCAAGGGGAAGAGCCTCGCCCTTTGCATCGCGCATGAGACCATCGCTCAGACCGCGATCGTGGTGGTGCGGAACCTGAAAGGTGAGGGTGAGGCGCTGCATCACCACGATGGGCTCGATGCGCTGGAGCCGGCGTGGTCACCCGACGGGCGCTGGATCGCGTTGTTCTGCTGCATGACCGGGGCGCAGCGGCTGTCGCTGCTCGACGTGCACGACCGCCAGATCTACCCGCTCGCCGGCGACATCGCGCCGGGACCGCTGCACTTCATCGGGGCCGATCGGCTCGCGGTCGGGGGCGGCGCGAAGGCGACGTTGCTCCGCCTCCGCCTCTAGGAGGGCTGCCGCACCGACGAGGCGAACCTCTGCGTCGCGGCCTAGCCGTTGGACACCACCTCGTTGACCGGCGGGACGAACAGCAACGACTCGGAGGGGTAGTAGTCGTAGTAGTACTCGGTGTTGACGAGCTCGACCTGGCGGTAGGCGACCCCGCGGTACGGATCGCACACCACCGCGTCCTTGCCCCAGGTCTCGGGCTTGAGCTCGGCGATGGCCTCGTCGGGGGCGAGCATGATCTCGACGCCCCGGTCGACGCGCTTGTGCTCGCGCGAGCCGTCCGTGGCGACTGGGACGCGGCCAATGACGACGAAAGCGTGCTCGCGCCCGCTGGCATGCATGTAGTCGAGGGGGCGGATGCCGAGCTGAAACAAGTAGGCGAAGGCCACGAGGGCCTGCTCGGCCGCGGTGCCGCTGCCGTGGCGAATCGCCATGTTGGCGAGGCGGTGGGTGCGCGTGCCCAGGGGCAGGTCGGCGACGCTCTCCTGCAGCATCTCGGCCTCGCCCTTCAGCACCCAAAGCTGCTCGAGCCTGCCGGTGATCCACAGCGGGAAGCCGTCACGGTCGACGTCGAGCTTGGGCTGGAGGCGCCGGCTCGCATCGCGGCGCGGCAGCTGCCTGCGGACGTGGCGGATGGCCTGATGAGCCGCCGCGAAGTTCTTGTGGCTGGCTCGCGAGGGCAACTCGCCGCTGGTTTCTTCTGGTTTGGAATGGTCCACGGACAACCTGCTCGGGGGGGTGGTGCTAGTTTAGTCCGCGCCACCGTTGCCTCCAACAGTGATAAGGTTCAGCACCTGCCATGGGTGACTTCGAGAACATGGTGTTGACCCTCGCGACCGGCGAGGAGTGTTCGGTGCGGCGCTTCGCGGTGCACGAGGCGTTGTCGCAACCGTTCGAGGTCAACCTGGTGGTCGAGTCGAAGAGTTGGACGATCGAGCTCGAGCCCAACGTCGGCCAGAAGGCGCAGTTTCAGCTAACCACCGTGGCCAAGGCCGAGCAGGTGCGCATCTGGGCGGGCGTGTGCAGCCACCTGGCGCAGCTCCAAGCCGAGCCCAGCGGCAACTCGACCTACCTGGTGCGCGTGGTGCCGAAGCTGTGGCTCCTGTCGCAGCGTCGCGGCCATCGCATCTTCCAGCGCAAGACGCTGCCCGAGATCGTCGTAGAGCTGCTTGGCGAATGGAAGATCAAGCCCCAGCTCCAGCTCACCAACGAGTACCTGAAACACGACTACGTCGTGCAGTATGGCGAGACCGATCTGGCGTTTGTCACGCGCCTCTGCGAACGCGCGGGCATCACCTACTACTTCGACTTCGCCGGCATGAAGTGCGAGCTGGTGCTGTCGGACGCGCCGCACCTGTCACCACCGCGTGGCGGACCGCCGCTGCCGTGGTCGGACAAGCCACAAGAGGTCGCGCTCGCCGAATGGGTGTCGCGGGTGGTGGTGTCCTACTCGGTGCGGCCCGGACACTACGCCATCCGCGACTTCGAGTTCCGCCGGAAGCCCGACTTCGAGCTCATCGGCAAGGCCGAGCCGGCGCCCGCGCCCGAGAGCTTCTACGAGCAGTACCACTACGAGCCAGGCGAGATGAAACGCCTCGATCCGCCCGACGGCATCGGCAGCTGGCCGGTGCACGACGACAAGGGCAAGCTGCGCCACTCGATGAAAGAGGCCGAGCGCATGGCCAAGGAGCGGCTCCGAGGCGAGCGCTTCGGGCGGCGCGCGTTCCACTTCGAGACCAACTGCGCCGACATCGCGCCCGGCATCATCCTGTCGATCGACGATCATCCGCGCACCGATCTCACCCCGGCCGACTTGCTGTTGGTCTCCAGCTCGCGTCTCGAGGGGGTGGTCGGTCAGAAGTGGACCTTCACCAGCGAGGCGGTACTCGCCGACGAGCCCTACCACCCGCCGATGGTGACGCCGCGCCCGACCATCGACGGCGTGCAGAGCGCGATCGTGGTCGGTCCGCCGGGCGAGGAGGTCTACACCGACGAGTTCGGCCGCGTGCGCGTCCAGTTCCACTGGGACCGCGATGGCAAGTACGACGACAACAGCAGCTGCTGGATGCGCGTGAGCCAGGACTGGGCCGGCGCCGGCTTCGGCTCGGTGCTCATCCCACGCATCGGCCAGGAAGTGCTGGTCGCGTTTCTCGACGGCAACCCCGACCAGCCCATGGTGGTCGGGCGCGTCTACAACGCCAAGCTCAAGGTGCCCTACAAGCTGCCCGACTTCAAGACGCGCAGCGGGTGGAAGAGCGACTCGATGCCCGGCTCGAACGGCTTCAACGAGATCCTGATGGAGGACGCGGCCGGCGAGGAGATCGTCTACCACCAGGCGCAGCGCGACATGCAGAAGCTCACCAAGCGCTCCGAGATCGAGCGCGTCCACGAGAACCACATCGTGGTCATCGGCAAGGAGCGGCAGCACGTCGTCAACACGGTGCAGGCGACCATGGTCGGGGGCGTGAGCGTGAAGCAGATGATCTCGCCGCCGTCGAAGGAAGACCTGAAGATCCTGCCTCAACAGGTACCGGACGTGTCACCGCTCGACACGACGATGGAGATGATCGCCAACCGCGTCATCTTCACCACGGGCAAGGCCACCGTGGCCTTCGACGGCAAGAACATCCAGTTCGAGGCCGATGGCAACATCACGCTGGTCGCCAAGGGCGGCGACGTGATCATGGAGAGCAACCGCTGCTTCATCAACACCATGCCGCCGCCGCCAGCGCCGAAGCCGTCGCCGGTGCAGAAGGTCGAGCCTGGCGTCTTCCAGTCGCAGCAGGGCAAGATGGTCAAGCCGCCCCCGCCGCCGCCCGAGGCGCCCGAGGGCGACTCGGCCGAGGCCATGGTCGCGCACCGCGTCGGGGCGCCCACCCCGTCGCCCAAGATCGCGGCGCCTTCGGCGACCAGGCCCGGCATGACGTCGAAGGTCGGCGTGCCGGGCGTCCCCGACAAGATCCCGCGCCTGCCGAACCTTCCCCCCAAGCAGGCGGAGGCCCAGGAGCGCTTCGCCGAGATGTACGAGCGCCACGCGGAGAAGCTGGCGCAGATCTACAACGACCGCGTGAAGAAGGGCCTGATCGGCGACAAGGACGGCAAGACCTTCGCGACCGACGACGCCAAGCTGCTGTCGAAGGACTACAACCCGACCACCGGCAGCGACGCCGACAAGCTCGCCGCGCGTGGCCACATGAACCTCGCCACCCACAACACGGCCGCCGCCATCGCCAAGCGCGCCTTTCTCAAGCGCCTCGATGAGCTCGCGGCCGACCCCAACGCCAACAAGACGGTGCTCGTCACCGGCGGCGGCGTGGGCGCCGGCAAGAGCTACGGGCTCAAGGCGCGGCCCGAGCTCAAGGAGAAGGCCGGTGCGGTGTGGGACGCCGCTGGCGAGGCCAACTCCACCGAGATGCCGTGGGTGATCGAGGAGAGCAAGAAGCGCGGCCTCAACACCGAGATCGTCTACGTGCACCAGGTGCCAGACGCTTCGTGGCAAAACATGGACTACGGCGTCATCCCACGCGGGATGAAGAACGGCCGCATGGTCGATGCGCGCCTGCACGCCGACAGCTACGCCGAGGGCGCGCGCAACTTCGACGCGGTGCAGAAGCTGTACGCCGACGATCCGAGCGTGAAGTTCAACGTGATCGACGTGACCAAGAATCCACCCGAGGCCATCCAGAGCCTGCCCAAGTCGGCGCTCGAGCTCGACCCCGACGTGCAAGCCGCCAAGAACATCGGATTCCTCAAGAGCCAGCCCGAGCTCCCCGAGCACGTCCAGGCTGGCGGCTACCAGATCGGCGACAAAGTGTGGGGGGGCGGATGAGCCTGGTCGACAAGAACGTGCACTGGTCGGTCACGGGCGACCCGCTCCGTCCGTGGACCGCGTGGTACGACGGACAGCAGTGGGAGATCGCCGTGCGCGACGCAGGAGGGCGCCGGACCTACCAGCTGCTCGTGGCGGGACGCGTCGACAGCGAGCTCGAGGCGTGGCCGCCGAACTGGACGCGCGCCGAAGACGACGCCGCCCAGGCGGCCCAGCGCGCCGAGTTCGAGCGCGAGAACGAGTACTGGGAGAAGAACAAAGACGTCCTCCCGATCGACGAAGCCGACCTCGACTGAAGACCTGACCGACCTCGCCCCGAGGGACTCGCCTCGAGGTGCGGGCCGGCGAGCTTCGCGCCACGGGCCGCGTGGGGGCGGGCCGGCGTCAGAACGAGGTGGCTACCTCCGCGCCATCCCACCTCACACCCGCAGCGACCGACCTCGATCCGACAGCCCGCGGGGACGCTAAGAGCGCGCGGGACGCTGGCGCGGCGAGGTGTGCGTGTGAGGGGTCGTTCGGGTGCGGGCGCGGGTGCGGATGTGGGGGCGCGTGGTCGTGGTGGTTCGGGTGCGGCGGTCGTGGTCGTGGTCGCGCGGGTGCGGGTGCGCGGGGTCGTGGTCGTGCGGGTGCGGGGAACGTGGACGACCGGGTGCGGGTGCGCGGGGCGTAGTCGTGGTGGTGCGGTTGCGTGGTTGCGGTCGCGCGGGGTGCCAAAGGGGGAATAGCAGAAGCGACGTGAGAGGCTGCGATGAGCGTCAGCAGCGCGTCGTCAGATGCGAGGTGAGGGGCTTGGGAGTCAACGACGAAATATCTGCCCAAACTAGTCTTTGACGGGAGGGATCGGCGGGTGGCGGGCGAGGCGCCGACGCTTTCTAGCGAGGGGGTCGCGTCGACATTGTTGCATTGGGGCACTTCCCACGTGTCGGGGGGGAGCCCTGCGCTCCGGCCGAGCCGAAATCCGGCGCGCTCGCGAGGGTCGCAGCCGACGGCCGTGGCGGGCGAAGCTGGCCATGGCTCGCAACGGCAGACCATGGCTCACGGAGGGCTCTCGATGAAGGGCTCGCGATGGAGTGGGGAGGGGTGGGTCGTGGTGGTGGGGGGTCGCACTCTTTTCGGGTAGGGGGCCGCTCGGGCGTGGACGTTGGGGGTCGCGAGA
>CAYOAL010000024.1:0-18174 GCA_964401935.1 uncultured Polyangiaceae bacterium
AGGCAGTGTCCCCGACGGGCCTCTTGTCGCGTCTGTCGATCTTGGCACCACTCTCGTTCCACGTGGGCTACGGCCTCCTGCTCACCTTCCGGCCACGCTACAACGTGAGCCGGTATCCGCTGAGCCGCAACTGGACGTACACGCTGCAGCGAGCGACGGGCCTCCTCGCGCTCGGCTTCATCACCCTCGTGGTGCTGCTCTTCTGGCGCCCCGCGCCTTCACCCGACGAGCTCGCGCCCCACACCGTCGCCTATCTCTCGACGACGCATTTCGGCCTGCCCCTCGTGGCCTTTGCCTACCTCGTGGGCCTCGGTGCCTGCGTCTTCCACCTCGCGACCGGGCTCTTCACGCTGGGTCTGCGCTACGGCCTGCTCACGAGCAAGAAGCAACAAGCGCGGTGGGGTGCGCTGTTCGGGCTCCTCGGGGCGGCGCTCTTCGCCTGGAGCGGTCACGCGGTGTTGTTCATGGCCACCGGCTGGCACCTGGGCACGGCAGCGCACGAGGCGCCGGTGGTCTGCGATCCCGCGGTCACGAGCGCGCCCGCGCCCGCCACGACGACGCGCCCCCCGCCGCCGCGGCGCGGGCGACCCAAGGCGACCACCCCGTGAGCCTCCCCTTGTCATGAGCTCCCGAGACGCAGACGTGGTGGTGTTTGGCGGCGGTCTCGCCGCCCTGATGGCGTGCTGGGAGCTCGCCGAGAGCGGGCTGGCGGTGATCCTCGCCTGCCCCGCCGACCCGGTATGCTGGCCGGTCGTCACCGCCGGTGGGCTCACGCTCGGAGACGATCCCGAGCGGCTCGTCACCGACACGCTCGCCGCAGGCGACTACGCGGCGCCGCGCGCGCCGGTGCGGGCCCTCGCCGCTGCGGCGAGCCCCCTCGTGGAGCGCCTGGCCGGCGTGGGCGTCCCCTTTGCCGCCGATCGTGGCCACTGGCGGCTGCGGCGCCTGCCAGGGATGAGCAAGGCAGACGCCGTGTACGTCGACACCCACACCGAGCTATCCATCGGCGCCGCGCTCGAGCGCCACCTCGCGGCGCGTTTCTCGGAGCGCTTCGCCGTGGTCGAGCGGGTTGATCTCGCCGCGCTCCTCTTGGTCGAAGGCCGCTGCTGCGGCATCGTCACCCAGCACCGAGAAACGCACAGCTTCGAGGCGATCACCGCCGGCGCCGTGATCCTCGCCGGCGGCGGTCCGGAGCGGATGCTCGGCGCCCGCACCGGCGCGCTCGCGCTCGAGGGCCCCCTCGCGGTGGCGGCGCGCGCGGGGGCGGTGCTCGTCAGTCCACACCGCTGTCAGCAACACCCTGCCGTGCTCGCGACCCCGCGCGGGCTCGTGGTGCCCACCGCGGCGCTTCGGGCCGAAGGCGCGCGCCTCTGGGTGGCCGCCGCCGACGAGGCGAGGGCTCCCGATCAGATCCCCCACAAGGAGCGGGCCCGCTTCTTGGACGACGCGTTCCCTGGTTGGGGCGAGCTCGTCCCCGACGATCTCGCCACCAGCGCCCTCCGCACCGTGCTCGCGGAGCGGCGCGGCAACGACGACGAGGACGCCGCCCCGCGGCACTTCCTCGACGTGAGCCATCTCCCCGACGGGCACCTCGAAGAGCGACTCGGCGTCGAGCTCGCAGCCCTCTCCGCCACCACCGGCGTCGATCCGAGCCGCGAGCCGATCGAGGTCGTCACCGCCCCGCTCGGCCTGCTCGGGGGCCTCTTCGTCGACCACGAGCGCAGCGAGGACGGCCTGCTCGTCGAGGGCTCGCCACGCAACCACGCCACCACCCTCCCCGGCCTTTACGCGGCGGGTCCTTGGGCGAGCCTCTACCACGGGCGCTGTGTCATGGGGGGCAACGGCACCCTCGCCGACTTGTTTGGCGGCTCCGTCGCGGGCCGCGGCGCCGCCGCGTTCATCGAACGAGGCGACGGGGGCGACGTCACCGACCGCGCCGCCCAGGACGCCATCGCGCGCGCCGAGTCGCAGTTCATGGACCGGGTGGAGGGCGGCTACGGACCATCTCACGCCGCGCTCGAGGCCGAGCTCGGGCAGGCGCTCACCGAGCTCCTCGGGCCGCGAGAGTACGAGCTCGACGAGACCTTGGCGGAGGTGGGGGAGCTCGTGGCACGGTACGAGGCGATGCCCCCCGAAGCCCGCGCCGGCGAACATCGCGCCCACGCGCAGCGGGCGCTAGAGGACGCCCTCACCTTGGCGCGCCTCATCGCCGCCGCGGTGGCCGACGAGAGCGCCGAGGAGGGGCCGCGGCTCGCCCGCTGGGATGGGGAAGCGCAGAGCGCAGCGACCTTCACCGTGGGCGAGCGCACCTACTCGTGCCTGATCGACGAGGACGGCGTCGCAGCGCAGCCGCGGCGCTACAGAGAGAGAGAGGAGAGCGCGTGAGCGAGCGGCCGCTCCTCGTTCGTGTTCGGCGCCAAGACGGCCCGAGCGCCGCACCGCGCTGGGAGCGATTTCGCCTGCCGTGGACCCCCGACGCCACGATCGCCGATCTCCTCCACACCCTCGGTGCGTCGTTGACCCCGCAGCTCGCCGACGGCTCCGCCACCACGCCGCTCAGCTGGCCCTCGGAATGCAGCTGGCCCTCGTGTGGTGTCTGCACCGTCGCCATCAACGGCCGCGCCGCGCCCGCTTGCGGCACCCGCGTGGGCGCGCTCGAAGCGACCCGCACCTCGCACACCCTCACCCTTGCCCCGCTCGACGCGTTTCCCGTGATCCGCGACCTGGTCGTCGATCGCTCCCGCATGCGCCGCGACGCAGCGCGCGCCGAAGCGTTCACCGATGAAGCGGGATCGGCCCCGCCCGACGCGGCCGCGCGCCTTTTCGCGCGCTGCACCCGCTGCGGCGCGTGCCTCGACGCGTGCCCAGAGACGCACCAGGGGAGCCCGTTCCTCGGGCCCCAAGCCCTCGGTGCGGTGCACGCCACGCGGCTCTCGCGCGGGGCGCCGCTCCCGCTGCCCCTCCTCGGAGCCGGAGGGATCGCCGACTGCGGGCACGCCCAGAACTGCGTCGAGGTGTGCCCGGAGCGCATCCCCCTCGACGTCGCGATCCAGAGCGCCGCCCGCGCCGCACCTCGACGCTGGCTCACGACGCTCCTCCGCCGCCGCTGACGCCAGCTCGGGCGCGCTGCGCAACGACGCCTCGACACGGTGCCGACGACCCCTCGACACGGTGCCCGTGGCCCGCCATGCGCGCGACCCTCGACGCGATACGAAACGGCCCGTGTATCGACTGTACGATTCTGCGACAGCCACCCCGCGGCGTGACCCTGCCCCGCAGCACGGAAGTGCCGTGGCGCGTCGCCTTCCAGCCCCATCGCGGCCCGCCACGCTGGCGCAGGCCTTGCTTCGCGAAGGTACACGGGGCGGCGCCACGACTTGAGGTCACAGCCCCCCGGTCCCTGCGCGGTTCACGGTCGAGGAGCAGCCTGAACGGGCGACGAGGCCCAACGATGCGTCGTGATGATGACTTGATCCAGAACATGCTCTCCTACGCCGAGGCAATCCTCTTCATCGATCACCTCGGACGCATCCGCGCCGTCGAGGGCAGCTCACCCGACGCGCCTCGGTTGGCGTCGACCGTCACGCTCGTGAGCGCCGCGGCAGCCCGATTCGGTGAAGACCTGCTCGCGGGCCCCCTCGATACGTTGATGGTGCACTTCCGTCAGCGCGTGGTGATGGCGGCGCGGACCCCGTGTGGCCTCGTGGCGGTGGTCGCTGGGCCGGGCGTCCAGGCCGGGCTCCTGTTCAGTCACATGAGGCGACTGCAGGCATCGCTGCAACAGGCCGTCGCCGAGGCGAGCTGATGACCGACGACGAGCAGACATCCGAACCCAGGCGTGGGTTTCTCAGCCGCGTCTTCGGCGGCGCCGACACCGAGCGGCTCGCGCTCCTCGAGACCGAGGTCGAGGCGTTGCGGAGCAACGTGATCGAGCGCGAGCACGACCTGGAGTCGCTGCGTGACGCGCACGCGACCGCGGTCGCCGCCAAGGCGAACGTGGAGAAGAAGCTCGCTGGCGCCTTGCTCGCGGCCAAGCGCGCCACGGAGGCCGATGCCCATCGTGCGGCGAAGGTGACCGCGCTCGAGAGGGACGTGGCCGCGGCTGCCAAACAGGTGGCAGAGCTCGACGCCAAGCACCGAGCCGAGCAACGAGCGCTCGAGAAGGCGGCCGCCGAGCTCAAAGCCGAGCGCGAGGCCCATCAGACCACGAGGCGAAAGCTCGCCAGCGTCGACAAGGACCGGGCACGCCTGAGCGCCGACCTCGCCCTCGCCACCGGGGAGCTGCAACAACTCCGGAACGCGTCGTCCGAGCGCGAACGGGTGGCCGAGGAGCTCGAGGCCAAGGCGAGGGTGCTCGCCGCGGCGGAGGCCGAGCTCCGAACGCTGCGTGAACAGCTGCGGGCGCACCAGGCGCCGTCCAGCGACCGTCGACGGGCACGCGAAGGGAACAACGAGGCGGTGGCGGCGGCGCGACGCGAGCTCGAGGCCAGAGCCGAGACGCTGGCGACCGCGCTCCGCGACGTGCAGAAGGAGCTGAGCACGGCGAGCGCCGAGCTCGAAGCGTCGCGAGAGGAGATCGAAGCGCTGACGCGCGCACTCGACGATGCGCAGCGCGCCCGCAGCACGATCGAGGAGGAGGTGGCGCTGGCCTACGAGCGAAACGCAGCCCTCTCGCAGGAGCTCACCCAGGAGCGAGACACCGTCGCGCAGCTCGCCGAGCGCGAGGTGTCGCAGCAGGACGAGCGCAACGCGGCCACGGGCGTGGCCCTCTGGCTCGGCGACACCACGTCGCGGTTCCTCGATGATGTGTTCGGTGACTCGGCGCCCGTCGCGTGGCGACGCTGGGCCGAGGCCGCCTCGGCGCCACCGAGCCTCGCCAGCCGCCTCGGTCTCGATGACGCGCTCCACACCGACGACACAGCCCTCGCTCGAGCGCTGAGGAGCCTGGGCGTCGAGCTCCGGGACGCCGACGATGGCTACGCGCTTCACGTGGACAGCGCTCCGTCGGGTCTGGACGCGCCCGCACGCGTCGGAGCGCCATGGCTGGCCCACCTCGCCGCGAGTGTGCTCGGCCACCGCGACGAGGCGACGCTCCTCCCCCGCGCGGACCAAGACGTCCCCGACGGACTCGTGATTCACCTGGAGCGCGAGGCCTCACGTTGAGAGATCTCGCGCGCAACGTGCTCAGCGTGTTCCGTGTCGACGGACGGTTCCATGGACGCGAGCGAGCTTGACACGGCGCGCCCGCCTCCCGCTGCCACCCTCGATCTGAGTCGAGTTGGGGCGGCTCTCGCGCTCCTTACCCGCGACGGTCGCGTGAAGGCGGTCTCGCCGTCGGCACGGCAGCTCCTCGAACGAGCAGGCGTAGCCCTGTACGACCTCCCTTCACCGCTCCCACGCGCCTTCTGGCGTGAGCTCATGCGTCAGCCCGCCGGACGACCTCAGGAGTGGCGGCCCGGAAGCGTCGCCGGCCTCTGCCTCGGCTGGACACGCTACGCGCACGGCGACGACGAGCTGCTCGTGTCGATGAGCGAGATCTCGGAGGTTCAGGAGCTTCGCTCGCGTCGGCTTCAGCAGCAACGCCTCGAGGCGATCGGACGACTGTCGGCGGGCATCGCCCACGACCTTCGCACTCCCCTCTCCAGCATCATGTTCACCACCAGCGTGCTCGAGAACCGCCTCCGCGAGCTCAGCGAAGCCGAGATGCTCGAGGCGCTCTCCCAGATCCGAGAGGCCACCGAGCGCATGCGCGAGAGCATCGCGGGCTTGCTCGACTACGCGCGCGTACACCCGCGCCCCGACGCCGAGTCACAGCTCGACGTGTTGTTCGCGCGCGTGTGCTCGCTGCTGCGGCCGCTTCTTCGCGACACCCGCCACCGCGTTGTGACGCGCATCGAGCAGGGGGCAAACCGCGTCCGTGGGAATCCACTCGTCGTCGAGCAGATCCTCGTCAACTTGGTGACCAACGCCGTGGAAGCAGCCACCGAGCCGCTCGCGGTCGAGCTGCGCTCGACGCCTGGCGAGCACGGCCGCGACGTCGTCATCCACGTCACCGACGACGGCCCCGGCGTCGACGCAGAGGCACGAGAGGCTGTCTTCGATCCGTTCTTCACCACCAAGAGCGACGGCACGGGTCTCGGTCTCACCATCAGCCGCGAAGCGGCCGTCTCTCTCGGTGGGCAGCTCGAGCTGCTCCCTTCCGACCGAGGTTGTCACTTCCGGCTCACGCTGCCCCGACCCCGCAGCTCCACCCGTCCTCCCGACGATGCCGAGGAGGCGTGGTGACCGCCGTCCTTGTCGTCGATGACGACGCCCAGCTCCGCCACGTGGTCGTGACCGAGCTCGAGAAGCGCGGCTACGACGTCCTGTCGGCGTCCTCGCCCGATGAAGCCAAAGGCTTTCTAACCACCGCCGACGTCGACGTCCTCCTCACCGATCTGCGCCTCGAGGCCGCCGAGGACGGCATTGATCTGCTCACGACCGTGCGCGATCACGGCCTCGAGGCGCGCACCATCCTCATGAGCGGCTACGCCACGGCCCGCGACTACCAGGCCGCCATCGAGCTAGGGGCGGTGCGCGTGCTGTGCAAACCGTTCACGGTCGACGAGCTGGTGCAGGCCATCGAGCACGCGGTCGACTGCGAGACCGGCTTCCGCGGGAGCGTGCACGGCCTCTCGTTGATCGACATGCTCCAGATGTTCCACTACGCCCGCCGATCCATCGTGCTGATGATCGAAGGCCCACGCTCGGGACGAATCGAGGTCTTGGAGGGCGAGATCATTCATGCGCGTCACGACACGTCTTCCGGCACGACGGCGCTCAAGGCCCTCCTCCGCGAGTCGTCGGGGGCGATCCGCACCGCTCCGTTCACCGTCACCGTCGAGCGCAGCATCGCGGTCCCGTTCCAGGCGCTCCTCCTCGACACGCTCCGTGAGCTCGACGAGGAGGACCCGAACGCCGCTCCGTTCGACCCGCTCGAGGGGCTGAGCTCAGGAGAAGGCTTCGGGGAGCTCGATGACGCCGCGCTGGCGGGGCCGGTCGAAATGTCAGGGCAGCAGGGCCCAACCGCCGACGGGCGAGCCGTGCGCGCGGAGCGCCTCCGCGCCCACTTGGCACAAGCGTTGCCACAGGTCGCCGTGGTGCTCCTCACCGAGGACCAACCTGAGGAGGACCCGCTGCTCGACGCGGTTCGACACCTCCACGAGTCGGCGAGCCGCCTGGGCGGCGACTGCCTGCAGCTCGAGCTCGTGTCCCCGCACCTTGGGCTCGCGGTGTTCGCCACGCCTACGCCCGGTCTGTGGGTGGCGGCACATGTCGCCTTGGCCGGACGGCTTGGGCCGCAACGTTTTCGCTCGGCGATGAGCCGCCTCGCGGCGTTGCTCCACGCTGAGTGGAGCGCTTCGACGCCCGACACATGACGCACACCGACGACGCGATTGTCGCCGGAACAAAGGAAGGATCAAGGGAGTTACAAGATGTCACTGGATTCCGCACTGGCCAAAGTTCAAAACAGCGTGCCCGAATGTGTCGCCGTCGGCTTCGTCGACATGACCACCGGCATGTTGTTGAGCGTCAAGACAGTCGACAGCCACCCGCAGGAGGTGCTCGACCTCGTCGCGGCTGCCACCGGGGACCTCTTTCAAGGCACCAACGTGGCCGCGATCGAGAACCTCTTCAAACGAGCCCGCGGCGTAAAAGAGGACGGCCACCACTACTTCCAGGAGATCATCATCCTCTCCGACAACCTCCTGCACGTGTTTCAGCGCTGCAAGCGCAATGAGAACCTGGTGCTCGTGACGGTGTGTCGCATCTCGGCCAACCTCGGGATGGTGCTCACCAAGTCGCGCAGCGCGCTCGCCGACGTCGAGGCCGCGGCCTGAAGAACGAAGGGGAGCGGGCGTAGCGGGCGCCCGCTCCTTCTGCGTCAGTCTCAGAGACAGACGCCTTTCATCGCCCCACGAAGCGGCGCAACACGTCAGGGAGCGTCATCGGGTCGAACGGCTTGTTCACCACCCCTGCCGCTCCGAGCGCGCGAAAACGCGCGACCTCGCGGGGCTGAGCACACGCCGTCATGATGACCACCGGCACCACGGCACCGAGCTCACGTTGGCGAAGTCGCTGCAAGGTCGCTTCTCCGTCGAGGCCAGGCATCATCATGTCGAGCACGACGAGGTCGGGCTTGGCCGCCTCGAGCAGCTCGAGCGCCTCATGCCCCGACCTCGCCACGGTGACCTGCCACCCGGCCACGGCGGTGAGCGCGATCTCGCAGATGCAGCGGATGTCGTCGTCGTCCTCCACGAGGAGCACGCGCTCGATGTCGGGCCCACACCGTGGCGCGCTCTGCGGTCGCTCCGGCGGGCGACGGCCGGGGGCGGGCGCGCCGACGAGGAAGCCCTGCAGGAGCTCGCATCCCAACGACTCCAGCGCGCTCCGCTCCTCCTCGGTCTCCACCCCCAAGGCCACGAGGCGCGTCCCGAGCTCGTGCGCTAGCTCGAGCGCAGCCCCAATCGCCGCACGCTGTCCCGAGCTCTGCCCCACGCCGCGAACGAGTCGCATATCGAGCTTGAGCCAGTCCGGCACGAGGCGCTGCAAAGAGCCCTGTCCCAGCGCGGGCTCGAAGTGGTCGATGGCGACCCCGAACCCCATGGTCTTCAGACTCGCGAGCCGCTCGCCCACGCCGTCGAGCGTGAAGGTCCGCATCCCAAGCTCCAGCACGATGCGGTCGGCGGCGTCTCGCAAGGCGAGCCAGTCGCACGCCGGATCCGAGAGCTCCTTGGCATGCAGGTTGATGAACAAGCGCTGATCGGCCTCCAGCCAGTCGAACGCAGCAACGGCGTGTCTACGCACCGTGTTGCCCAGATCCGCGACGCGCCCGAGGGACGCGGCGGCGGATAAGACGTCCGCGGGCCCGAGGGCGGGGGCCTGATCCACGCGGAGCAGCGCCTCGAAGCCGACCACTCGGCACGAGCTCAGCTCCACGATGGGCTGATACGCCACCCAGAGCTGGGTCAAGGCGGCAGAGAAGGCTTCTCCGCAGAGCTCCACGTTCATACGCGAATTCGCGCTCGACGAGTCACGGGGCACGTCCGCTCATGCGCGCTATGTCGGCGACCCGACCACTCTCCGACATCACGTTCCGTCATTCACCACGCGTCACCCTCGAGAATCCACCCAACGCAACCGCCTTCCCCGTCGAGGAGCGACGCAACAGCCATGCCAGCACGCGCGAGACAGCATGGTGCCGGCAGCCCGCTGCGGGCGGGGTCCTTTGATGCGAAGCGACACACGGTCGCTGTACCGCCTGTACGAATTCGCGACAGCACCGGCTCCCCGACCTGCCCTCGCGCGCGGTACGGCGTTTGCGATGGCCTGCGAGCTTACGAGGAGAACGCGCCGCCACCAACGCGCGCGCAGGGAGACGAACATGGGAAAGATTGACGACGCGTGTCGGGGCATCGTGGAGAAGGTCGACGGAGCGGTCGCTTGTGGGGTGGTCGATCTGGACACCGGGATGTTGCTCGGAATCTACAACAACTCGCAGTACACCCAGACGCTGAACGAGATCGTCGCGGCGGCGACGATGGATTTGTTTCGAGGCGCCAACGTGGGGCGTATCGAACAAATGGTGCGGAAACACCGCGGCGTGCCCGAGAACGGTGCGCGCTACTTCGAGGAGATGCATATCACCTCGAGCCACAATTTCCACTTCGCCAAGACCGTCCGAGGAGGCAAAGCCGTGATCATGCTCGTGACGAAGAAGACCACGAACATCGGGATGGGCTGGGCCCAGCTCAAAGCTGCCATTGTCGACGTCGAACCTCACGTTCCGTAACGCAATGGTGGTGCGTGTCGGACCGTGCTGCACGGGACGCGTTGGTCCCCTCCACTCCGCCCCCCTTCGCTCGCGACGTGGGCCCAGGGTGTATTTGGCCGGCACCCGATGGGCGCGAGCTGCTGGCGCGCGTGGGATCTCAGCCCCTCATCCTTTGTGAGCAGCTGCAACATCGACGTGGGACCGACGACGGCAGCGGTGGCTCGGCGACGCTCGTGTACCGGGCGGGGGCGTACTGCGCCAAGACCTCCACGACCCGGTGGTTCTCCACGCTGGAGCGAGGCCGGGAGGCGCTCGTCGCCCAGGCGCGCCGCAAGCGCGCGCTGGGTCGGCAGCTGGTACCTGAAACGGCGCTCGTCCTCCAGGGTGACGCGGTGCGCGGCTTCTGGCTGTGGACCCTCACTCCGTGGCTGCAGACCCTCCGCAGCGCCATGAACGAGGCGCACCAAGCGGCGGCCGAGAATGTGCTCGGTGGCGCGCTGTCGCTCTACGCCGACGCGTGGCTCCAGGCGCTCGTGCTCACCCTCGAGCGAGGCCTCTCGCTCGATGTTCACCCGTCCAACTTCGTCATGTCGGCCACGAGCGATGAGGTGTTCTACATCGACGAGGAGATCGACGATCGCGCCAGCGTCGCGATAATGGGCCACGCGCTCCTGCAGCGCGTGGAGGAGTACGCCGACCGGCCCCGGGCGGTCGGCGTCTATCTCGACGCGGTGGAGCAGCGGCTCGCGAGGACGCTCACGCCCGACCAGGCTCGAGCGTGTCATCTCGCCGAGCTGTTCGAGGGCGTGATCTCACGTCGCACCGAAGCGGCCGCCGCTCGAGCACGCCTGTGCGCGTTCGCCGAGCGGTTCGCCCGAGGCGCCCGATGACGAAGCTTGCCCTCATTGCCGACGTGCACGGGAACCTGGCCGCCCTCGAGGCGGTGACCGCTGCCCTCTCTCGGCTCCGCCATGGCCCCCTCGTATGTCTCGGGGACGTGGTTGGATACGGCGCACAACCCGCGGAGTGCGTGGACGCGCTGCGCGCCCTCGGATGCCAGCTCGTGCTCGGCAACCACGAGCACGACGTCATGGCCTCGGAGTCGGCACCGCTCACCGACGAGCGTGCGCGCCACGTGCACGCCTTCACGCGACGCGCGCTCGACGACACGTCCACCGCGTGGCTCGCCGCTCAGCCCAACCTGCTCACCGAGCCCACGTTCATGGCCGCACACGGCTGTTACCTCAACGATGACCACTTCTACGGCTATGTGACGAGCGCGATGCTTCGCGACAACCTCGAAGCCGTCGCGGTGCGAGCGTCGTGGCCCAAGGTCGCGTTCTGCGGCCACACGCACGCGGCGATGTGCGGCTGGTTGGGCGCGGACGGTGGCGTGGAAGAGCTCCCTGGCCGCGGAACCATCACGTGGCCCCGAACCGCCCGCGCCGTGATCGTCAACCCCGGCTCGGTGGGTCAGCCACGAGACCGCGACGCTCGGGCCAGCTTTGCCATCGTCGACGTCCCCGCACGCCAGGTCGTCTTCCACCGGGTGAGCTACGACGTCACCGCGACCGCCGCCGCGATCCTCGCCGCGGGATTCCCGCCGTCGCTGGCCACACGGTTGTTCGAGGGAAGGTGACGGAGAGACGATGCCCTTCGAGCTGTACGACGCCCAGCTGCTCCGCCACGGACGCCCCATCCTCGGGCCGCTCAGCTGGCAGATGCGGCCCCGCGGCGTCACCGTCATCCTCGGCCCTGCCGGCACGGGAAAGAGCAGCCTGTTGCTTGCGCTCGCCAATGCAGCGGACGAGCACCACCTCGAGACGCTGGGCACCTGGCGTTATCGCGGCCGCTCGCTCGACGCCGCGGACGTCGCGATCGTGCCCCAGAAGGCGAGCGCTGCAGCGTGGGAGCGAGCGCTCCGGAGCGGCGCCTCCACGGTCTTGCTCGACGAGCCGCAGCCCTTGGACGGTCGCGATCACGGGCCTCTGGCCGAGGCCATCACCGGCCATCGGGGCGCGGTGCTGCTCGTGACGCATCACCTCGGGCTCGCGCGGTCCGTCGCCGACGAGGTGGCGCTCTTCGTCGCCGGGCGCCTGCACGCCGTCGGCGCTGCCCCTGTCTTCTTCGACGCGCCCCCCTCCGACCTCGCGCGCCGCTTCCTGACCCAAGGCAACTGCTGGCCCGCTCCAGCACCCCCCACGCTCCCGAGCCACTTTCAGTGGATCGACGCTCCGCGGCTCGCAGGGATGGGCTGGCCCGGCTTGCTGGGAGACCAAGAGACCGATCTGGTCGCCATCGCCTCGGCCGGCGTGTCCATGCTCGTCTCGCTGACCGAGCAACCGTTCGACCGAGAGACCCTCCGCGCGGTGGGGATCGTCGGTCGCCACTTCCCGATCGTCGACATGCGCGTGCCAGCCATCGGACCGACGGCACGCCTCTGCCGCGACATCGAGCGAGCCGTCGCGAGCGGCGAAGGCGTCGCCGTCCACTGCCGAGCGGGGCTCGGTCGCACCGGCACGGTGCTCGCCGCCTACCTCGTGTGGTGCGGCACGGCGCCCGACGCCGCGATCGCCACTCTCCGAGGCCTTCGCCGTGGCTTCATTCAAACCCAGCAGCAGGAGCGGTTCGTCCACCAGTTCGCCGAGTCGGTCTAGGAGCGCGGCCATGCCCGACGGCGACGACCGGCCTCGTCCTCACCTCCCCCGCGACAGCGTCGCGAGCACGAAGGAGGTGCTCGAGGCCTCGAAACAGAGCGCCGCAAACATCAGCGGCCCCGCCGACCACGCGACGAGCGCGTCTCCATGCCAAGAGCGCGTCATCACCACCCGTCGGGCGGGGTCCAAGAGCTGCGCCACGTCGAGCCCCCCCGCCGCCGCGCGCCCCAGCCCATCGATGTCGTCCACCGTCAGGGCACCGGGCCGGAAGAGCGCCAGGTGCATCAGCCGGTGGCCACCCGCTCGCGCCACCGCGACCCCTGTCGCCTCCGCGGGCAAGCGACGCTCGAGCTCCGCCCGCGCCGCGGCCGCGAGCGGTCGGTTGCGGAGCTCCCCGGCCACCGCCAACAGATGCGCTGGAGCGATCGTGAAGCGCGCCTGGTAGCCGCGCCGTGCATGGGGGGTGAACTCGGCGCGCGCTCCGCTCAGGGCGAGGCGTACGAGCGCCTCGGCGGTGTGCTGCCGGATCGCCCGCTCGAGCGCCGCCGCGGTGATCATCCCCGCCTCGATCAAGGCCTCGCCGAGGGGCTGACCCGACTCGCGACAGCGCGCGTAGGTCCACTCGATGGCGTCTTGCTCGAGCGGCGGGCTCGTCAGGCCCCGAAGGATGTCGGTGAGACGCGCGGCCATCCTCTCGGCCGCTGCCCAACAGACCCGCCCACGCTCCACGAGGATGTCACCGACATGCTCGCCGCCCCTCTCGAACCGCAGCGCCCCACAAGCGCTAGCGCCGAGAGCCTCGATCCTCCGCGCGATCGGCACCACGCAGTCGGGGTCGATGCGCCCATCGACCAGCGCACCCTCGAGGCTCGGCGGCGGCCGCGTCGACAGCGGCCGCCCCGTGCTGGGCGGCGGTGCCGACGACCAGGACACCGCATCGAGCTCCGTGAACCGCAGCACGTGCTCGAGCACGACGTCATCCACGGTTCCTCTCGCGATCACCTCGTTGTTGGGGCGTGCCACCGCGTCACGGGGCGTGTCGACGGCCGCCGCCGCAGCGCCGAAGGTGAGGCGAATCCTCTCATCGTAGCGACCGTCGAACAGCCCCGCGATCGCCTCTTCTTGTTGCGCGCGCATCCGTTGAGTCAGCGAGTGACGAAGGTCGGCTGCGCCGAGCAGCTCGTCGTAGCGCGACTCGAGGCTCCCCACGATCGTGCCCTGACAGAAGACGTGCGTGGAGATGTGCGGGCAAGCGACGCCAGAATCCTCCGTCTGCACGTGGTACACTCTCCCCTTGTAAGGAACGTTGTCATTGAACCCTGAGAGGTGGGCGCTAGGTGGGGGAACGAGCTCGTCCGTGACCATGGTCTGATCTCGCCGTACCCACCACTTCGAAGATCCGTGCCAGGCGGAGATCCGTGCAGTCCAGGCGGACATCCGCGCACGCAGTCGAACGTCCTTGCCAGGCGGAGATCCGTGCAGTCGAAGCTACGTGCCAGCCGTGAGCCGCGAGTCGCGCCCACGGTCCACAAATTGCCGCTCCGCGCTCCTGTGACTCGGAAGTATCAACTCGAGGCCGAGCTCGAATCGCTTCGCACAGAGTTCCGGCGCCGCCTCGACGAGAAGGTGCACGCCATGTGTTGCGTCGTGGATGACGCCCGCGCTCGCAGCGCCCACCTCGCGGTCGACGCCGTCGCGCTCATCATCACCACGTCCCACCAGCTCTCCGGCTCCGCCGGGAGCTACGGCTTGCACGCAGTGGGAGCCAGGGCCGCCGAGCTCGAAGCCGCCGCCAAACGTGACCATCCCAGTCTCGACGAGATCGCAGCGCGGCTCGACGGGTTGGTGCGTGTCGTGGACGACACGCTGCGGCCTGACGCACAACGAGACGGTCGACCGTAGCGTCTGTTGCGAGACGCTACAGGTCACGCTCCACCAGCTCGAGGATGAGCATGCGAAGCTCGTCCTCGCTCACTCGAGACTTGATGCGTTGAAGGCGTACCCCGTCGCCGCGCAGCGCGGTGGGCAGCGGTATTGGCGCCGCCGTCCACAACACCCACGGGACGTTCGGGGCCGCGGCCGCCAAGGCGCGCAAGTAGCGCGACGGGTCCTCGTCGGGCAGCGCCGCCTCGGTGACGACGAGAGCGACGCCGGCGCGCTCCGCCGTGATGAGGGCCTCCTGAGCCGAGTCCGCCTCGAGCACGTCGAGGTCATCGGAAGCGAGCTCGCGCACGAGCATCTCGCGCGCGCTCGGGTCGGGCTCGACCACGAGCACACGCGGCCTCGACGCCCGCCGTGCCATCCAATGGACGAGGCGGAGGAGCACCTCCTGATTGACCGGGCGCAGCATCCGCACGCCCGATTCCCCGAGGCGGGCCAGCCTGTCGGTGGTCTCGCGTCCGGCGAGGACGACCATCGGCACGTTGTCGCCGAACACCGCGGCCACTTCGTCGAACGCCACCTGAAGGCCATCGACCACCAGGCCCGCCGGATGTTGCCCGAGCCCTCGCAGCCGACGCGCGTCTCCCAACCTCTCAGCGATCAACACCAGGTGTCCGTTGGTCTGGAGCAACTGGCGAAGCTCGTGGGCCTCGGCGGTCTCGAAGCCTACCAGGAAGATCGACGACGCGTAGCTCATCGACTGCGCCGCTGAAGGCGAGGGAAACCGTGCGGGTAGCTCCAACCACAACGTGGTGCGCCCCCCCGCCAACACCTCGGTGCCCACACGCCCCGCGTGCATCTCGACCGTTCGTCGAGCGAGGTAGAGGCCGAGCCGCGTCCCCCCCGTCTTCTGGTCGCGACCTCCATCGCGGATGAGCGCAGCGTCCTCGCCCCACGGCTCCTCTGTTGCCGTGTGGGATCCGCTCACCTCGATGCGCGCCGCCCCATGCCGGCGAAAACACCGCACGTAGACGGTGGAGCCTTCGCTGTGGGCGACCACGTGTCGCAGCACGTGAGCGACGGCGGCGATGAGGCGCCGCGGCTCGCCGCGGATGGTGGCGCGCGTCCGATGCAAGATCTCAGCCCTTGCGCCGACGATCTCGGACGAGACCGCATCGATCGCGCTCTCCACCAGATGTCCGACGTCGACGCTTCCGACCTCGGCGGCCTCTTCGGCGGTCGCGTCGAGCAGCTCGTTGGTGGCGCGCGCGAGCCGCTCTGCACTCGCCCGAGCGAGCGCCACCACTTGCAACGCCTGGTCGCCGAGCGCCCCGAGCGTGCCCGACTCGAGCAGGCTCAGGGCCGCACGCACCGCGGTGAGCGGTGTCCGCAGCTCGTGAGAGACGGCGTTGGCCAGCGCGAGAGGGAGCGCGCCACGGGCCGTCCCCGCAGGATCCGCGGCGCGCGTCACGAGGATGCCCACGTGGGCTACGTCGATCGGGAAGACGTGCACGTGAGCGTTGCGCCGTGATGTGCGCAGCCGCAGGTGCACCGAGCTCCCTCGAGCGGCGACCCACTCGCACGCCGCCGTGACCTCATCGGCGTCCACATCGAACAGCTGGCGGATGGTTGGCACGTTCGCGTCTCGTCGTGGGCAACCTGCCCCGCTGCCCGCGATCACGCTCACCGCATCACCGACCCGGGCCACCATCAACGCGCCTGACATCCGCGCCAGCAGGTCCTGCAGCTGGCTTGCACGGAGGGGACACATGTCGTTCACAGGCCCAACCTCGCGTTCACCGCGGGCGTCGAACGAGCAACTTCAATGCCATGTTTCACTCCACCACCGGATCGTAGCTCTTGAGCTTTCGGTAGAGCGTCGTTCGAGCGATGCCGAGCTCGCGCGCCGCCTGACTGACGTTGCCATCGGCCCGGGCGATGGCCCACTCGATCGCCCGCCGCTCGATCTCCGCGAGCGACAGCCCTGGCTCGAGCACGAGGCGGTGGGTGGCAAACCGGGGCGTGCTCGCCGGCTCCGGCTCGTCCGGCAGGCGCATCACCGAGGGTGGCAGATCGGAGAGGAGGATCGTCCCGCCCGAGCAGCTCACGATCGCGCGTTGAACGGCATTCTGGAGCTCGCGCACGTTTCCCGGCCAGTGATAGCGGCTGAGCACCGCCATCGCCTCCGGAGGCACCACCGGCACCTCCCCGCGAAGCTGCGGGCCATAGGTCTCCAGGAAGTGCTGCACGAGCACGGGGACGTCGCCGGTTCGCGCGCGCAGCGGTGGAACGTCGAGCTCGTACACCGCGAGTCTGAAGTAGAGATCCTCGCGGAACCTTCCGCGCTTCACCTCCGTCCACAGCCGCTTGTGGGAGGCGGCGAGCAGACGAAAATCGACCGCGACCTCGTCGCCCCCACCCACGCGGTGGAGCTTCCGCTCCTGAAGCACACGGAGCAGGCGCGACTGCACCGCACCCGAGAGCTCGGCGATCTCGTCGAGCAACAGGGTGCCCCCGTGCGCCCGCTCGAACCGCCCGATACGACGTGCAGAAGCACCGGTAAACGAGCCCCGTTCGTGCCCGAACAGCTCGGTGTCCTGCAAGCTCTCTGGGATCGCAGCACAGTTGAGGGCCACGAATGGCCCGGCCGCTCGCGCGCTGCGCTGGTGGATCGCTCCCGCGATGAGCTCCTTGCCGGTGCCGCTCTCGCCGTGGATCAACACGGACACGTCACTGTCAGCGATCCGATCCACCTGCAGCGTCAACATCCGCATCTCGGGCGACTGCCCCACGACACCTGGTAACCGGCGCAACGCGGACGCGTGTTCGAGGGCCGCCACCCGAGCCGACAGGCGACCGCGCTCCAACACGTTGGCCACCGTGGTGACGAGCCGCTCGCGGTCGACCGGTTTGGTCATGTAGTCGCTGGCTCCCCGCGCCACGATGCTCAGCATCGTCCCCACGTCCTTGGTCGCGGTGAGGACCACCACCGGCAGCGCTTGATGCGTCAGGCGGGCGGCGGCGAGGGCGTCCTCCCCGTGGAGCCCCGGCAAGCTCAGATCGAGCAGCACGACGGAGGGGACGTCGCCATCGCGCAGAGACTCCAAGAACGACTCCGCCCGGTCGTGCTCACACACCTCATAGCCGGCCTCCAGCAGCCAGAGCCGGACCAGACGTCGAAACTCCGCATCGTCGTCCACCAGACAGACGACCTCGCGGAAGGCGTCCACCGCGTCGAAGGGTGGAGAATGGGTCATGGCGGACCCTCCCATTAGCATGCCTGCAACGGCTGAAGGCAAGCTCAGTGCCGTGACCCAACAGGCACACGATGGCTCGGGTTTTCCACCGCCTGAGACGCCAAACGACAGTGTCGACGACGCAGACGGAGCGACAGTGTCGCGACGCGGAAAGAGCGACTGACGACGCCGCGGCCGAAGCGAGGAGCGCCCACGCCGAGGGCTCGAACGGACGTCATGGCGACGCCGCTGCGGACGTCATGGCGAGCTGCTGCGGACGTCATGGCGACGCGGCACGGACGTCATGGCGACGCTGCCGAATCAAGGACGCGAACGGAAGGCAGTGCACTCACGCGAAGGGAAGCCATGGCTCGCGTGACGTAAAGAGCGCGATGCGACTGGAGGCCCACAACGCGACGAACTGGAAGTGAAGCGGGGCGTCGTGCTGAAGCGAAGTGAGGCTGCTGTCCGGTGGTGCCGCAACGAAGAGAAGCGGTCGTCGGAAGCAAAGAGATGCGGTCGTCGGAAGCAAAGAGATGCGGTCGTCGGAAGCAAAGAGATGCGGTCGTCGGAAGCAAAGAGATGC
>CAYOAL010000024.1:18274-64697 GCA_964401935.1 uncultured Polyangiaceae bacterium
GAAGCAAAGAGATGCGGTCGTCGGAAGCAAAGAGATGCGGTCGTCGGAAGCGAAGAGATGCGGTCGTCGGAAGCAAAGAGATGCGGTCGTCGGAAGCAAAGAGATGCGGTCGTCGGAAGCGAAGGGAAGCGGTCGTCGGAAGCGAAGGGAAGCGGTCGTCGGAAGTGAAGGGAAGCGGTTGGTTGAAGCGAAGGGAAGCGGGGTTGGTTGAAGCGAAGGGAAGCGGGGGTGGCTGAAGCGAAGGGAGGCGCTGCGGCGGGTGGGCTGGGTTGCCGCGAGTGCCAAGGGAAGCCAAGAAAGCCGACCGAGCCCGTCGCTCAGATGAAGGTGGGTTGAGCAATCGGGGTGCCAACGGCACAACCCTTCGAAATGAGACCGTGGCCGGTGGAGAGCGTCGCCCGAGGGGGCGAGCCACCATGATCCTCGTGTCAGCTTTCTTGGGAGCTTGCGGCAGCGCTGCCGCAGTCGGCCGCCGCGCTCGAGCTTGCGGCGGCGCTGCCGTGTCAGCCGGCGCGCTCGAGCGCCGCGAGCGCCTCGAGATCGGCGGCCTCGTCGGCGACGTCCGCGTCCGTGCCCGCGCGAGGAAACGCGAGGCGGGGTCGCCCGCAATGCACGAAGACGTGCTCCGCATCCACGGCGCCGTGAGCCGCACCGGCGCGATGCAGGGCCTCGAGCGCGTGCCGCAGCTCCGCGTGCTGCGCGGCGTCGAGCGTGAGCCCCTGGGCGAGCGGTCGGCCCGGGGGCACCTCCACCCAGAGCTCGCCGCTCGTTCGGTCGGCCCGGAAGATGGTGCAGAGCGCCGGGTGATCGGCGCGCGCGAAGGCGGCCGCCCGTCGGAGGTGCCCATCGAGAGGGAGCACGTACACGTCGCGTCCGAGCCAGACGTCGTGGCGATCGCCATTTCGGCGCGGCGGCACCGCGCGCTGGGACGCGTCGACCGCGCCCGGTGTCACCGCCCCCGGAGGCGCCACGGACGCGACCGTGCGCTTGGCCAGCCGGGTCGGCCATGACGCGCGCTCGACGGCGCGCCTCGCCTCGAGCGCGTCCGCGAAACGATCCTCGGGCGCCGTGGCGAGCAGTCGCTCGAGGACCGCGTCGTGGGTCGCGTCGAGATCGGGGTGACAGGCCTGCACGCTCACGGGGCGCGCCGACGAGGGCACCTCTCCGCTGAGCATCTCGAACAACAAGACCCCCACGCTGAACAGATCGCTTTGGACCGTCGCGGCCCGCCCTGCGCGCTGCTCGGGCGACATGTAGGCCACGCTTCCGATCGCACCCACCGTCACCGTCGCCTCCGACTCCGCCAGGTGGGCCGCGCCAAAGTCGGACAGCCGCGCCGCACCGCCGTCGTCGAACAGGAGGTTCGAGGGCTTGATGTCACGGTGCAGGATTCCCAGCCGGTGGGCTTCGGCGAGCGCGTCGAGCACCGCTCGCGCGATCTCAGCCGCCCGCGCCGGCGAGATCACCTCGCGCTCGAGCAGCTCGCTCAGCGAGCCACCGCCCATCCATGCGAGCACCATCGCCGGCCCTTCGCCAACGAACGCTCGCAGGGGCACCACGTTGGGGTGACGGAGCCGTTGCAACGCTCGCGCCTCCCGGACGAAGCGCGAGAGCGCGTCGCGGCCGGTCCCTTGGGCGCGCGAGGCCAGCACCTTCACCGCGACCCGCTCCCCCGACAGCTGATCGACCGCCTCGAGCAGCCGGGCGTGCGGTGTGGTCGTCACCTCGCGGATCACGCGATAGCGCCCGTACAACACCGCCTCGACGCCGCGAGCCCCGTCGGGTTGGCTCGGACGTGCCGTGAGCCCGCGGCGCCGGAGCTCTGCGTCGAGGTCGCGCCGCGCTTGCGTGAGGCCGAGCGCCTCGAGCGACGCGCCGAGCACCCCGAGGATCTCTCCGCGACGCTCGGACGACTCGGCGATTTGTTGCAGCACCCGCACCGCGGCGCGGTGCTTGCCGTGTCGCGCGTAGAGCTCCCCGAGCTGCGCGCGCAGTCCATCGACGTCGTCGTGGCTCGCTCCCCGCAGCGCGGCCTCGAGGACGCGGGCGGCCGGCGCCGGGAGCCCCGCCGCGTCGAACGCCCGCGCCGCTGCCGCCGGACGCCCCGCCTTGCCGTACGCGTCGGCAGCCGCCTCGAGGTCGCCGATCGCTTCGAGCAGCCGCGCCGCCTGACCGTGCTCGCCGCGCGAAGACAGGCCCTCGGCGACCCGACGCACGCGCTCCGGCGGCTCGCTCGTGACGAGCTCGGCCGCGATCCGTTGGCTCAGCGCCCGATCACCGCTCAGCACTGCGAGACGCATCCCCTCGCCTCGGTCGCCGGCGTCGCAGGCGGCGATCGCGGCCGAGCCGAACGCGCAAGCCTGTTCGAACAGACGCGCCGCGCGCAGGGCCTCGCCGGCCTCGTGCAGGAGCCGAGCCGCTCCGAGCAGATCGCCTGCTTCGAGACGCGCCGCCACGCGGGGGTCGAGCTCCGTCACGAGCCGCTCCGCCACGAACGAAGGACAACCTTGGCTCGGACCTGCACCGGACGACGAAGGTGGCTGCTATTCGGCGACCGCGACGCGCGCCGCGACCGCGAAGTCGAAATCGACCACGGCGTCGTAGGCCTCACCGGGCACCGAGACCCTCGCCCGTCGGTGGCGATGGATCATGACATCGAGCTCGGCCCCTGGCTCGAACCCGACGAAGCTCCCCGGGATCACGGCGTGGCCGTCGTCTTCGAAGACACACGTGAACGCGTCGCCGTCGAGCTCGCTGCTCACGGTGACGAAGATACGATCGCTCTCGGCGCCGCTGCGGGGCCGACGCCAGCTGAGCTCGGCGGCCTCTCCGACGCGGACCACCGCGAACATGCTGTCGAGCGGGGTAGCACCGAGCCGCACGTCGTCCGGCGCCGAAGGAGCCTCGGTCTGGATCGAGAAGCCGTCGAACGCCACCGAGCCGGACACCTCGAAGAGATAGGTTGCGGCGTCGGGGAGCTCGGCGCGGCCATCGCGCGACGTATACACCACGCCGCTGATGAGGCCCCCCACATCGGGGAAGGCGCGCGGCGCGAGCGCCATCTGGCGCCCCTGCGCGTGGAGCACGATTTCCCCTACGTCGAGCAGCTCGATGATGCCGGCGGCGCGGCCCACCGAAGCGTCCTCGCGCCAGGTGCAACCGAGGGGCGCAGCGGCGTCGAGCGCTCCCCCCTCCACCACTTGCTCGGCGGTGGCCTCGTCGAGCCCGCCCTGGGCCCGGAGAAAGCGCGCCGCCACGTGGGTGCGCACTTCGTGGTGGCCTGCGCTGACGGCGTCGGTGCGTCGCACCGAAACGGACGCGCGCAGCGTCTCGTCGCCGCCTTCGGCGGCCCCATCCGAGTCGTCGACGACCGCCGAACAGCCCGTGATCAGGACCATCGTTGCCGCAAGCAGGCGCATGGAGGGAGTGTAAGACGACGCCCCCCAAACCGCAACGGTGAGCTTCGGCCCTCCACCAAGCTCCCTCCGTTCTCCCCCTCCCTTCTTCTCCCTCCGCTTTTCCTTTCCCCCTCCCTTCCTTCTTCCTTCCATCTTTCTATTTTCTTTATCTTTTCCATCTTCCCTTCGCCCTCTCTCTCCTCCACCGGCTCCGTCGCCCACGCCGGATCCTTCCACGTGCGACGCGGAGAATCGTGCCTTGCCGTGAATCGTGCGCCGTGATTCGCTCGCGCCCCATGGCAGACGGATCGACCGAGACGAAGCTGGGACGGGACGTGTTCGTCGCGTTGGCAGCGGTGGGGTGGGCGGACGGCAAGCTCGACGCGGCCGAAGCGGACGCTATCGTGCGCTGCGCGCTCGAAGAGGGGCTCGAGCTCGAGGAGGTGGCGGCCATCGAGGAGGCCACCCAGAACCCCGTCGACATGGGGAGCATCGATCTCGGCGCGATGTCGAAGGCCGATCGACTCTTCGTGTACGCGGTGGCGACCTGGATCGTGGGGATCGATGGCCACGTCGCCAAAGCGGAGGAGGAGGCGCTCGCCGAGCTCGGGGTCCTCCTCAAGATTCCCGAGAAACCTCGGGCTCATGCGAGCGCCATCGCCGCGGAGATCGGCAAGCTCGGGGAGTCGACCGACCCGGCGTTCTTCAACCTGCCGAAGCTCCGGCGCACGCTGAAGCTGCGGCTCGCCGAGGCGCGCAAGCTCCGCGAGAGCCAACGCGTCGACGATTCGGACGAGGCCGAGGTCTAGCGCAGCGCACGCACGGCTCACGCAGCGCCGACGACCACGCCGACGTGGGGTTGGCTTGACGTTGCGACGCACGTGTGCATAATCCCGGCTCCTTTCTGCCCTGCCCGGGCCCCCCGAGGCAGGATTGAACCGTTTGGAGCGAGGCCATGAGCGCGATCATCCAAGAGCTCGAGTCCGGCAACATCCGCGACGATCATCCCCAGTTCCGTTGCGGCGACACCGTGCGTGTCCACTATCGTGTGGTCGAGGGCGACAAGACCCGCGTGCAGGTCTTTCAGGGGATCGTGATCAAGCGTCACCGCGCCGGCGCCCGCTCGACATTCACCGTGCGCAAGGTGAGCTTCGGCACCGGGGTCGAGCGCATCTTCCCCTTGCACAGCCCCCGCATCGACAAGATCGAGCTCGCGTCGCGCGGCATCGTGCGCCGCTCGAGACTCTTCTACTTGCGCGACTTGACCGGCAAGGCAGCCCGCGTCCGCGACAAGAAGGATCGCTGAGCGCGGCCGCCCGGTCGCGTGCGCCCCTCCGGTCACGCGGCTGCTCCGCGGCCACCCCTCAAGACCAAACGGCCCGTCCGTGGGGGTGGCGGCTCGTCCGTGGGGAGGCGGCTTGTCCGTGGAACCAGGTGAGGATTTTCGCCATGAAGACGGACTTTGTTGATCGATCGAGTCCGAGCCACGCTATGCTCCACGCCTCTCTTCGGCCGCTGGAAGAAGCATGACCAACTGCGCGCGTTGCGGAGCCCCGAACCCGCCCTCGAATGCACAGTGCTCCGTGTGTGGAGCGCCGCTAGGCGCGGCTCCGCCCGGACCTCCGCCTGGCTATGGCCCGCCCCCGATGGGGCCGCCCCCGATGGGGCCACCGATGGGACCCGGCGGCCCGCCCCACCCCGGTTTCGGACCGCCCCCGGGCGGCCCCCCGCCACCTCCCGGCTTTGGCCCCCCGCCCGGCCCACCGCCGGGTTTCGGACCTCCTCCCGGTCCCCCCGGGCCTCCCGGCGGGCCGCCCCCTGGGTTTGGACCGCCCCCCGCCGGCGGCGCCCCCCCGCCCGGGTTCGGACCACCGCCGGCGCACCACGGTGGCTATCCGCCGCCGCCACCGCCCCCCGGCCCGCCGATGGGCCCACCGCCGGGCTACCCGCCTCCAGACTACGGGCCCCCCGACTACCCGCCCCCCCAGGGCTACCCAGCGCCTCCCGGCATGCACGATCCCGCGCTCCAGGCCACGGCCTTCGCGGAGGCCGGGGCGCCGGCGCCCTACGGGGTTCCCCCGGGCTATCCCGGGCACCCGGGGGGACCGCCCCCGCCGATGCCGCCGCCGCCCGAGCCGCCGATGCCGCCGCCACCGGAGCCGCCGCCCATGGGTGGGCCGGGCCCGGGCCCGGGACCGATGGGCGACGAGGGCCCGAGGCGCGTGCTGGCGGGGTTCCTCTACAGCTTCCAGGACGACAACTTCGGCAAGCACTGGGTGCTGCACGACGGTGAGAACCTGGTCGGGCGCGCGGAGACGAGCGTCAAGTGCGACGTCCCCATCGCCCACGGCACGACGTCGACGCGCCACGCGAGCATCTCGTGCAACAACGGGAGCGTGTCCGTGAACGACATGAAGTCGACCAACGGCACCTACGTGAACGGGCGCCGCATCGACCCCAACGTGCCGACCCCGCTGAACGACGGCGACAAGATCCGCTTCGGCGGCTTCACGTGTTACCTCTGCGCGGCGAAGAACCGCAGCTGAGGCGGTGGACCTCGAGCGAACGCGGCAGCGTCGGCATGGCGTCCTCCGGTCGCGCGGGCGCCTCGGCGCACGCGCGCCGTGACGTGGGGGGACGCGCGAGATTCGGCCGCGCGGGCGCGGTGGGGTATGCTCGCCCCACCACGATGAGGCTGCCGCACCAAGCCAACCTCTGGTTGTCGATCCTCGCCGTCGTGCTCGCGGTGCTGTGTGGGCGCACGGCGGAGGCGGCCCCGGAGGCTCACCTCCTCCGCATCGATCCGCGCTCGAGCGTGGAGGACAACGCCCCCGTCCTCACGACGGTCATCGAGCTGTTGCAGCACAAGCCGATGAGCGATCTTTCGGCCCAGTGCGCGCACCTGAAGGGGAACGACGCGCTCGCCTGCATGGCGGACCGGCTCGACAAGTCGCGGGCCCTGTACGAGCCCTTCAAGTTTCCCGAGGACAACGCCGCGTTCCTGGTCACCGTCGATCAGCGCGACGTGCCGGCCGACCTCGTCAGCGTCGAGAAGTGGCGCGACAGCAAGAACAAGAAGGGCGTCGGCACGGCGTGGCTCTTGATGATCGACGCGTCGGGCCAAATGGGCTCGCGCTTCGTGGAGGCCAAGGCCGTCGCCAAGAGCTTCGTGTCGGCGATGGGCCCCAACGACATCGTCGACGTGATGTTCTTCAACGATCAGAACATCGTGAAGCACTCGAAGTGGACGTCGAAGAAGGCCGACATCGTGCGCTTCATCGACGACGTCACGACCACCTTCCCGAAACAGGGTCGCACCAAGACTTTGTTCAGCATCGTGCAGAAGGGGGTGACCGACGGGTTCAGCTCGCTCGGCAACGTCGTCGGCACCGAGCTCAACATCCCGCTCCACCAAGCGATGGTGCTCCTGTCCGACGCGAACGCCGGAACCGACATCAACTCCGCAGCGGCCGGCGCCCTGCAGCTTCGCGACTACCTCACCAAGGGACGCTTCCCCCAGGACAACACCACGCAGCCGAAGATGCCCCTGCCGGTGGTGACGGTGTGGTTCCCCAACCGCGCCGAGGAGGAGGTGTTCGCCAACGCGCGCCAGTTCATGGAGAACCTCGCCAACCCCGAGATCGGCGGCGCGTTCTTCATCGTGATGCCGGGGCAGTCGAAGGGCAGCAACATCGCCCGCGCCGTCACCGAGCGGTTCGACCTGATGAACATCGTCAAGTGGAAGGTGCCCTGCCTCCAGCCGACGATCACGCAGGACTTCCAGCTCGTGTTCAAAGACTTCGAGCAGCCCATCAAAGGCGACGCCTGCCTCGAGTGCCCCCTCGGCCAAGACCCGAAGCTGTGGCCCCTCGACGTCGACTACAAGGAGACGGAGAGCTTCGCCAAGAAGAACAAACTCTACCCGGGGGGCACGGTGAGGATCTTCGGCACCTTCTGCTGGGGCACCGAGGTGGAGCGCGCCGAGCTCTACATGCTCCCGAAGAACCAGCCCGCGCCGCAGACGTTGGAGGGCAAGACCATCGAGGAGGCCCAGAAGGCGCGCAACACCTTGATCCGCTCGAACATGCGCGGCAAGGCGATCAACGGCGGCGACACCTTCGTGGAGTTCGAGCTCCCCGACACGACGAAGTGGCTCAAGGGCAAGGAGAAGGATTGGTCGGCGCGGCTCATCGTGTACGACTCGCGCGCCGCGCGCACCAGCCCCGTGACGGACGACAAGATCCTCACCCTCGCCGCTCAGGAGAAGCCGATGAACTACATCCTCATCGGCGGCCTCACCTTCGGCGGCCTGGTGGTGCTGCTCTTGTTGGTGAACGTGTTGGTGATGGGCCGCGGCTCCCGCCGCCGCGGGTCCGGCGCGGCGCCCCCCCGCCCCGTCGTCGCCACGCCCTCGGCGGTGGCCCGTGCCCCCGTCGCGGCCGCGCCGGGTTTTCCGTCGCCGGTCGCCGCAGGCCCGCCCCTGCACCCTGGGCCCGCGCCGCTCGCCCCGCTCGGAGGTCCGGCCGCCGGCACCGTCCCGGTGGCGGACGGGGGCTTCGGTGGCCATGGGGCCGGCGTGGCTGCCCCGAGTGAGGCCACCCGAGCCAGCCTCGTGGGCACGGTAGGCACCTACCTCCTCGAGGCGGGTGCAGAGCTCAAAGTCGGCCGCGATCCGGGTCTCTGCGACATTCTGCTCACCGAACCGCGGATCTCGGGCATGCACGCCACCGTCAAGTTCGAGGGCGGTCAGCTCCACGTCCGCGACGAGGGTTCGAACAATGGCACGTATGTGAACGGTGGCAAGGTCCAGAGCTACGCCTGGATCACCGTCGCCCCGGGTGGAAATCTTCGCTTCGGGCCCATCGAATTCGCGGTCCGATTCGAGTAGAACACCGAGTCGTGGCCGCTAGTTCGGCGAGCATGGAAGTCGAGTTCGGTCAGTCCACCGATCCAGGACTCGATCCGGCAAAACGCATCAACGAGGACGCCGCGGGTTACGCGGAGACCAAGTTTGGGCATTTGTTCGTGATCTGTGACGGCATGGGGGGTCATGCCGGAGGACGCGAGGCGAGCGACATCGCCATCCGCACCATCTTCGAGCGTATGGCGGCAACCGCCGAGGGCGATCCCGGTCAGGCGCTGCAGCGCGCGGTGGAGGAGGCAGGGCGTCGCGTCTACGAGTTTGGTGGGCCGGCCTCCAACCAGCAACGTCCGGGCACCACCTGCGTGGCGGTGCTCTTGCACGGCGGCTTGCTCGACGTCGCGCACGTAGGAGACAGCCGCGCCTACGCCATCCGCGGCAAGCAGATCTATCGTCTCACGCGCGACCACTCGATGGTGCAGGAGCTGCTCGACGGCGGCGTCATCTCCGAGCAGGACGCGATCGGCCACCCCGACTCGAACAAGATCACGCGCGCGCTCGGGATGACCCCCGAGGTGATGGTGGAGCTGCGCGAAGAGCCGATGGAGGTGTACGAAGGCGACGTGTTCGTGCTCGCCACCGACGGCCTCACCGATCTCGCGCGCAACGACGACATCCTCATCACCGTCACCGAGTACCTGAAGACCACCGACGTGCAGGCGGTGTGTGAGGAGCTGGTGGCCTTGGCCAACCGGCGCGGCGGCCACGACAACATCACGGTGCAGGTGATCCGCGTGCTCAAGGCCAACGCGGTGGGCCTCACCCGCGTGCAGGAACCCCCTCCCCTCGCCGGCCAGCCGGTGAACCCCACCATCGAGGGGGTGCCCCTCACGCCGGCGCCGCCGCCCGGCGCGAGCCGCACGCTGCCTCAGGGCCCCGTCCACGACGCTCCGGGTGCCCGCACCCACGGCCTCGCCACGACCGCGCCCGACCAGCCGCTCCCCACGCTGATCGATCACGCCGAGCTCCCCGTCGCTCACCTGCCCGCGCCTCCTTCGGTGCGTGACAACAAGACGCAAACGCTCACCTACATCCTGCTCGGCATGTTAGGCGTCATTGGCCTGTTGCTCGCCCTCCTCATCTGGGCGCTGTTTTTTCGCGCGTGACCCGTCGCCCGCAACTCGTGACCCTCCCTCGAAAGTCTGACACGCGATCATGATTCCCGGCTTCGGCAAGCAAACGCTCACCATCGGAAGCGACCCGCGCTGCGACATCGTCCTCCCAGGCACCGCCTCCGAGCACGCGCGGTTGGTTCATCAGGGCGGCGGCAAGCTGATCTTCATCAACACCGGCGCGGCGCCGTCGCTCGCCCACGGGCGACCGCTCGCCGCCGGGGAGCAGGTTCCGTTCGACTTTCGCACGCAGTTTCAGCTCGGGCAGGTCAACCTCCCCTTCGACCACCCGGCCATCTCCCTGTCGCTGATGGCTCAGGGTCAACAGACCCCACCCCCGGGACGCCTGATCTTCGGACGCGACCCGACCCAGTCGTCGATCGTGCTGCAGCACCCGAGCGTGTCGAGCATGCACTGCACCGTGGCCGTCGATCGCATGATGGTCACCGACAACGACTCGACGAGCGGCACCTATGTGTCGGGCCAGCGCATCCCGCCCAACACCCCCACGCCGATCCCCCAACACGGGGTGATCCACTTCGGTCCGGTGCCCATTCAGCTGAGCACGCTGATGCAGCTCGCCCAGGCCGCGCACGCCAACACCGGGATGCACGCGGCAGCGCAGCAACAGGCCTACACCCCGCCCACCGGCCAGCAGCACGCCCAGCCAGCCTCGACGGTCGGCTTCAACGCCGCGCAGCACGGTGCGCTCGCCGGCGGACACGCACAGCCCCACGCTCAGCCGCCACCGCAGGCGCAGGCACCGCAGGCCATGCGCAAGCACAAGACGGTGTTCGGCCAGCTCGACTTCGGCCTCTCCGGGGGCGGGACCAAGACCATCGGCCGCACCGAGAACAACGACATCCAGATCAACCACCCGCAGGTGTCGGCCAACCACGCGCAGGTGGAGTCGGTGAGCGGACGCCTCTACGTGATGGACCGCGGCTCGGCGAACGGCACCTACGTTCGCGGCCAACGGATCGCCCCTGGGCAGAAGGTGGAGATCCAGAGCGGCGAGAAGGTCTACGTGGGCCCGATGCCCCTTCAGCTCGTGATGGGCGAAGGCGGTCAGGTCGAGGTCATGAACGAGGCCTACGCGGAGGAGCGCTGGCAAGGGCGGCCTCTGTACGAGATCGAGGCCTGGAGCCTGTTTTTGCAGGTGCCCGACCGCGACGACAAGACCAAGGACAAGGTCTTGCTCGACAACATCTCGTTCAAGGCGCTGCCCGGCGACATGATCGCGCTCATGGGACCGTCGGGCGCGGGCAAGACCACGCTCTTGCTCACGCTGAACGGCTACATGCCCCCCACCGAGGGCCTCGTCCGCATCAACGGCGAAGATCTCTACAGCATCTACGACACGCTGCGCGGCTCGATCGGCTACGTGCCGCAGGATGATCTCGTGCACCCCGAGCTCACGGTGTGGGAGGCCGTCCGTTACAGCGCGAAGTTCCGCCTCCCGCCCGACACCAGCGAGCAAGAGATCGAGCAACGCGTGCAACAAACGCTGCGCGATCTCGGCCTCGAGAGCGTGGGGCAGCTCCAGATCGGCTCTCCCGAGGCGAAGATCCTCTCCGGCGGTCAGCGCAAGCGCGTGAACATCGCCCTCGAGCTGGTGACCGATCCGGTCATCCTCTACCTCGACGAGCCCACCTCGGGGCTGGCCTCCGACGACGCTGCGAGCCTCATCAAGCTCCTCAACGAGCTCGCCCGCGCCACCGGCAAGACGATCATCATGACGATCCACCAGCCGGCGCGCGAGGAGTACGAGAAGTTCAGCCACGCGCTCATCCTCGGCTACGGCGGCGTGCCGATGTTCTTCGGCCGCACCATCCCCGACAGCTACCAGTTCTTCTCGAGCTGGGCGGCGCGACAGGGACAAGGGGTCGTCGATCTCTCGAAGGCGGCCATCGAGCGCCTCCCCGTCGACAACCCGCGCGACATGTTCGCCCTCATCACCGAGCGCGAGCGGCCGATCTACGAGGCGCTGCTCGCGCGCGATCCGAACGCTCAGCGCGCCCAAGCCCGCCACGAGGCGGCCAACCACTGGCGCACGGAGTACTACTCCGACGACAACCCCATCTACAAGCAGATGTACGCGGGGCGCCGCTCGGTGGGCACCGGGGAAGGCCATCGCGGCGTGCCCGAGGTTCATCGCTCGACGCGCGGCCAGTTCCGGCTGCTCTTCTCGCGCTACTTCAAGTGCAAGATCCGCGACAAGGTCGGCACCGGCATCCTCATGTTGCAGGCGCCCATCATCGGCGGCCTGTTGGCCCTGGTGTTTCTCGATCAAGCCCCCGAAGCTCCGGCCTGGTGCCTCGGCGCCCTCCAACAGATCTCGCAGCGGGCCTCGGAGAAGCCTAGCAACGACGTCTTCCAGTCGCTGGAGCTCACCCAAGATCACACCGCGGCCGCCTTCTTCTTGGTGGTGAGCTCGATCTGGTTCGGAACCTCCAACGCCGCCCGCGAGGTGGTCCGCGAGCGCGCGATCTACCTGCGCGAGCGCATGGTGAACTTGGGCCTGTTCAACTACATCATGAGCAAGTTCTTCCTGCTCTGCATGTTCTGTGTGGTGCAGTGCAGCGTGCTCTTGGCCATCGTCTTCTTCTCGTTGGGGTTCGAAGGAGGCTTCCCCGCCTACTTACAAGAGCTGGGGGGGCTCGTCGCCACCGCCATCTGCGCGGTGTCGATCGGCCTGCTCCTCTCCACCTTGGTCACCTCTTCGGAGGCGGCGATGGCCCTGACACCGATCGCGCTCATCCCTCAGATCGTGCTCGGCGGCGTCATGGTCCCCGCCACCTCGATCAAGACCATCTCCCCCCTCATGTACCTGGTGCCGTCGCGCTGGGGCTTCGAGGCCACCATCGTGCCCGAGCGGCAGGCGCTCGCCGACCACCCGGCCTGGACGATCGATCTCGGCACCGACGCGACGAGCGCCGGCGACTACATCTTCGACGGAAAATTCCATTGCGCCACGGCGCAGCTGGCGAGCGACCAGTTGACGGGCGCGTGGGCTTTCACCACGTATGAGAGCACGTTCATCCCCTACGCGGTGCTCGGCGGGATGACCCTCGTCATTCTCATCATGTTGCTGTTCATCCTGAAGCGGCGCGACCCCGTCTGAGTCATGTCGCGCCTACGCCTCGCCGTTCGGCTGCCGCAGGCAGCGACGCTCGCGCTCGCGCTGAGCGCCATCCTTCCGGCGTGGGCGCAGGACGGGGGCGACGGTCCGCAGTACGACAGCAAGGGCCGCGAGGTGAAGAAGCCGGGCGAGGCGCCCAAGGAGCGCAAGCTCACGCCGCCGAAGCTGGTCACTGGGGCCACCCCGGTCTACCCGGAGGCGGCGAAGGAAGCCGGCGTACAAGGGCAGGTCATCCTCAAGATCACGGTCGACGTCGACGGGAAGGTCGTGGCCGCGGAGGTCGACACGGGCGCCGGCTACGGGATGGATGAGGCGGCGCTCGACGCGGCCAAGAAGCTGCTCTTCGAGCCGGCGAAGCTCGAGGACGGCACGCCGTTCAAGGCCACCATCTTGTACCGGTTCCGCTTCGAGCTCGAGGAGCAACAGACGCCGCAGCCGGCGGCCCCCACCGTTGGCATCCTGAAGGGCCGGGTGTTCGACGCGGCCAGCGAACAACCGGTCGCGGGAGTGACCGTGACCGCGACCGGGCCCGACGGCGCGGCGGTCGAGGCGCTCACCGACGCCAGCGGTGCCTTCACGTTCGGCGACGTCGCCCCCGGCCCGTACCGGATCGCCATCGTGCTGCCCGGATACGAGTCGCTCGCGGTCACCGAGACGGTGAACGCAGGGGAGGAGCTCGCCGCCAAGTACCGGCTCACCGCCGAGGTGGAAGACGGCGTCTTCGAGGTGGTGGTGCGCGGAGACAAGCCGCCGCGCGAGGTGACCCGCCGCACCATCGAGAAGCGCGAGATCGAGCGCATCCCGGGTACCAACGGCGACGCCCTGCGCTCGATCCTCAGCTTGCCCGGCGTGGCCCGACCCCCAGCCATCGCCGGCATCCTCCTCGTGCGCGGCAGCGCGCCTCAAGACACCCAGACCTTCGTCAATGGGGTGTTCGTGCCGCTCATCTACCACTTCGGCGGGCTCTCGAGCGTGGTCCCCACCGAGATGCTGGAGAAGATCGACTTCTACCCCGGCAACTTCAGCGCGCGCTACGGGCGGGTGATGGGCGGCATCGTCGACGTGGGCCTCCGCTCGCCACGAGACGACGCCTTCCACGGCATGGTGCAGCTCGATCTCATCGACGCCCGCGCCATGGTGGAGGGTCCCATCCCGTGGACGGACAACAAATGGACCTTCGCGGCGGCCGGACGGCGGAGCTGGCTCGACGCCTGGCTCGGGCCTGCGCTCGAGGCGGCGGGGGCCGGCGTCACTCAGGCGCCGCGGTACTACGACTACCAGTTCATGGTGGAGCGCAAGTGGGACACGGGGCGCTTCCGCACCTCGTTCTACGGCAGCGACGACGGCCTCGAGCTGTTGATCGGCGAGCCGCAGCCGGGCGAGCCGGCCCTCAGCGGCAACCTCGGCTTCTCCACCGCGTTCCAGCGCGCGCAGATTGGCTACGAGCACGACCTCACCCCCGAGCACCGGGTGGAGACACAGCTCGCGTTCGCTCACGACTCGGTGACGGTGGGCTTCGGTGGCCTCTTCTTCGACCTCGACTCGCTCTCCTTCATCGGGAGGGCGGAGTACTCGAACAAGCTCGCCCACAACGCGCAGATGCACATCGGCCTCGACATGTGGGCCGGCAACTCGACGATCAACGCGCGCTTGCCTGCCCCCGGGCGCCCCGGCCAGCCGCAGAACCAGCCGTTCTCGACGCGGCAGTTCATCAACGTGAGCGAAGAGCTCGGCTTCTATCGACCCGCCGCCTATGTGGAGATGGAGCTCACGCCGATCTCACGCTGGCAGATCGTGCCCGGATTCCGCCTCGACTACGCCAAGGACACGGGCACCTTCGACGCGAGCCCGCGGTTCAACTCGCGCTTCTCCATCTTCGAGGAGTTCCCCAAGACCACGCTCAAGGGCGGCGTGGGCGCTTATCATCAGCCCCCACAGTTTCAGGAGAGTCTGCCTCCGTTCGGCACCGAGGGCGTCAACTCGAACCTCGCGATCCACTACGGCCTCGGCGTCGAGCAAGACATCACCCAGCAGCTCGAGGTGTCGCTCGAGGGTTTCTACAAGCAGCTCGACAACCTGGTCGTCAACCAGCCCTCGAGCTCAGGGACGCTCGGCAACTACCAGAACGTCGGCCTCGGCAACGTGGTGGGCATGGAGGTGCTGGTGAAGTACAAGGCCGACGACCGCTTCTTCGGCTGGCTCGCATACACCCTCAGCCGCAGCGTGCGGCAGAACGGACCAGAGGAGCCCGAGTTCCCCGTCCTGTGGGATCAGACCCACATCCTCACCGCCCTCGGGAGCTACAAGTTCGACGGGGGCTGGGAGCTCGGAGCGCGCTTCCGCCTCGCGAGCGGCAACCTCCTCACCCCGACCGTGTGCGACGTGACCTCGAGCGACTGCGACACCTCGCGGGTCAACGCTCTCTACCACGGGGCGACGGGGGCCTACACGCCGATCCGAATCGGCGCCCTCAACAACGAACGGCTCCCCTTGTTCCATGCGCTCGACGTGCGCATCGACAAGGCCTGGGAGTTTTCGCTCTGGAAGTTCTCGATGTATCTCGACGTGCAGAACATCTACAACTCGAGCAGCGCCGAAGGCGTGGCGACGAACTTCGACTTCACCAACCGCCAGTACGTGAGCGGCATCCCCATCCTCCCCAGCATCGGCTTCCGAGGGGAGTGGTGATGCGCACCGGGCGACGCGGCTGGTTGCGGTATGCGCTCGTCGGAGCGCTGCTGGCGCTGCTCCTCGTGCCGAGCTGCGTCCCGGCCTTCGATCCTCCGAGCAAGGTGAGCTCGCTGCGGATCCTCGCCGTCACCATGGACAAGCCGTACGCGCTCCCCGGCGACACGGTGACGATGCGCATGACGGCGCACGACGGGCTCGGCGACGCGGAGGGGACGCCGCGGACGCTCCAGGTCTTGTGGATCTCGGGCTGCGTGAACCCCGACGGTGACCAGTTCTTCTTGTGCTTCGAGCAGCTCGCCAAGGCCTTCGCGCCGCTCGCCATGGGAGGCCTGCCTCCCCCCGAGTTGGTGAAGCTCGACGAGCTCCGCCCCGAGGACAACGGGGTGCCGGACGCGCTCGAGTTCGAGCTCACGCTCCCCGAAGACATCGTGTCGAGCCGCCCCGCGCCCCAGGCCGGGCCCCACTACGGCATCGCCTACGTGTTCTTCGCCGCCTGCGCCGGTCGCCTCGCCCCCACCGAGCTCACCTCGCTCGGCGGCGAGGTCCCCGAGTTTCCCCTCGACTGCCTCGACGACGCCGGGAATCAGCTCGGGCCCGAGAGCTTCGTCATCGGCTACACGCAGGTGTACGCGTTCGCCGACGAGCGCGAGAATCAGAACCCTCGTCTCGGCGGCATCGCGCTCGACGACGTCGCCATCCCCGAGAACCTCGAGGACGGGCCGGTGGTCGCCGCGTGTTCGGTGAGCGAGCAGGATCGCCGGGTCGGAGGCTGCGCGGCCGAAGATCCGGCGGCGGTGTGTCAGACCTACGAGCTGAAGGGCCTCATCGGCAACGTCGCGGAGATCGACGCCGACAACGTGGATCTCGACGGCAACCCGCTGCGCGAGATCGTCTGGGTGAGCTACTTCACCGACGGCGGCGACTTGGCGCCATCCCTCACCCTGGTCAGCGACGCCACCAAGGGGTACCAAGACGGCTTCGAGACGGAGTGGATCCCTCCCTCCGAGCCCGGCGTGTACACCCTGTGGGCCGTCGCCAGGGATCAGCGTGGCGGCTCGTCCGTCGTGCGCCGCTCGATCCGCGTCGAGTGACGAGCGAGCGACGCGGGTGAGCGCCGACCCAAGGCGAAGAACCAACGCGAGGAAGAAAGGCGTCGAGGGACCGTACGAATCGGCATGAATTCGACGCACCGTTTTTCCGTGTCTCTCCTCGCCTTCGCGGCCATGGCCCTCGGCGCCGGCTGTGACAACCCCGAGGCCATGTTGAAGGAGCAGGCCGATCTGGTCTGCGCTTGCGACACCTTCGAGTGCGGGAGGGGCGTGCTCGAGGGGCCCATCAACCAGAAGCTCAAGGAGATGGACAAGGGCGGCTCCGTGGAGCTCACCGACACCGCCAGAGAGCACAAGAAGCGCATGATGGGCTGCCTGCTCGAGCTGAAGACCCAAGCGGTCGGCGCGGCGAGCCCGACCGGCGAGACGAAGCCAACCGCCGCGCCGGCCGCGGAGCCGTTCACGTCGTCCGAGGGGAAGTTCTCGGCGAAGTTTCCCTTCGGCAAGCCGCAGGAGAAGGTCAGCCCCGATCACAAGAAGATCGAGTGGAAGGAGACCAAGGCCACCACCGGCATGTACAACGTGTCTTACGCCGACTTCGCGACCCCCGCGCTCGCGCAGGCCTACGTGGACGACTACCTCAAGACCATGGCGAGCAAGCTCACCTCCAACGACGAAGTTACGACCGGCGCCACCAAGGGCCGCGAGGTCGTCATGAAGGTGAGCGAGACCGCCTCCATGTGGCTCCGTCTGTTCGTCGTCGACAAGCGCGTGTTCAAGGTGGCCGCAGGCACCAAGAACGACAAGGCCAAGGCCTACGAGTTCCTGGACTCCTTCGCGCTCGTCCCTTGAGTTGCGCGCGGCCCGGACGCCTCACAGCGCGACAGCGCAGCGTTCATCGCAGCGTCCGGGCGCTCCTCAACCTCGCCCGCGCCCGCCGGCGAGCTCGCTTGGGGCCGCTGCCGCTCAGCCGAAGGGGTTCTCGCCGTAGTAGACGATGTGGTGCTGATCGAGGCGAACCCCTTGCCGCACCCGCAGCTCGTAGAGCCCGCAGTCTTCGATGGGCATCCCCACGCTGAGACGAAGCACGAGCACGTGCGAGCCACGACCTTCGTGGGTGGAGGCCCCGATGAAGATGTTCATGTGGGCTTGTGCTTGGGTCATCGGTTCCTGGGTGAAGTAGACGTAGCCCTTCTGATCGGTGCGGATCACGCCCTCCTGGAGGATGCGCGACAGACCGCTGGCGTCGGTGTAGTGGATGTACGTGTTGCTGTCGTACACCAGCTCTTGAAGGAGTTCGTCGCCTGTCATGCCGGCGATGTTACGATGCCGTCCTCGAGCCACGGAGAACAAAACGGCCTTGTCGGTGATCAAGCACGACTTCACCGCCCCAGGGATGGTGTCCCTGTGGGCGACCACTCGCCCGATCGCAGGGGTTCACCACGATTTTCTCGAAGGCTGCGACCAGCTCTTCATGTGGCTCCTGATCGACTACGAGGCGGCCATCAACGGCGCCTTCACCACCAACTTCACCTCCGACGGCAACACGGTGCCGCTCGCGGAGCTGCTCACCGATCTCCACGCCTCTGAGTCTTTCGCGGCGGCCGCCACGCTTCGCGGAGAGGAGCGCGACGTCGGCGCCGCGAGCTTCGTGCTCGCCCTCTACGACTACGCCTACGATCCGGTCGAAGTTGGCCTACCCCCCGATGAGCGCGGCTCCGACTGGCTCGCGTTCGTGGGCGCATTTCCGTTTCGCGAATGATGGAGATCGAACGAGTCCAAGGTCTGGATCGAGAGACCTTCTGGCGGCGATACGTGCTCGAGCACCGGCCGGTGGTCATCACCGATCTGCTGCGCGACGCACCCATCGCTGGAGTCCGCACCCGTGAGGAGGCGATCGCCGAGCTGGGACGCACACCCCTCGTGATCCGCCCCGAGTACGGTCGCTCGCTCCTGTCTACGCTGGCGGTGGGGCCCGACACGAGTCACGCGCCAGAGACCGTGAGCCTTCGCGGCTACTTTCGTATCGTCGACCACGAACCCACCACCGCCCGCATGTGCATCGAGGAGCCGACGCCGCCAGAGGTGTCTCGGCTCGCTCCTGTGCCTGCGCTCGCCACCGCCGCCGACGGCAGCCCCGACGCCGAGCTCAAGTCGACCATCTTCGTGGGCAACCAGGGCAACAGCGCGCCGCTCCACTACGACGGCGACAGCCGCCACGTGCTGCTCTATCAAGTGTTCGGTCTCAAGCGTGTGGTCGTGATCGGGGCCCAGCACGGCGCCGCCCTGCGACCCATCGCCAACTTCAGCACGTTGCACTGGGCAACCTGTCCGCCCCACGAGCGCTACGACCTGCTCGATCGACTCGGCGGTGTGGAGACCGTGATCGGGCCGGGCGAGGCGATCTTCATGCCTGCCCTCGGCTACCACGCCGCCGACTACGTGGAGGACGGCATGAGCGTCAACTTCCGGTTCGGACGCAACCGGTATCATGAGCTGTTCAGCGCGCACGTCCACCTCGACCCCAACGCGCAGCGGCTGATGGCCGCGTCCCTCACCGAGCGCGCGGCGGAGACCACCTTCCGCGACGCCTACCGACGCGTCGTCGACGAGCTGTGCAAGGCCGCGCCCACCAGCTGGACGAAGCGGCAGCGCATGGTCGCCCTCCTCGCCGAGCTCACCGAAGGCCTCCGCGATGACGCCGTCGCCCGCGTGGAGAGCAGCGCCTTCGTAGCCCTCCCGGAGGTGGTGGTGCAGGCGCTCCACCGTGCCCACTTGTTCAAGGATCAGCTGTACCGGCAGCGCGAGACGGTGAGCCCCGCGTCGCTCGGGGTGCCTCTCGTCGCGTAGCCGGGCTCGGCGCTCCCTGGCGACCCACCGCGAACGGGTGCCGCCGCGACGACGGCCTCGCCCCGCAGCACCGCTCCCAGTCACGCCACCCTGACGACGCGGTCACGCCACCGCGACGACGCGGCCACGCCACCGCGACGACGCGGTCACTCCACCGCGATGACGACGGTGTAGTCGAACTCGCAGTCCATGCAGAACTGCTCCGAGGCGGAGATGCGGAGGTAGTAGGTGCCGGCCGCGAGATCGTCCACCGAGGCCGCGGAGCAGAAGTTGCCAAATCCGGAGATGTCGTCGTTGAACGCCAGCTCGGTCGACCCATCGGTGTCCAGGATCTGGAGCTCGCTGTCGATGCCCCCCGCCGGGTCACAGCTGTTCACCGCGCCCCGAACCACCGTGGCGGTGAGCGTCGAGGCGGGGCCCGGCACCGTCACCGCGATGTAGTCGTGATCGCCCATGGTGATGGCGCCGCTGAACGCGGTCCCGTCCACGTGCGCGTTGGCCGTGCCGACGGCGCCGTTGTCTTCGAGCTCGTCGGTGAGCGGGATCAGCGCGAGATCGAGCGAGTACGGTCCGGCCTCGAGCTGGCTGAAGTAGCCGTCCACGAACACGAACAACGCGTCGCCGTCGACGACGGGGAGGTAGAGCTGTTCGATCGAGCCGCCGAGCACCGCGTCCTCGCAGGCGAGCTCGGCACCCGCGTCGTCACAGGTACTGCGCAGGTAGATCCCCTGGTCGGTGGCCGACGCGAGCGACACCTCGAGCAGCCCGTCGGCCGGTGCGGTGTAGGCGAACACGTCCTCGAGCGCTCCGGCGCCCCCCGTGCAGCTGCCCGCGAAGAGCGCAGTGCCGCCCGTGGTGTTGCCGGCTTGCGTGGCCATCGCCGCCGTCGGCGCGCCGCAGGCTGCGTCGATCGCCCCCTGACAGGTGGAGAGGCAGTCCGGATCCTCGCAGTCGGTGAGCCCGTCTTGATCGTTGTCGACCACATCCGAGCAGTCTTCGGGCTCGACGCAGTAGCCGCTCGCGTCGCACTTGCCGAGCACCGGGCAGTCGGCGTCGCTCTGACACCCCGGCCCACACACCCCCGCGCCGTTGCCGAGGTCAAAACACTGCTGATGCGCTTCGCACTCGACGCCGCCCTGGCTCAGGATGCAGTCCTTGAGGCAAAACTGTCCCGCGCCGATGTCGACGCACTGGGTGCCCGGGGTGGTGCACGGCGCGAGGTCGTTGCACAGCTCCGTGCAATAGCCGAGCGGCCAGCCGGTGCTGCCCTCGGGGATGCAGAACCCCGGCTCGCAGTCGTCGTTCGCGACGCACGGCTCGGCGAAGTCGGCGCCCGGCATGCCGCCCATCCCGCCGTCACCGCCGCTGCCGACACCGCCCCCCGGCCCCGCCCCGCCCGAGCCGCCCGGTCCGCTCGTCGTGGCGGTGGTGGTGACCTCGTCGTCACCGCAACCACCGGCCACCGTCAACAGACCGAGACCCACCACCGAGAGACCGAAGAGAAACCGTCGACGCATGACCAGCGCTCGCAATCCGAGAGTTTTGGGTTCAAGAAACGCCCGGCTATGTACACCACTCGGGCACTCTCCGCACCCCGCGAGTGCTGCGCGTGACCGCACCCGACGCGCCACGGCGCCGGTCGCGTCGCCCGCTCGGCTCGAAATTCAGGCACGGAGAGCCGAGAGCTCGTGTATGCCAACGCCTCGATGGGCAACGGGAAGGGGCGGCCGCAACCGTGGATCGCGCGTGGCGACGTCGATGGCTTCTTCGGCCTCGCGGTCGACAATCTCATCCAGTTTCTCCTGATCCTCGCGCTCTGCAAGGGAGTGCTGGGGTTCGGCGACGAGCTGTTGCTCGGACGCGTGTTGCCGGGGGCCGCCGTATCGCTGCTCGCTGGCAACGCGTTCTACGCGTGGCAGTCTCGCCGGCTCTCGAGCGACACCGGTCGCACCGATGTGTGCGCCCTCCCCTACGGGATCAACACGGTGTCGCTGTTCGCTTACGTGTTCCTCGTCATGCTGCCGGTGAAGCTCGAGGGGCTCGCGCAAGGCATGACCGCCGAGGCCGCGGCCGAGCTCGCCTGGCAAGTCGGCCTGTGCGCGTGTTTCGTCTCCGCGCTCATCGAGCTCGGCGGCGCGTTCGTGGCCGAACGCATCCGCCGCGCCACACCGCGTGCCGCGCTCCTGTCCACGCTGGCCGGGATCGCGATCAGCTTCATCGCCATCGATTTCGCCATCAAGACCTTCGCCATGCCGCTGGTGGCGATGTTGCCGCTCGGGGTGATCCTCACCACCTACTTCGCCGGAGTGAAGAAGATGCCCCTCCACATCCCCGGCGGTGCGTGGGCGGTGATCTTGGGTGCAACGGCCGCGTGGGCGCTGTTCTTCGCCGGCGATCCGTCGTCCCCCGTCGCCGCGGGCCACATCCGCCCCGCCGTCGACATGATCGGCCTCCGCCTCCCGGTGCCCGTGATCGGCGACATGTGGGCAGGCATCCAGAACCCCATCGCCCATCAGTTCGTGGTGCCGGTGATGCTCCCGATGGGCTTGTTCAACGTGATCGGCTCGCTCCAGAACATCGAGTCGGCGGAGGCAGCCGGCGACAGCTACGCCACCCTCCCGTCGCTCGCCGTCAACGGGGCCGGCTCGGTGCTCGCGGCCGTCTTCGGCTCTTGTTTCCCCACCACGATTTACATCGGGCACCCGGGCTGGAAGCAGCTCGGCGCGCGCTCGGGCTACTCCATCCTCAACGGCGCGTTCTTCACGGTGGTGGCCCTCGGCGGTCTCACCTCCCTCATCGCCGCGTTCGTTCCGATCGAGGCGGGGATGGCCATCGTGCTCTGGATCGGGGTGGTCATCACCGCGCAGGCGTTTCAAGCGGTGCCACGCCCACACGCCTCGGCGGTGGCCATGGGGTTGTTTCCCGCCATCGCGGCCTGGGGGGTGCTCGTCATGCAGCAAACCCTCGGCGCGGCGGGCTTCGCCACCGGCGACCTCGGCCTCAGCGCGAAGGTGCTCGAGAGCCCCAGCGCCTTCGCCATGGCCGGTCTGAACCTCGGTGGCCTCGTCGCCACCTCGCAGGGCTTTCTGTTGACGTGCATGGTGTGGGCCGCGCTCAGCACCCACCTCATCGAGCGCCGCCTCGACCGCGCCGCCGCCTGGGCCGCGGTGGGCGCGGTGGCGGCCTTCTTCGGCTTCATCCACGCCGGGCGCCTCACCGCCTCCGGCGCCCTCTACGACATCGGCTTCGGCACCGGCTGGCGCTGGGCTGCCGGCTACGCGCTCGTCGGCGTCTTCCTGTTCACGATGCACCACCTGGCCCCCCCACCGGTGCGGTCGGGAGGCGAGGGCGCTGCACGCTGAGCTCCCTCCGGCCGCGGGCCGAGGTCGCGCCGGGCTTCGTAGGGGCCTCGGGGCCTTGCTTGGCCGCGCCGCCCGCAGCCACGCGGGCTGGGACCGAGCTTCAACCCCCTGCTAGAGGATGTCGAGCGCGTAGCGGCCGTCGGCGTAGGTGCGCACCGCGGTCTCTTTGCGCAGCTCGTCGTTGTTGTCCTCGAAGCCTGCGAGGTTGTGTTTGATGCGCCGCTCGGCCTCCACGGAGAACACGCGCGTGTACTCGAGCTGTCGCCACGCCCCCTCGGTGCCGTGCCGCTCGATGGCGCGGGTGGTCCGCGCGACACACGCCGCCACCGCGAACAGATCGATGGCGGCGTCGGCCACCCGACGCTGCACGAGCTGCATCTCGGCGATGGCCTGCCCGTGCTTGCGCAGCGTGTTCTCCACGTGGCTCGCGAGATCCGAGGCCCCCTGCTCGAACATCACCGACTCGCGGCTGAGCAGCGGATGCGCCTTCGTCATCCGATCCGGCGAGAAGCGGTTTCTCACCTTCATCGCCGCGAAGTCGGCGAGCAAGCCGAACCCTTTGATCGGCTCGCGCATGGCCTTGGCCACCGCCGACAGCGCCTTGCCAGGGCCCTGCATGCCGCTCAACGCGATGAAGCACCGCAAGATCTCGTTGGTCCCCTCGAAGATGAGGTTGATGCGCGCGTCGCGGAGCATCCGCTCGTAGGGGTACTCCGTCATGTAACCGATGCCGGCCGCGATCTGCAGCGTCTCGTTGACCACCCACCACAGCGTCTCGGACCCGTACACCTTGCAGATGGCGCTCTCGAGCGAATAGTCGGGCACCTTGTCGTCGATCATCCCGCAGGTGAGGTAGGTCATCGACTCGAGCGCGTAGGTGCGCGCGAGCATGCCCGCGATCTTGTCCTTGATGAGACCGAACTCTCCGATGGAGCGTTTGAAGGCGTGACGCTCGTTCACGCGCTCGATCGCCATCTTGATGAGCGTCTTGCACATCCCGATGCAGCCCGCGGCGAGGCCGAGCCGCCCGTTGTTGAGCACCCCCATCGCCACCTTGAACCCACGCCCAAGCTCTCCGAGCACGTTCTCACGCGGGATCTTGAAGTTGTCGAAGAAGACCTCGGTCGTCGAGCTCCCGCAGATCCCCAGCTTGTGCTCGTTGGGGCCGGTGGTGAGGCCTTCGCCACGCTCCGCGATGAACGCGGTGATGCGCGGCTTCTCCCCCTCCGCCGTGGTGCGTGCAAACACCGTAAACACGTCGGCGAAGCCACCGTTGGTGATCCAGATCTTCGAGCCGTTGACCACGTAGTGGCGCCCGTCTTCGCTCAGCTCCGCCTTGGTCTTGATCGCGGCCGCGTCCGAGCCCGCCGATGGCTCGGTGAGCGCGAAGGCGGCCACCCGCTCCCCGGTGGCGAGCGTGGGCAGGAAACGCCGCTTCTGCTCGTCGGTGCCGTAGAGCAAGATCCCCTTGAGCCCGATCGACTGGTGGGCGCCCAGCGTGACCGCGAGCGACGCGTCGTGCGACGCGATCTCCTGCATCACCCGGCTGTAGGCGGTGGTGCCGAGCCCGAGCCCGCCCAGCTCGGGCTCGATCTGCAACCCGAACAAGCCCAACGCCTTCGCCTCCTCGAGCACCTCGGCCGGGATCGCGTGAGCCGCGTCGATGGCCGCCGCATCCACCTTGTCGTCGAGGAACCGCCGGATCGACTCGATCATCAGCTGGAGGTTCTCGCGTGGCTCGTCGCTCAGCTCGGGGTAGGGAAAGATGAGGTCCTCCGGGATGAGCCCGTGAAAAACACCTTTCATGAAGCTCTGTTCACTCATCGGTTGGTCCTTCGGGTGGTTGGATCTTGGTGGGGGGCGACGGCAGCTTGATCGACACCGGCAGCTCCATCGTCTCTTGCCGGTCGCGGGTGATGTTCGGCGGCGGCTGGGTCTTGCTCGCGGCTCCCACGCGCGGGAGCGCTGACGGCTGCACCTCCTTGGTGTCTTCGTCGTCGACCGTGTCGCGGAGCACGTCGCCGTGCGGCGAGCTCTCACTCGGTGATGGAGCCAGCCCGGGCCCGTCGAGACGCACCGTCCGTCGGTCGTCGATGGCCCGTTGCTCGGCGCTCCTCGGCGCGGGGCTCGCGCTCGCTGCGGGGGTCGACGCAGGCGGCGCCGAAGCGGCGCTGCTCTCCGCTTCCCGCTTGGCGCGCGCCGCCGCTTCCTCCTGCTCCTTCTTCTGCTGCCACGGGTACTTGATGCGACCGTGGTACATGTTGACGAGCGTCGAGGCCATGCGCTGACTCATGATGCGCAGATCCGTGATGGTGAGGCCGGAGTCGTCGAGCTGTCCGGACTGGACTTTGTGGAACAGCACGCGGGTGATCATCTCTTCGAACTTGTCGTGCTCCGGCGGCTGCACCGTGCGCGACGCGGCCTCGATGGAGTCGACGATCATCAGAATCGCCGTCTCCTTCGTCATCGGCTTCATGCCTGGATAGCGGAAGTGGTTGCGCGTCAGCACCGGCTCCTTGGCGTCGGCGGGGCGCTTCTTGAGGTTCTCCTTGTACTTCCCCCAGAAGTACTCGACCACCTGCGTTCCGTGGTGGGTGTAGGCGAACTCGACCACCGGCTCGGGCACCCCGCCCTCCCGGAGCAGCTTGGTGCCCACCACCACGTGCGCCATGATCGCGTCGGCCGAGACCTCCGGCGGGAGATCGTTGTGAGGCGACCGCTCGCCCGGCGCGAGGTTCTCGATGAAGTACCGGCACTGAACGGTCTTTCCGAGGTCGTGGTAGTAGGCACCCACCCGGGTGAGGAGCGAGTCGGCGCCGACCGACGCGGCCGCCGCCTCGGCGAGGTTGGCCATCGCACGTGAGTGCTCCCAGCTCCCGGGAGCCTCGGTCGCCATCTTGCGCAAGAGGGGCGACTCGATGTCGGTGAGATCGAGCAAGCGGTTGCGCGACACATGACCGAGGGCGAGCTCGGCCGGCTCGCGAATCATGTTGGCGAGGATGCCGCTCGCGAGCCCGCCACCGGCGCAGGCGAGCATCTCCGAGCCGAACCCCAGGGCGAAGTCACGCAGCACCGCGTCGAGGCCGCTCATCAGCACGGTGAGCGCAGCGAAGGCGACTCCCGCCGCCAGGCCGCTGACGAGCCCCGCCATCACCATCTGGCGCGGCTGCTTCCGGTTGAGGAACAACAGGGTCGCGACGATCCCCCGCGACACGAACACGGTGAGCAGCACCAAGTCGAACCGGAGGAGCGAGGCCACCATGAAGCTCACCGCGAGGTCGACCAACAGGGCCGTTCGTCGATCGAACCCCAGCGCCGCCCAGAACGAAATGGCGCTGACCGGGATCCAGAACGCAGGCAGCGTGGTCAGGAGCAGGCCCGCCTTCGCCAACACCACCGCCGCCGCCATCAGCCCCAACAGGCCGATCTGCGAGCGCATCAAGCGCAGGCGGTTGTGGCCGAAGCGGAGCATGTAGGCCATCAAGAGCAGGCAACCGAACAGGTACAACACGAAGGCGGCGGCCATGTGCACCGATCGGATCGGACGCCTCGACGCGTCCCACCGCATCGCGGCCCGGTGGTCGTCGTTGTCGGTCACGAGGGTCGTGCCGAGGGAGATGACCACACGCCGGTGTTGGAACGTGACGTCCTGGAGCTCGTCGTCCTGCGCCGAGAGCTCCATCGCCGCGGGGACGCGCAGGACGGTGGGCGCAGGCTCCCCGTAGGTGGGCGTGAGCTGCGGAAAGAACAGCTCGAACGCCCCCACGGACGTGAGCATGGCGGCGAACAAGACGCTCAGAATGAGGGCCGACACGACCCCTACTCGCACACGCGTCCGGAGCATGAAGACGAAAACGGTAGCAGATGGCCCCCCCGGGCAACACAACCGGTGGACCTCCATGACGTCGGGGCCGCAGAAACCCCGCCGGGAGGTGATCTCCGCCGCCGAGCCAGCTAGACTAGCGAAGCTCCATGTCCCGATCCGATGACGGTGGCAGCCCTCGCGGCCCCGACAGCGCGACCGTGGTAGGCTTCCCCACAGGGCCTCCACCTGCGGGGCCACGGCCCGACGGAGCGCTCGTGCCCCCGCTCGGAGGGATGGCCCCCCCGCTCCCGACGGGCGCCCCGCCGCCACCGCTCCCCCTCCCGACGGGCGCCCCGCCGCCGCCGCTCCCCCTCCCGACGGGCGCCCCGCCGCCGCCGCTCCCGACGGGCGCCCCGCCGCTGCCGCGACCGGACGGGGCGTCCCTGCACCAACCGAGCACGGCGCTGCCCGCGCCGCGGCGGAGCGGCGCCCAGCCGCCGCCACGACCCAGCGGGCTCCCCGCGCCGCTCCCCACCGGTGCGCCGCCGCGACCGAGCGGCGCTCCCCCAGCGGCGCGGCCCACCGGCGCGCCGCCACCGCGACCGCGCGGTGGTGCCCCAGCGGCGCGAACGCCCCAGACCCCGCCGCTTCGCGCTGGCCTGCTGCCACAGAAGACGGCGCCGATGGCGGTGGTCGAGGGGCCGCCCGCTCCCCATACCAAGACCCCCCACCTCGGCGACGAGGAGGACGACGAGCCCCGCACCGAGCCGCGGCCCGACCAGCAGCCGCCGGCACCACGACGCGCGCGCGAGGGCACCATGGAGCTGCCCACGACGGGCGACGCGGAGCACGCGAGCGTGGGGCGCACCCTCTTCCGCGAGGCCTCCGCATCCCCGCTGCCCGACGACGCGCGGCGCGTTCGTGCGCGCACCGTGATGATCCCCGAGCACACCGAGACCAAGCGCGGCGGGACCCTCGCCATGCCGAACGTGCCCGACGCGCGCGCGCTCGAGGGCGCTCCGGACCAACCGAGCGCCGCCGCCGACGCGTCGCCTCCGCGGCCCGAACCCCGCCACGGGGGGACCGACCGCATCCCCCAGGTGGAGCCCGCACCCGCGTCGGAGGCTCAGCGGGTCACGAACCAACAGCCTCGTCCCCGGGCCGCCACCTTGAAGAGCCCGGAGAGCGCGGCCGAGCTCGCGGCGCTGCGGCGACAGTACGCGGGCGTCATTCGCATGCCCGAGATCGGCGTGGAGGCCGCCGCGGCTGACGCGCGCGCTCCCGAGCCCGAGACCCCCGCCGGCGAGGAGGCCCCCGCGCGCCCGGGCACCATGGAGCTCGACGCGGTGTCCGCGGAGCCGCAGGGCACGTCGACGGGAGGCCGAAGCGTGCTGTCTGACGGCGCTTTCAGCGACGACGAGCCCCTCGCCGACAGCGAGTCGTTCGAGAGCGACGACCTCGGCCATCACCTCGACGAGGGTGGAACCTTCGGCGACCGCGACGCCCTCGACGAGGCGGCTCGCGCCAGCGCCGAGTCGGCGTGGAGCGAGGAGGTGGAGGATTGGAGCGAGGAGGCGGATGCCGAAGACTGGAGCGAGGAGGACGACTGGAGTGAGGAGACGGCGCCGCGCGGCGTGAGCGTAGACACCGAGGACATGGCGCTCCCCTCCCAGGTGAAGGCCTTCATCGCGGGAGAGCGAGGCTCACCGCGCCAAGGCGCGCCCGGCTTCGGCGCGCGCCACCGGGCCCCGAGCGCGAGCTCGCTCGGCCCCGCTGCGGTCGCCGGCGCGCCGCCCGAGCCGCTGGATGGGTCGCCCCCCGCGGCCCCCCACGACCCGTCCGATCCCCCCCCGAGCAGGGCGGACGCTGCCTCCGACGACGACCTCGCCGTCGACAGCGACTCCAGCGACGGGGAGACGCCCCCCAAGGCGATGCGCCCGATCGGCCGCCTCGGCGGCGACGACGCGATCGGCCTCTCGCTCGACTTTCGTCCGGGGCGAGTGGTCGATCCCGACGAGGAACCTCCCAGCCAGCGGCCGCCGCCGCTGCCGCTCGGCGACGCCTCCGAGGCGGATCGGCTCGACGCGTGGCTCGACCACTTCGACGACGACTTCGATCCGATGGCGGCCACCGTCCCGCCCACACGCTTGCCCGGCACGGTGGCCGCGTCCGCGATGCTGCCTCGAGAAGAGCTGCCCTTCGTGGCCCCCCCACTCGCCTCCCCCGCGCCCGTGGTCGTCACGCCCCCCTCGCGCTGGCGGCACGACGCACAGGCGCAGAAGCCGCACCCGCTCGGCCCACGCCCCAAAGCCTTGACGGTCGACTTCACGGTGGCCGCCAAGGCGCCAGCCCTCCCCTTCGCGGTGGCGCCTCCCGACGCGTCGGCCGAGGCGAGCCCCTCCCCCGCGCCGCCGCCGGTCGAACCCGCGGCGCCAGCGTTCGACGACGACAGCGAGGCCGATCGCCTCGAGCTGTGGCTCCGCGGCCACCTCGACGAACGCGCCCCGGCCGCCAACGCAGCTCCGCTCCCGGTTCCGCTCCCGGCGGGCCCGCCGCCGGAGCCCATCCGGGCCATCGCCCCCAACCCCATCGCCGACGCCACCCGGCCGCCGCCGATCGCCGCCGGCGCGCGCGAACCGCCGCGTCCGGCCGACTCGCGGCCTCCGCTCCTCCCCGTCCACACCTATGCCCAGATCAAGCTTCTGGTGTGGGACCGCGGCCGATCCCTGCTCCAAGCCCTCGAGGAACACGACATCGAAGAGCCGCTCTGGCGCGAGAACGAGCTGCGCATGGCCGAGGCCCTGCTCCGCGAGGCGCGAGACGGTCAGGCGATCTTGGCCGCCTCGGTGCGCCAGGCGATCCGCACTCTCCGGCGCGACATGGAGGGCGACGATGGCGAGCTCCTTCCGCTCGAGCGCTACGCCGAGGTGCGAGTCGCGCTCGAGGGCGCCCTCATCGTCGACGAGGCCGAGGAGCTGGTGCTGGCCCGTCACGACCTGACCCCCGAGGCCTGGGAACAGGCCCGCGCGGGGTGGACCAAGCGGGCGCGACGAGACGCTGCGGTGGCGCGGGAGGCCCGCAGGGCCGTCGCGCGGGCGCGGCGCGCGGCGAAACGACGCCGCGAGGCGGAGCGCGCGGGGGCGAACACCACGCCGCCGTGACGCCCCGACGGGGTGTCCGGAGGGTTCCCCCCGCGTAACACTAAGATCACGGCATGATTGGGGATTGAACAAGTCCTCGAGAGTTGCTAGCACTGAGTTGTAGGGGCGGGACCTGCAAGTGCTTGGGCATGGCTTTCGAACGTCGTCGTTCTCAGGGACGGATGTCGGGTCTCGTCGCGCTACACGTGTGGTGACCCGCAGGTCATCACGCCTCGCTTCATTCGAAGCCGCTTTCTCGAAAGCCGCTTTTTTTTCTCAAGAGGGTGACCCGTTTGCCCGCGCTCGGGAGACATAACTGGCGCGTGCAGCTCATGGGGATCGTCAACCGGACGCCCGACTCGTTCTACGACGGAGGCGTTTATGTGGGAGACGCCGCTGCACGTGCACGGGTACGACAACTGGTGTTCGAGGGGGCCGACATCATCGACGTGGGTGCGGAGTCCACCCGCCCTGGCGCGCCCGCCGTCGACCCCGGCGAGCAAATCCAGCGGCTGGGAGACATCATCCCGTTCGCGCGTCGCGAGGGTGACGGGGGGGTCGAGATCTCCGTGGACACCACCTCACCGGAGGTGGCCGAGCACGCGGCCCGCCAAGGCGCCCGGATGATCAACAGCGTCGCGCTGAGCCCTGCGGACGACCTCGCCGAGGTGGCCGTCGGTTTCGGGGCGTCGCTGGTGTTGACGCACTGCCGCGCGAGCAACAGCGAGATGGTCGACTTTTCGACCTACGCCGAGGACGCCTACGACGACGTCATCGCGGATGTCGTCGCCGAGTGGCACCGGGCGGCCGCGAGGGCCAAGGCCAAGGGCCTCACCGCGGAGCGAATCCTGTTCGACCCCGGCCTCGGGTTCACCAAGAGCGCTCGGCACTCCCTCGCCCTCGCCGCCCGGCTCGACGAGGTGAAGACCGCCGTCGCTCCCCACCGGGTGCTCGTCGGCGCGAGCCGCAAGTCGTACGTCGCGAGGGCGGTGGCCGACGTGCTCGGCGAGGCGCCTCCGCCCCCGGGAGAGCGCCTCGGCGGGAGCATCGCCGCCACGCTCGACCTGGCCTTGCGCGGCGCGGACGTTCTCCGTGTGCACGACGTGGGCGTGATGCGGCAGGCCCTCGCCTACTCCACGGCCGCGAACGCGGTGCGACGAGCGCGCGAAGGTGGTGCTCGTGCTTGAGGGGTTGCAGTACCTCTTCGCGCCCGACCGCCCCAGAGTGGAGATCCTCCGCGATTTTGCCGATATCTTCATCGTCGCGTTCATCCTCTATCGCGCGCTCTTGGTGCTCAAGGGCACCCGCGCGATGCAGATGGGCCTCGGCTTCTTGGCGTTCGGCGTCCTGTACATCCTCGCGAAGTATGCCGAGCTCGCCACGCTGATGCAGGTGCTCTCGTGGCTCGCGAGCTCCGCGATCCTCATCCTCGTCGTCGTGTTCCAGAACGACATCCGACGAGCGCTGATCCGGGTGGGCAGCAAGGCGTGGCTCGCGCGCACCCGCGACGCCCAGGAGCGTGTCATCGAGGACGTCGTGTCAGCCGCCACCGAGCTCGCCCGCCACCGTATCGGCGCTCTCATCTGCCTCGAGCGCGACGCCAACGTCCTCGAGTTCGTTCAGAACGACGGCATCGAGCTCGACGCGCTCGTCACCAAAGACCTCCTCGTGTCGCTCTTCATCCCCGAGTCGCAGAACAAGACGCACGATGGCGCGGTCTTGATCCGCGATCTGCGCATCGCACGGGCCGGGATCTTCTTTCCGATGCCCGAGTCGACCAAGGTCACCGACGCGACCCTCGGTTCTCGTCATCGCGCCGCCATCGCCATCACCGAAGAGACGGACGCGGTCGTCATCGTGGTCTCCGAAGAGCGCGGCGCCATCAGCATGGTCTCCAAGGACGGGGAGCTCGAGGGCAACCTCAGCGGCGACAACCTCAAGGAGCGTCTACTCGAGATGTTTGGCCGCTCGCCGAAGGGCGTGGCCAAGCTCGCCCTCGAGCGGGCGCGCACGAAGCCACCGCCGCCGCCGCTGAGCGTCAAGCCCGTGAGCGAGAAGAGGGCGGGCGACAAGAAGGCGGGCGACAAGAAGGACATCAAACCCGCAGAGAGCGCGGAGAGAAAGGTCGACTCGATCCGCCCCGCTGCCCCCACGCGAGCGAGCGTCCCGCCCCCTTCGGAGCGCCCCACCAGCCCCAAGCTCGCAGACGCCAAGAAGGTCACCCGGCAGAGCGGAGGCTTCCGCGCCCTGCCTCGCGACGAGACCACCGACGAGATCCCGGTCGCGGCGCGGGTGTCGGTGCCCATGCCTTCCTCGAAGGACCGCAAGTCGGCGGACACCGCGGAGCGAGCCACGTTGAGCAGCAACGAAGACGAATCCCCAACGGCGCCACGCTCCAAGCCGATGACCCCCACGGAGCTGCCCAACGCCAACTACTCGCCTCACGGTGAGGAACCGTGAGCCGTGAGCTTGGTGTAACCTCCTTCTTGAAGGACGCCATCTTCAAGAACTTCTGGCTGAAGCTCATCTCGCTCGCCTTCGCCTTCGGCTTCTACTCGTTCATCCACAGCGCCCAGAACGCGCAGCGCGTGATCCGCGTGAAGCTCGTCATCGAGAAGCCGGCGGAGACCCTGCCACGCAGGCTGATGACCGAGGTTCCCCCCACCGTCGACGTGACGGTGGTTGGCCCCCGACAGGCGCTCGAGGCCCTGCGCGGCGACGATCACTCCATCACCCTCAACCTCACCGCGGCCCAGGACATCCCCGAGCTGATGCTCGTCGCCGAGATGATCACGCCCGACCTCCCGCCTCGGGTGCAGGTCGACCGAATCTATCCTTCGCGCCTCGAGATCAAGTTCGAAGACATCGTCACCCGCTTGATCAAGATCCAAGTGGCGCGCACCGGCGAGCCCGCCGCCAATATGGAGGAGCGCGGCGGTCCGCTGCTCGAACCCATCGAGGTGAAGGCCACCGGCATCGAGTCGATCGTGAGCACCATTCAGTTCGCGCGCGCCGAGCCCTTCGACGTCAGCGGGCTCACCGCAGGCAGACACACGCGCCGCCTGCGCCTCGACCCCCCGCCCGAGGGCGTGGCCTACGACCAACAGAGCGTCAGCGCGACGGTCGAGATCGTCCGTCGGATGACGGAGGCGAAGTTCGAGAACATCAAGGTGGAGGTGCTCGCGCTGCCACTGGCCACCGTCACCCCTCCGGTCGTGAAGATCACGATCAAGGGCCCGGCCGAGCTGATCGACAAGCTCTCCAGCGAAGACATCGTACCGCGCGTGGAGCCCAAGGCCGCCGACGTCGATCTCTCGGTCTCTGGCACCGCCGAGCTACCCATCTTCCTCGAGCTCCCCCCCGGGCTCGAGCTCGACATCGTGCCGAGCAAGGTCACCGTGAAGTGGTGACGGGCGCCGGTCACTCGCGCCCGACGGCGATCGTCCCGGCCGCGAGCTGATCTGCGAGGCCCGCCACGCGCGCCTTGATCGCGTCGGAGATCCCGCTCGCGTGCGGCCCCTCGCTCACGTAGCCCACGCCGCCCTCCGCGATCCCGAAGCTCACCATACCCGCCGCGAAGCGGCCCTCTCCGGCAGCGCGGATGGTGTCGAACACGGCCACGTCCACCCGCTTGATCATGCTCGTGACGACGGTACCCGGCATCTCGTCGTGCTGATCGCTGTCGACCCCGATGGCACGAACCCCCATGTCGCGGGCCGCCTCGAACACCCCGTGGCCGGTGGTCCCCGACGCATGGTAGATGACGTCGACCCCCGCGCTGATCTGGCTGATGGCGATCGCCTTGCCCTTGGCCGGATCGCGGAACGCCTCGGGGGTGGTCCCCGCGTAGCCGACGTGCACCTCGCACGCCGCGCAGACGTGGCTCACGCCGGCGCGGTAGCCAGCCTCGAACCGGTGAATCAGCGGGATGTCCATGCCACCGACGAAGCCGAGGTGACGCGACTCGGTGAGCAGGCCCGCCACCGCGCCGACGAGGAACGACCCCTCCTCCTCGCGGAACCCGAGGCCGGCGACGTTGGGGGGGATGCGCCCATCCATCGGCGGCGCGTAGTCGACACATGCGAACTTGGCGCCGGGAAAGTCGCGCGCCACCTCGTTGATGTCGGTGGAGAAGATGAAGCCCACGCCGATGATGAGGTCGAACTCGCGCGCGGCGAACAACCGCAGCGCCGCCTCGCGGTCCTCGGCCCCGGTGGGCTCGAGCAGCTCGATCGTGACCCCGAGCTCTCGACGGGCACGGTCGACGCCTTCGTAGGCGGCGTCGTTGAAGCTCTTGTCACCGCGCCCCCCCACGTCGAACACCAAGCCGACGCGAAACCCCACGAGGGGCCCCTCTGGAGCGGCCTCGGGGCGGCGCCCTGGAAGCAGCAAGGTCACGAGCGCGGCGGCCACGGTGAGCCACAGCACCCGCCGGAACGTGACCGCCTCCCCGAAGCGCGTGATTCAGTCCTCCATGTCGAGGATGGCGCAGACCGTGTTGGAGCGCACCCCGGCATCCTGGTCGCCCAAGAGCAACGCGGCCCGGTTGGCCTCTCCGAGCGCCGCGAGCTCCGCCGCCGCCGCGCTCCGTTCACCGACGCTCGCCGCCTTGATCCGCTGCTCGACGAGCGGCAGCACCGACTTGTCACCAAACTTCGCGAGCGCGTGTTGTGCCTCGCGCGCCGCGAGGCCGCGCTCCTTCGCGATGACGCGCAGCTTCTCGGTGGCCTTCTTTCGTTTGTCCTCGAGCTCGAGCATCCGAGTCAGCGCGGCCACGGCGACCCGCGTCTCGTCGTCATCGGCCGCATCCACCACCGCCTCGAGGAGGTGGGCCCAGCCGAGGGGCGCGCTCGCGATGGCCTCGATGCGAACGGTGGGCGCGCCCTTGTCGATGAGTCGCTCGACCACCGCCGCCGCGTTCCCCTCCGCCACCTTGGCCGTAGCCGGCGACACGTCGTGGATCAGCTCGAGCGAGGCGAGGAGCGCCGCCATCCCGGAGCCCGCGTCGCTCACCCGCTGCAGCTGGTGCCACGCCTCGCAGCTCGCGTGCTCGGTGGGCAGCTCGCACGCCTTGTCGTGACCGCCGTGGAAGGGCTTGCGCCACGCCGCCGACCACGCGTGCACGATCGCGAGCTTCCCCTCGTGATCGCTGATCGACCAGAGATCCTTGAGGCCGAGCACGGCCTCACGCGTGCCGATGGCGCCCGCCGTCGCGATCGCGCTCGCCCGCACCTCCGGATCCGGATCGAGCCGCGCCACCTCGAGCACCGCGTCCACGTCCGCCTTGTCCTTGGCCTCCGCGGCGGCACGCACCGCGGCCAACCGAACCCCCTGAGAGTGATCGCGCATGAGCCGCTGGCGCCACTTGGCAGCCCTCACGAGCTTGTCGCTCCCGTCGCTCGGGAGCGTGAGGGACCGCGCGGCCACCGCCCGCCAGTGGGGCTCCTTGCTGTCGACCAAGTGGCTGAAGGCCATCGGGGCGATCTGGCCGATCTCCTGGCGGAGCAGCGTGGCGTGCGCCGCCACCTCGTCCTCCGCCGAAGCGCGCTCGGCGAGGGCCCCGTCGAAGCGCACCGCGCAGCGCCCGATCGCCTCCACGTTCTCCACACCGAGGGGTCCTTGGGCCGAGGCGATCTGTCGCGACATCATCGCGTGGGCGATTCGCTTCGCCTCGTCGACGTCGATGTCGCCTTGGGCGACACGCTCCGAGAGCTTCGCCCGAAAGGCCTCCATGTCGCCCGACTCGGCGGCAGAAATCACCGCGGATCCACACCCGCTCAGCACGAGCGCCGTCACCGCCACGAACAGGTTGCGCATATCGGCGAGACCCTAGCACTGGCTCCGCGCGCGTTCGAGCAGTTGCTGCGGCGTCGCGCCAACCGAAGCCGCCCCCTCCGCTCCGGTCGCCCCGGCCGCCCGAGCCGGCCACGCCGCGCCTCGAGCCCGCGCTCCGCGCCGTCGCGTGGGCCTCCGCACCGCCCCTCGGGCCGGCGCGGCTCCCCCGCCCCTCGGACGCCCCTCGGAGCGCGTCCACCGGGCATTTTCTGGTATGAGGCAGCCACGTTGCAGATCGACGTCGTCATCAACCTGCGCGCGCGGATGCTCCGGCAGCGCCCGACGCTCATCGACGAGCTGTCGGCGCTCACGCGCAGACGGGCGCTCGTCCACGTCACCCAGACGCCCGCCGAGCTCGCCGAGGTGGCCCGCGAGCTGGCCCGCCGGGGCACCGATCTGGTGCTCCTCGCGGGTGGCGACGGGAGCCTCATGGCCGGGGTGTCGGCGCTCCACGAGGCCTTTCAGGGCGAGCTCCCTACCATCTCGCCCATTCCCGCCGGCACCGCCGGCACGATCGCCCGCAACTGGGGGATCGCCGGCAGCCCCCAGCGCTGCCTCGACCGCATCCTCTCGGGAACGCGCAGGCGCGTGCCTCACCCGAGCCTGCGCGTGGTCGGCCACCGGGCGAGCGCCGCCGAGGCACGCATCGGCTTCATCGTGGGCACCGGCCTCGTCGCCCGCTTCTTCCGACTCTACTACGACCGCGGCGCCCCCGGGTACCGCGGCTCGGCGTGGCTCGTAGCTCGCATCTTCGCCGAGTCGTTCGTCGGAGGTCCGCTCGCGCGCGAGGTCCTCGAGCCCCTCCCCTGCGAGCTCGTGGTGGACGGCGCCGCCGAGCCCCCTCGGGCCTGGTCGCTCGTGTGCTGCTCGGTGGTGCGCGACCTCGGCATCCACATGCTCGTGAACCACCGCGCCGGGGAAGACCCTCGGCGGCCCCACCTGGTCGCCACCCCCATGGTGCCGCGAGAGCTGGGCCCGCGCGCGCCGCGGGTGCTCACGGGGAGACCGATCGGAGGTCCGGGCCACGTCGACCGCCTCGTCGAGCGGTTCGCGGTGCGCTTCCCAACCGGCTTCGAAGGCCCCTACGTGCTCGACGGCGAGCTGCTCTCCGCCCACGACATCGTGGTCACCGCCGGCCCGCTCGTCCCCCTCGCGCTCCCCGCCTGAGCGCGCGCGCCCGACGGCGGCGCGACCCACGAGCCACGGCGCGCGGCGATCGGCAGCGGGAGCCGCCGCGAGCGCGCCGGGCCCCTCGCGCTCAGAAGCGACCGCTGAACCCGACCGCACCTGGGCCCACGAAGGGGCGCAACGTGAACGGCGCGTCGGTGCGGGCGAGCGCGTCGGGCAGCGAGTGGCGCAACAGCAAGCCGGTCACGCCCACCGCGATCCCCACCCCCGCGAACACGAAGCCCACCGTCGAGACGTGCGAGACGACGAGCGCGGCGTCGAGATCCGACTCGACCTCGGCCGGGCACACGTTGCCGTTGCACAGCTCCTCGAGCCGTCCCTTCTCGCTGATGGCGTACACGCCCGTCGGAACGCCCACGATCAGACCAGCCAGACCCACGGAGAAGCCGATCCAGCTCAGCACCGGCAAGAAACTCGCGCCGTCGCCGTCGCCGCCTCCTCCCTCCCAGGGATCGACGAGCGACGCATCCTCACCGCTCGGCTCGAGCTTGATCTCGATGACCTTCTGTTCCTTCTCCACCACCGAGATGCGGCGATTCACCGGCTTGAACCCCACCAGGAACACCTTGACGATGTGGTCGCCAGGATCGACCTTGCGCGGGAACTCGACGGCGGTGGCGGGGATGAGCACCTCGTCGATCCGAACCTTCACCTCCGCGTTCGCGGGGGCGTTCTGGAGCACGACGCGCACCGACGGGATGCGGAGCAACAGGTCTTCTGCGAGCTGCTTGGCCTCGTCGCGAGCCGCGTCCTGGGCGGCGAGCTCGTCGGGCCGCTTCTCGAGGTTCGACACCTTGATGAACAGGTCGCGCGCCTCGACGAGCCGTCCCAGCATCATGAGGGTGCGGGCGTGCTCGAGTCCGGTGGTCGGCACCCGCATGATCTCGTCCGCAGCCCGAAACGCCTTGAGCGCGCCCTCGTAGTCGTTGGCGCGAAACCGCTCGTCGCCCTCACGAAACAAAGTGCGCGCGGTCTCCTTGTCGGCCGCGCTCGGCTCCGACGGCGGCGGCTGCGCGACGGCACTCCGCGGAGTCGCAACCGTGCCGCCCACGGCGCCGAACAAGAACGCCCCCACCACCACGCAACGCATCGACCGGGAACGCAACACCGCGAAACAGGTTACTCTCGCCGCGTCGGGAAAACCACCGCCGCACGCTCGCGCGCGAGGTCGGCGGGTCGCCGCGAGCTCCTCTCTGCGTGCTCGGCCGAGCGACGCTCAGAACCCCGGCTCTTTGGGCTTCTCCGCCGGCTTGGTGCGGGGCGAGGGGGGCCACCCGGGAGAGCTCGTCCTCGGCGTGAAGCCCTTCGGAAAGGGCTGCAGCGCCGGGGTCGCCGTCGGCTCGGCGGTCGCCGAGGGCGCCACCTCGGGCCCCGGCTCGGGGGCCGGCGGCGACGCCTCCGTTGGCTCCGCCGGAGGCGGGGGCGGAGCCGGTTGGGCGGCGAGTCCCTCCTTGGTCGAGCCCGCCGGAGCGGGTGCGTCGTCGCCCAGCACCACCGCGATCGCCACTCCCGCCAACACCACCGCGGCCGCGATCAGGCCGAGGGCCGAGGGCGTGAGCCGACGGGTCCGCACCGCGTCCGCTTCGGTCCCCGAGAAGGTGGCGCCGCGGATCCCTCGCCCGCTGTCGTCGAGCTCCAGCATGCTCGGCGAAGAGGCGCGGATCTCGAAGGGGCCCGAGGCCAGCGCATCTTGCGACGGCGTTGGGATCGCCAGCGCGAACGCGGCGGCGAGCTCGCGCGCCGACTGGAACCGATTGCTGGGATCGCGCGCCAGTGCCTTGGCAAAGAAGCGGTCGAGCGTCGCGGGCAGATCGGGGCGATGGCTCGTGGCCGGGGCGAAGGTCGCCTCGAGGAGATTGACACAGAGCTCGCCCACGTCGGCGCCGGTGAAAGGCAGCTTGCCGGTGAGGCACACGTAAGCCACCACCGTGAGGCCCCAGAGATCGGCGTGGTGATCGACGCTGGCCGCGCTCATCACCTGCTCGGGGCTCATGTACTCCGGGGTCCCGATCATCACCCCGTCGTTGGTGAGGCCGAGCTCTGGCTGCGACTCGAGGTTCTCCCCCGGCAGCGTGCGTCGTGAGGTGGCCTCACGGCGGTGTTTGGCGATACCGAAGTCGAACACCTTGATGTGAAGCTCGTCGTCGTGCGTCGCGAGGAAGATGTTGTCGGGCTTGATGTCGCGGTGGACGATCCCGAGCTTGTGCGCGCTCTGCAACGCCTTCGCGGTCTGCTGCACGATGCGCTGCACTTGGGCGGGAGGGATGATCCCCTCGCGCTGCAGCCGCTCGCCGAGGCCGACGCCCTCGAGGAACTCCATGACGATGTACGGCGTGCCGTCTCGCATGACGCCCTGATCGAACGTCTGCACCACGTGGGAGCTCTTGATCTGCGCAGCGGTGCTTGCTTCGCGCACGAACCTCTCGAGCACCTCGGGGTTGTCCGGATCGAGGCGATCCGAAATGAACTTCACCGCGACCTTGGTGTTCAGTGTGAGGTGCTCGGCCAGCCACACGCTACCCATGGCGCCGGTAGCGATCTGCTGTTCCAGCCGCACGTTCGGCGTCACCTCGGTGCCGGGCTGAAGTTTCATGCGGTTCTGCTCATCGTAGCGCGGAAACGCGTCCTTCCGCCACGTGAGCCCATGGCCTACACCACCAGAGATGTAGGCCGCGCCGAGCGTTCTGGGTCGTCGACACGCGGGCGTGCGGCGGAGCAGAGCGCGGTCTCGCCCTCCCCACCCCCTCGCGGCGGCAAGCGTGGCCCGTCACGACTCGTACTGGCGGAGCTTCTTGTGCAGCCCCTCGCGCGTGATCCCGAGCGACTTGGCGGTGTTCGTCTTGTTGCCGCCGTGCTCGCGCAGCGCTTCGAAGAGGATGTATTTCTCCACGGCGTTCATCTTGTCCTTGAGCGTGCCCTGCGTCGCGCCGCTCTTGGCCACGATGTCCTCCCCGTGTCGCATGCGCGGCGACAACAGCTCCGGCGTCACGAACGAGCCCCCGTCCACCTGAATCACCATCCGCTGCACTTCGTTCTGCAGCTCGCGCACGTTGCCCGGCCAGTCGTAGGCCATCAGGAGGTTCATCGCCTCGGCGCTCACGCCCGCCACCGCTTTGCCAATCTCGGCAGAGTAGCGCTCGAGGAAGTGCTGCACCAAGAGGGGGATGTCGGTCCGTCGCTCACGGAGCGCGGGCACCCGCAGCGGGAACACCTTGAGGCGATAGTAGAGATCCTCGCGGAACCGCCCCGCCTCCACCTCGCGCTCGAGGTTTCGGTTGGTGGCGGCCACCACGCGCACGTTCACCATGCGCGGCTCGGTGGCCCCCACCGGGCGAATCTCACCTTCCTGAAGCGCCCGGAGGAGCTTGGACTGGATCGACATCGGCGCCTCGGTGATCTCGTCGAGGAACAACGTCGAGCCGTCGGCCAGCTCGAACAACCCCTTCTTGTCCTCGTGGGCACCGGTGAACGAGCCCTTCTTGTGGCCGAACAGCTCGCTCTCGAGCAGATTCTCCGCGAGGGCCGCGCAGTTCTGAGCGACGAAGAGGTTCCCGCGCCGCCGCGAGCGGTAGTGGAGCGCCGACGCGACGAGCTCCTTGCCCGTCCCGGTGTCGCCCTCGATCAACACCGTCACGTTCGTGTCGACCACCTTGTCGAGCTGGACGAGCAACGCCTTCATCGCGTCGCTGTCTCCGATGATCGTCACCTGCTGGCCGCCGCTGCGGCGCTGCGCCTCACGATCCTTGAGGAACAGGTTCTCCTGCCGTAAGCGCTCTTCCGCCACGCGGAGCCGCTTGATGAGCCGCGCGTTGTTCACCGCGAGCGAAGCCTGCTCGGCCACGATGAGCACGATGTCGAGGTCTTTGCCCTTCAGCATGCCGGGCGCATCCCGGTTGTCGACCTGGATCACGCCGAGGATCTCGTCGCCGTGCCACAGTGGCACGGCGATCGTGGAGCGCACCGACGCGGCCATCAGCGACGGCGACGCGGCCACCTGCTTCGGCGCGTCCGCGGCCAGCACCGCCGACCGCTCCTGGAGCACCTTGCGGTAGACGCTGCGCGTGATGGGCACGAAATCGGTCGTGCTGTCGCTCTTCGGTCCGCCCTGCTCCTCGGGCCGGATGCGCGTCAACACCGGCAAGTAGTTGCGGGCTGCGTCGCGCTTCTTCTTCGGATCGTCGGCCACGTCGCCCGAACGGAGCACCACCGTGACGTGCGTGGCGTGACGCACGAGATCGAAGATCGCGCTCGCGATGGCCTCGAGCACATGGTCGAGATCGTCGGCGCGGCCGATCTTCGTCTGTGCGTCGTAGAGGGCCCGCAGCCGCCCCGGATCGTTGGGCACCTCCTTGTCGGCGTCGTCGACCTTCTTCACCGACACGAGGTGCGCGTTGTCCTCGTCCTCGAGGAGCTTGACGCTGAGCTTGCAGACCTCCTCGCCCATCCCGAGCTGGATCACGTCTCCGGTCTGAAGCTCCACCGCGTCGCCCACGTCCGTGAGCGCGAGCCGCTTGTCGTCACGGAGCACGCACGTGCCGTTGGTCGAGCCGAGATCCTCGAGCGTGGCGGTGTCGAGGCCCTGAACCACCCGCGCGTGTCGCCCGCTGACGTGGGCGTCCTCGAGCGCCACCTCGTTGGCGGGCGCCCGACCGATGAAGGACACGTCGCGAGACAGCTTGAACACGCGGCCAGGCGACTGTCCTTCGATCACCTCGAGCTGGATCATGCGCCTGGCCTCAGTGTCTCACCCTCTCGCGCCACGCTACTTGCGGTTCTCGAGCACGTACACGATCTGCTTGTAGGGCTTCACCATGTCGATCCGCTCCTGGTCGCGGCTGTCGTTGGCGGCGTCGATCCAGGCGTTGAGCGCGGCCACCGCGGCGTCATCACCGTTCGGCGAGTGGCGCACGATGATCTGACCGATGCTGCTGCGGATGTCGGGGCTGGTCACGGTGGGCAGCATCTTGATCAGCTCGGCCTTGATCGCCTCGCCGCCGAGCATGCCCACCATGTACGACGACTTGATGCCCATCATCTCCGTCTCGGCCTTCGTGGCCTCCGGATCGGTCAGCTTCGCCTTGTAACAGTCGGCCTTCTCCTGGCACTCGTCGAGCACCTTCTTACCCATCTGGATGGCCTGGATGTAGCGCGCCTGATCGAGCGCGGCAGAGAACGCGCCGAAGTTGGAGAGCTGCTCGTAGGAGGGCTTGTCTTCCTTCTTCTCTGGAACCGGCGCGGCGGTGCCGGCCTGGAGCTCGAGCGCGAGGATCTTGGCGACGATCTCCTTGTCGGTGAAGGGGCCCTCCTCCTTGTCGCCCTTCTTCGCGTTCTTCACGAAGAACTTGTCCTTGCCGGCGGCTTGCTTGATCTCCTGCAAGACTTTCTCTTTGAGCTTGTCGACGTAGTGCCACTGATCGGGCGTGGCCGCGCGGATGGCGGCGCTGAGCACGGCCGCTTGCACGCCGATCACGTCCTCTTTCTTGGGGCTCTCGAGCTTGAGCGACTCATCGAAGATGAACTCGTTCATGTTCTTGTCGAAGAAGTGGATCCCGGCCGAGATGAGCGCCTCCTTGGCGAAGCTGCCCCCGGGGAGCTTGTCGTCGGGCTTGGTCTCCGCGTACACCTTCTTGAAGGCCTCGAAGAGGCGGTCGTCCTTGGGCAACTTGCTCACCTGCGCCGCCACCATCGCCTTGGTGGTCTTGGGAGCTTCGGCGTCGTCGAGCACGGCGAGCATGGGCGCGATGCATGCCTTGGTGCCCATGTTGCCGGTGATCACGACCGCATGATCGAGGTGGGCGTTGTCCGCCTCCTCCTGCAGCTTCTTCTTCTCTTTCTCTTCCTTCGGCTCCTCGCCCCGATCCTTCGAAGCGCGAAGGAACTCGTCGGCGGCGTACTTCTTGAGCTCCGCGTCTTTCCCGTTCATCACCTCGAGCGCCACCTTGAGCGCCGGGTCGCCGATCTTCACGAGGGCCGCCATCGCGGTGCCCGCGATGTTGCCCTTGAAGGGCGACATCACCACCATCATCAGCGGCCTGACCGCCTTCTCGCTCTTGAGCTTGCCCAGGATCTCGGCGGCCGTGACCTGCCAGTACACCTGGTCCATGAGCGCCTTCTGCGCCTTCACCTGGGCGCTCTCGATCGGCTGGCCGAGCATCCCGATGAGGTCTGCCTCCCAGGCTGGATCGGAGACGGTGACGAGCGTGTTGTTGAGGATGCGGAAGAAGCCGCGGTGCTGAGCCTTCAACGTGCTCGCTTGCAGGCGCTTGAACACGCCGAGCAACGCCTTGTTCACCTCGTCGCTCTTCACCCCGCCCTTGACCATCTCGCCGAGGTGGAGCACCACCTCACCGATCTTGGTGTCGTACTCCTCCGGTCGCTTGTCGTCGGGCTTGTAGTCGTCGAGCGCCTTGACGAGCGCCGGGATGGCGCGTTCGTCGCGCGAGTCGGCAAGGATCCCGAGCACCTCCCCCTTCTCGCTGAGCTGCGTGTCGACGGTCCCGTCGAGGATGAGCTTGCCGAGGGGCTCGACGATGGCGTCCCGCACCCGCTTGACGTTCTCGCCATTGCGGTCGTTCTTGTCGTTGGCCATCGCGTCCAAATAGAACTGCTTGATGCGCTTGAGCGCCGGTCCACGGCGCAGCGGATCACTCAACTTCTCCACGTGCGTGGCGGGATCGTTGGGATCCTCGCACCCGGTCAACGTGGTCACGGCGGTCGCGCCGCCGATGGTGAGCACAGACCCGAGGGCCAACGCGCTGAGCGCTCGATGCAGAGCGGGGGAGATCCGACGGATGCCTCGCATGATTCCTTGCCTATTCCTTCCGTAGCGTTCCCGGTTTGGCGGGCGGTCGGGGGGGCACGTATGCATCATCTTCGATACTTGCAGATGATGTGGGCCTACCCCACCCACGGCATGCGAAAACTAAGCCGGGCGTTCGAAGGATGTCAATTCGCGAACAGCCGGCCACGCCGCGCGCCAGGAGCGGCGTCGCGGCGCGAGGGGCGTCCCCGACGCTCCCGAGACGTCACAGCCCCATCAGCCGGCGCAACGCGCTCCCGAACAACCGATCCGGCGCCACGCGCTTGAGCGCAGCCGCTGCGCGCGCCTGATGACCGAGCACCGTCCGGAACGGTGGCGACTCCTCCCGGAGCAACGCCACGATCCGCTCCGCCACCACCTCCGGCTCGTCGGTCGCCTGGGCTGCGTCGAGGAGCAGCTTGGTGACGGCCCGGGTCAGCTCGCGATACGGGGTCCGCTCATCCTCGTGAGCGTCACGCGGCGGAGGCTCGGCGATGAGGCCCTTGAGGGTGCCGAGCTCCATGAGACAGACGTCGATCCCCAACGCGGCCACCTCGTGACGCAACGCCTCACTGAAGCCACTCACCGCGTGTTTGGTGGCAGCGTACACCGCGACGCCAGGCAGACCGATGCGACCCGAGATGCTGGACACGTTCACGATCCGCCCGCGGCGGTTGGCTCGCATCGAGGGCAAGACGGCGCGCGTCACCGCCATGAGGCCGAACACGTTCGTCTCGAACTGCTCTCGAAGGTCGCTCTCGGAGGTCTCCTCGAACACCCCCCCCACCGCCATGCGGGCATTGTTCACGAGGCACTCCATCGGGCCATACTTCAGCACCAGCTCACGCACCTTCGGTCCCACCCCGCGCGCGGTCACGTCGAGCTGCTCGACGTGCACCACCCCGCCCCCCTCGCCTTGGCCGCGATCCTCCCGCTGGGAGCGCGGACCGAGCCCACGCCGCTGCACCTCGTCGAGCAGCTGCTCGCTCTGCCCGAGATCGCGCATCGTGGCGATCACGTCGAACCCGTGGGTTGCGCAAGCGATGGCGGTGGCCAGGCCGATCCCGCTCGCGGTGCCGGTGATCAGGACGATGGCCATCCGCGCAGCCTACACTCCATCCGGAGATGACCGCCACGCCTCTGCCATCTCAGCGGCTGGAGCGTCGGAGGCGCGCCGCCTCGCGCTCCGCCCAGCCCACCGCCGAGAGCACGCCCGGGTGGAGGACGCCGTTGGTCGCCACGAGGCCGCGCCGGAGGTGGAGGTCGCGGCTCCCGTAGTCGATGGGCGCACCGTCGAGATCGCTCATGCGTCCCCCGGCGGCGACGAGGATGGCCTCCGGCGCACACGTGTCCCAGCGCTTGAGACCGCCGCCCGCGTGCACGTACACGTCCGCGTGCTGCTCGATGAGCCGCAAGACCTTCACCCCCACCGAGCCGCAGGGGAGCAGCTCCGGGATCCCGAGGCGGCGGCAGAGCGGCTCCACGATCGCGGGACGATGGGAGCGCGACACCAAGAGCTTCGCGTCGGTGAAGGTGCCGCGGGGGTTCACCGCCACGAGATCGCGGCTCCCGTCGGCCGCTTGCACGAAGGCGTGCTGCCCCACGCGCCCCGCCACCACGCGACCGTCGGTGGGCGTCGCCACCACCCCCGCCACCGCCCTCCCTTCCACCGCCAGACCGATCATCACCGCGAACTCCGGGTTCTTGTCCACGAACTCGCGCGTGCCGTCGAGCGGATCCACGAAGAACACCCGCGGGCTCAACAGGATCGCGGCGAGCTCGGCGGCCGGAGGCGCGCTCTCTTCCGCGACCACGGCGGCCTCGGGAAAGCGACGAGAGAGCGCGGCGCAGATGATCTCGTTGGCCTCCTTGTCGGCCACCGTGACCGGGTCGCCCGGTCGCTTCATCTCTACCGCCACGCCCGCCTCGAGGTGCTCGGCGTAGCGCTCGGCCACCCGCGCGCTGGCCTCGAGCGCGATGGCCACCATCGCCTCGAGCTCCGGCCCTGCGTCGATGCGGATCGCGCTCACAGCGAGAGCCCCACCGCCTCGAGGCGTGCTGGCAGCTCGGCCAAGGCCGCGTCGTCGAGGTAGGGGGGCCCCTCGCCAGCCTCGTGGATCAGCTGGTTGAGCTGGGTCACGGAGCGGACGCCGAGCACGGCGCTGGTGATGAGCCCGTTGGCGAGCACGAAACGCAGCGCCGCGGCCCGCAGCGTGATCACCTCTCCCCCCACGAGGTGCCGGACGGCCGCGAGCTGCTCGATGCGGTGGCGCACCTCGTCTTGGGTCCACCGACGGCTCCGGTGGTCGTTGTCGAAGAACACCTTCGACTTCGACCAGTGCCCGGCGAGCAGGCCATGGCTGAGCACCGAGCGCGCGAGCACCGCCGTCTCGGTTCCGGCCACGCGGTCCGCGATGCGGTGCAGGTCGCCCTGAAAGAAGAGGTTGTAGGGGAGCATGATCACGTCCGCGCACCGCTCGATCGCCTTCTCCGCCACCTCGGCCGAGCCACAGCTCACGCCCCAGTAGCGGAGCGCGTCCTCCTTGACGAGCTCTCGCATCACCCCCACCGTCTCGTCTCGATCGAGCGCGGCGAGCGACGGGTTGTGCAAGAGGACCACGTCGAGGCGCTCCCGCTGCAGTCGCTCGCGACTCCTCTCGAAGGCCTCGCGCAGATACGCCGCGTCGAAGCGCTTCTTCGGTGGCTGCTCCGAGAGGCTCGTCCCCAGCTTGGTGATCACCCAGTGCTCGGACGGATCGAGGCGCTCGGCGAGCTTCTCCTCCATCTTCCCCCCGCCGTACACGTCCGCGGTGTCGAAGAGCGTGATCCCGAGCTCGATCGCGCGATCGATCACCCGATCGACCTCGCGGTGATACACCGGACCGTACGCCTCGCCGGTGAGGCCCCAGGTGCCAAGGGCCATCTCCGAGACGGCGTGCTGGGCCCGACCGAACGGCCGCCCACGAAGGTCCTGCTTCTTCTCGGCCTTGGGGCTCGGCGTCGGCACCCCCGACGCCGGTCCTCCCCGGCCCGCCATGAGGTCGGACGGGAGCGTCGGCGGAGCCCCTCCCTCGACCGGAGCTCCTCCCTCGACCGGAGCTCCTCCCTCGACCGGAGCTCCTCCCTCGACC
>CAYOAL010000024.1:64797-84065 GCA_964401935.1 uncultured Polyangiaceae bacterium
CGGAGCTCCTCCCTCGACCGGAGCTCCTCCCTCGACCGGAGCTCCTCCCTCGACCTGCACCCCTCCCTCGCCCTGCGCCCCTCCCTCGACCGGCGCCCCTCCCTCGCCCTGCGCCCCTCCCTCGCCCTGCGCCCCTCCCTCGACCGGGCGCGGCGTCGGTGCGTCTCGAGGCTCGCCCGCGGGCGTCGCCTCCCGCGGTTCCTTCGCGCCGTCCTTCGACATAGGAGACATAGGACAAGCGTGGTAGCAGACAAGCATCGCCCCCAAAAGCCTGAAGCACTTGACACCAGCCGAACGCTTTGCTCCTATTCGCGCCCTTCGCATCCCGAGGGCGTCCTGAACGGCTCACTCCTGGTGGGGTGGGCGGCCCGAGGGAGCGTCACCGCGCAACACGCGAAGATCCGAATTTCACGCTGAAAGAGACGATCATGCCGAAGATGAAGACCAACCGAGCGGCGGCCAAGCGGTTCAAGAAGACCGGCTCTGGCAAGTTCAAGCGCTACCACGCGGGCCATCGTCACGGAATGATCAGCAAGACGCGCAAGCACAACCGACGCTTGCGCGCGAGCGGCCTCGTCTCGGCGGGGATGCAGAAGCGGCTCGAGATCCTCCTCCCTTATCTGTAGGACTCGTTCAACTCTCTTCCCTGTCGTCTCAGCCGTGAAGGGGCTCGCCCTTCACAACCAAACACCCGGATTTTCGCGCAAGCGCGCAGGAGGCTCACATGGCTCGAGTCAAGCGTGGATTCGTCGCACGCCGTCGTCGTAATCGCGTCCTCAAACAGACCGAAGGGTTCTCTGGAGGGCGTAAGAACAGGCACCGTCAAGCGGTGGAGGTGCTGCGTAAGGCGTGGAAATACGCCTACATCGGGCGCAAGCTCCGCAAGCGAGACATGCGTCGCCTGTGGATCACGCGCATCAACGCCGCGGCCCGCATCAACGGCACCACGTACGGTCGCCTCATCCACGCGCTCAAGAACGCGGAGATCGGGCTCGATCGCAAGTCGCTCGCCGATCTCGCCATCCACGACCCGGCCGCCTTCAAGGCCGTCGTGGACACCGCCGGCAAGTAGGTCGTCCGGAGCGTGACGGTGCCCGACGATCCGGCTCAGGCCATCGAGGAAGGTCTCGCCGCGCTCGGCACCGAGTACCAGGACGCGTTCGCCGCGGCCACGGACGAACCGGCGCTGCGCGACGCTTACGCCAAGGTGCTCGGCAAGAAGCAGGGCGCGTTGACCAAGGTGCTGGCGCTGATGCGTCACGTGCCGGCCGACGCGCGTCCGCAGGTGGGCGCTCGCGTGAACGCCTTCAAGCAGCAGGTGGAGAGCGCCCTCGCACGACATCTCCACCGGCTCGCGAGCACCGCGCGCCAGGCCGAGCTCGACGCGCGGCCCTGGGATCTTACCCTCCCCGGCCGACTGAGCCTCGGCCGAGGGCACCTGCACCCGGTCCACCAAGCCCGCGACGACCTGTTGACGGTGTTTCGCGATCTCGGCTTCGAGGTGGTGTCGGGCCCCGAGGTGGAGCTCGAGGAGAACAACTTCACGAAGCTGGCCTTTCCGCCGGATCACCCGGCGACCGACATGCAGGACACGTTCTGGGTGGACGTGCACGGCGGCGACGGGAGCCGCCGCGACGCGGCGACGCTGCTCCGCACCCACACCAGCAACACCCAGATCCGGGTCATGAGCACGCGCCAACCACCGATGGCCGTGGTGAGCGCGGGCGCGGTGTACCGGCGCGATGACGACCTCACCCACTCCCCCATGTTCCACCAGATCGAAGGGTTCCTGGTCGACGTCGACGTGAGCCTCGCCGAGCTGAAGGGCGTGCTGACCGCCTTCGCGGAGGCGCTCTACGGCGAAGGCACCCCGGTGCGATTTCGGCCGAGCTACTTCCCCTTCGTCGAGCCAGGCGCCGAGGTCGACATCGGTTGCCCGTTCTGCAAGGTGGGCGAGCCGTCACGCGCCGCTTGTCGCGTGTGCAAGGCGACCGGCTGGCTCGAAGTGTTGGGCTGCGGGATGATCCATCCCGAGGTGCTCACCCACTGTGGGATCGATCCCGATCGCTTCAGCGGCTACGCGTTCGGCCTGGGGGTGGAGCGGATCGCGATGCTCCGCTACGGCATCCCGAGCATCAAGCTCCTGTACGAGAACGATCCGCGGTTCCTCGAGCAGTTCTGACCCCTCGCGCCACCCCGGTGGGCGCTTCACGCGCAACAGGTGGACCATGAGCGCGAGCGGGTGCCCACGGAGCGGGCGTCTCCGTTTGTCGCAGGTCTTGCAGGGACGCTGCGGGATACGCGCCGCACTGAGCGCCCCACGCCACGGGGCGTGAGCTGCAGCGCACTCACCACACACACATACCCACATCCCCTCGCGACCCTCGCTGGTGGCCCTCGATGGGCCAGCCCGGCCGGGAGGCGCGTCAACGGTGTCACGGTGGTGCGAAACGAATCCGCGCCTAGCCGATCTGGTGGGTGCGGCAGCGGCTGAAGATGCACAAGTTTACAGGCAGTTGACGAAAGCTTTGTGCGTCGTCATGCGTAGTTGAATCGAGACCTTGCCGCACGCTTCCAGCCCAGGCTCGTGGCATTCGTCTTGCAAATCCCGATGACCAAGTCGGACACGCCCCTTGTTTCTCGAACGTTGCCCCCCCTGTCCCGCGCTCGCGCTGAAACCGGCGCCCCCTCGTGACCGTACGATTTTCACGTGAGAATTCACCCGATTTTTTCCGCGAGCGCGAATCCCGTCCCAGAAGGAGCCCCATCCCAAGAGATTCTGCGGAATTCTGAGCGCAACCCGTCGGTTGAATACCGGTCCACGTGCGGGCGTCATGCCTCACGGGTGTCCAAAGCCGCGAACCTGCCCGTCTCCCGATTTCCCGTCACGTGATCCAGTTTGCCTTCCACGTACCACTCATGGACGGCCCCTCGCGAGCGGCATCACTCATGCAAGAAAAGCCTACGTGCTCCCCGCCGCGAATCCCGACCCCTGCCGACAGCTCGTATCCCGCAGACCTACCCCCCCTCACCTAAGCATTCACGGTCTGCGAAACTGAATCCAGAGAAAACGCACGCACCCAACCTCTCGATCCTCTCGATCGACGTCCAGCCCAGCAGCCTCCTCCGACCCCCGTTCCTCAACGCCTCTCATCCACCGCCCCCCAAACGACCGCCCGCAACACGAACATGGCCACCACTTCTACCGTCGAGTCACCCAAGCGCAGCCATGACGGCAAGCGCCGCCGTTCCGGCGGCCGCCGATCTGCAACGCGCGCACCGCGCGTCGACGTGAAGTTGGCCACCCAGCACGCAGGCCGACCTCGGGTCGGCACCCCCCGTCGCGTCTCCCCGAGCGACTCCCCGGCGTCCCGCACCCGCGCCGCCTCAGCCTCCGAGGTAACGAGCATGAGCAAGCCCGCCGCTGCAATCCACGACCTTCCCGAACTCATCACTGCCGACGACGACGAGACCACCGAGGTTCGTCGTCGCAGCAGCGAGCCACCGGCGTCGCACGCCGGTCCCGTCTCGACGGTGCCCGAGGAGCCCACCGAAGCGCGCCGCGTGAGCGGCGACACCATGCTGGCTCGGTACTTCCGTGACATGGCGAGCCACCCCGTGATGGGCCACGACGAAGAGATCGAGGCCGCCATCAACGTCGAGCAGGCGGAGGTCACGCACTGGGTGAACCTCCTGTCGTATCTCCCCGCCGCACCTTACATCCTCGCCGCCCTGCAGGAGGATGTGCTCGCTGCCGATCCGGAGAAGGTTCAGGCGCCCGAGATCGAGGAGATCCTCAAGGTCCTTCGCCGCAAGAACATCGGCGCAAAGAAGGCGCGCGAGTACACCGAGCTCTGCCGAAAGCTGGCCCACCAGGTTCAGCTGCCGGACACCGACCGGCTGTGGGTTGCGCGTGCGTGGCGCATCGCGCACGACATCGGTCGCCAGCCCGACGACGTGTCGTGGCGCGAGACCGTGGCCGGAGTGGCCGTGCCTCACGTCGCGGCGAACCCCACCTACCGCCGCTATCTCCGCCGCATCCAGGCGAGCTACGAGGATCAGCTCACGGCCAAGAATCGCTTCGTCAAGGCCAACCTGCGCCTCGTGGTGTCGATCGCTCGCCGCTACAACCGCGGCAAGATGCCGCTGATCGATCTGATCCAAGAGGGCAACATCGGCCTCATGAAGGCGGTGGAGCGTTTCGATCACCGTCGCGGGTATCGCTTCTCCACCTACGCCTCGTGGTGGATCCGGCACGCCATCAACCGGGCGCTCGCCGACAAGGGACGCGCGGTACGCATCCCGGTGCACATGCTCGACACGTACAACCGCGTGGCCCGCGCCACGCAGGCGTCGCTCGCGCGGCTCGGCCGCGAGCCCACCCTCGACGAGCTCGAGGAGGCCACCGGTGTGGCGCGAGAGAAGCTCGACAAGGTGCGCGGCTTCTGCGCCGATGCCCCCTTCTCGCTCGACCGCCCGGTCGGCGACGAAGACGGCCGCAAGTTCGTCGACTTCCTCGAAGAGGAGGACGCGCTGTCGCCTTTCGATCGCCTCGCTGGTCAGTACTGGACCGACGAAGTCCAGCGCCTCTTGACCAAGCTCACCCCCATCGAGTCGAACATCATCCGGTGGCGGTTCGGTCTCGACAACGAGAGCGAGCTCACGCTCAAGCAGATCGGCGACAAGTACCAACTGTCGCGCGAGCGCATCCGCCAGCTCCAGGAGCAGGCGCTGGCCAAGATGCGGCGTCAGATGCGCGACTTCGACTGAGGTTGCTGGAGCGGCGCGCGGGGCCCCACCAGCGGGCTTCGGCGAGAGCCCGGCCTTGACCCATCCGCCCCGGGCGCTCTCGGGCGCGGCGCCGTGGCCTCTCGGCGACGAGGGCGGGCCTGCCCGCGCCTGACGCTGACGTCACACCTCGTGTGAACAGTTGTTCACGCGCGCTCGCGTCGACGGCGGCCTCGTGACGTGCCGTGTCGTGCGAGGGTCGCCGTGACCGCGGACCGGCTTGGCGACGAGGGTCAGCGGGGCCACGAGCTCGGGCCTCGCGCGCGATCGGAGCGTGCGAGTCGCGACGGCTCGTCGGTGCATCGTCCTTCCCCCGGTTCATCAGCAGGGCTATGGGGTGAGCCGAGTCGAAGGCCCCGGCCGTCGTATCCAGAGCCAGAGGCGCGAGCGCGCGACGTGTCCGCGCCAGCCGCCAGACACAGAGAGGCGACGCATGAACTCCACACTACACATCGGACTCTCCTTGCTGCTGACCGCGTCGGTGACGTTCACCGGCGCGAGCTGCGGCGGCGGGGACAAGAAGGTCGAGGACGCGTCGGACCAGCCGCGACGCGAAGAAGAAGAGCCGACCGAGGAAGAGATCAACGCGATGATGGCGGAGACGGGCCTCCAGTTCGACGAGGAGGCAGCCACCATCGTGCTCAAGCGAGGCGCCCGCAAGGTGGGCGACTGCGCCAAAGAAGGCGCCGTGTCGGGTGAGGGCGAGATCACGGCGATCTTCGATGGTCCCAAGGGACGCATCGTGGACGTCGATCTCGGCTACACGTTCAACGACGGGAGCGAACGCGGCAAGGCGTGCATCAAGAACGCGTTCATCGGCGAGATCATCCCCCCCTTCGAGGGCAAAAAGGAGATGCCCTGGAAGATCAAGATCGACGACGCCCCCGCGGAAGGCGGCGGGAAGAAGCGATGACCCGCTGGGTCGCGGGCACGTTGGCGCTCACCACGCTCGCGGCGAGCATCGGAGCTCACGCGCAGACGCCGGTCGACGCGGAAGAGAGCCCAGGCACGCCGAGCCCCGACGCGCCCAAGCCGGTCGCGCCCAAGGCGCGCTCCACCACCTCGGACGAGTCGCCCCGAGAGGACGCTGGCGACGAGGCCTCGATGAGGCGCTACCCACCCTCGTCGGTGCGTCTCCCCCTCATCCTCGGGGGTAGCTTCGTCACGCTCGCCGCCTACGGCATCACCGTGGCCTCTGCCCTCACCTGGGACGACGTCCCCGGCGCCGACGCGATGCTCGTGCCGATCGTGGGGCCTTGGATCGCCGTGGCCCAGAACGGCTGCGCGCCCGACGATCCCGACTGCGGTGCCATCCTCTGGATTCGAGGCATCCTCCTCGTCATCGACGGCATCGCCCAAGCGGGCGGTCTCGGCCTGATCGGCGAAGGCATCTTCATGACCACGGAGGCCGACGCACCGGCAGAGAAACCCGCCACGAGCTGGATGGTGGCCCCGGTCGTCACGCCCACGCAGACCGGGATCGGCGTCATCGGCTCGTTCTGACCCGCTCGCTTCCCCGGCCTCAGACGGCGCGCCAGGGCACCGGCGGCGGCCCCTCGGTCGTCCACGCGGTCAGCCGCAGGAGCGGTGGGAGCGCGGCGGTGAGGCGCAGCCCGAGGGGTGCCGGCACGGCGCCGGGGAGCGCGCCGCCGAGAGAGACGACGTCGCCAGCCCGGAGGGGCGCGTGTTGGCTGATGTAGGCGAGCACCTCGGCGGGGGCGAAGGGCCCCCCAAGGGCGGGCGCCTCATGCCACCGCTCTTCCACGTTCAGACGGAGCGACAGCCGCTCGAGCGCGCGGAGCGACGGCCCGACCCACAAGGCGGGGCCCAACACGGAGGGGGCGCGCGGTCCCCAGTCGAGGTGGAGGGTGACCCCGAGGAGCGCGCGCGCCGCCTCTCTCGCCGTGGCGCGGAACAGATCGTCGCCGACCAGCACCGACAGGCTCACCTGCACCCCCGGCGAACGATCGCGAGGGTGCGGTACCGGCTGCCCCACCCCGAAGAACAAGCGCGGGTCGTCGCGTTCGAAGGCTGGCTCTTCACCCTGCTCGGCGCGGGGGCGGCACACGAAGGCAGCGCAGCGCTCGGTGTCGCACGGCGGCAACGGGAGCAGATCGTCGGGCGCGATGCGCGCTTCGCGCGGCGGTGACGAAGCGCGGAGCCGGGCGTCGAGCTCGTGGAGGCCCGCACAGCGTGCCGCCACCACGCGGGTGTGGAAGTCGCATCCTGGGCTCACCGCGTCGAGCCGCCACGCCTCTTCGAGCGCCGCCACGTCATAGAAGGTGTCGTCGACACCGAGGGCGACGACCGGGGTCGCCATCTCGACCACCTGCAGCCGGGCGATGAGCACGACATGTCGAATAGCCCCGGAACTACGGCGCTGCAAAGACGTCGCTTGACGCGACGCCGACGGCGCCTATTATCGCGGCCAGTCGATGGCCGACCTCACCCCCCGCGCCATCTTGGGGAGCCACATCCGATGAGCAGGCAAACCAAGCTGATTCTCGTAACCGGGGGAGTCGTCTCCTCGATCGGTAAGGGCCTCGCCGCCGCAAGCATCGGCGCGTTGATGGAGGCGCGTGGTCTGCGCGTGACCAACGTCAAGTTGGATCCGTACATCAACGTGGATCCGGGGACCATGTCTCCGTACCAGCACGGGGAGGTGTTCGTGACCGACGATGGCGCGGAGACCGATCTCGATCTCGGGCACTACGAGCGCTTCACCAGCGCCACCATGACCCGCGAGAGCAACTTCACCACCGGCAAGATCTACGAGGCGGTGATCAGCAAGGAGCGGCGCGGTGAGTACCTCGGCGCGACAGTGCAGGTGATTCCTCACGTCACCCAAGAGATCAAGACCCGCGTGCTCCAAGCAGCCGAGGGAGTCGACGTCGCGATCGTGGAGGTGGGAGGCACCGTGGGCGACATCGAGTCGCTGCCGTTCCTCGAGGCGTTGCGCCAGCTCAAGATCGAGGCCGGGCCACAGAACGCGGTGAGCGTTCATGTCACCTTGGTGCCGTACATCCCCACCGCCGGAGAGCTGAAGACGAAGCCGACCCAGCACTCGGTTCAGAAGATGCGGGAGATCGGCATCCAGCCCGACATGCTGCTCTGCCGCGCCGGCAGCGCGATCCCCAAGTCGCTGAAGGAGAAGATCGCGCTCTTCTCCAACGTGCGCGTGGAGCACGTGATCGGCGCGGTCGACGTCGACTGTATTTACGAGGTCCCGCTCGCCCTGCACGGTGAGGGCCTCGACGAGGCGTTGGTGGAGCTGCTCAACATCTGGTCGCGCCAACCCGATCTGAGCCGCTGGCGACAGATCGCCGAGCGCTTCAAGACCCCCGGTGGAGGCTCGGTTCAGATCGGCGTGGTGGGCAAGTACGTGCACCTCAAGGACGCGTACAAGTCGCTCCACGAAGCCCTCATCCACGGAGGGCTCCACCACGACGTCCGGGTCGATCTCACCTATGTCGACAGTGAGCAGATCGAGAAGGATGGCCCCGCCAAGCTGCTCTCGGAGCTCGACGCCATCCTCGTCCCGGGGGGCTTCGGCGACCGCGGCGCGGAGGGAAAGATCGACGCCATCCGTTTCGCGCGAGAGAACGGAGTCCCCTTCTTCGGCATCTGCCTGGGGATGCAGCTCGCCGTGGTCGAGTACGCGCGCAACGTCTGCAAGCTGCCGCGCGCCAACTCCCGGGAGTTTGACAAGGACGGAGAGACTTGCGTGATCGATCTGATGCCCGATCAGCACGGTGTGGTCGACAAGGGCGGCACGATGCGGCTCGGCGCGTACCCCTGCGTGATCAAGAAGGGCACGCTCGCCGAGTCGATCTACGAGTCGACCAGCATCAGCGAGCGGCATCGCCATCGCTACGAGGTGTCGAACGAGTATCGCGCAGAGCTCGAAGACGCGGGTCTCGCGTTGAGCGGGCTCTCCCCCGACAAGCGCCTGGTCGAGATGATCGAGCTCGCGGATCACCCCTACTTCGTCGGGTGCCAGTTTCACCCCGAGTTCAAGAGCAAGCCGCTGCGAGCGCACCCGCTGTTCACGCGGTTCGTGGCGGCTGGCCTCGCGCGGCGCAACGCTCGGCTCCCGAGCGACCACACACGCAGCGACGCGCCTTCGGCCGCCACCGTGAACTGAGTTTCTTGGAGGGTGCTGCGGCACACTCCCCCCACGCTCCGCCTGGGTCCCCCGTCCCACCGCGTTGCGCTTGGGGCCCTAACCCCCAAGCGCGCTTCGGAGAGCCCGGTGTTTTCTGGTCAGGTCTTGAGTTTCCCGGAGGTGCGACCGCGCAACGCCGCGGGGTCAGAAGGAGCAGCTGATGCTGTCGAACGCGTCCGAGAACGTCCTCGCCGCACCGTCGATGGTGAACTCGACCTCGAGCTGCGCGTCGATCGCGTTGCACCACTGGCAACCGCGCGTGCCCGCCCCCGGGCCGTCCTTCACGAACTCGAAGGACTGGGTGCTGTTCGCCGAGACGGAGACCGAGGCCGGCGCTACCGCGAATGTGGTGACGCCAGCCATCCCTTGGATACGCGCCTCCTCGATCACGAGCGTCGCCGCTTCGGTGCCGGCGTTGACGAAGGTCATCTCGAACTCCACGTCGAGCTCCCCGCCTCCTCCGCCCGGGAAACAGTCGGCGAAACCGAACGCGCTGTCGAGCTCGATGCTTCGGATGTTTCCGCCGCCCATCGAGCCACCTCCCGACGACGAGCTCGTGGTGGTGGTGGTCGACGGCTCCCCATCGATGACGGCCTTGCCGCCGCAAGCGGAGCCTCCGCAGGCCGCGAGCACGAAGCCAAGAACGAGCGAGAACCGGTGCGCGGCGGGCGCCATGCCTCTCGGGAAGAGCGATCTCACAGCGTGAGCATAGCCACGCGAGCCGCCCGTTGCGAGCGCCGATGAAGATCGCCACCTGGAACGTGAACGGGCTGCGCGCGCGCTTCGAAGATCTCAAGGCGTGGCTCGCCACGAGCCGACCCGATGTGGTGTGCCTCCAGGAGATCAAGGCCACGCGGGCCCAGGTGCCTGAGCCCCTGACGGGGCTGCCCGACTACCAGAACGTGTGGCATGGCGGCCCGGGAGGCTACTCGGGCGTGAGCCTGCACGTGCGGCGCGCCTTCTGGCAGAGACCGCTCGTCACCTCGAGCCCGCCGTTCGACATCGAGCACCGGATCGTGGAAGCGGAGCTCGATGACTGGGTGTTTGCGTCGGTGTACGTGCCCAACGGAAACAAGGACTACGAAGCGAAGGAGCGGTTTCTGCGCGCGTTGGTGGCTCACGCCGCCGAGCTCGGAGAAGCGGGAAAGAAGGTGGTGCTCGCGGGCGACCTCAACGTGACACGGGGCCCGATGGATCTTCATCCACGCCAGCGCAACGCGTCCGCGATCGGGCAGACCGAGCCCGAGCGTGCCCTCCTCGACGCGCTCCTCGACACCGGTCTGACCGACACCCTGCGCCTCTTGCACCCCAACGACGACACGCTGTTCACGTGGTGGCCCCCGTGGCGACAAGAGAAGCAGAACAACCGCGGCTGGCGCATCGACTACACCCTCGTGTCGAACGAGCTCGCAACCACCGTGACCGCTGCACGCGTGCTGAAGGACACGGGCACGAGCGACCACGCCCCCTACGAGGTGCTGCTCGCGGCCCACCCACCCACGGCGACCCCCTGACCCAGCCGACGGCAGCTTGGCAGCAGCGGGCCTCAGCGGTCAGAAGGCCCACACGTCGTGTAGATCTCGACCGTACGGTTGGGCGAGGCTCCAAGGAGGGAGCAGGTCGCCGGGCAGAGCAGCACCGTGCTCGGAGGCACCGGGCCCCCGAGGGGGGGGTCGAAGTAGAAGCCCCCGTTGATGGGATCGCAGCTCTCCTCCGAGTCGACGCGCTCGATCCACACATCCTCACCGCCGCGCGTGAGCTTCACCCAAACTCCGCGGTAGTCGATGGGCTCGTCGGAGGGGCTGAGATCGAACTGACACGCCTTCGCCGTCAAGCGCACCTCGTTGAGCGCCTCGCGGAACTCGTTCGACACCGAGCCGCTGGAGTCTACGAGGAAGGCGGCGCCGGTGCCCCCCGCGAGGGCGATGGCGTCGAGACTGCCCTCCGCTGCGTCTTGCTCCTCGGGGCTGAACACGCCGATCACGAAGGTCTGGACCCCACGCTCGGCCCCACCCGTCGCCACCTCCACCAGGTTCGCGATCGCCTGCTCGTCGTTGCCTGCGTAGATGTCTTCGTCGCACGCGGTGGGCAGACCGTCGGTCGCGAGCACGACGATCACCTTGTTGCCGGGGTTCTGGCTGGCGTGCAAAACGGCGTGATCGACGGCTCCGGTGAGCGCCGGCAACGTCGGGGTGCCACCGTCGGGGCTCGTCGTGTCGATGGCGTTGAGCAGACCGAACGCGGCATCTGGGAGCATCCCTACGTCGACGACCGGGAGCTGGTAGGCGAGCGCGGGACACGTGAAGCGGTTCTCGCAGAATCCGAGCGGTTCGCACACCCCCTGCCCCATCTCACACTCGATGACGCCAGCGATGCACTGGATGGGCACCAGCGAGCACATCCCGAGCGGCTCGCAGCGGTCGCCAAACCCTTCCTCCTCGCAGTGCTCGTCGGTCTGGCACTGGTTCCCCGAGGTTGGGCACACCTTGAGCGGCTTGCACGCGCCCGCGAGGTTGCAGGTGGCGTCGCTCTGGCAGAGCTCCGGCACCGTCTCCTGGATGATCGGAAAGAAGGAGAGCGCGACGTTGATGCCCCGAGACTCGGAATCGTAGAAGAACGCGTCGAGCGCGTTGCGCACCGCCAGCCACTTCGGGAACCCGTCCCCGGTGGGGAAGCCCATGGAGCCCGAGGCGTCGAGCATGATGAACACGTCGAGAGGCGCGAGCTCCGCCGAAGAGTTGAAGACCACACAGTCGGGCGGGCCTCCTCCGTCGCCCACCGGGCCGCGCTCGCGCGGAACGGGAAGCTCGGACCGCGCACCACAGGCCATCGCGGCCAACAGATACGCGAAGCCGAGGGCTCCGAGGAGGATGCTCGTGCGCATGGCGACAAGATACTCGATCGGGCTCCCGAGGGGGACGGCGGAGCGGTGAGGCTCACTGGATGTTGTACTTCTTGAGCCGGCGGTAAAACGTCCGGCGCGGCATGCCGCAGAGCTTCGCGGCCTTCGCTCGGTTCCAGTTGCTCGCGGCGAGCGCTTCGAGGATCCGGTCTTTCTCCTGCTCCTTTGCCGCGTCGACCGACTCTGGCCGCGACCGGACCTCGCTGTGGCCGCCGGCTGGCGGCGCGAGCGGGCTGTCGTCCGGGAGCTCGAAGTCGTCGGGCAGCAGCTCGGGCTCGTCGCTCAGGATCCACGCGTTGAGGAGCACGTTCTCGAGCTGACGCACATTGCCCGGCCAGCCGTAGCTCGTGAGCCGTTTGAGCGCGTCCCGCGACACGGTGCGGCGATCGCGGCTGTAGCGAGCGGCGAAGAGCCGCAGGAAGTGGTCGATGAGCATGGGGACGTCCTCGAGGCGCTCGCGCAGCGACGGCACGCGAATCTCGATGACGTTGAGCCGGTAATAGAGGTCCTCGCGAAAGGCTCCCGATTTCACCATCTCAGCGAGATGTCGGTGGGTCGCGGCGATGACGCGGGTGTTCACCGCCTCTTCGCGGGTGCCTCCCACCGGCCGCACCACCTTCTCCTGGAGCACCCGCAAGAGCCCGGCCTGCATCTTCTGCGGCATCTCCCCGATCTCGTCGAGGAGGATGGTGCCGCCATCGAGCTCGCGGAAGAGGCCCTTCTTGTCGCGGTCGGCCCCCGTGAACGCGCCCCGCATGTGCCCGAACAGCTCGCTCTCGAGGAGGTGCTCGGGGATCGCGCCGCAGTTCACGCCCACCATCTTCTGTTTGGCGCGTGGCCCCGCGTTGTGAATGGCCCGCGCGATGACCTCCTTGCCGGTGCCGCTCTCTCCGGTGAGGAGCACCGGCACGTCGGCATCTTTCACCCGGTCGACGATGGCATACACGCGGCGCATCGCGCTCGAGGTGCCGACGATGCCTCCATAGCCGAAGTGCCCACGGATCACCTCGCGCGCCGATCGGAGGCTCTGACGCGTTGTCTTGAGCTGCTCGGTGCGCCGCCCCAAGTTCTCCTCGAGCTTGGCCCGAGCCGCCTCGAGCTCGCGGTTCGCCTCCTCGAGCTGCGCCGCGCGCTCACGGTTCTCCGACACCAGCCGCGCCGTCTCGATGGCGATCGCCACCTGGTCGGCGAAGGCGCTGAGGGTGGCGAGCTCGTCCTTGAACATGCCACCGGGCCTGAGGCGCGTCTCGAGGTAGAGCGCGCCGATCACGTCCGAGCGCGAGCGGATCGGCACACAGGCCACGGAGCGCAACATCAGGGAGTGAACGGACACGTAGCTCGCGACCCGATCGTCGCTCGCCGCGTCGACGGCGACGAACGGCTCTCCGGTCTGAACCACGCGCTCCGCGATCGATCTGGAGAAGCGCGCGTGCGGATCGGCCCCATGCCGGTCTCGCGCCGCATGCACGCTGAGCGCGTCCTTGTCGCTGCGGCTTCGAAGGAGCACGAAGCCGCGCTCCGCGTAGAGCAGAGCGATGGCGTGATCGGTCACCTTCTCGAGCAAGCGCTCGAGGTCGTGCTCGCCGGCGATGGCCCGGTTGATCTCGAGGACGCGCGCGAGGCGGTCTTCCCGGAGCCCGGCGATCTGGGTCGGCGCGTCGATGTCGGTGGTGGGATCGAGCACCGCGCGCGACGACGCGGTCGCGATGGACGGCTCGGGGGCCTGGCGCAGCACCCGTCGGCGCGGCTCGTTCCAGTACACCTCCCGGAGGTCGCGAGGCAGCGACTGCGCGATCTCCTCGAGCACCGCGAGCGCAGCGCGGCGGTCGGCTTCCACCGCCGCGTCGTCCCCGAGCGCCCGGTGCACGTCGCTCCGCGCGGCGAGGCTGCGCCACGACCACTCGCGCTGCATCGACGCCTCCGCCGTTTCCACGGCCTCGTCGAACGCGGCCTTGGCCTGCTCGAGCTCCCCGGCGAGCTGCGCGACCCGCCCACGCGCCTGAAGGAGCAGCGCGCGGTGCGCCCCCGAGTCTCCGAGCAGCGACTCCGCCTTGAACAGCTCCTCTTGCAGGAGGGCGAGGTTGGGGTTCGGTGCGCGCACCGCGAAGAGCACGAGCTCGAGGCGCGCCTCGGCGGCATCCACCGAGCGACGCAGGTGCTCGTAGAGCGTCGCACACGCGAGACACCGCTCTTGCGCGGTGTCCATGTCTCCGGCGAGCGCGGCGAGCTCGGCCTCGAGTCCGAGGAGCTGCGCTTGTTGCCCTTCCGGCAGCGAGCTGCGCTCCTTGGTGAGCGCATCGGTCGAGCTCTGAGCCCGCGCCTGGCGACCGAGGTAGAGGTCGAGGTTCGCGAGGTTGAACAGGGCCTGGCGCACCGTGGAGTGGCGTCCGCTGCGGCGCCCCATGTCCACCGCCGCCTCGAGGTGCTTGATCGCGGCCGCCACGTCTCCGCGCATCTTGGCGATCCCGCCGAGGTTGAGCCGCGTGGTCGCCACGTGGCCCGCGTCGCCCGCGCTCTCCGCGAGCGCGAGCGCCTCCTCGTTGGCTGCCTGCGCTTCGTCGAGCTTCTCCACGCGTTGCAGCGCGAACGCGAGCGACCCGAGCGTGATGGCGAGCACCCGCTCGTCGCCGGTCCCCCGAGCCACATCGACCCCTCGTCGAAGCGTGCGCGTGGCGTCTTCGTGCCGCGCCGACAGGCTCTGAGCGAGACCGCACACCGCGAGGGCCTCGGCGACGCGCGGCCCGATGCTCGCGCCGTCATTGTCGGGCAGCTTCCCCGCCGCCACCTCGCCGAGGACGCTTGCACCGAGGCGGGTCAACGTGAGGCCGGCGTGGGTCTCCGCGTCGTCGTACTCTCCGGCGCGGAGGTGCGCCCTCGCCTTCTCGAGGTGCCAGAGCGCAACCTCCTCTCCATCCTGAGACAGGTCGGACTGGATGCGCTTGAGCTCACGGAGTGCGTCTTGAGCCTTGGCTCGACCGATGGCCAGCTTGGCGCGGGCCAGACCGACCCGCACCGAGGGGTCACCCTCGTAGGCCTGTAGATACTCCGCGGCGAGATCGAACAGGCCCCGATCGAGCAGGTTGTGAATCTCGGCCACGTCGAGCTTCACGCCGCGAGGCACGGGCACGCTGCCGAGATACCCCTCCACGTCCTCGATCGACACGACGGGCTTGCCCTCCAGCGTGTCGACCGCCGCGCGCATGAGGCCAGGGAGCCGCCCCGCGCGGGCCACGATGTACCGCACGAGCTTGTCGCTCAGCGACGGGATCATCCGGTGGACGAGCTCCGCGGCGAGCTCGGCATCGAGCCCGGGCACCTGGAGCAAGCCAAAGGTGGCGCCGGGGAGGCTGTGGCGATTCGCCTCCGAAGACACCACCAACAGGAGCCGCGCCCCGCGCTGTCGCAACGCGTCGAGCCGCTCGAGCTCCTCCTGCGTCCGCGTCTCGGCGTCGTCGACGATGAAGACCATCTCCTTCGGATCCCTACCGTCCACGATCACGTCGAGCGCGACGTCGAACTCCTTGGCGTCGCGATCGATGAGTCCCACCGCCACGCCCCCCACCCCGAGCGCCCACGACACGCGCCGTACGAGCGTGCTCGCCCCCGCACCATGGGGCGCGCTCACCACCAAGCCCGCGCTTGGGGCCATCGCCTGGATGGCGCGGAGCAGCTCCTCCGCGATGGCCTCGACCCCGACGATCGACCACACGCGACCTCCGTTCCGCACGTCGGGGGCCTCGAGGCGAGCCGCTCGACGCAGCGCCTCCGCGAACTCATCGGCGCTCGGGAACCGATCCGCGGGCTGGTCACGCGTCGCGCGCTCGACCACCGCCGTCACCGCCGCCCGCATCGCCTCGGTGAGGCTGCCCCCCGCGTGGTGCAGCACCTCTTCGGCGGTCGCCCCCAAGGCGAACACCTCGGCCTGTGGCGTGAGCGGCTCGCCGCAGAAGAGCTCCGGGGCTGCGTACCGCGGCGTCAGGCCTTCGGGTTTGGAGCCACCTTCTTGCCACGGCGCGGCCAGACCCAGATCCACGAGCGTCGCGCTGCCATCGGGACCGACGATGATGTTGGCCGGCTTGATGTCCCCGTGCAGGAGCAGCGACCGATGGAGTCGCGTCACCAAGTCGGCGGCCTGGGCCACCACCGAGAGCGCCGCGCGCACCGAACCGTCACCGTCGAGCAGGTCGGCGAGGCTCCGCCCCTCCACCAGCTCCCGCACCATGAAGGCCCGATCGCTCCCGGGGAGCCGCCCGAAGTGCAGCACCCGCGGCACGCCCAGACCTTCGATGCCCGACAGCAAGGTCGCCTCCCGCACGAGGGCCATCATCTCCGCCTCGTCGGCCCGTTCGCGCAGGAGCTTCAGCGCGATGGTGGCTCCGCTGAGCCGGTCGCGCGCCGCCCAGACCTCGCCTCCACCGCCCTTGCCGAGCTGCTCGATCGGCTCGTAACGAGCTGGAAACTGATTCGTTGTTTTTGCAGCCAAACGTGATCCTCGCGCGGGGAGTTTGCGCTAGTTTGTCGAGTGCGGGCAGCGAAGACTCCCGCCGCCAGTATGCGCCAATCTGTGTCGATGCAGTCGAGGACGCACCATCCGTGCGCCTCGATGAGCCAGCATACCGCGCCATCCTGTGTCGGTTAAGTCTCCGGAACCATCGTGATTCTGAATAGCACCGTCGTCGAGCAGGCCATCGATGGGGACCGATTCGGCCAGTTCATCAAAGACATCGTCCTCGCGCGCCCGCGCGATGCCCACGGCAAGCGGCCCGACGTGCCCCTCGCGCTCGTCCGCAAGCGCAGCGCGAGCTCGAGCGAGACGCGTGGGGCGCTGCTGCTCATCCACGGCTACGGACAGAACCGCTACGCGTGGCACCTCCCCTCGCGCAGCTTCGCCAACTACCTCGCCGCCGACGGCTTCGACGTGTTCAACCTCGATCTGCGGGGACACGGCCGGTCTCGGCACCTCGGCGCGCGCCCCCCGCGCGACCTCGCCGACTACGTCCGCGAAGACGTGCCCGCCGCGATCGACTCGGTGCAGCGCATCTCGGGACACGAGCGTGTGTTCCTCGTCGGTCACTCGCTCGGCGGTCTGATCAGCTACGCCGCCGCCCCCGCCATCCCAGAACACGTCGCCGGCATCATCACGCTCGGGAGCCCCTATCACTTCACACGCGGCTCGCGGTTTCTCGAGTGGGTGGGCAGCGCGCTGCTCGCCGTCGACAGGGCCGTGCACATCGATGACGGGCTGCCCCTGAAGAACGTCGGCGAGGTGATGCGCCTGTTGCGCGTGTTCGTGGAGAGCCCGGTCTTCCCCCTCCCCATCCGCGGCTACGCGCCCAAGTCGCTCGAGCCGCGGATCCTCGGTCAGCACATGTCGCTGGCGATGGATCGAGGGAGCGTGGCGGTGATGCGGTCGCTGTTCTTGCGCGCCGCCGAGGCGCGCGCGAGCGGGCACCGCCTCGGCGTGCTCTACGGCTTCGCGTCCGCCTTCGAGGCGCTCGACGTGCCGTTGCTGATCGTCGCTGGCTCGGAGGACGGCCTCGCCCCTCCGGAAGCGGTGCGCCCGGCGTACGAGCGCTCGACGTCGTCCGACAAGACGTATCGCGTGTTCCCACGGGGACACATCGACATCCTGGTGGGCCGCGACGCCCCGCTCACGATCTGGCCGTTGGTGCTCTCGTGGGTCAAGCGGCGCGCCGAGGCCGCCGCGCAGCGAGAAGTGGTAGCCTGAGACACGATGAGCCTGAAAGACAAAGTCCTCGAGGAGGGCATGAAGCTCGCCAGCCACCCGGCGGTCGCGCCCATCCTACAAGACGAGCGGTTCATGAAGCTCTTCATGGCTGCGCTGAGCGTCCCCGGTCGACTCGAGCAGATCACCGAGGAGCAGCGAGAAAACTTCGTCCGGGTGTTTCGACTCGCCACCCGCGAAGAGGTCGACGACCTCAAGCGCACGGTCCGCTCGCTCGAGGACGAGCTCGCACGCGTCCGCGCAAACCTCGACGACGGCCCCTGAGCCAACGAGCGGCGGAGTAGGCGCGAGCTACCGGCGCCCCCCGTCTCGTCGGACGCCGCAGCAAGCACCGCGCTCCGCGCGCCCGGAGCGGGCCGACGCAGAGCGCGCGAACGTCGAGCGCTCGGACGTCGAGCGCTCGGACGTCGAGCGCTCGGGAGAGGAAGGTCCGCGCGCTACTTGACGTCGCCGCGAGCGTAGATGCTCGCCACGTAGTCGAGCACGTCGCGCGCAGACACCTCGTTGTAGTTGAAGTACTTCATCATCCGGCTCTTGATGATGTCGATCTTCTCCTGGGTCTCCTTGTCGATCACGTTGGACACGAGCGTCTGCAGCTTGATCGAGTCTTTCTGATCTTCGAACAGCTTGAGCTCGAGCGCGCGACGCAGTCGGTCGTTCGTGTGCCACTCGAACTTCTTGCCCTCCACCGCGAGGGCCCCGATGTAGTTCATGATCTCGCGACGGAAGTCGTCCTTCCGGTTGTCGGGGATGTCGATCTTCTCTTCGATCGACCGCATCAGGCGCTCGTCGGGCTCCACGTCTTGACCGGTGAAGCGATCCTTCACCTTCTCCTTCAGGGTGTAGGCCTTCACCGAGTCGATGTAGTTCGAGGCGAGCTTCTGGATCGCGTCCTCGTCGGCGCTGATCGCGCGCTGCACCTCGTTCTTGACGATGTCCTCGTATTCGTCCTTCACCATCGCGATGCACTCGCGGAAGCGCTTCTTCTGCTCCTCGTTCACGATCAGCGAGTGGTGACTGAGCCCCTTCTCGAGCTCGTTGAGCACCATGAACGGGTTGATGGTCCCGTTGCCCTGCTCACTCACGAGACAGTTGGAGATCTTGTCCTGCACATAGCGGGGTGAGATGCCCTCGAGCCCCTCGCGGGTAGTCTCCTTGCGCAGCTCCTTGACGGTGTCTTGCGTGTAGCCAGGCAACACCTTGCCGTCGTAGAGCTTCATCTTCTGCACGAGCTGCAGGTTGTGCTTCTTCGGATCCTCCATCCGCGTCAGCACCGCCCACATGGCCGCAACCTCGAGCGTGTGCGGCGCGATGTGCTTTCCGTGGATCCGCTCCGCGTTGAAGTCTTTCTCGTAGATGCGAATCTCCTGGCTCACCTTGGTGATGTAGGGGATGTCGATCTTGATCGTGCGGTCGCGGAGAGCCTCCATGAACTCGTTGTTCAGGAGCTTCTTGTACTCGGCCTCGTTGGTGTGCCCGATGATGACCTCGTCGATGTCGGTCTGCGCGAACTTCTTCGGCTTGATCTTGTGCTCCTGCGTCGCGCCGAGGAGATCGTAGAGGAAGGCCACGTCGAGCTTCAGCACCTCGATGAACTCGAGGAGGCCACGGTTGGCGATGTTGAACTCGCCGTCGAAGTTGAACGCGCGCGGATCCGAGTCGGAGCC